>JBKHII010000078.1:0-11173 GCA_046538735.1 Spirochaetales bacterium
TACCGCAGTGCTTGCAGACGAAGCGCTGAACGGTTCCGTGGGCGATCGTCTCGTAGGTTCCGGCGCGAACGAGCCAGTTCGGGGGCGGGCTGTGGGCGTTGGGACAGGCGGGATTTCTGCAAAATCGAGGTCGCGGCATGTAACTCTATACGGGAGAAAACCGCGTGGTGCTTCACTTCAGCAAGGTCGGTGACATTTCAAAATGTTTGTCGACAGGTGCATCGAGCGTGGACAAGGTCCGAATCGATCCGTACTCTGTCCTGCGAGCAGACCGTACGCGACGGGGCACGGATCCGCTAGTACCCCGCAGGAAAGGACCTTATGGCACGAATGCCCTCGACTTTCGTCTGCGCTCTGCTCCTCTCATGTCTCATCGGCTGCGCATCGACCGGTGCGCCCACGGAACCGCAGGAACGCCTCTCACCCGGTCGGCTTGCCGACTCGCTTTTCGGCGAGCACAACGCGCTCCCATGCGTTCGTGAGTACCGCGTCCGGCGGGCGTACCAAGATGCGTATCGTCGCGTTTCACGAGCTGAACGAGCTGCCGCCCACGACGAACTCCGCCGCAAACCTGACAACGGCCAACTACGTGGAGCGGATCGAACGAGGCTACGACGTTGGACTCGGAAACGCGGATTATCGAGCCATCGCCTTCGATCCGCGTTTCGGCATCGTGGGCTCGGCTCGCGCGGACGAGCTGGACGCGGTGTGGGTGTTCGGGGTGCCCGGCTCCGGGTTCTGGGAGACGTGCATGCTCGGGCCGGACGCGATCTGGGTAAACGGAGCGCCCAGACCGGATATCGACACCGGTCGGAACATCGTCGTCTACGGGTTCGGCAAGGAGGCGCACCAGAACGCCGGCTTCATGCTCGAGAACACCGCCCACATGGCCGAGTGCATCCTGGACCGCGTGAGCCGCAGCTGGCCTCGCAAACACGAGGTCCCCGTCTACACCTCGCTTGACGTGGGGTGGTCGGGCCGTCGCCTGGAGCATCGGATGTTGAACGACTACGAGCTCTACACGCTCTCCGCGTCCAACAGCTTCCTCGCCGGGCTCACCGCGCCCGATCACGCCCAGGCAGGCATATCGCACTTCCCGCCGGCGTCCGTCCACAACTACGACTGGTCGAGCACGGAGTCGTTTCCGCTCGTCATGACCGAATCGGTTCCGAACAGGAGCGCCGCGCCCGAACCGGCCGGCGGCGCGACGGTCGGACGGACCTTTCCCCGCCCCATGCTGGCCGCGGACGGCGTTTTTCGCGCGACCGTGCGGTGGGAGTCAGTGGCGCCCGACCGGCCGCCGCACAAGCCCAGTCTCGCGGGTATCGCCTGCCGCCTCGGCGGAGATTTTTCGAATGAGAACGCAGTTGCATACGTCGCCGGCATCTCCCGCAGCGGTCGTCTTTTGATCGCGAGGATGGAAGGCAAGAACCTCGAGACGCTCGCCGCCGGAGAGACACAGCTGGATCCGCTCGAGCCCGTCGCCCTTGCGCTCACCGTGAACGGGTCGCGCATCGAGCTCGAAGCCGGTACCGTCGGGACGCTCGGAAACCGCCTCGCCGTGACGTGGAACGACGATCGGGGAGAACCGACCTCGCCGGGTCCCACACCGCCTCGAGCCGGAGCCTTCGGCGTCTACTTGTCCCACGGCGCGGCTCGCTTCAGCGGAGTCCAGACCGAACCGCACACGGTCTCAGGGTACGAGCAGTGGCACGACTACCCGGTTGTCCAGGCTTCGGGTCACGACGCCGGCAGAATCGTGCGACCGGCTACGAACTGGGAGGGAGGCCCCGCCGGATCGGACGCGAACCTCCACTACCTGTCTCTGTGGTTCGAACACCTCCCCAAAGCTCCCGGATACCATCTCGCCCGAGATCTTGGAACTGGACGGGAAGGTGTGCCCGTGCTCAATGACTGGTGGATCTATCTCTTCGATCTCGACTTTCTGAGGAAAGTTGTTCGAATGGAGCGCGAAGGACGCTATTCGCAAGACGTGTTCGCCCGCGTCGCCTTGGACCCGCGCTCCCTTGAGACGGACGAGACCCACCGACCGCGCCCTCGGGTCTGGCGTCGGTTCACAACCATGAATGCGTCGCGTTTGCATGAGACCCGGCGACCGATGACGTGGGCGTCACGTCCTACGATGTCTGGCGTGACGGCGTGCTCATCGCGTCACCTCGAGTAGCGCGATTCACTCACCGCGACACGGGAGCCGCGGTCTATCGCATCGCCGCGACGGACGCATCCGGAAACACGTCCGAGCCACTCGAGTACCGCTTCATCCCGGACGAGAGTCCTCCGCTCCTCCTGAACGGCGACTTCGAGGCCGGTACGACTGAGGGGCCGCTCGGATGGCAGCACTACGCCTTCGCGCCTCACGCGCGGTTCGGCTATATTCGCGCCGCCGCCGCTGAGTCGTCGCTCGTCGTGGCAAACGATCTGCCCAACGACTCACGCTGGACCCAGCCGATCACCGATCTCGTCCCGGGTGCACGCTACCGGGTGACCGGTCTCGTCTCCGCTACCCACGTGAAGAACACGGACGGCGGGCGGATGGGCGCCTCGATCGCGATCGAAGGTGGCTGGGAGCACTCCGGCGAGGACCTCTTGGGGACGTTCTCCGATAGGCCCGTTACGCTCGAGTTCACCGCGCCGCCGAACGGCGAGGCGATGCTTGGTCTGCGTCTCGGATTCTACGGCAACCTGTGCACCGGCGAGGCGACGTTCAAGCGCATCAGGGTGACACGGCTGGACGGGTGAAACTCCGTCCGGGTCCGGCGCGTCCGGCCGAACCGGCGCAGCCCATTGGCAACGCCCACGAGCAACGGTATGTTAGTTCCGTAAGGAGCCAACCATGAGCAATGTTCAGACCGCCGGCAAGCTCGAGTACCGCGTTGCCGATATCAGTCTCGCCGAATGGGGACGCAAAGAGATAGACATCGCCGAGAAGGAGATGCCGGGCCTCATGGCTACGCGCGAGAAGTACGGACCGAGCAAGCCGCTCGCCGGCGTGCGGATCACCGGCAGCCTTCACATGACGATCCAGACCGCCGTCCTCATCGAGACGCTCGTTGAGCTCGGCGCCACCGTACGATGGGCGAGCTGCAACATCTTCTCCACGCAGGACCACGCCGCGGCCGCCGTCGTCGTGGGACCGCCGCCCAAGGGCGGCACGGCGGACGACCCCAAGGGCGTTCCCGTGTTCGCGTACAAGGGCGAGTCGCTCGAAACGTACTGGGACTTCACCTACCGCGCGCAGGACTTCGGCGACGGCCTGGGCCCGCAACTCATCGTAGACGACGGCGGCGATGCCACGCTCCTCATCCACAAGGGCTACGAGCTCGAGGAAGGCTCCGACTGGGTCAACACTCCCAGCGACGCGCACGAAGAAGCGGTCATCAAGGACCTCCTCAAGAAGGTTCGCGCGGACGATCCAAAGCACTGGCACACCGTCGCGAAGGAGTGGCGAGGGGTGAGCGAGGAGACAACTACCGGCGTCCACCGACTCCACCGCATGGCGAAGGAGGGAACGCTCCTCGTACCCGCGGTGAACGTGAACGACTCGGTCACGAAGAGCAAGTTCGACAATCTCTACGGCTGCCGCGAGAGCCTCATAGACGGCATCAAGCGCGCTACGGACGTCATGACTGCGGGCAAGGTCGCAATGGTCTGCGGGTTCGGAGACGTCGGCAAGGGCAGCGCTCAGAGTCTCAAGGGCATGGGTGCCCGCGTGATGGTCAGCGAGGTCGATCCCATCTGCGCGCTCCAGGCGGCGATGGAAGGCTACCAGGTCACTACCGTGGAAGACTCGCTCGGCATCGCGGACATCTACGTCACCTGCACCGGGAACCGAGACGTCATCCGCGTCGAGCACATGGCGAAAATGAAGGACCAGGCGATCGTCGCGAACATCGGCCACTTCGACAACGAGATCCAGGTGGACAAGCTGATGAGCTATCCCGGGATCAAGCGCGTCACCATCAAACCGCAGGTGGACAAGTTCGTCTTCCCGGACGGTCACGAGATCTTCCTCCTGAGCGAAGGGCGCCTCGTGAACCTCGGCAACGCGACCGGCCACCCGAGCTTCGTCATGTCGAACAGCTTCACGAACCAGGTCCTCGCCCAGATCGATCTCTGGCAGCACCGCGAGTCGTACGAGAACCGCGTCTACGTCCTGCCCAAGCGCCTGGACGAAGAGGTCGCGCGCCTGCATCTCGCCAAGATCGGCGTGAAGCTCACGCGCCTCTCGCCCGAGCAGGCGGACTACATCGGCGTTGAGGTAGACGGGCCGTTCAAGCCCGAGGAGTACCGCTACTAGGAGCCGCGATGCGCCGCTGGCGTAACGAAGCAGCAGCCCAGAACCACCTGTTGGATGTTTCCGAGGAGCGATCGACGGGTGAGGTTCGGGTCGAGGTGGAGCTGCTGAGCTACGGCGCGTCGTGGGCGGCCGCCCGAGGGATCATCCCCGAAGCGGAGGTTCCACGGTTCGCGGTGAGCGCGGTGGTTGATACGGGCGCAACGTCGTCGGTTCTCCCGGCGTCCGTGGCCGAGCAGACCGATCTCTTCGTGGACTCCCGCAATCGCCGGTTGGTCGGCAACTCCGATCATCCGGATCGGAAGCTCCACAAGGTCCGTACCGTCGCGGCGCCGCCGTTCCTACGCGAGCTTGAACCGCACCACGTTCCACGAGAGCGGAGCGAGCACGGTCGCGAAGCGTTCAGCGTCCACGGTCGTTGAAGTCGCCGTCCCCGGTACAACGCGATCCGGCTGATCCTTCGTATTCGCGGCCTTGATGTCCGGGTGCGTCAGCACGAGGTGCTCCTGAACTTCGGAGAGCGGGAACCCACCCATGCGACCGTCGATCTTCGCATCCTCACTCTTGTTCCGGTTCACCGCGAAGAGCGTCGCCGTCCCATGCTCGCGATCCACGGTCATGACCGCGTCCACGTACGGTACGTGGCCGTGCTTCTCGTTCTCGTACGCCGGCGAGTCCACGAACGTCTCCATCACCGTGCCGCGCCCGTAGAGCGACGCGTGCATGAACGGGTAGTAGATCGTCTGCCGCCACGCCGGCCCGCCGTTTTGGGTCATGATCGGCGCGATCGTGTTCACGAGCTGCGCGAGACACGCCATGCGAACGCGGTCCGCGTTCCGGATCAACGTGATCAGGCAGAGGCCCACCACGAGCGCGTCCTCGAAGGTGTAGACGTCCTCCAAAAGCGGCGGCCCCACGGTCCACGGCTTCTGCCGCGTATCCGCGTCGCGCGAGTGAAACCAGACGTTCCATTCGTCGAAGGAGAGCATCATCGTCTTCCTGCTCCGCTTCTTCGCCTTCACGAAATCGGCCGTGGAGGCAACCGTTCGGATGAACGCCTCCATTGCGACCGACTCCCCCAGGAACGTGTCCAGGTCGTCTCTGTGGTTGTCGTAGTACTGATGGAGCGAGAGAAAGTCGACGGTTTCATAACAGTGCTCGAGCACCGTCGCTTCCCATTGCGGGTAGGTCGGCATGTTGCTGCTGGACGAGCCGCACGCCACGAGCTCGAGCGACGGGTCGAAGAGCTTGAGCGCCTTGCCCACCTCGGACGAGAGGCGGCCGTACTCGTCGGCCGTCTTCTGACCGACCTGCCACGGGCCGTCCATCTCATTCCCCAGGCACCACACCTTGAACCCGAAGGGATCGGTCGCCCCGTTCTTCCTGCGCAGGTCGCTCCAGTACGAGTCGCCCGGGTGGTTGCAGTACTCCACCAGGTTCCGGGCCTCTTCGATACCGCGCGTCCCCAGGTTGAGCGCCATCATCACGCTGGTATTCGCGCGTTCGGCCCACCGGGCGAACTCGTGGATGCCGACCCAGTTCGGCTCGACCGACCGCCACGCGAGATCGAGCCGTCGGGGTCGCTCGTCGATCGGACCGATGCCGTCCTCCCAGTTGAACGCGGAGACGTAGTTGCCGCCGGGGTACCGGACGATCGGCACGCGTAAGTCCCGAACGAGCTCGAGAACGTCGCCGCGAAACCCGTTCTCGTCGGCCGTGGGGTGGTCCGGTTCATAGATGCCGCCGTACACCGCACGACCAAGGTGCTCGATGAAAGAACCAAAGACTCGCTCGTCGATGTCGGCACGGATCGCCGCACTGTCGATCGTCACTGATGCAGATAGCATAGACACTTCCTTTCGGCCTCTCAGCCTACCGTTGTCTCTTCTGATGATCTCTCCGAGTCAGGCCCGGAATGTCACGATATCCGGAATCATACCACGAAAGCACACTTCGAAGGCGCAGCAGCGTGCACCGGGAATCGCCTCAAGTGGTATAGTAATGGCCAGAGCCTGCCGGCTCCTTGAGGTGGAGAGAGTGCAAACGAAACCATTGCTTCGAGATGAACTGACCGATCGGCTGAGGGGATTTGTTCGTGAGCGACGAGCCGAGGTACCGATCAGGATTTCCCCGGAACGAGAACTCGCCCAGCAGCTCGGCGTGAGCCGGATCTCGGTCCGGCACGCGCTCAAGAACCTCGTCACCGAGGGGCTTCTCATCCAGCGCCAGGGAAGCGGAACGTATATCGTTCCCCTTGCCACCGTCTCGTCGGTCCACGTGCTGGTGGCGAAGGACATCAAGCAGAACGATCCGTTCTACACCGAGCTTCTGGCCGAGATGACTCATTTCAGCACCGAGCACTCGGTGCAGCTCCGCGTATCTCGGGAAGACAGCGCGCAGATCGTGGATGGACCCGCACCGCTCGTGATTCTCGGACTTCTTGCCGCCGATACGATCGAGAAGATCCGTCAGTATCCCGGCCTTGTCGTGTCCACCCAGTACTACCCCGATTTCCTGGATATCACGCAGCTCCTTTTCGACGACAATCGCATTGGCTGGGAAGCGGCCGAGCTCCTCTCGCAACACGGGCATCGGCGTGTGATGCACCTGAGGGGTCCCTCCTCCTACCCGTCTGCCAACGAGCGAACGAACGGGTTTCTGGCAGGCGCGGCCAGGCGCCGGATGGAAGTCGCAACCGTCCAGGGCAAGATGAATTGGAGATCGGGATACGATCTCGGTGCTGAAGTCATGGAGCGCGTCCGGGAACCCGAGCCGCCCACGGCGGTCTTTGCGTCGAACGACTGGATGGCGCTCGGGTTGATGCACCGCCTCGCCGAAGAGCGGGTCCGCGTGCCGGACGACCTCTCCATCGTCGGATGCGACGATATCCACATGGCGGCGGAGATCTCGCCCGGTCTCGCGACGTTCAAGTGGGACATGGACTTCATGGCCCGTGAGCTCTTCAGCGTCATCAGCGCGGAGACGATCGCCGCCTCGCGCACCCACAAGCGCATTCTCTTGCCCGCGCGATTCGTGACGCGCGACTCGCTCGGGCCCGCCCGGTAGGCGTAGCCGGCCCTCACCACCGCCCGGGGCCCGCCCCGGGCGAATCGCTGGACGCGCTATTCCAGCTCGAGCGCGACGACCGCCTTTGCCGGCATTTTCAGCTCCAACGTCCCGTTGTCGAGTCGCGCGCCCGTGAACTCCGTCGGCACGATCTGCTCGGGCGCATCGAACGTGTTGTGCGCGTTCATCTTCGGCGCCGTGAGCACTCGGCCGCGAACGGATCGGACTCCCATACCGCGCACGTCGCACGTGACATCTTGGGCGGTCGTGGGGTCGGTATTGCAGATCGTCATCAGAAGCTTGCCCGAAGAGTCCACGGACGCCGACACGTCGAGTGCGTCCATTCCGCCGTCTCCCGAGGCGTACGTCTCGCTCGTCAGATCGACCGGAACGAGCGTCGCGTCCTGATGCCCCTTGTACATCTCGAAGACGTGGTACGAGGGAGTGAGCACCATCTTCTCGCCGTCGGTCAGGACCATCGCCTGGAGGACGTTGACCGTCTGCGCGATGTTCGCCATATGCACCCGATCGGCGTGGCGGTTGAAGATGTTCAGCGACAACCCGGCCACGAGCGCGTCGCGAAGCGTGTTCTGCTGGAAGAGGAATGCCGGATTCGTGCCCGGCTCCACCTGGTGCCACGTGCCCCATTCGTCAACGATCAGGCCGACCTTCTGCTCCGGATCGTACCGGTCCATGACCGACGAATGCCGCCTCACGAGCTCGTCCATGCGTCGCGCTCGCTTCAGGCACTCGAACCACTCGCCCTCGGTGAACTCGGTTGCCTTGCTCTTGTTCTCCCACGTTCCGGTGACCGTGTAGTAGTGGAGCGACAGCCCGTTCATGAACTCGCCCGCCTCGCGCATCAGGACCTCGGTCCAGTGGTAGTCGTCCGTGTTCGCGCCGACCGCGATCTTGTACAGCTCGTTGTCCGGCTGGTTTCTGAGATAGCACGCGTACCTGCGATACACATCTGCGTAGTACTCGGCACGCATCCATCCCCCACAGCCCCAGCTCTCGTTGCCAACGCCCCAGAAACGGACGCGCCACGGCTCCTTTCTGCCGTTCTCAACGCGCCAGTCGGTCATCGGGCACGAGGCCGGCGACGTCGTGTACTGCACCCAGTCGGACATTTCGCGAACCGTCCCGCTTCCCACGTTGCCACAGATGTACGCCTCGCACTCGAGCTCCTCGCAGAGCGCAAGGAACTCGTGCGTCCCGAACGAGTTGTCCTCGGTCGTGCCGCCCCAGTGCGCGTTCACCATAGAAGCTCGCTTCTCCCGGGGACCAACACCGTCCTTCCAGTGATAGTCGTCCGCGAAGCATCCGCCCGGCCACCGCAGGTTCGGGATCCGGATCGCCTTGAGCGCATCCACCACGTCGCGCCTCATGCCGCGGATGTTGGGTATCGACGATTGCTCCCCGACCCAGATTCCGCCGTAGATGCACCCTCCCAGGTGCTCGGCGAAGTGTCCGTAGATATGCCGGCTGATACGAGTCCGTGCCTGATCGGCGTTCACGATGATCTTGTTCATAGATACGATCCATTGTAAAACCAATTTTTGGTCGTGTCATCCGCACTGTCCGGCACGCCCGACTTCGGCGGCCCCGTCCCCGAGGGATCCCCGATCCGCGTACCATCCGGCGAGTAGAGCTCACCGAGCTCGCGACCCAGCGTCGTCGTGCCGGACCCCGAATCGCTCTCGTGAAGCCATGTGAAATGTCACCGGACTTGTTGAAGTGAAGCACCACGAGGTGTTCTCCCGGAACCTACGAGACGATCGCGCACGGAACCATCCAGCGCTTCGTCTGCAAGCACTGCGGCAACTGGATGGGCATGCAGACCGAGTCAATGTACTACTATCGATCAAGATCGATACCGACGAGAACCCGCTCTTCCCGGTGCACTACGTCGATCGGATGCTCCGACACCGGGTGACGGAGCACACGCGGGAGCCGATCGCGATCTGCATCGGCTCACGAGGGAGTTCTCCACGCGGCGGCGATCGGTGCGAGGCAAGCGCATTCCGGAGCCGGTCCCGGCTCAGTACGCGATTCTGGATCTTCGGCTTGCCGAATCAGCAAGGTCGGTGACACTCCACAGACGAACAGGCGGATCGATGGACGGTTGAAGAACCACGTGTGGTCGCATACCTACGAGTGATCACGGGGAAGTGGCACAACCTGAGGGAATCGGTATACTGGTCGTCATGGCGAAGACCGAAGAGATCACCAAACTCATACTCGAGGCACGAGATCGCGCGCGAAGCGAAACAAGCGACGAGCCCGAACCGGGGCTGACCACTGCAATCGAATGGCCGGTCACGTGCAGCGTGGGACCGGGCCTCGAGGGCGCGATCGCGTGCGAGTCGAAGGTGGGCTACGTCAACGGCACGAAGGGTTGGCTCATCTACCGCGGGTACGACATCTTCGACCTCTGCGCGTGGTCGAGCTACGAGGAGGTCTCCTACCTGCTTCTTCACGGTCGCCTGCCGAACGCGACACAGCTCCAGCGATACAAGGACGCGCTCTATTCACGACTGTTCATCACGGAAACGCAGCGGCTGCTCTTGAGCTTCCCTATCCAGGACATGAACCCGATGGCCGCACTGCGCCTGGGAACCAATCTCATGCGCCAGAAGCAGACGTATCGCGACCGGCGCGTGTTCGAGGAGGCAGGCGCGTCGATCGCAAGCGACGAGGATAGCATTGCGATGGAGACAACTCCGATCGGCGAGCAGCAGTCGGTCTACGAGTTCGTCCGCGGACCGCTTACGGAGGAGGAGACGGAGGTGACCGATACCCTCGTCTCGTCGGAAGAGCTCGCGAGCTGCTACAACCTGGTGGCCGGCATAGTGAGCGTTGCCACGACCATCGGCCGGGTTCGGTCGGGACGCCTGCCGCTCGAGCCGCTTCCGGACTTGAGCCTCGCGGGAAACTACCTCTACATGCTCACCGGCAGACGGCCGTCGGCACTCGAAGAACGGATCATGGACGTCTGCTTCATCCTTCACGCCGATCACGGGATGAACGCGAGCACCTTCGCGGCGATGGTCGTCGCCTCCACGCTCTCCGATATCTACTTGGCGATCGGCGCGGGAGTATCCGCGCTCGCCGGTCCGCTGCACGGCGGCGCGAATGTTGAGGTCATCAAAATGCTCACCGAGATCGGAAGACCGGAACAGGTCGACGCTTGGTACGAATCTGCCCGCCGGGCAAAGCGGAAGATCACCGGCTTCGGGCATCGGGTCTACAAGGCGTACGATCCGCGAGCACGGATCCTCGGGCCGCTCGCCAAGCTCCTGACCGAGCGCTCGGCGACGGCGGGGTCGTTCTACTCCACGGCTCGCGCATTGGAGTCGAAGGTCATCTCCTCGCTCGGCGAGTCGAAAGGGATCTTCCCCAACGTCGACTTCTACTCGGGTCTTGTGTACCGGAGCATGGGGATCCCGCCCGAGCTCTATACGACGATCTTCGCGGTCTCCCGCGTCTCCGGTTGGGCCGCGCGCGTCGTGGAGTACTTGCAGAACAACCGCATCTTCCGGCCCCGAGCGATCTACACCGGGACGTTCAACGAGCAGTACGTGCCCGTCTCGGACAGGTAGGGCGGATCCAGGCGGATCGATCGGGCTAAAGCCGTGTAATTCACTCAGGAATACGGTACCTTCGTACCATGAAGCGTCTTCTGCCTCTGTTCGTCGCGAGTTGGTTGCTGCTTGGTTGTCCGATCGGTCCTCCCGCGCCGGCCGATCAGGACTCGCGCGACGACCGGACGCCGCCCCCGGTGGAGTACGT
>JBKHII010000022.1:0-36835 GCA_046538735.1 Spirochaetales bacterium
GCTGGAGCATCTTCGGGCGCGAGGACCTGAGCGGTCGTATGACGATGCTGGACGAGGCGGATTGGGACAAGGTGGACTTCTTCATCCCACGCGAGGGCGGCTCCATGTACATGGACAGCATGGTCCTGCTCAAGGACGCCGGCAACACCGACGCGGCGTACCAGTTCATGGACTTCATCCTGAGGCCCGAGATCATGGCCCAGATCGCCGACTACCTGGGGTTGCCTTCGATCAACGTTCCGTCGCGCGAGCTCATGACGACGGTGCCGCGGTACGAGATCTCCGACCTGTCGAACTCCGAGTTCAAAGAGGACGTGGGCGCAGACATCGACCGCTACAACCGCGCGTGGCAGGAGATACGGGTCGGGGGCTGAGCCTCACGCACCGCCGCGTCTTCGGGCGATCAGGCTCACGATGAAGAGCACGAGGAAGATCGCTCCGCCGATCGCCGCCGACCACACGACGGCGGGTACCTCGCCGAGCCGCCGCACGACGATTCCCGCGTAGGCGTACGCGTAGACCGCCGGGAAGGTCGGATCGCCGAAGAGCAGGAGCAGGACGGCGCCGAGCCCGATCCCCACGATGATCATGATCACGCCCCACGTCTCGTACGCGAGGCCGAAGCCGTTCCACTCGACCGCGGCGAGCGCGAGCGAGACGTTCGCAACGGTCGCGATCGTGAGCCACGTCGCGTAGATACCGACCGGGACGGTGAGCACCTTCTCCGCGACGGTCGCTTCGGGCGACCGTCGGACTGCCAGCCACGAATAGGCTATGACGGCCGTGACGAGGATCGGCAGGATCGTGACGAGCGAGAGCACGAAGAGCCGAGCGCCGAAGACCGCGACCCACGCTGCGTTGAGCACGAGGTTCGCCGCGAGCATCCACATCCCCTTTCGGTAGCGTGGATTCGTTGCCTGGGACGGCAGCGCCTGATGGATTGCGAGTCCCACGATGCCCAGGTAGATCACCGGCCAGATCGTAGCGAACACGTACGACGCGGGGAAGAAGAAGACGGTGTCGCCGAAGGTCTGGTTCGCGATGTCGCCGGTATCGGTTTCCGACATCCCCAGACCCAGCACGTTTGCCGCCACCGTGGAAGCGACGATCACGACGAGCACCACAATCTGACGGGTCACGTCACCTCGAGTACGAGTTGCATCGGACATGGGTTCCTCCTCTGGAATCAGGGTAGCGCGGTTGTGCGGATCTGGATACTGCGCGGGTGCGAGGCGCCCCTCACTCCTCCGGCGTATCGCGCACCCCGAGGAATTCTTGCCGCGTGATCACGTTGCCGCGCTCGAGCATCTCCGCGAGCTTTGCGAACTTGTTCGCCTTGCCCGTCGCGGCGACTCCCACGAGCCGGTCCCCCACGAAGAAACCGCCGGCAAACTCCCCGTCTCCGGCGACGCCGTCGTACTGGATGTGATCGTAGCGCTCCGGGTAGCCGACGTACTTCACGCTGGTCTTGTACTGACGCGACCAGAAGAACGGGACGCGGCGGTACGACTCGCGGCTTCCGAGCATCGAGCGGGCGACGTGTCGTCCCTGCTCCTGCGCGTGCACCCAGTGCTCCACCCGGTACTCGGATTCGAGTCCCGGGTAGATCGCGATGTCGCCGGCGGCATAGATGTCGGCCGCGCTCGTCGCGAGTCGCTCGTCCACGCGAACCCCGGCCGCCGGATCGCCGTCTATGAGTCCCGTATTCTGGAGGTAGTCGACGCGCGGCTCTACGCCTACGCCCATCACGACCACGCCTGCGGTGATGCGCGAGCCGTCGTCGATCTGGAGACCCGAGACCGATCGCTCGCCGGTGATCTCGGTCGCGGTGTGGCCCAGCAGGAACCGAACCCCCTGCTCCTCATGCACCGACCGGAGCCAGGCGCCCACGTCCATCCCGAGCGCCGCCGCCATCGGCTGCGGTTGCGGCTCGACCACGGTGACCTTCAGGCCGCGTTGTCGAAGCTGCGCCGCGACCTCCATGCCGATGAAGCTTGCTCCCAGGATCGCCGCGGAGTCCGTGCGCTCGCACGCGTTCATGATCTCCTCGGCGTCGCGGTGGGACCGAAGCGTGAAGACGCCGTCCAGATCCGCCCCTTCGACCGCCGGCCGCTTCGGAACGCCGCCGGTCGCCAGCAGTATCATGTCGCCGGTGAGTGTTTTGCCTTCCGTCGTGACGATCTCCTTGGCGCCGGCGTTCACGCCCACGACCTTCGTGTTGGTGACGAGCGTGATCCCGAGCGACTCGTAGAAGGCGCGGGGACGCAGCGGAAGATACTTGGCCGGCGCGTCGCCCGAGAGCAGGCCTTTCGAGAGCATCGGGCGGTCGTACGGACCTTCCGCGTCCGCCGTGACCATCGTGATCGCGCCCGCGAAGCCCTCTCGCCGCAGCGTCTCCGCGCAGCTTGCTCCCGCGGCGCCCGCGCCAACGATCAGAACGTGTCGGTCGTCCGACCCGCTCGGCATCGTGATCTGGGGTTCGTGTTTCTCGCCGAGGAAAACCGAACCGTCCTCCTCCTTGACCTCGTAGGTGGGCAGATCGTCGATCGCGGGAGTCCGGTCGATCTTGCCGTCCGTGAGCGTGAACGTCGCGTTGTGATACGGGCAGACGACTCTCCCGTTTCGCAGTACGCCGTCTCCGAGCGGTCCTCCGTAGTGCGGGCACGTTGCGCCGCACGCGGTGACCGTGCCCTTCACCCGGGTGAGCAGCACCGACTCGTCTTCGTCCAGCTCGATGACGAGCGGTTTCCCCTCGACTATGTCCGTCGCTCGAGCGACTCGTCGCCATTGTGGCATCGGACCCTCCTATTCCCAGTACCGATCCCGGCCGAAGAACTCGTAGAGCTTCTCCTCCTCCTCGCGGCTCAGCGTTCCCTCAACCCCCACGGTCGGAGCCTCTCGGAGACGCTTGCTGTCCATCTCCAGCGTCAACGTCCGCTCGATCCACGAGATCTCGTCCACCCAATGCGGCGAGATGTAGAGGTTGCCGTGTCCGAACTCCTTGTACGCGTCGATTTGGAGGTAGCGAACGGCCCACGTGCTGTCCTCGACCACGAAGCCCTTTACCGAGCCGATCTGCTTGTCGGTCGTCTGAACATGATATCCTTCGACCTCGTGCGTGCTGCGCAGGTGGTATTCTTCATCTGCCGCAGCGAGCGGCTCCTGCTCCACCTCCGGTCCGTACGTCACCGTGCCGACTTCCATCGGCGTCATCGCGGAGCCCCAGAGGCCGGCGCCGCCCCAGTAGACGGGGATCTGATAGTAACGAAAGAACTGCTCTTCCTTGCGGCGGGATACGGGCCGAGCGAGGTCGGCGGACGGGGCGTTCTTGATCTGTTGCTTCGTCAGCCCCACCGTCACGGCTCCACCCTCCTCTACGGTTCCCGTGACCGAGATCGGCGATATCAGTACGCGGCCGCCGAAGATGAGGAATCCGTGCTTGGCCACGATGTACCGGATCACCCATTGTTCCTCGTCGAAGAGGAAGGTCTCCACCTTACCGACGTGGCCGTCCGTCGCGTGCACCTTCGAGTTCTCGATTCGTGAGCTGTTGATCAGCATGGATTTCTCCTCACAGGTGAAGATGCACGATTCGTGCCAACGGGTAACGCGTACCCATTCCGCACCTTGGTACGAAGCTTGCAACCAAGAGATGGGAGGATGGTGTGTCTGACGGACAGGAGCTCGAACGACTGGAGAACAGAGAGTGGATCGAATCCTTCGATTACGTGCTCGACTACGAAGGAAAGGAGCGCGCCGAGGAGATTCTCTCGATTCTCCACCAGCGCGCTCAGCAGGTGGGCGTCAAGTTCACCGTGCCGAGCGGCACGCCGTACTTGAACACGATTCCCAAGGACGAAGAGAAGCCGTACCCGGGGAGCCGGGATATCGAGCGGAGGATCAAGAGCCTCGTGAGGTGGAACGCGATGGCGATGGTCGTGAAGGCGAACCGCGACGATCACGGGATCGGCGGGCACATCTCGAGCTACGCGAGCTCGGCGACGCTGTGGGAGGTCGCCTTCAATCACTTCATCCGGGGCTACGGAGAGAACCGTCGACCTGATCTCGTCTACTTCCAGGGCCACTCCTCGCCCGGTGTCTACGCGCGCGCCTATCTGGAGGGGCGGCTCACGGAGGAGAACCTGCGCGAGTTCCGCCACGAGATTCAGAGCGAGCACGGGCTCTCGTCCTACCCGCACCCGCGCCTCATGCCCGACTTCTGGCAGTTCCCGAGCGTCTCGATGGGACTGAGCCCGATCCAGGCGATCTACCAGGCGCGGTTCAACCGCTATCTTGCCGACCGCGGCGGCGTCGAGGAGAACGATCAACGCGTCTGGGCCTTCCTCGGCGACGGCGAGATGGACGAGCCGGAGTCGATGGGTGCGATCACGCTCGCCAGCCGCGAGAGCCTGGACAATTTGATCTTCGTGATCGACTGCAACAAACAACGTCTGGACGGACCGGTTCGCGGCAATGGGCAGATCATCCAGGAGCTCGAGGCCGCCTTTGCCGGTGCAGGATGGAACGTGATCAAGGTGGTGTGGGGAAGCGACTGGGATGCGCTCTTCGAGCGCGACGAGACCGGCGAGCTCACGGAAGCGCTCAACAACATGGTGGACGGTCAGGCGCAGAAGTACGCGGCGGCCGGCGGAGCCTACTTCCGCGAGCACTTCTTCGGTCGGAGCCCGGCGCTCGAGAAGCTCGTTGAGAACTACTCGGACGAGCAGCTCTCCAAGCTGCAGCTCGGCGGCCACGACCCGGTCAAGGTCTACAACGCGTACGAGACCGCCGTTCATACCGAAGGCAGGCCGACGGTTATTCTCGCGCAGACGATCAAGGGCTACGGCCAGGGCGAAGCCGGCGAGGGCCGCAACGTCAGCCACAAGCAGAAGGAGCTGAACGAGCAGGAGCTCCGGCAGTTCCGGAGTCGATTCGGCGTCCCGATCAGCGACGACGACGTTGCCGAGGCGCCGTTCTACAAGCCGGACGACGAGAGCGAGGAGATGCGCTACCTCCAGGAGCGCCGCAAGGAGCTCGGCGGCTATCTGCCGGAGCGTCGATCGGAGTACCAGACGCTGCCGCAGCCGAAGGACGACGCGTTCACGAAGTACGACAAGGGAAGCGAGAAGCGCGAGGTGGCGACCACGATGGTCGCCGTGCAGCTGATCGGCGACCTGCTTGGCGACAAGGAGTTCGGGCCGCACGTGGTGCCGATCATCCCGGACGAGGCGCGCACCTTCGGGCTCGAGGCGCTTTTCCGCGAGGCGGGCATCTACTCGCACGTGGGGCAGAGGTACGAGCCGGTCGACCGCGAGAGCCTCCTCTACTACAACGAGACGCAGGAGGGCGCGATCCTCGAGGAGGGGATCTCGGAGGCCGGGTCGATCTCCTCGTTCATCGCCGCCGGCACCTCGTACGCGAGCCACGGCGTTCCGATGGTTCCCTTCTTCCTATTCTACTCGATGTTCGGTTTCCAGCGCGTCGGCGATCTCATCTGGGCCGCCGGCGACATCCGCGCGCGCGGCTTTCTCATCGGCGGAACGTCGGGGAGAACCTCGCTGCCCGGCGAGGGGCTGCAGCACCAGGACGGCAACAGTCACCTCACCGCGATGACCGTCCCGAACGTTCGCGCGTACGATCCTGCCTACGCGTACGAGGTCTCGGCGATCGTCCGGCGTGGGCTCAAGGAGATGTACGAGGAGGACCAGGACGTTATCTACTACGTCACCGTGATGAACGACAAGTATCCGATGCCGCCGAAACCGAAGAAGTCGGACGAGGGCATCGTGAAGGGGATCTACCGCGTGAAGAACGCCAAGGAACCCAAGGTCCACCTCGCCGGCAGCGGCGCGATTCTGCTGGAGGTGATCGAGGCGGCGGAGCGTCTCGAGAACGACTTCGGGATCAAGGCCGACGTCTACAGCGCCACGAGCTGGAAGTCGCTCTACGACGACGCGATTCGTGTTGAGCGAAGCAATCGGCTCAACCCCACGAACAAACCCCGGACCCCATACGTGACCCAACAGCTTTCGGACGGCGCGCCGGTGATCGCCGCGACCGACTACGTGCGCGCCGTGCCGCTCTCGGTCGCCGCCTGGGTTCCGGGCGGGCTCACCGCGCTCGGCACCGACGGCTACGGCCAGAGCGACAACCGGCCGACGCTCCGGTCGCACTTCGAGGTGGACGCCGCGCACATTGCGGTCGCCGCGCTCCACCGTCTCGCGACCGACGGCACGATCGACGCGAAGCAGGTGAAGCAGGCGATCGAGAAGTACGGGATCGATCCGAAAAAGATCTTCGCCGCGGACGTATAGGCAGGAGCAGACCATGACGAAAGAGATTCACTTCCCGGCAATCGGGGAGAACGTGGAAGAGGGCACGGTCACCGAAGTCCTCGTCGCCGAAGGCGACGCGATCGAGGCCGATCAGAACATCCTGGAGATGGAAACGGACAAGGCCTCGGTCCAGGTGCCGGCGCCGTTCGGCGGCACGGTCACCGAGATCCTCGTCTCAAGCGGCGATACCGTCTCCGTGGGCCAGGCCGTGCTCAAGGTGGAGACTGAAGAGGGCGGGGGCGAGGAGCCCGCGGAGGACGGAGGCGAGAAGCAGACCAGCGGCGAGAAGCAAAGCGCCGGCGAGGAGAAAGACGGCGACGAGCCTGCGGAAGGCGGTCGCGAGAAGCGTGGCGGCATCGAGCAACGTGACCGGGGCGAGCAGGGGGGCGCAGACCGGGGCGGCGAGGCCGAGCACCGCGAGCAGCGCGACAGCCGCGGAGGCGAAGGCGCGCGCGAGTCCCGCGGCGGCGGCGAACCGGACGCCGCGGAAGCCGCAGACCGAGTCCGGGCCGCGGACGTTCCCGCGAGCCCCGCTACGCGGAGGCTCGCGCGCGAGATCGGCGTGGACATCACGCAGGTCTCGGGATCCGGTCCGGGAGGCAGGATCTCGCAAGATGACGTGAAGGCGCACGCGCGCGAAGGCGGCGGACGATCCGGCGGCGCCGCGGGCGCACCGCGGGGAGGCCCGGAGGGAGCCGCGCGCGGAACCGGGCGCGGTTCCGAAGGGCGCCGCTCCGAGATGCCCGGCGCCGGCGAAGGCAGGCGCGAGAAGATGACGCGCGTCCGATCGCTGACCGCCGAGCGAACGACCGCGAGCTGGCAGAACGTGCCGCACGTCACGCAGCACGAGGAGGCCGATCTCACCGAGCTCAACGCGTACATGAAGAAGGCCGCTCCCAAGGTGGAGAAGGCGGGCGGGAAGCTCACCCTGACTGCGGTGATCACGAAGCTCGTTGCTCAGGCGCTGCGTATCTATCCGCGCTTCAACGCGAGCGCGGACATGGAGGCCGGCGAGATCGTCTACCACCCGAACGTCGCGATCGGCATCGCCGCGGACACCGATCGCGGGCTCCTCGTTCCGGTCGTTCGCGATCCCGACCGAAAGAGCATCGTGCAGATCGCGCTCGAGATCGGCGAGCTCGCGAAGGCGGCGAGAAACGGCGACCTGGAGCCGTCGCAGATGCAGGGGCAGACCTTCTCGATTTCGAACCTCGGCGGGATCGGCGGGACCGCGTTCACGCCGGTCATCGTGCCGCCGTGCGTCGCGATCCTGGGCATCGCGCGCGCGCAGACGAAGCCGGTCTACACCGGCGCAACCTTCGAGCCCCGCCAGGTGCTCCCGATGTCGCTCTCGTACGACCATCGCGTCATCGACGGTGCGGACGGCGCGCGCCTCGCGGTCTGGCTCAAGACCGCGATCGAGGATCCCTTCGCGGCGCTCATGGAAGGAGGAGCATGATGGCCGAGAGGCGAGAAGTCGTCGTCGTTGGTGCCGGTCCCGCCGGGTACGCCGCCGCGTTCATGGCGGCGGACAAGGGCAAGAAGGTGACGATCGTGGACCCGGAAGAGAACCCGGGCGGCGTCTGCCTCTACCGCGGCTGCATCCCCACGAAGGCGCTCCTCCACGTCGTGAAGACGAAGCACGAGGCGGAGCTCGCGGCCGACTGGGGTCTCACCTTCAAGGAGCCGGCGATCGATCTGGACAAGCTTCGCGATTGGAAGGCCGACGTGATCACGAAGCTCACCCGCGGCACGGGTCAGCTCGCGAAGCGGCGCAAGATCGAGCACATCCACGGGACGGCACGATTCTCCGATCCGCGAACGCTCGCCGTCGCGACGAACGGCGGCGAGCAGAGCGTCTCGGCCGAACACATCATTCTCGCGACAGGGGCCGTCGCCGCGATGCTCCCGATGATGCCGGAGGACGACGACCGCGTCTGGACCGCAGAGCGCGCGCTCGACCTCCCCTTCATCCCGGAGCGGCTGCTCGTCGTGGGCGCCGGCTACATCGGGCTCGAGATGAGCTACACCTACCTCGGCCTCGGCGCGCAGGTCGATCTCGTGGAAATGACGAGCGGTCTCATGCCCGGCGCCGACCGCGACCTCGTGGAGGTCTACGAGAAGGTCAACAAAAAGAAGTACCGGAACATCATGCTCGAGACGCTCGTGGAGAAGGTGGACGCGAAGAAGGACGGCCTCGCCGTGACGTTCAAGGGGAAGGGCGCGCCCGACAAGCCGCAGACGTACGACGCGATCCTCCTCGCGACCGGCCGCAAACCCAAGCTCGACTCGCTTGGTCTGGACAAGTCCGACGTTGAGCTCACCGACGACGGTTTCGTTCGCGTGGACGCGCAGCTGCGTACCTCGGTCGATCACATCTTCGCGGTCGGCGACATCGCCGGCCCGCCGCTCCTCGCGCACAAGGGCAAGTACGAGGGCCGCATCGCCGGCCGCGTCGTCGCCGGCGACACGAAGGCCGCCGCGGACACCTCGATCGTGCCCGCGGTCGAGTACACCGACCCGGAGATCGCCTGGGTCGGCCTCACGGAGACCGAGGCGGAGGAACAGGGCCGCAAGGTCGAGGTTGCGCGCTTCCCGTGGGCGGCCTCCGGGCGTGCGCTGACGATGGGCCGACGGTTGGGTCTCACCAAGCTCGTGCTCGATCCGGAGACCACGCGGATCCTTGGGGTCGCGGTCGCGGGCGTGGACGCCGGCGAGCTCATCTCGGAAGGCGCGCTCGCGATCGAGATGGCCGCCACCGCGGAAGACCTCGAACTCACGATCCACCCGCACCCCACGCTCTCCGAAACGATCGCCGGCGCCGCCGAGCGCTTCTTCGGTACGCCTACGGACGTGTAGGAGCGAGAGCGGGGAGATGCCGTTGTCTCTCGGTCGATTCGAAGCTCTGCCGCAGGCAGTCGGCGGTCTCTCGCCATTGGGCGACCGCTTCCTCACGTGTCGGCCGGACGAACGCGGTGCGGATCACCGCGGCGACCGTCTGGTTCTGCGACTTCGGCACATAGGCCAGTGCGTTCCTCATGAATGTGGATGACCGAGAGTACTCGGTCCGGCATGGTCGCCAGGTTACTCCCATGACCTTCGCAGCCGCGTTCTTGAGACCCTGGTGGGCGTCAGAGATCACCAGGCGCACTCCGGTGAGCCCTTGAGCCGTAAGGCCACGCAGGAGCTCGGTCCAGAACGCCTCCGTCTCCGCCAGCCCGCAAGCAAGCCCCAGAACCTCTCTGCGGCCCTCCTGCTTGACTCCTGCGGCCACCACGAGCGCTCTGGTGACCACGTGAGCGTTCTGACGATACTACAGGTACGTCGCGTCGAGCCACACGTACGGCCAATGGCCGGTGAGTTCACGCTTCAGGAAGCTCTGAACCCGCTCGTCGAGCTCGCTACAGAGCTTTGAAACCTGGCTCTTGAATCCCGCTCATGCCAAGCGCCTGCACGAGGCCGTCGACCTTCCTGGTACTCACGCCCTTCACCCTTCACGTACCGCTTCGGGAACGACCAGAGCGGGGGATTCGGGAAATCATCGCGGGCTTACGGAGAACGACAGTGAGGGAATGGGCCGGATCAGAGGGCCGGCGTCTACTGGGTGTCGTTCGGTTTTCCCCCGTGTTCGCAAGTGGTGGTGGTAATCCTGCCTTTTTGGAGAAAATATATTGAACGAAACATCAGGGGGGTAGAGTACCTGCAACTACTTATTCTAGAGGAGGAGTGGGATGAGGGGATTCATGAACGGAGCCATCTTGCTGATGTTTATCAGTACGATGGTGCCAATGCATGTAGTTGCGGTACCTATAAACGATGTGGGTTCAGACGTTGTGAAGCTGTTACCGCCAGTTCGGGAACTCGGGGCGCAGGAACTTGCAATGGTACGCGGAGGAGCCTCAAATCCAGTAGGAGGCGGTGGGAAAAACGGCGGTTCATCTCAGCCGGTTAAAGTCACAAGATTTGTCTCTCCGGAAGTGCCGAATGTATACCAAAGGATACAATATGATAGCAGATCAGATCACTACTGTGGATTTGCAGTAGCTTTGATGCTGCAATACTGGGTGGATTACCACGTACCTTCAAGATCGTCGCAGGAGTTTGACCTTGGGGACATGGATCGCAATGCACAACATGGACATTACGTCTGGCCGATTGATGTAGTCTGGAACGGTGGCTTTCTTTACAGTGGTGGCAGCACGGATGCAATAAACTGGCAACGATCAAAGGCAGCCGCCTCCAGCCTGTTTCGTACCTGCCAGATCCTCGATGAACCGGTCCTGACGGTGCAACCAGAGGATCGCACTCCCTCATCCGGACTTACCACTGGCTGGAACCGGATACATGGCCATGATGATTGGGACGATTTCCAAAGACTTCCAACGATTATCGTTACCAAGACATCCGCAACCACCCTGCACTACAGCTTGATTGTAGGTACCGAGAAAGAGGGCAGTGATGAGAAATTCTGGATAAATGATCCATGGGAGGCGCGAATTCAAGAAGAGCCCCGCGCTAGCTTAGCCAATGAGATGGCTATCCACTGGGGACAGTACTACTGGGTTGGCCGTGTGATGGATGGAAATGGCATTTTCGGGTTTTTGACCGAGCATGCCAACTGGCGATAGGGAGGAACAGAGAGTGAAAACGAATAGGCGAACCTTTACAACACTCATTTGCAGTACAGTGGTACTGGTGCTCTTTGGCTGTACCCCGGCGGCTGTGCAGCTGGAGGATGCCGGCGAGATGCCGGATGACGAATTCCTCAAACTGGTCGAACCCCATCTTGCTGAAGGTGAAAGCATCAGTGATATCTCGACCGTGCCGCCGGAACCGGGGTACCTGTCGGAGGCCGAGGTACTCAAACGGGTGGCACAGGACTTTGCAGCCGGCGGCCGGTTGGATCTGGAATACCGGGTCAACCTTAACGGGACGGATGTAACGCTGGACCAGACCTGGCTTCTGGACACCAGCGTGCATGTTCCGATCACGGTACGTAATTTCAATCCGGTATTCACTGCGGATACTCCGCGAGGCTACGATTACTACCATGTACTGCATGCCAGTCATCCTGAGATGGGGTGTGTGTTTCAAGGGGTATTCACCCATAATGACAATACCGGCCATGAGATTGGATTAGGTCGGAGCTCTGGACCCGCTTTGGACGGTGATGCACATAAGTACTATCGGCGCTGGGATCCAACTCTGTATAATACCGAATATATTGTAACTCGCATACAGGCAGCTGAGTTCTTCTCCCGCACCGTTGGTGAGCCTCTGCGAGGCGAGCCCATTGCTGTTCATTATCCCTGGGATGGCCCGATGTCGAAAAATGCCTTCCAGTGGTACTTCGAGACCAATACTCGCTCTGCTGGTGCTGCCGAAGGCTATCTGATGGATGCCAGGATTACCATGCAGTCTGCCGCCGATCTCCGCGACCCGCTAGGCTACATGCAGCGTGTCAATGCCAATTACCGGAATTCCGATGCGGTAGCGTTTGCGGGAAGCCCGCTGCCAACCCTTATCAGCAAGCTGCCGGAACCGCTTGGCCTGTATGACGCAGTGGAGACACAGTCACGCCAGGCTCATCCGCAGCCGTTGTGCGAGCTGGTGGATGTGCGCATCCTCAGTCGCGACGACTTTCTGCCGGTGCAGTGATACCGAGAACGATCAAACATAGCCGCGCGGGGACACTGCTCCTCGCAGCGGCGCTTTGCTGCGGCTATGTGTGGTATCTTCTTGCAATCAATAGAACCGACAGCGAGTTTCATCTGGTGCCGGAGGGTCGGCTGCAAAGCAGCCCTGAGTCCTGCGGATTTGCGGCTCTCGCCATGGATCCACCTGTCGTATGCCAGGCTCTATTCCACGGCTCACGACGTGCCGGTTTGGCATGTATCGCGACCCGGCCCCAGTGCCCTCATTACCCCCGACGGCAAGATGACCGGGATCACGGACGCTGATCAGGCCGGTATTGTTGTTGTCGAGTTGTAGTCTGCTGACTGGCGATAGGGAGGAACAGAGGTGAAAACGAATAGGCGAACCTTTACAACACTCATTTGCAGTACAGTGGTACTGGTGCTCTTTGGCTGTACCCCGGCGGCTGTGCAGCTGGAGGATGCCGGCGAGATGCCGGATGACGAATTCCTCAAACTGGTCGAACCCCATCTTGCTGAAGGTGAAAGCATCAGTGATATCTCGACCGTGCCGCCGGAACCGGGGTACCTGTCGGAGGCCGAGGTACTCAAACGGGTGGCACAGGACTTTGCAGCCGGCGGCCGGTTGGATCTGGAATACCGGGTCAACCTTAACGGGACGGATGTAACGCTGGACCAGACCTGGCTTTTGGACACCAGCGTGCATGTTCCGATAACGGTGCGCAATCTCAGTTCTATTCGCACCGCCGATACTCCGCAGGGCTACGATTACTACCATGTGCTGCATGCCAGTCATCCGGAGATGGGAAGCGTGTTTGAAGCCGTCTATACTTACAACGAGAATACAGGCAACTATACCGGTTTGGGTATGTGCATGGGACCAGCAGTGAACTACAAGGCCCATGAGCATTACCGCGATTGGGATGCGAGCGGATATAGTAGAGGTCATGTAGTTACACAGAGAGAGGCTAGTGAATTCTTCACACGCGCTGTTGGCAAACCCATGCGCGGTGAACCTGTTGCCGTCCTTTATCCTCATGATGGGCCAATGCACCGAGCCGCTTTCCAGTGGTACTTCGAGACCAATACTCGCTCTGCCGGTGCTTCCGAGGGCTATCTGATGGATGCACTGATATCCATGCAATCTACCGCTGATCTCGATGATCCATTGAGCTACATGCAGCGTGTCAATGCCAATTACCGGAATTCCGATGCGGTAGCGTTTGCGGGAAGCCCGCTGCCAACCCTTATCAGCAAGCTGCCGGAACCGCTTGGCCTGTATGACGCAGTGGAGACACAGTCACGCCAGGCTCATCCGCAGCCGTTGTGCGAGCTGGTGGATGTGCGCATCCTCAGTCGCGACGACTTTCTGCCGGTGCAGTGATACCGAGAACGATCAAACATAGCCGCGCGGGGACACTGCTCCTCGCAGCGGCGCTTTGCTGCGGCTATGTGTGGTATCTTCTTGCAATCAATAGAACCGACAGCGAGTTTCATCTGGTGCCGGAGGGTCGGCTGCAAAGCAGCCCTGAGTCCTGCGGATTTGCGGCTCTGGCCATGTACCTGTCGGTGCAGGGCGTGCAGGTCTCCGAGCAGAGAATCATAGCGCATTTCTCGCGTGATGACTGGATGACCTTTGCCGAAATGCAAGAGTACGTGCATCTGCATGGCCTCCGCGGACGGGGGCTGCAAATCGATCCGTCCTTATTCCTGGAACACAGCATGCTGAGTATCGTGCACCTGACGGAAGAGCATTACGTGGTATACCTGACCGATCTGCCGGGAGACAATGGGCTCATATTCGACCCGGGAGTCGGTTACTTGCGTATACCGGTGAATCAGCTATCGAAACGAATGTCGGGATATGTGTTCTATGCGCATCGGTAAGCGTATGCGGCAGCATCGGTATTTGATGTTGTGCACCATATGGACGCCGCTGGCATGGATGCTTGCCCTTCCACCGGTGGGACTGTGGCCGTTAGGTTCGGTTCTCTATGTGCCCCTGCTGTACGTCTGTTGCCGTGAGCCAGGAACCGTACGGAGGTCGATCCTGGCGGGAGTTGCCGCCGGGCTTATTGCCGCGCTCACCGTGTTCGGAACATTCCTGTTCAATCCGGCCGAGCAGCTGTATGCCAGGCTTCTGCTGGCAGGGCTTTTTCTGGGTTTCTTCGTAATCCATTTCCTGCTGGTGTACCTTGCTGCACGTCAACGAACTCCGGTTGTCCGGATGCTCGTTTTCGTGGTCGGTATTCTGGCAACTGAGTACCTGGTCAGTCGCACTCGGTTTGCTCTGCCGCTATTCACCGGACTGTTGATCATCGATACCCCTCTGGCAGTATTCTTCAGTCAAACTGCTGGCTACCTTGCTCCGTCGGCGGCAGTACTTCTGTGCAATGCGGGAATTGCTGCGCTGCTCCTGGAATCTCCGAAAAGGGCAGTGGTAACTGCAACCATAATCTGCGCGGCAGCTGTTGCTCCGCTATATCCCGGGCATCACTATGAATACAGTGGATTTCGGCTCGGATACGTACAGCAGGCGGTGCCGCATCCGATAATCCGGGCTGCGGCCCACTTCCCTCCCCTGTACTGGGATATCGCGGGGCAGTACATAGACGCTATCGAGCAGTTCGACTCACGCCTCGATGCGGTCATACTCCCGGAGAACGCCTTTCTCCTGCAGTATGATCACCATCATGATGTCTATGAACGGATAGAAAGCCTTGCTCAGCGCATGCGATCAGATATTGTTGCTCCTGCCATCCTTGAGGGTGGCAATGAAGAACGATACACCGCGCTCCTGCATTTCAGTGCCGATGGAAGGCTGCAGGACGAGTACCGGAAAATCAATCTGGTACCGGCTGTTGAGTCCGCTGTTTTTACCGCTGGTGCCTCCAGTACCTTGTTTCACGGCAATATCCGTATCGGACCAATGCTCTGCTACGACTCGGTATTTCCGCAACTCTATGCAGAATATCGTGATGCCAAAGCCGACCTAGTCGTAGTTGCGGCCGACGCCGGCTTCATTCGTACCACAGCAGTCCCCTGGATCCACCTGTCGTATGCCAGGCTTTATTCCACGGCGTACGACGTGCCGGTTTTGCATGTATCGCAATCCGGCCCCAGTGCCCTCATTACCCCCGACGGCAAGATGACCGGGATCACGCAGGCTGATCAGGCCGGTATTGTTGTTGTCGAGTTGTAGTCTGCTGACTGGCGATAGGGAGGAACAGAGGTGAAAACGAATAGGCGAACCTTTACAACACTCATTTGCAGTACAGTGGTACTGGTGCTCTTTGGCTGTACCCCGGCGGCTGTGCAGCTGGAGGATGCCGGCGAGATGCCGGATGACGAATTCCTCAAACTGGTCGAACCCCATCTTGCTGAAGGTGAAAGCATCAGTGATATCTCGACCGTGCCGCCGGAACCGGGGTACCTGTCGGAGGCCGAGGTACTCAAACGGGTGGCACAGGACTTTGCAGCCGGCGGCCGGTTGGATCTGGAATACCGGGTCAACCTTAACGGGACGGATGTAACGCTGGACCAGACCTGGCTTCTGGACACCAGCGTGCATGTTCCGATAACCGTACATAATTTCAATCCGGTATTCACTGCGGATACTCCGCGAGGCTACGATTACTACTATGTTCTGCACGCCAGTCATCCTGAGATTGGGACTGTGTTTACTGGTGTCTATGGGTACAATGAAAACACCGGCAGAGACTTTGGGTATCATCGTCGTATGGGGCCGGCAGCAAACTACAAAGCCCATGAATACTACAGTGATTGGGATGCTACAGGCTATGGTAGAA
This sequence comes from Spirochaetales bacterium, assembly GCA_046538735.1. Classification (GTDB taxonomy): domain Bacteria; phylum Spirochaetota; class Spirochaetia; order DSM-27196; family SLST01; genus SLST01. The sequence continues at coordinate 15,799 of JBKHII010000022.1, forward strand.
CACATATTGTAACCCGCAAACAGGCCAGCGAGTTCTTCTCCCGTACCGTTGGCAAACCGTTGCGAGGTGAACCCATTGCTGTTCATTACCCCTGGGATGGCCCGATGTCAGAAAGTGCTTTCCAGTGGTACTTCGAGACCAATACTCGCTCTGCCGGTGCTGCCGAAGGCTATCTGATGGATGCACTGATATCCATGCAATCTACCGCTGATCTCGATGATCCATTGAGCTACATGCAGCGTGTCAATGCCAATTACCGGAATTCCGATGCGGTAGCGTTTGCGGGAAGCCCGCTGCCAACCCTTATCAGCAAGCTGCCGGAACCGCTTGGCCTGTATGACGCAGTGGAGACACAGTCACGCCAGGCTCATCCGCAGCCGTTGTGCGAGCTGGTGGATGTGCGCATCCTCAGTCGCGACGACTTTCTGCCGGTGCAGTGATACCGAGAACGATCAAACATAGCCGCGCGGGGACACTGCTCCTCGCAGCGGCGCTTTGCTGCGGCTATGTGTGGTATCTTCTTGCAATCAATAGAACCGACAGCGAGTTTCATCTGGTGCCGGAGGGTCGGCTGCAAAGCAGCCCTGAGTCCTGCGGATTTGCGGCTCTCGCCATGGATCCACCTGTCGTATGCCAGGCTCTATTCCACGGCTCACGACGTGCCGGTTTTGCATGTATCGCAATCCGGCCCCAGTGCCCCCATTACCCCCGACGGCAGGATGACCGGGATCACGGAGGCTGATCAGGCCGGTATTGTTGTTGTCGAGTCGCAGTCTGCTGACTGGACATATCTTACGGTTCCGGTCGATGCCGGGCAGCTCGTCGACGATATCCGGTATCCGCTGCCTTTGGCAGACTTCGCATTCGTCCTCCACTCAGACTGAGAGGCGTCGCGCGCCTACCCCTCGCCCTCCCCGGCCGGCGCCTGCTGCTTCGCGCGCACCCGTTCGGCGTACTCGGCATACTTCTCGAAGCTCTTGCCGCCGATCGGGCGAGCGTGGCCGGCGGTCACGGCGTTCCGAGTGGTTTTCGACTCGTAGAGCGCCTTGTCCGCTCGTTCCACGCACGCCTCGAGCGACTCGCCCTGCGCGCGCTCGATCACGCCGACGGAGAAGGTTCCGCACGGCTCTCCCTTCTCGCCACCGATCGATGCGACCGGCGCGTAGAGATCGCGCTCGTGGACGTTCTTCTCCTGCGTGAATCGCAGTCGCTCGGCGAGCGCGATCGCGGTGTGAAGCGGAACCGGCGTGACGATCATGATCTCCTCACCGCCGTAGCGAATCGCGATGTCGTTGCCGCGGCGAGTTCCGTCCAGAATCGTGGTCGCGGCGTCGCGGAGAATGTCGTCGCCCTTCTGGTGGCCAAGCTCGTCGTTGACCCACTTGAAGTGATCGATGTCCACCATGATGATACTGAGCGGCTTTCCCGATGAGGCGAGCTTCTTGTACGCCGCCGGCAGCTTCTGCAGGTAGAAGTTCTTCGTTCGCATGCCCGTCAGCGTGTCCGTGTACTCGGAGACGAGGTGCTCGTCCAGTCGGATGCGAAGCTGCTCGGCGAGGTCGCCGCGCGACTCTCGCTCGCGTTTCCACGCGGCGCGTTCCTCGGTTCCCGCGAGCATGATTCGTCCGCCGACCGCGCGCAGGAAGCTGTTCTCGTCGTTCAGGATGTGCCGGTAAAGCTCGGCCACGGCGCGCAGCACGTCCACGAGGAAGAGCTGCGCGACCCGCGGAACGCTCGCGAGCGAGCTGTGGTACTTCGCCTCCACGTAGCGCCGGAGCTGGCGGATGACCGGCTTGAATGCGGTCGTGCCGGGTGTCGCGTGCTGTTTGAAGTCGATCACCGGCGTGGTTGCGAGCTCCTCGTAGATCCGCTTCGAGACCGGATCCTTCCGCTTGCCAACGTCCTGATGGAGGTGCTCGCCCACGTCGTCCAACAGCAGCGTCAGTCGTTCCGCGAGCGACCAGAGCCTGGGGATCGACTCGTCGCCCTGCCGGACGACCGCCTGGCCGTACCCCTTGATCGCCCGGTTGCGGAGCTGGTTGATTTGCTCCTCGAGGCTCCTCGCCGCGCTCGTGTGCGTGAATTTGCGCGCGTACTCCTCGTCCGAGAGCCCGCGTGCGTACTCGTTCAGCGCGCGGAGATAGGGGGCGAAGAGCGAGTTGTAGACCTCCTCCCACTCGGTCTTGATCTCGGCGAACGCCTCCGCCACGTCGTCGCGTCCAAGCACCTGCTCGAGGCGGACGTGGTTGATCGCCGAGAGGAGGTTGTCTACGATCCGGTGAAGAACCAGGATGGGTTGGAGGGGGTCGTGACGCGAGATGACCTCCACGTTTCCTGCGCCGTGATCGAACGAGAGCGAGTTCACGAAGACGCGCTCGTCGAAGTAGGGGATGAGGAACTCGGCCTGGTCCATGTCGCGGATGCCGGAGTACGGGAAGAGGGCGTCCAGGATCGTGAGCACACCTTCGAATTGCTGCGTGAATCCCGCTTCCTTCTCGCGCTCCGCCCGCTCGAGCTGGAGCAGCTGCTGCTCGGCGAGCATCTGCTCCTTCCGTTTCGCCTCCTCCTGGTAGAAACCACGGACCGTGAGGATCTCCTCCTCGCTCAGGTCGAGGAACTCCATGATCCGCCGGCGCTTCTCCGGGGACTCGTCCTTCGGTTCGGAGAACTCGTTGATCGCCTTGAGAACGACCGGGTAGAGCTCGAGCTTGAAGCGTTGCAGGTTCTCCAGGCAGATCTGGAAGATCGCGGCCATGTCTTCCATGCCGACTCCGCGTCCGTCGTGCCTGCCGTACGCGAGCAGCACGTCGTGCGCCACGGTGAAGACGTGGTCCACCTTCGCCCTCGATACCTGTTCGGTCGTCATCACGAGCCGGTACGTTTCGCGCGTGACCCGGGCGAGCGCGGCGACCGGCAGGTCGGTGCGGTTCGCGTACGCGAGGTCGATGTACGACAGGCTTTGTTGGAGCGTCTCGTCGAAATGGGAGAAGTGCGTGAGATACTCGTGGGCGAACGCGTCGCGACGCCGAAGCGCGTCGCCCACGTTGCGCTCGTCGTCTCGAGAGCCGCCTGCTCGCCCGAGAAAGGCACGCGAGACGGTGTAGAGCGCGTCCAGGGTCGTGGCGAGCGTGTAGCTGTACGGGTTGTCGGAGAGATAGTGCTTGCGCCTACCGAGTGCTCGGAGCAACCGTGGATTCACGAGGTCCGGTGTTGAGGGACGAAAGACCGAGAGGAAGTCGCGCCACCGTTCGCGCATGCCGGTGATGAGGAGCCGTTGCTGGTGCGCCCACTTGTTGATCCGGCGCCGGAGGCGCGGCGGCACCTCGGGGAACCAGTCCTCCATCCGCCGTGTCGGTCGGTCGACCCGATCGGCGGACGACCGTCTTCGGTCGCGGTTCGGGCCGGTCCCTGCAAGGCCGTTGCCCTCGAGGTCTCCGGCGCGCCGATCGCCCGCCGCTCGGTCCGACTGCTGTCCGGCCTCCGCGTCGCGCGAGCCACGCGCACGCCTCCGCTGCGCCGCCGCTCGCTGCTCGCGCATCCGGCGGACGGCCGCCACCAGGCGCGCTCGAGCGGCCTCTTCGCCGTACCCCGCCTGCCGGAGCTTGCGATAGACCTGTTCGATCTCCTCTTCCGGTGTGCCTTGCGCGATGAGCCGCTGGTAGATGTCTCGTGACTCGTGGCGATCACTGCTCATTGCTTCGGTCTAATGTACCACCAACGGAGCACGATCCCTACTACCGCGAACCGAAAGCGACTCGGCTAACCCTCGCCGCTTCCAAGCTCCTTGATCGCTCGGTTGAAACCGTCGAGCCGTTCGCGCATCGCGGTCGTGACCCCGTCCATGGTGTGCTCGGTCAGGATCTCGACCGCGTCCGAGACGGAACCCACGCTCCAGAGGTGAAACGACCCGTCTCGGACGGCATTCGCCACGTCTGCCCTGAGCATGAGGTTCTGCGCGTTGCTCTCCGGAATGATCACGCCCTGGTTGCCCGTGAGGTCGGTCGCCTTGCAGAGGTCGTAGAAGCCCTCGATCTTCTCGTTCACGCCACCGATCGCCTGGACATCCCCGTACTGGTTCACCGAGCCGGTCACCGCGACGTCCTGGCGAAGCGGCTCCTCGGCGAGCGCCGAGATCAGCGCGAGCAGCTCGCCGAGCGACGCGCTATCGCCCTCCACCTGGGCGTAGCTCTGCTCGAAGACCACGTGCGCGTCCATGCCGAGCGGTCGCGTTCCCGCCAGTCGGGAGAGGTAGCCGGTAATGATCAGCACGCCCTTGTTGTGGATCGGCCCACCGAGCTCGGTCTTCCGCTCGATGTCTACGACGCCCTCCTTGCCGGGGCCGACCGTCGCTGTGATCCGCATCGGGCGTCCGAACGAGACCTCCCCCGGCTCGATCACCGAGAGCCCGTTCACCTGGCCCGTGCGCCGATCCCGGGTGTCGATGAGGATCGTGCCGTCCCGCACGAGCTCGAGGATCTTGTCACGCACGAGCGCGGAGCGGTAGACGCTCTCGTCCAGCGCGCGCTCCACGTGTGAACCGTCGATCTGTCTCGCCCCCTCTCGGCGGGCCCAGAACGCGCTCTCCCGGAGGACGTCGTAGAGCGCCTCCATCCGGATCCCGAGTCGCTCGTGGTGCTCCGCCTGGCGGACCGCGTGCTCGACGAGGCGCGAAACCGCCTCGCTCGACAGCTCGCCGAGCGACTCCTCGGCGGCGAAACCCACGAACGCCCGCACGAGCGAGACACGGTTTTCCTTCGTGTCGTCCATTCTCGTGTCGAGATCGGCGCGCACCTTGAAGAGTTCTCTGAAACCCTTATCGAATCGGTGCAGGAGGCTGAACAGGAGCGGATCGCCCACGAGGACGACCTTCGTCTCGAGCGGAACCGGCTGCGGCTTCAACGACTTCACGGACATGAGGCCGAGCTGCTGCTGCAGCTCCTCGATCTGGAGCTCGCCCGAGTCGAGCGCCCGCTTGAGCGCGTCCCAGCCGAAGCGATTCCTGAGCAGGTCCTCGAGCGGGAGCAGCAGGTACCCTCCGTTCGCCTGGAGGATCGAGCCGGCCTTCACCATCGTGAAGTTGGTCGTGAGCGCGCCCATCGTCATTTCCTTCTCGATCGTCCCAACCAGGTTGTTGTACGTTGGGTTGCGTTCCACGACGACTGGGGCGCCCTCGGTCTCGCCGTTGTCCACGGCCACGTTCACGTTGAAGCGCGAGTAGAACTGGTCCTGCTGCGGCTGCATCTGCTGCTGGACCGGCAGCGGGACGTTCTCGCCGTCGGCGTTCTGCTGCTTGAGCGTGTCCACGTTGTTCTGAACGTCTTCCTTCAGATCGTCCAGATAACGCTCCACCCCGTCGTACCTCCCGTAGTCGTCTCGGAGATCCTCGAGATGGCCTTCCAGGTTGTTCGCGACGATCTGCTGATCGAGCTCCGTCACCCGTTGCTGCGCCTCGCGGTTGATCTTCCGATACTGCTTCTGGGCCGACGCAATCTCCTCCTGGAGCTCCTGCTTGCGCTTCTGGATGTCCGCCTGCTCATCCTCCGAGAGCTCCTGCATCTCCTCGCTGCTCATCGGCATCCCGTCTTTCGTGGGCACGAGCGCCGTGCCCATGAGCGTCTGCTTCATCGCGAAGCCGTACTCCTGAGCCTTCTCCTGGATCTCGTCGCTCGCCGACTCGCCCTGCTGCTTGAACTGCTCGACCGCCTCGTCCCGACGCTGGGTATACTCGTCGGACTCGAAGATCCGCGGCAACTCTTCCTCGAGGTAGCGCTTGAGCTCACCCATCTCCTTGGCGAACCGTTTTCCTTCGCCCGCCGGGAGCATGATCAGCCGCGGCCGATACGGATCCTTGTGGTTGTACAGAAAGAGAACGTCCCGCGGCGCGGCGCGATCCTTGGCGACGCGGCGCACGTATCGCTCCACGAGGTCCATCTTGCCGATGCCGTTCGGCCCGGAAACGAAGATGTTGAAGCCGCTTCCGTCCACGTTCATGCCGAACTCCAGCGCCTTCTCTGCCCGCTCCTGCCCGATCATGCCGGGCCGCGACGCCGCCCCTTTCGCGTCGGATACGAGATCCGAGACATCAATGCCCGGCCGTACGTCCTCATAGGTCAATTCGCGTGTCATCTGTGGCTCCCATATCAGGGTAGGTACACCGCCGGCCGCGCCCTATACACCGAATGGGTGAGATACGCGCCGTCGGTCCGGCCCGTGCATTCCCGCGAGCTTCGCGAAGAGCGCGTCCAGCCGCGACGCCTCGTCGCGCGAGAGCGACGCGCGCGCCACGATGTCGCGCACGAAGGTTCGCATGCCCTGCGGACCCTCCTGCGTCAGAAAACCCAGACGACCGAGCGACCCCACGATCGAGTCGGCGTACGATTCGATCTCCATGGCGCTCGGGTACGATCGTGCCGCTCCGGTCGGCGCGACGCCGGTCCTCACCGCCGCCGCCTTGTAGAGCTCGTACGCGACGATCCCGACCGCGTGCGACAGGTTGAGCGACGGGCACGCGGGCGAGGTCGGGATGGAGACCGCGACGTGGCAGCATTGGAGCTCGTCGTCCGAGAGGCCGGAGCGCTCGTTTCCGAAGACGATCGCGACCGCGGGGCTGTCCGAGTCGCGAGGAGCATCCGCCGGGCCCACGAGGTCGAAGCGGGAGAGCGCCATCTCCGCGAACTCCCACGCGGTGTACGAGACGTCCTTCCGTTTCTGGCCGAGCCGGCGCGTCGTGCCCGCGACGAGCGTCGCGCCGGATACCGCCTCGGCGAGCGAAGAGTGTACGACCGCGGATCGGAGCACATCGTCGGCCCCAATCGCCAGAGGACGTGCGGCGTCGTAGTCGATCGCGGCTTCCGTCACCACGACGAGTCGGTGGATGCCGAAGTTCTTGATCGCGCGGCAGGTCGCGCCGATGTTGCGCGGTTCGCTCGGGCGGGCGAGGACGACGGCGACGTTCGGGAGGAGGATTGCTGGGTGCGGTGCGGCCATGCTCCGAAGATACGGGAACGGCGAGATTCGTGGTAGGGTAGTAGGAGGGGGTGTTCATGCGGCTCGGCGAGTTCTTCAGCAATGTGTGGGAATCTTTCGCTCCGTGGCTCGGCTCGATCGTCGTCGTCGTTGCGACGGGAATCGTGCTCGTGCTCGCCAGGGTCATTCTCGCGCACGCCGGCAAAGACGGACGCAGTCTTCCCTACCAGCGACAGATCGCCTCCACGCTCATCGTGCTCGCGGGCGTCTTCGGGTTCGTCGTTCTCCTGCCGATCGAGGCGGACGTCCGCGGGCAGATCCTGAGCCTGCTCGGCGTGCTCATCAGCGCGGTGATCGCGCTCTCCTCAACGAGCATCGTGGGCAATGCGATGGCCGGAATCATGATGCGGCTCAGCAGGAGCTACCGACCCGGCGACTTCATCGAGGTTGGAGAGACCCTCGGCCGAGTGACCGATCAGGGGCTTCTTCACACGCAGGTTCAGCTCATCACGCGCGACATCGTCGCGCTCCCCAATCTCTACCTCTCACAGCGACCCGTGCACGTGACGCGCAGCAGCGGCACGTTCGTCTCGGTGGACGTCTCGCTCGGCTACGACATCCCGACCTCGGACGCGGAGGAGGCGCTCCGCGACGCCGTGACCAAAGCCGGGCTCGAGGAGCCCTACGTGCTCGTGCAGAAGCTGCTCGACCACGCGATTCGCTATCGCGTCTTTGGGCTGCTCTCGGACACGAAGGAGCTCTTGAGCGCGCGTTCCAGGCTTCGTCGCGGCATCGTGACTACGCTTCACGGGAGCGGGATCCAGATCGTCTCGCCGGGATTCGTGAACCGCGTGGAGTACCCGACCGACCATCGCTTCGTTCCGGAGCGGACCGGCGCCGAGAAAACGGCGGACGAAGAGCGCGCCGCCTCCGAGGAGAGCGTGGAGGCGGTCGCGTTCGACAAGGCGGAGGAGGCCGAGTCGATCGAGAAGCTCCGCGCGCTGCAGGAGAAGCTTCGGCACCGGCGAGAGGAGCTCGGGTCGGAGGCGAAGGAGGCGGACGACAAGGACCGCCGCCGCGAGCTGGACGAGAAGCGGGAGGAAGTGGAGCGACGGATCGAGCGTGTGGGCGAGATCATCGATTCGCGCGAAGAGGAGCGCGAGGAGCGCGAGCTCGACGAGTGAACCGTCGGCTTACTCCCCCTGCCGAATGATCGTCCAAACGGGTGACGGCGTCGCCAACCGTGCACGAGTACGCTCCGGGTATGTCGGCGAGATCACCCGCGATTCGTGGGGCGAGCCCGAGGTCGACGGGGTCGGCAGCTTCAAGGACGCGAGGCTCCGGCCCGGTGTTCAACCGCAGGACGCGGACGAGCTGCTGACGACTCGCCGATCCACGAAGGCAAAGCATAGCTATGAAACTCGTACGTGGAATCATCAGCGGCATCATCGGGGTCTTCATCACGTGGCTCGTCTCGTTCATCCGGCCCATGCCGTGGACGATCGGCCAGGCGTTCATCGCGGTGGGAGTTGCGTCGTTCTTCGCCGCCGGCCGCTGTAGCAGAACCCGTCCGGGACGCATAGCCCAATCGGTGTATGTCCCGCCCGGCCGGACGCGGCTAGTTTTCAGGCTGCGATGCAGTCGCTCGAAGGGTTCTACGGCTTCCTGAACGAGCTCCACACGGTCCGAACGGCGATCGTGGGCTACTACCTCATGCAGGCGCACACACCGCACCAGCGGCGGTCGCTCGAACACGCGCTCTCGGCGATCGACGAGCTGCCTGGAGGGACGCTCGACAAGAAGCTCGAAGCCGGCGGCCGTGAGACCATCGTCACGCTCGACTACGAGCGCGGCGAGCTCGAGAAGGACATCTTCTTTCTGGATCACGCCGACGATGAGTTCGAGGCATACCTCGCGGAACGCCACGACTCGGCGCACCAGCACGCTCCCTCGCACGACCCGGACCGGCCCGCCTTCTCGCGAGAGGTCTCGGACGCGCTCGACTTCCTCCGCGACTTTCTCGGGCGGGCCTCGGCGGTCCGATTCATCACCGACCGCGACGGGACGGTGAACAACTACTGCGGACGCTACCGCTCGAGCCACCAGTCGATCTGGAACGCGGTCTACCTCTCGCGCTTCGCCCGGGCCGCTACGGCCGACTCCGTGATCCTCACCTCGGCACCGCTCATGTCGGTGGGCCTGCTCGATCTGACGGCGATGCCCGCCGGCACCACGCACTACGCCGGGAGCAAGGGGCGCGAGTACTACACGCGCGCCGGCACCAAGGGCGCGATGGAAATCAAGGAGGAGCAGGCCGAGCGGCTCAAGGAGCTCAACCGCCGCATTGATGCGCTCGTCGCGCGCGACGAGTACCGTACCTTCGGCGTTATCGGTTCCGGCGTGCAGCACAAGTTCGGCCAGACGACGGTCGGGCGCCAGGACATCCACGAGTCGATCCCGGCCGACGTGTCGCGGTCGTTCCTGGAGGAGGTCAGGTCGACGGTTCACTCGCTGGACCCGAACGGTTCGGTCTTCGGCATCGAGGACACCGGCAAGGACATCGAGATCACGCTCACCGCGGACGACGGTCACGAGTTCACCAAGGGCGACGGCATCGCCTTTGTGAACGCCGAGCTCGACCTGGGCCTGCGCCGCGGACCGAATCTCATCTGCGGCGATACCTCGTCGGACGTCCCGATGGTAGAGAGGGCGGTCGAGCTCGGGGCCGCGAGCAGCACGGCCGCGGTCTTCGTGACCCAGGACGATGCGCTCCGCGAGCGTGTGCGGAACGTCGTTCCGCGTGCGCATTTCGTAACCGAGCCGGACGCGCTCGTCCTCGCGCTGCACCGGCTCGCCGCAGAGCGTGGAGCGCAGTGACGAGAGAGGTTCGCTCTTCCAAGGAGGATGGTGTGGCAGAGGTAGGCTTCAAGGGCGCGATCTTCGATCTGGACGGGGTGATCACCCAGACGGCTCAGCTTCACTTCAAGGCGTGGAAGGAGACGTTCGATCGGATTCTCGAGGAGCATCATGGGGATGACTACGAGCCGTTCACTCACGACGAAGACTATGTCCCCTACGTGGACGGGCGACCGCGGTACCAGGGTGTGAGGTGTTTCCTCGAATCGCGGAATATCTCCCTGCCGTACGGAGACGTAGACGACGAGCCCGGCAGCGGCTCGATTTGCGCGATCGGGAACCGGAAGAATCAGCGGTTCTGTGAGCTGGTGCGCGAGGAAGGCGCCGAGGTGTTCAGTGCGTCGATCCGCCTCGTGGAGGAGCTCGCGGAGCGGGGCGTTCGCGTGGCCGTCGCGAGCTCGAGTCGGAACGCGACGTACGTCATGGAGCAGACGGGCATCAAGGAGAAGTTCCACGCGATCGTGGACGGGAACGTGAGCCACGAGCTCGACCTCAAGGGCAAGCCCGATCCGGACATCCTCCTGCTCGCAGCAGAGCGGATCGGGACGTCACCGATCGAAACGATGATGGTCGATGCCACGTACGCCGGCGTGGAGGCGGGACAGAAGGGTGGGTTCGGCCTCGTCCTCGGCGTGGCGCCAGGAGCCGATCCCGAGCGCCTGTTCCACTACGGCGCGGACATCGTCGTGGCCGGCCTCGAGGAGATCGACGTCTCGGACATCACGTACTGGTTTGCCGAGCAGCTTCCATCGAAGTCGTGGCAGATCTCGTATCGCGGCGTGCGCGACGAGGACGAGCGGCTGCGCGAGACGATGACGACGGTCGGCAACGGTTACTTCGGAACCCGTGGCTCGCTCGAGAGCGAAGGGATCGAGGACAACACTCACAATCCGGGGACGTACGTCGCCGGGCTCTTCGACTGCGCCGGGACCGAGGTGGACGGTCGCACGATCTACAACAACGACTTCGTGAACTGTCCCAACTGGACGGCGATGACGGCGCACGTGGAGGGCGGTCCCCCGCTCTCGCCCGAGAACTGCGAGGTCGTGGGGTACCGCCACTGGACCGACCTGCGGCGCGCGATCACGCACCACGACCTCACGCTGCGCGACGACGCGGGACGCATCACCGCGATCCGGACCGAGCGGTTCGCGAGTATGGATCGGCCCCACCTCGCCGCGATGCGCTACACCGTCACGCCCATGAATCACGGCGACGCGATCACGATCCGTTCCTCGATCGACGGGAATGTGCGGAACTTCCTCGTGGAGCGTTACCGCGATCTCGAGCAGCACCACCTGGAACCGGTGACCGCGGAGGAGCGCGACAACGGCGCGTATCTGGAGATGAAGACCATCAACAGCGATCACGCGGTCTGCATGCGGGCACGCACGTCGGTCGTCGGCGGCGTTCCGGCGAAGCGCTCCTTCGACCGCGACGAGAAGCGCGTGACCGAGGTCTTCGAGGTGCACCCGACCGAGAACGAATCGGTGACGATCGACAAGCTCGTCGCGATCTACACCGGCACGGACTACGACACCGACGATCCACGCGCGGCCGCGGAGAAGCTCGCGGGGGAGGTCGACGCCTACGAGGAAGAGCGGCGCCGCCACGTGGAGCGCTGGGACGATCTGTGGCGGATCGCGGACATCGTGGTGGAGGGCGACCGATTCGCCCAGCAGGTACTCCGTCTCCACGCGTACCATCTCCTGTCGACCGCGAGCCCGAACACCACGCGATTCGACGTGGGGCTCCCCGCGCGCGGACTGCACGGCGAAGCGTACCGCGGGCACATCTTCTGGGACGAAGTCTTCATCATGCCGTTCTTCACGCTTCGCTTTCCGGAGGTCGCGAAGGCGCACCTCATGTACCGCTACCGCCGGCTCGATCCCGCACGCAAGCTCGCTCGCGAAGCCGGCTACGAAGGCGCGATGTACCCGTGGCAGAGCGCAGACACCGGCGGCCCGGAGAGCCAGCAGCTGCACTACAATCCCAGATCCGGCGAGTGGGATCCCGACCTGAGCTACCTCCAGCGACACATCTCGATATCGATCGGCTACGACATTTATACCTACTTCTACACGACCGGCGACGAGGAGTTTCTCAACGAGTACGGGATGGAGATGCTCCTGGAGATCGGCCGATTCTGGGCGAGCATCGCCGAGTACGACGAGCGAGACGGCCGCTACCACATCAGCGGCGTGATGGGCCCGGATGAGTTCCACGAGAAGCATCCGGACGCCGCGCTGGACGGCGGCGGATTCCGAGACAACGCGTACACGAATGTGATGGCAGTCTGGCTCCTGCACAAGATCGACGAGACGTACGAGCATCTGACGGACGAGGCGAAGGCCGCGATGCGCGAACGGATCGGGTTCACCGAGGAGGAGCTCCCGCAGTGGCGCGACATCGTCCGCAAGATGAACATCGTGAAGAACGAAGACGGCGTGATCAGCCAGTTCAGCGGCTACATGGATCTTGAGGAGCTCGACTGGGACGAATACCGGCATAAGTATGACAACGTCCGGCGTATGGACCGGATACTCAAGGCGGAGGGGGACTCGCCCGACCGCTACAAGGTCGCGAAGCAGGCGGACGTGCTCATGATGTTCTACCTCCTCGCCCCCGATCAGGTGCAGCACGTCCTCGAGCTCATGAACCAGGACGGAGTGAGCGGGACGGATCTCCTGCGGCGCAACTACGAGTACTACGTTCAGCGGACGAGCCACGGCTCCACGCTCAGTTGGATCGTCCACTCGGCGATCCTCCGCTATCTGGACGAGCACAAGAACGACCAGTGGCATTGGTTTGTGGAGTGTCTGCGGAGCGACATCTTCGACACCCAGGGTGGGACCACGCTCGAGGGAGTTCACTGCGGCGTCATGGCCGGCTCGATCGACATGGTGGTAACGAGCTTCGCCGGCGTCAATCTCTTCCGAGACCACATCCAGATCCACCCGGAGCTGCCGGACGACTGGCGACGCGTTGAGTTCAGGATCTTGCACCAGGGCGAGCGACTTCGGATCGAGATCGTGCTCGAAGACGGCGAATCGGTCGCCTACGTGACGCGGTTGAACACAGCGGGAGTCGAGCTGACGGCGCGGTCGGAGGAGACGGAGTTCGCGCTGCCCGTGGGAGAGCGGGTTCGGATCGCTGGGTAACTGCGCCACGATCGCGCTTTGCGGCACGAATCTTGCATTTATGAAAGAGGAGGTATGATGGCTCGAGCCGAAGGGCGCGTCGCGTCCGTCAGAAGCAGCGTCGTGGACGTTGCGTTCGACGAAGGTCTTCCCGGGATCCGTAACTCGCTTCACACGCCGGACGGCCACGAGCCGCGCGTCGTGCTCGAGGTGCTGCAGCACCTCAGCGACACACGGGTTCGCTGCATCGCGCTCACATTGACCGACGGGCTGCGACGCGGCGCCCCGATGGTCGACACCGGAGCGCCGATCTCGATTCCGCTGAGCGAGTCGCTCCTCGGTCGGATGATCAACGTGTTCGGCGAGCCGATCGACAAGGGGGAACCGCTTCGCGGCGAGCGGAGCCCGATCTACAACCCGCCCGTACCGCTCGCGGAGCAACAGACCGGTCGCGATGTCTACGAAACCGGGATCAAGGCGATAGACGTGCTGTCGCCGATCGAGGCGGGCGGCAAGGCGGGTCTCTTCGGCGGCGCAGGCGTCGGCAAGACGGTGCTCATCATGGAGCTCATCAACAACGTTGCCCAGTTTCACGAGGGCCGGAGCGTCTTCTGCGGCATCGGAGAGCGAAGCCGCGAGGGCGAGGAGCTCTATCGCGAGATCCGCGAGGTGGAGGTGCTGGACAACGCGGTGCTCGTCTTCGGCCAGATGAACGAACAGCCGGGCGCGCGCTTCCGCGTGGGGCACACCGCGCTCACGGTCGCCGAGTACCTCAGGGACAGCCGCAGGCAGGATGTCCTCATGCTCGTGGACAACGTCTTCCGCTTCATCCAGGCCGGCGCCGAGGTCTCCGGCCTCCTCGGACGTATCCCGTCGCGGGTGGGCTATCAGCCCACCCTCGGGTCCGAGCTTGCCGAGTTCGAGGAACGGATCACGAACACGCAGGCAGGGTCGATCACTTCCGTCCAAGCGGTCTACGTTCCGGCGGACGACTTCACCGATCCGGCCGCCGTGCACACGTTCGGCCACCTCTCGGCGAGCATCGTGCTCTCGCGAAAGCGCGCGAGCCAGGGGCTCTATCCGGCGATCGATCCGCTGCAATCGCAGTCGAAGATGCTCTCTCCTACGATCGTGGGACAGCGTCACTACAACATCGCGCGCGAGATCAGACGGACGCTCGCCGAGTACGAAAGCCTCAAGGATATCATCGCGATGCTCGGGATGGAGGAGCTCTCCGCGGACGACAAGCGCACCGTCAATCGTGCCCGCAAGCTCGAACGGTACATGACGCAGCCGTTCTTCGTCACCGAGCAGTTCACCGGTCAGGAGGGACGCGCCGTCTCGCTCGAAGATGCCCTGGACGGGTGCGAGCGGATCCTCTCGGACGAGTTCGCGGGTGTGAACGAGCGCGAGCTCTACATGATCGGCAGCGTGGACGAGGTGCCGCGCGACGGCGAGCGCCGGTCCGGAGCGGGCGAGCAGCGCGAGGAGGCGACGCAATCGTGAGACTCGAGGTGTTCGTCCCGTCTCGCACGCACGGCTTCTCCGATCTCGAGCTCGTGGACGTGGAGTCCGAGATCGGGCGTCTCACGCTCCTCCCGCGCCACGTGGACTGCGCGGCGGCGCTTCTGCCCGGGCTCATCCGGATCGTAGACGCCGAGGGCGAGGAGCACTATATCGGTGCGGACGGCGGTACGCTCGTGAAGCTTGGGGATACCGTCATGGTCTCAACGCCGCGCGCCGTCGTTGGGCGCGCGCTCGGCGAGATCCACACCGAGCTCGAGGAGCGCAGGCGGGAGCGCGTGACGCGCGCGAAGGAGGCGCAGAAGGCGCTGGCTCGGCTCGAGGTGGAGCTTGCGCGATCGGTGTTCGAGCAAGAGGAGTAGCGATGGGCGACCGCGAGCGCGAGCTGGAAGAGGAGCTCAAGGCACGGGAGCGGCGGCGGATGCGCGCGAAGCGCCGGCAGGAGCACACGTGGTTCGGGCTCGGGATGCTCGGGCTCGTAGGATGGGCCTTCGCGATCCCGCTCCTCGCGGTCCTCGTCGTGGGGATCTGGCTCGATACCAGGTTCGAATCGGCGTACTCGTGGTCGCTGATGGGTGTCTTCGTGGGGGCCGCGATCGGCGGTTTCAACGCGTGGTACTGGGTGAAGCACGAGGAGCGAAAGATCGAGGAGGACGAGGCAGAGAATGGTGGAAACGATGAACGTTGAGTTCGTAGCGATCGCGGTTGGTCTTGCCGGTGGGTTCGCGTCCGGCGCGGCGTTCTTCGGGGGGCTCTACGCCACAACGAGCCGCATCGCGCGCGCGCGCAGGCCCGGGTTGCTCGTCACGGCAAGCTTCGTCGTCCGAACCGTGGTCGTGCTCGCCGCCGCGTGGCTCGTTGGGACGAGCTTCGGGCCGTGGAGCCTGCTCGCCTACCTCGTTGGAATCACGGCCGCACGCATCGTGCTCGTCGCGCTCGCGAGGCGGCGAGCCCTCGCGTCGGTATCCTCCCCAACTCCCGATTCCCGCAAGGAGGACGCGTGACACCAACTCCCGACGGCATCGTATTCCGGCAGCGTGGTTTCTTCGTCCTGAACGGCACGATCGTGTTCACGTGGGCCGTGATGATCGTTCTCGTTGCGATCTCCTACTTCGCGACGAGGAATCTCTCGACCGGCCGTACCGTCTCCCGGTGGCAGAATCTGCTCGAAGCGATCGTGGGAACCGTGCGGAAACAGATGCGCGAGATGCTCGGGCGCGACGGGATCGGGTACCTGAGCTTCATCGGCACGCTCTTTCTCTTCATATCGGTCGCGAATCTGCTGACGGTGCTCCCGTACTACGACCCGCCGACCGGCTCGTTCTCGCTCGCGGCCGCGCTCGCGATTGCGGTCTTCTTCGCGGTACCGGTCTTCGGCGTGGCGGAGAAGGGGATCGGCGGCTACCTCCGGCACTACATCGAGCCGTCGCCGTTGATGCTCCCGTTCAACATCATCAGCGAGCTCTCCCGGACGCTGTCGCTCGCCGTGCGTCTGTTCGGGAACATCATGAGCGGGACCATGATCGTTGGGATTCTCCTGACGATCGCGCCGATTCTCGTCCCGCTCGTCATGGAGGCGCTCGGTCTGTTGATCGGACAGATACAGGCCTACATATTCGCGGCGCTCGCGACCGTCTACATCGGATCTGCGATCCGGAGCCGGAGCGCGCAGGAACGCAAGCCCAAGGAATCAGAACAGAAAGGAGCTCGGAATGGATAGCGTATCGTTGATAGGAATGGTCTCGATTATCGTGGCCGGCGCGACGATCATGGTCGGATCGATCGCTCCGGCGCTCGGTGAAGCGCGCGCGCTTTCGCAGGCGCTGACATCGATGGCGCAACAGCCGGACGAGGCGAACCGGATCAGCCGGACGCTCTTCATCGGTCTCGCGATGATCGAGTCGACCGCAATCTACGCCTTCGTCATCTCGATCATCTTGATATTCGTGAACCCGTTCTGGACGCAGGTCACGGGATAGCGGCCCGCAGGGCACGAAGGAGTAGGGATGCAGTTTGATCTGTTCACCTTCCTGGCTTCTCTCTTCAACTTTCTCGTCCTGCTGGCGCTCCTGCGGATCTTCCTGTTCAAGCCGGTGACGAAGGCGATGGACGAGCGCGAAGAACGCATCGCGAACACCTGGGACGAGGCGGAGCGCGAGAAGCAGGAGGCCGAGGATTTGAAGGCCGAGTACGAAGAGAAGATGGAGCGTGTGGACGAGGAGCGCGACGAGATGCTCCTCGCGACGCGTGAGGAGATGGATCGCCAGGAGCGACAACGGACGGAGAGGCTCCGTGAGGAGATCGACGCGAAACGCGAGGAGTGGCTCCAGGCGCTCGAGTCCGACAAGGAGCGTCTGCTTCGATCGGTCCGCGAGGAGGTCGCGAAGGCGACCGTGGAGAGCACGAGGTCCGCGTTGACCGCACTCGCAAACGTGAGCCTCGAGCGCCGGATGGTCGAGCGCCTCGTTGAGGAGATCGGGTCTCAAGGCGGTGGTCTGGTCGAGACGCTTCGCGGCGCCGAGGTCGAGGTGACGACCTCGCATCGCATCGGCGACGACGAACGCGGACGGATCGAGTCCAAGCTTCGCGAAGTCGGCGAGCCGAGCTCGGTCTCGTTCGCCGAAGCCGGCGACCTCGTCTGCGGAGTGCGGATGCAAGTGGGCGACCGAGAAATCGGATGGTCGGTCTCCGACCACGTGGCCGAGCTCGAGAGCGGGATCACCGAGCTGATCGAGGCGAGGTAGCGATGGCGGAGTCGACCGGCAAGACGGTAATCGACGTGGACGCGCTGCTCGCGACGTCACGAGACGCCGCGGCAATGGTCGCGAAGCGCTCGCGAGACCGCGCGGGCCGGATCCGCATGAGCGAGGTGGGGCGCGTGACCTCTGTGGGCGAGGGCGTCGCCCGGGTCTCCGGCCTTCCCGGCGCCGCGAGCCAGGAGCTCGTGGAGTTCGAATCGGGCGCCCGCGGAAGCGCGTTCTCGCTGCTTGAGGACGAGGTCCACGTCATGCTCATCGACCGGCCCGAGCTCGTCGCATCCGGCGATCGGGTCCGGCGCACCGGTCGCGTGGTCAGCGTTCCGGTCGGGGAAGCGCTCCTGGGGAGAGTCGTTGACCCGCTCGGTCGACCGCTCGACGGCCGAGGCTCGATCGACGCGAACGAGTACAGCCGCATCGAGCAGCCGAGCCCCGGCATCATGGACCGGAGTCCGGTCAACAGGCCGCTTCAGACGGGTCTTCAGGTGGTGGATGCCCTGGTGCCCATCGGCCGCGGTCAACGAGAGCTCATTGTGGGTGATCGACAGACCGGCAAGACCGCCGTGGCAATCGATACGATCATCAACCAGCGCGACACCAACGTGATCTGCGTCTACTGCGCGATCGGTCAGCGAACCTCCGCAGTGTCCCGTGCCGTAGACGACATCCGATCGTACGGGATAGCCGAGCAATCGATCATCGTCGTCGCGAACGAGGACGACCCGCCCGGCGCGAACGTGAACGCGCCGTATGCGGCCACAAGCATCGCCGAGTACTTTGTGAAGAAGGGCCGCGACGTCCTGATCGTCTACGACGACCTCACGCGTCACGCTCGGAGTTACCGCGAGCTGAGTCTCTTGCTGCGACGCCCGCCCGCGCGCGAGGCGTACCCCGGCGACATCTTCTACGTGCACTCGCGGCTCCTCGAGCGCGCGACGCAGATGGACGAGGAGCACGGCGGCGGATCGTTGACCGCGCTCCCGATCGCGGAGACCGAGGAGGAGAACCTCTCCGCGTACATCCCCACGAACCTGATCTCGATCACGGACGGGCAGATCTACCTCTCGCCCACGCTCAATCAGAAGGGCGTTCTGCCGGCTGTGGACGCAGGGAAGTCGGTGTCGCGAGTGGGCGGTTCGGCCCAGGCAGCCTCGTACCGCGCGGTAGCGGGCGACCTCCGCTTGAGCTACTCGCAGTTCGAGGAGCTCGAGAACTTCGCCCGCTTCGGGGTGCGTCTGGACGAGGAAACGCAGCGTACGCTCGCGCGCGGCCGTCGAGTGCGAGAGATTCTCAAGCAGCCGCAGTACGAGCCGCTTGCCGTCGCCGAACAAGTCGTGGCGCTCTCCGCGGTGACGAACGGGAAGCTCGATCGGGTTCCGCTCGACCGAATTCAGGAAGCGAAGCAGCGTATCAGGGAACGGTTCGGCGCCGAACGCGACGACCTCGCGGAGAAGCTCGATCTCGGCAAGGGGCTCTCGGACGACGAACGGGACGCCATGCTCGAGCTTATCGACAAGGTTGTTGGGGAGATGATCGATGGCGACCAAGCAGAAGCTTGAGCGCAAGATCTCGAGCACGCGGGACATGGCATCGATCGTGAGCACGATGAAGGCGCTGGCTGCGGTGAATGTACGCGTGTTCGGAGAGGCGCGCGACGCGATCGAGAACTACATGGATACGGTCGAGCGCGGGCTGCACATCGTGTTGCAGTCGAGTCGGGAGGAAGTGGGTCTCGCCACCGGACACGTCAGCGCGACACTTGGCGGCGTGCCGGCGCAGTCGGAAGGTGCTGGGCTCTTCGTTTTCGGCGCCGTACAGGGCATGTGCGGTCAGTTCAGCGATCACATCGCCGAGCGGGCGGTGGACTACGCGCACAGGCTGGTTGCGCGTACGGAGGTCGTCGCCGTGGGGCCGCGGGTGGGGGCGCGGCTCACGGATCGGGGCGTGCTCGTGGAGCGCAGCGTGGATATGGCCGGGTCGCTCGAGAGTCTGCCGCGAGTCGTGGACGACTGTATCGTGGCGGTGGACCAGCTCCGCCGCAAGGGCATCACCCGGGTGGTCGTGTTCTACAATGCCGAGGGTGAGCACGCGTCCTACGATCCGCACCACGAACTGATTGTGCCGGTCAACGAAGCGTGGCTCGAGCGGATCGCCCGGCGGAGCTGGACCCGCAGGAGCATCCCCGCTGCCGTCACACCCGCGCGCTCGTTGCTCGGCGCGCTCACGCGGCAGTACCTCTTCGCGAGCTTCTACCGTGCCGCGGCGCAGAGTCTCGCGAGCGAGAATGCGGCGAGGCTATCGTCCATGCACTCGGCAGAGAGCAACATCGAGGAGCGGTTGGACGAGCTGCGCTCTGCGTACAATCAGCAACGTCAACAAGAAATCACGTCCGAGTTGCTCGACATCGTGGGCGGCTACACCGCGCTGCGAGACGAGTAGCGCCTACCGGACGACGAGATCGTTCTTGACTTCCACCTCATCGGCGGTGTTCACCGCTACGATGCGTGCGGCTCGGTCGCGGTCGTCGCCGCTGTCGGCGGCGCCGATCAGGCGTATACTCTTCACCTCGTTCCCCGCGGTGCCGATCTCCAGCCCCATGTTCGAGGCGTCGCCGATTTCCGGGTCCTGCGCGATCGCCTTGAGGAGCTCGGTCTTGAGCTGCTCCACGCTGTTCTCGTTCCAGCGTCGCACCTTGAAGAATGGCCCAATCTGGGGCTCGTGACTCTGCATGCAGACCTCCATCAAGGGACATGCAAGACTGGTGCCAGGCGGCTCGTCTTTCGTGACTGGCATGGCAATTGCACAAGGTCTCGTAGGAGGCATCATGTTCATCGGTGACGTATTGGTCGCGCTGCTCGTTGCGGTGCTCTTGGCCGCGCTGTTCGGCGGTCTCTTCGGTCGGAGACAGGGTGCTCCCGGCTTCGCGATCGTCTTCCTGCTGTTCTTTCTGTTCGCGTGGGCCGGCGGGCTCTGGATCGAACCGTACGGACCTCCCGTGTTCGGTGTGTACTGGTTACCCGGACTCGTAGTGACCTTACTCATTTTCCTGCTGTTGGCTGCGCTCGCCGAGCGGCGTCCGCCGAAGTCCACGAGGGAAGTGAAGGCCGAAATCGAGGCGCGGCAGGAGGCCGTGACGGCGCTCGGTGTGCTCTTCTGGGTGCTGATCGGCGGGCTCATCGTCGCGATCGTGATCGCGTATCTCGTGTAGTCCCCGGTGGAAGACCTGACGGTCAACGAACCCCTCATCATCCTCGTTCTCGCGGCAGTCATGCTGCTCTCGATGCTCGGTCGAGCCGCGGCCCGCAAGGTCGGCCTGCCTGGGATGGTTGCCTTCCTGCTCATTGGTGTCGGGATGAACGCCGGGTACCTGGCCGGAGGCGGAGTCCCGGAACCCATGATCGTCCTCTTCGACGTGCTGGGCAAGCTGGGGGTCGTCGCGCTGCTCTTCCAGGCGGGCATGCACACGGACATCACGAAGCTCGTCAGGCAGCTCGGTCACGTCGTGCTCGCGTGGGGCGCGAATGTCGTTGTCGCCGGCGGCTTGGGTTTCGTCGCGGCTCGGTACTGGGTCGGACTCGATCTGGTGCCCTCGATCGTGGTCGCGACCGCGCTAACGGCTACGAGTGTGGGGGTGTCGGTTGCGGTATGGGAAGAACAGAGACGCGAGGACAGCCGTGACGGGCGCCTCTTCCTGGGGATCGCCGGTCTGGACGACATCAGCGCGGTCGTGCTCAT
>JBKHII010000079.1:0-10357 GCA_046538735.1 Spirochaetales bacterium
GGCGTACCACATCACCGCGGACGTCGATTCGATCGCGCCGCTCGAGCAGGCGACCGACGCGGAGTTGCCCGACTACCTGAACGACCCGAACTGCAGGCAGCTCCTGCACATCTCGTACGGGGGCCTGCTGCGCGACCCCGACGTGCGAGAGCGCTACTTCGCCGCGCTCCACCTCCACGAGGAGCAGCACACGCGCAACGTTCGCGATCACCTGATGAAGCACATGGAGCTGCTTGGAGCTGTGAGACGCTGAGCCTTGACAACCCGGAGCACGCCGCGTATCTTTTCGCAACAATTGCCCGCGAGGAGGAGTTATGGCAGCTGGAAACATTTCCAAGAACGCTCGTCGTGAGGGCGCTCAGCAGCTTACGAGCCGCTGGGGTGGCAAGATCATCATGAAGTCTGTCTTCGAGAACGGAAAGATGCGTCACTTCGCGCTCTGTGAGAAGACTGGGAACACCGGCCGCAAGCCCCGCGATCTGATGTAAACGCACGGCCCTTTGTCCGCCGGCATCCGGAAGCGAAGCCGGTCGGACCAAGGGCCTTTCTGTATCCATGATCCTGTCCGGACGCGAAATCGAGCGGAATCTGGGAACGAGAATCGTCATCGATCCGTTTGACCGCTCGCGCCTCAACCCGAACTCGTACAACCTCACGCTTCACAATCTGCTGCGAGTCTACCGTTCGAACACGCTCGACATGCGCGTTGAGAACCTCTCGGACGAGGTCCGGATCCCGGAGGAGGGGCTCCTGCTCGAGCCGCACCGCCTCTATCTCGGCCGGACCGTCGAGTACACGGCGACCGACGGCTACGTTCCCATGCTCGAGGGTCGCAGCTCGATCGGACGACTCGGGCTGTTCGTGCACATCACCGCCGGCTTCGGCGACGTGGGCTTTCAGGGTTTCTGGACGCTCGAGATCTTCTGCGTCCAACCCATTCGCATCTACGCCGGCGTCCAGATCGCGCAGATCTTCTACCACACGATCGAAGGCGACTACGAGAAGTACGCGAGCGCGAAATACCAGAACAACACCGGCATCCAGCACAGCATGCTCTTCAAGGATTTTCAGAAGGAGGAGCGATCCGGTTCACGCGCGACTCGCGGGCGATGAATCCTGTGCCGGTCCGAATCCGTCGCGGTAGAAGCAGCTGCGGTTCCCCGTGTGGCACGCCGGGCCCGTTTGGTCCACGAGCATGAGCACCGCATCCTCGTCGCAGTCAACCCGGATCTCCCTCACGCGCTGCACGTTCCCGGAGCTCTCGCCCTTCTTCCAGAGGCGGTCGCGGCTGCGCGAGTGGTAGTGCGCGTACCCCGTCTCGATCGTCTTCTCCCACGCCTCGCGGTCCATCCACGCGATCATGAGCACGTCCTTCGTCGTTGCGTCCTGCGCGATCGCGGCAACGAGCGGCGCGCGCGAGAAGTCGGGCTCGATCGTGGGGCGGCTCATGACGCGGACGATCCTTTCGCGGGTGTGTCCTGCGACTCGATCCGAGCCTTGACCTCGGCGGCCGGGATCGGTTCCCACCGTCCGTTCTCCCGGCGCATTCCGTAGTCGCCCTCGAGCTTGCGGATGAGGCCGTCGTGCAGCTTCTCGGCGGTCGATTTGAGGTCGTGCGCGGGGTCGTCGCTCGTGGGGTAGGAGGGATCGTGGATCTTGATGCCGCTGGTCATGAGCGTTTCCGAGAGCAGCTTCGCCGCGAGGAAGCGGTCCCACTTGGAGACGCAGCAGACGAGGAAGTCGTCCAGCATACCGAGCACCTCCCACGTGACCTGCTCGGCCTGCGAGTACCGCCCGGCGTCCTTGTCCTGGTCGGTGAACCTCGTGGGAAGCTCCTTGATGATCCGCTCGATGTTCGGAACGAGGTAGTCGAGGTCAAAGAGGCCGGTCGCCGCGTTGAAGAGGATCGGCTTTCCGGCGGACTCCGCCGCTGCGACGTCCTCCTTGCTCACCGCCGGCCCAATGTCCGCGCAGTTGAGGTGGCCCGCCTGGTCCTTCACGAGGATGCCGCCCTTCACGTCCACCGGTGTCTTGTACGCGAAGTCGAAGGCCGCCTGCTTGCCCGAGAGCGCGAGGTAGGCGATCGACGCCGGGTCGGGCAGGAAGCCGAGGTTGTCCACGTTGCCGAGGTAGACGAATCGCTTCCCGCTCTCGTGGAGCCGACGGTAGACGTCCTTCAGGACCCAGAAGCTCTGACCGTGTCCGCCCGGGAGGGGCAGCGTCTCGTTCTCCCGCCCCCACGCCTTCGTGAATACCTGCTTCGGCCGGCCCAGCTCGCCGTGCGTGTACGCCGAAATGAGCGGCTGGACTCCACCCTCGGGGTCGGTGGGATCGAGCCCGGTCAGGGCGATGAGGTCTGCGAGCGGCTCGTCGCTGCGGTAGTCGGTATAGCTCGCGGCGAGCTCGTCGTCCGTGTGGATGCTCGTCATTTGAAAGAACGGCAGGAGCGGCATCGGGAGCGATTCGCTCGAGCCGGGCGCGTGACGTTCGAGCGCGGCCTTGCTCCTGAGCGCCATGATGAGCAGGTTTCGCATCTTGAGCTGGAGGAAGCTCGGGCCGAAGCTGCCGTCCGGTTGGACGAATGCCGGCGTGAGACCCTTCGCGCGTCCCCGGCTCAGCTCAGCCATCTCGCCGAAGGTGTCGCCGAGAAGCTCGAAGAGCTCGGAGCTGAACTTCGAGTTCTTCGTGGTATCCGCGTAGCTCGTGGCCGATCCCCCGTTCAGCACGCCGTACGCGACGCGCGGCAGGAGGAGCAGGCCGAGCTCCTCGAGTGCCGCCTTCTCAAAGACGAGGTCTGCGCCGTCCACGCGGTTCGCGAGCCGGTCGAGATCGTTCGCGATCGCGTTCGGGATCAGCGCCGCGAGCCGCTCCCGCGCGATCGCCTTCGAAACGCGGATCGAGGGGGTGCCGGTGAAGTCGATAACGGTCTCGCCGTCAACGTTCGGGAGCTCCTGCACCGTGATCGGCTCGAAGTGATCGTATTCGCCGCGATTGTACGCCGCGAGGATCGAGAGCGAGAGGTCAACGTCGATATTCTTGCTTTCCATGTTCTCCCGGATCTCGGGAGTGATTTCGGGGTAGCTCTCCATGTTGGCTCCTCGTTCATGCCACGCCGAGGCCGGCCGACTCAGACGTCGGCCATCGATACCGCCGCGTGCGCCGCGCCGTAGAGCGAGACGTCGTAGTCCTTGATCAGGACGACCGGTGTGTCCCGCAGGAGCGGTGTGATGCGGTCATTATAGTTGGTTTCGAAGGTGCGCATGAAGAGGTCGTCCTCGGTGAACCACCGCTCGTTCTTCGCGGCGATCCCCCCGGCGAGGTAGAGGCCGCCGCGCGGGAGGAAGAAGAGCGCAGTGTTGCGCGCGTAGGCGGCGTAGATCCGGACGAAGAGGCGCATGATCTCGGCGAGGCCGGGATGCGTGGATGCCGACGTCGCGACCGGACCCGGCTTCCGATGGTCCGGCAGCGAGGCGATCTCGTTGACCGTCTCGTCGCGAACGAGGCGACCGGTCTCGAGGAAGAAGGTGAATGCGTTGGCGATCCCCTGTCCCGAGAGGTACTGCTCCACGCCCGGGGCGACCTCGAAGCGAGATCGCAGGAAGGTGCAGAACTCGTCCGTCAGCTCGTCCGTGGGGGCGAAGTCCGAATGGCCGCCTTCCGAGGGGTGCGCGGCGTAGTGGCCGCGGTCTTCGATGAGGAATCCCGTGCCGAGTCCGGTACCGGCGCCAACCACCGCGCGTACGTTCCCGTGCGATTGCGGGCGAGATCCGTCAGGGTGCACGAAGGCGAGCGTGTTGATCGTATCGTGCGTGTCGAGCAGCGGGAGCGCGTAGCAGATGGCGCTGAAATCGTTGATCACGAAACTCGGCACGCCCACGACCGATCGGACATCGCTGTCCCGAACGGTGACTCCCGCGTTCGTCATCCGGCAGACTCCGTCTCGAACCGGACCCGCGGCGCTCAGACAGCAGAGGCGGACGAGGTTCCACGAATCGCCGTGCGAGGCGCGAAACCGCTCGAGCGCCTCGCCGATTCCCCGGAGCGCGGGGGTCTCGTAGCGCTCTCGCGCTACGATCTGGAATCGACCGTCGGCCTCCTCCAGCGCCGCGATGGTGGTGTTGGTACCTCCAATATCGCCAACCAGAATCATTGTGCGACTCTAACCGAGCGGTAGGAAAAAGGCAAGGAAGGGGTTATCTTGAAGCAGCGTCCGCATTTCCGGTAGCATGGCCGGACACGGGAGGAATGCATGGGGGGTGAGAAAAAGCGGTACCGCCTCGTGACTCGCAGCGATTTCGACGGACTCGTGTGCGCGGTGCTCCTGAAGGAGCTCGATCTCATCGACGAGATCAAGTTCGTTCACCCGAAGGATATGCAGGATGGCCTGATCGCCATCAGCGACAACGACATCACCACGAATCTTCCCTTCGTGGACGGTGTCCACCTCGCCTTCGACCACCACCTCTCCGAATCCAGACGCAACCAGAACCACGAGAACTACATCATCGACGCCGACGCACCTTCGGCGGCGCGTGTCGTCTACGACTACTACGGCGGCAGCGAACGCTTCACGAACATACCGGTGGAGCTCATGGAAGCCGTTGACAAGGGAGACTCCGCCAACTTCGAGATGGACGAGGTGCTCCAGCCGCGCGGGTGGAACCTGCTGAATTTCATCATGGACGCTCGGACCGGGCTCGGGCGGTTCAAGAACTTCCGCATCTCGAACTACCAGCTCATGATGGACCTCATCGACTACTGCCGCGAGTATCCCATTGAGGAGATCCTGAAGCTGCAGGACGTGCGCGAGCGCGTGGACCTCTACCGTGAGCACGAGCGCCTCTTCCAGGAGCAGACGCGCCGGTGTTCCGCGGTTCACGACAACGTGCTCGTGGTGGATCTTCGAGGGGAAGAGACGATCTACGCCGGGAACAGGTTCATCAAGTACGCGCTCTTTCCCGAGACGAACGTCTCCGTACAGGTCATCTGGGGGTTCAAGAAGCAGAACACGGTGTTGAGCGTGGGGAGGTCGATCTTCAACCGCACCTCGGAATCCAACATCGGCGAGCTGATGCTCGAGTACGGTGGCGGAGGCCACCTGTCCGCCGGAACCTGCCAGGTAGACAACGACGCCGCGGATGCGATCGTTGCGGAGCTCATCGATCGGCTGCGGACCAAGTAGATTTCATGACGCTTCCATACGGCATCAATGCTCCCACGCGGGCAGAGCGGCTGGACGCCCTTCGAAACCACGTGCGCGAGAATATCAACGGGATCAACGACGTCGCCTTCACCGAGCAGGTGAACAATCACGTCCATACGACCTACTCGTTCAGTCCGTACTCGCCCGCCGCCGCGGCCTGGTCGGCGCGCGCCGCGGGTCTGCGAGCGGTCGGCAGCGTTGATCACGACTCGATCGCGGCCGCGACCGAGATGCTGGAGGCGTGCTCGCTTCTCGCGATCGGAGGAACAGTCGGGTGCGAGCTTCGCGTGAGCTTCGCCGGAACGCCGCTCGAGGGCCGGCGCATCAACAATCCGGACGGAGAGACGCTCGCGTACATCGTGTTCCACGGTGTTCCGGCTCCCCGGATCTCGGAGGTAGACGCGTACCTCGCTCCGATCCGGGATCGGAGAAACGAGCGAAACCGGGAGCAGACCGAGGCGATGAGCGGCCTGCTCGCCGCCGCCGGTGCTCCGGCCCCGACCTTCAACGACGTGGTCGCGGTTTCCAACGCCTCCGAGGGTGGGAGCATCACCGAGCGTCATATTCTCTACGCGGCGAGCCGTGCGCTTGTCGACTGGCTCGGACGGGGCGAGTCGCTTCGCCGGTTCGTTGAGGATGCGCTGAGCGGGCCGCTCCGCGCTCGACTGCGAGGCTATCTGGACGACGAGGCGAACCCGCACTACGTCTACGATCTCCTTGGTGCACTGAGGAGCTCGTTTCTCCCCCGGTTCTACGTTCAACCGTCCGGCGCCGAGTGTCCTCCGGTTGCGGAGGCGGTCGAGCTCGCGAACTCCATCGCGGCCATTCCGGCGTACGCCTACCTCGGAGACGTGGCGGAGTCGCCCACCGGCGACAAGAAGGCGGCGGCCTTCGAGGACGGCTATCTAGAAGAGCTGTTCCAGGTAATCGCGGGAATCGGCTTTCGTGCGGTAACGTATATGCCGCCTCGGAACACCGTCACGCAGCTTCTCCGTGTGCAGGCGCTCTGCCGCCGCCATGCGTTGATGGAGATCAGCGGTGTGGACATCAACTCGTCGCGACAGGACTTCACCTGCGAAGAGATCCTGCGTCCCGAGTTCCGTCATCTCACCGACGCGACCTGGGCGCTCGTCGCGCACGAGCGGCTCTCGTCCGCATCGCCGGACTACTCGCTCTTCTCGCCGCGCAATCCGGTCGGTGGAGATCTGCCGGGGCGAATCGAACGGTACGCCGCGATCGGCCGCGCGCTCGACCCACGGCACCCGGATGATGCGGTAACGGTCGCGGGATTCGAGGGAGGGAGCCGATGAGTCCTGCCGACGTACGATCGTTCCTCGTGCGACTGCGCGGAACGCTGCTCAGACACCACCCCGCCGTGACGCTCGCCGTGGACGAGACTTCGGATGAGGCCCCGGAGTCCTCGGACTCGATCTCGCTCTCCGGCGAGGAGGCCGCGAGTCCGGCGGCGGCGATCGAGGCAGTTGCCCGACGCGTGGACGCCGGCGGTTCGATTCCGCGGCGCGTTCTCATGTCGGGCGGTCCTTCGATCGTCGTGGGTTCGTCGCTGTGCGAGCCGTCGGCGCGCGAGCGAGAATCGCTCTTTGGAGAGTCGGAGATCGGAGGGCGCGCCGGTGTCGTCTGCGGGAGCGTGGCGGTCGTGACCGGAGGCGCGCAAGGCTTCGGCGAGCAGATCGTACACGGTCTGGTGCGGAACGGCGCGCGGGTGATCATCGCGGACCTCAACGAGGACGGCGCGCGCGACCTCTCGCGGCGGATCAACGAAGAGACCGGGCCGGTCACCGCGGCGGTCCACGTGAACGTGGCGGACGAACCGTCCGTTGAGGCCGCCGTGGACGAGATCGTCCGTCTCGCCGGAGGCATCGACCTCTTCGTAGCGAACGCCGGTGTGCTGCGCGCGGGAAGCGTGAAGGAACTGCCGGAGAGCGACTTCGACTTCGTGACGAAGGTGAATTACAAGGGCTTCTTCCTGTGCGCCAAACACGCGGCGCGCGTCATGTCGGAGCAGAACGCGGCCGGTCCCGAGGATCGCTTCACGGACATCGTGCAGATCAATTCGAAGAGCGGGCTCGCGGGCAGCACCAAGAACGGCGCGTACGCCGGCGGCAAGTTCGGCGGAATCGGTCTTGTGCAGAGCTTCGCGCTCGAGCTGGTCGCCGACCGCATCAAAGTCAACGCGATCTGTCCCGGCAACTACTTCGACGGGCCGCTCTGGTCCGACCCGGACGGCGGTCTGTTCTTTCAGTACCTTCGAGCGGGGAAAGTACCCGGTGCGACGAGCATCGCCGATGTGAAGGCGTACTACGAGGCGCAGGTGCCCATGAGAAGAGGGTGTGACGGCGAGGACGTGCTGCGGGCGCTTCTCTACGTCGTTGAACAGCGATACGAAACCGGCCAGGCCGTCCCGGTAACAGGCGGCCAGATCATGCTGTCGTAGGAGATTCAAATGAAACGATATGTGCTGCTGAGTTGTGCCGTCCTCGTACTCGCTTCCGCTGCGACGGCTCAGACGAGTCTCGGGGTCATTCTGGGAGAACCGACGGGTCTCTCGGCAAAGCAATGGCTCTCGAGCGATGCGTCGCTGGATCTTGCGGTCGCCTGGTCGTTTGTGCCGGAGAACGCCTTCTACGTGCACGTGGACTACCAGCAACACTTCGGTGATCTGGGGCTGAATGTTGATGTGGGGCGTCTGCTGTTCTTCGCGGGTATCGGCCCGAGGATCTACATGGGCGAAGCGCTCGTGATCGGCGGGCGGATACCGCTCGGCGTCGTATACGAGTTCGCGGACGCCCCGATCGAGATGTTCCTCGAGCTCGCTCCGGGGCTCAACGTCTACCCGCGGACCGAATTCACGCCGTTCGGCGGGCTCGGGATACGCTACCGGTTCTGAACCGCCGTGGGGCGGATCGTCCAGCTCCCGTTCGTGCGGACGAGGTCTACGGTCGTGAGCTCGGTGCCTCGCGGGTCGTTCGAGCATGCGACCCGGCGTCCCGTTGCGTCTACCGCGTACGATGGACCTTCCCAGAGGAACCCGAGGAACTCCCCGGTCAGCGATGCGTTGACCCCGGCGACCGCGTCGCTCTCGCGCACTCGTTCGGGCAGCGTCTTGAGGAAGCGCTCGTACACCTCCCGGGTGTAGGGCTCGCCGTTCGCCCGCAGATCGATCCAGAGGTCGATCCCCTGGAACACCGTCTCCCACGCGCCGAAGTAGGTGTCCCGGCAGATCGTGATTCCCACGTCCAGCCCCTCGATCGCGACGAGCTCGGCCTCCGACACCGGCGCGGGCGAGAGGCCGAGCAGGCGTTCCTCCTCCGCCGTGAGGTACGCCTTGTCCTGCGTGTAGACCACGCGACCGTCGTCGTCCACCACGAGGAGACGGTTCCTGAGCTCGGAGTCGCCTGCGCGAGCGAGCGCGAACACCGTGCCGGCGACGATCGAAACGTCGTACTGCTCGGCAAGATCGGTCCATACGCCACTCGCCGCGGCGGCGATCTCCGCAGCGTGAGCGCGGAGAATCTCCTTGATGTTGGGCTCGATGTTCGCCTGCGCCGCGATGAGCCGCACCGCTGCGTTCACGTCGGTCGCCTCGACCGCGATGCTCGGGTAGACCGCCGCGATGAGGAAGACGTTCACGTACTCGGGGAAGACCACGAGGTCGGCATCGTGCTGGAGCGCGGCGTGGCGGACGATCGCTTCCATCTCCCGGCGAAAACGGTCCACGGAGAGGTAGGTCTCCCGGCGGACCTCGTATTGCACGGTCGTGATCGTGACGGTATCAGGCGGGTTCGCTCCACAGTCGGGGGGGCGGCCGCCGTCCGCCGACCGGTCGCCCGCGAGCTCGTCCGGGGCCGGCAGCGCCGTGAGCGCGGTGGGAGCCACGAGCATCGCGAGCGCTGCGAGCACCGCGACGGCGGCCGGCCGGTCACGCCTCCACATTCGGGGCGTGCTCCAAGACGAACCGCTCGGCATCCTCGCTCCACAAGTCGTTGTTCGCTCGACAGATCTCGCCGAGCTTCGCGTAGAACGGATCGCCCGTGCCTCGCTCGGCGAAATCGGCGATCGCGACGAGCGGCATCCGCTTGTTCGTGTAGATGAGCTTCTTGCCGCCGGGAATCTCCGGGAGGCGGAGCGTTGTGTCTACGACCGAATCGAGCCCGCCCACGTGCGTGATCATCGCCACCGGGTTCACGATCCCGCGGCCCATGAGATCGAGCGCCTCGCGCATGTCGTTCGTGTTGCCGCCGGAGGTGCCCACGACGTGGTGCGCCTCGTAGTGCACGTTGTAGAAGTTGAACGACGCGCTGAACGCCGCGTCGGTGGGGCCGGCGAAGAAGTTGAGACAACCGTCGGTTCCCAGAAGCGCATCTCCCTGCTCAACGACCGGCTTCACGGGAGCGAAGACGAATACGTCGTCGTACCCTTCGCCGCCGTTCAGCCTCCTGATCGCGCCGACCGGGTCGCCGAGATCGCGCGTGTTCAGGTAGTGGAGCTCCACCCCGTGCTCCGCCGCGTGCTCTACGGTGTAGATCGACCTCGCGCGGTCGATGCGCGCCTGGTCGATGTCGGTCACGACCATCAGACGCGGCTTTCGCTCGTTGTGGATCGCGTAGTCGATCGCGCCGAGCCCCATCGGGCCCACGCCGGCGAGGAGCGCGAGCGAGCCGCCGTCCACGATGCCCATCTCGTGCTCGTACGAACCGTGCTTCGTGTGGTACTGCGCGTGGAAGGCACCCGCGATGCAGCTGACCGGTTCCGCGAGCGAGCCCATGAAGTACGCCTCACCCTCGTAGGGCAGGAGGCAGTCCTGCTCCATGACCTCGTTCGGGATCACGATGTGCGTCGCGGCGCCGCCCACGTAGCGGTACGAGTAGCCGGGGGCCGAAAGGATGCCGACCGGTCCGCCCTCGTAGAAGATCGCGGGCTGGATGCCGAACCGCTTTCCTTCGGTGAACCGGTCGCGCCACTTCGCGCCGACCTTCACGAGCTCGCCGCAGAACTCGTGCCCGATCATGACCGGGTTGGTCGCCACGTCCGCCGGGACGCGCTTGTGGTCGCCTCCCTGCGTGGCGGCCTTGTAGCTGGACATGCAGATGCTGTCGCTCACGATGTGCGCGAGTATCTCGTCGTCTCCGATCT
>JBKHII010000023.1:0-35944 GCA_046538735.1 Spirochaetales bacterium
CGGCCGCTTGCCCGCGAGGAGGCGCTTGAATTGCTCCTCGTCGATCGAGGGGACGTCGTGCTTCCGCGCGTCGTCCAGCTTGGAACCGGGGTTCTCGCCCACGACGAGGTAGTCGGTCTCGCCGCTCACGCTCGACGTTGCGCGTCCGCCTCTGCGCTCGATCTCCGACTTCGCCTCGTCGCGGCTGTACTCATCGAGCGAGCCGGTCACCACGATGGTGAGCCCCTCGAGCGTGGCCTCCCGCGTGCCGATCGGCTGCGGCTCGACTCCTTTGGCCAGCAGGCGGTCGATCGTCCGCGATGTTCGCTCGTCCGCAAAGAAGGCGTGGATCGACTGTGCGGTTTCCTCGCCCACTTCGCGCACGTTTCGGAGTGTCTCCACGCTCGCCCTCCGCAGCGAGTCGAGCTCGCCGAGCTCGAGCGCGAGTAGGCGCGCGAGGTGCCTCCCCACGCCGGGGATCCCGAGCGCGTAGAGAAAGCGGTCGAGCGGAGGCTCTCGCCGCTCCTGAATCGCGTCCACGAGCTGATGCGCGCTTCGCTCGCCAAACCCCTCGAGCGGTTCCACGTCCTCCGGCACGAGCTCGTAGAGGTCGGCAAGGTCGCAGACGAGCTCCGCCTCCGCGAGCAGGGCGGCGGTCTTCTCGCCAAGGTGGTCGATGTCGAGCGCCTCGGACGAACCGTAGTGCTCGATCGTGCCGGAGAGCTGCGCGGGGCACGCGAGGCCGTTCGTGCAGACGTGGTAAGCGCCTTCGCGGCGCACGGCCCCACCGCATACCGGGCACGAGTCGGGCATGACGAACGGCTCGCTTCGCTCGCGTCCCCGCTCGCCGATACGCTCGACCGCGTGCGGGATCACGTCTCCCGCACGCTCCACGCGGATGAGATCGCCCACGCGAACGTCCAGCCGCTCGACCTCGTCCGCGTTGTGGAGCGAAACGCGGCTCACCGTCACGCCGCCGATCTCGACGGGGTCGAGCAGCGCCACCGGCGTGAGCTTCCCCGTCCGCCCGACCGTCACGGTGATTTCGCGCACGCGGGTCCGCTCCCTCCTCGGCGGGAACTTCCAGGCGAACGCCCACCGGGGGCTCCGGTCGCGTACGCCGAGCGACTCGCGCGCGGCGAGGTCGTTGAGCTTCACGACGATCCCGTCGAGCTCGATCGGGAGCTCGTCGCGCTCGTCCAGGAGGCGCGCGCGGTACTCGGCGAGCTCGCGGAACGCCTCGACCGGCGTGTTGAGATCGGAGGTCGGGAAGCCGAAGTCGGCGAGGAGCGCGAGCTCCTCCTCGTGCGTCGCGGGGCCTTCGTCCGAGGATGCGAGGATGTCGTACACGACGATATCGAGGGGCATCTCCGCGACGGCACTCGAGTCGAGCTGCCTGATCGCCCCGGCGGCCGCGTTCCGCGGGTTCGCGAACGGCTCGTCGCCACGCTCGAGACGCTGCTCGTTGAGGCGCACGAAGTCATCACGGCGCAACACGACCTCGCCGCGAACCGCGAGCTCGGCCGGCGGCTCTGCCGCGAGTCGGAGCGGAAGCGAGCGGATCGTGCGCGCGTTCAGCGTGACGTCGTCGCCGGTCCGTCCGTCTCCACGCGTCGCGGCGCGGACGAGCGTGCCGTTCTCGTAGACGGCTTCCAGCGAGAGACCGTCGATCTTGGGCTCGGCCACGCACACGGCTCCGTGCCCGCCGGCCGCCTTCGCCACCGTCTCGAATGCCGATCGCGCCTCCGACTCCTCGAGCACGGCGTTCAGGCTCAGCATCGGCGCCGTGTGGTCCACACTCTCGAGCTCGTCGACCGGAGGAGCGCCCACGCGGTGAGTCGGCGACGCGGGGTCGCGAAGATCGTGGAACCGATCCTCGATCACCTGGAGCCTGCGGAAGAGGCGGTCCCACGTTGCGTCGGGTACGACCGGCTCGCCTTCTACGTAGTAGGCGCGGTTGAACCGCTCGATCGCCTCGCGTAGATCGCCGACCTCGCGCTTCGCCTGTTCGCGCGAAATCTCCTCGGGTGCGGTCCGCTCTTTGTCCGGCGATGAGAGGAACTCGTTTGCCATGCTACCTCCGGGGCTTCAGCGTGCTCGCGATCTCGCTCCACGGCCGCGTGTTGAGCACGTCCTTCGCCTCCACCCAGCCGCGACGGGCGGTGTCCACGCCGTAGCGCATGAACGAGAGGTTGCCGGTCGAGTGCGAGTCGGTCGAGATGACGAGCTTCGCTCCGGCCTCGATCGCGGCTCGGCACGCGACGTCCGAGAGATCGAGCCGCTCGGGATTCGCGTTCAGCTCGAGCGCGACGCCCGCGTCCGCGGCGGCGTCCGCGACCGCGACGAGGTTCACGTCGTACGGCTCGCGCGCGCCGATCATGCGGCCGGTGGGATGGCCGAGGATCGAGACGGGGTGCTTCGTGATCGCGGCGACGATCCGGTCGGTCATCTTGGACTCGCTCATGTCGCGTTCATAGTGGACCGAGGCGACGACCACGTCGAGCTCGGAGAGGAGCTCGTCCGGGAGGTCGAGCGTACCGTCCGCGAGGATGTCGACCTCGATGCCGGAGAGCACGCGGATGTCGTCGATCTCATCGAGTAGCTCGTCGACCTCCTTCATCTGGTCCTTCAGTCGTTCCGGGTCGAGGCCGTTCGCCATCGTCACGCGCTGCGAGTGGTCGGTGATCGCGATGTACTCGTATCCGCGGTCGGCGCCGGCGCGGGCCATCTCGCGGATCGTGCTCTGTCCGTCGGTCGCGGTCGAGTGCGTGTGGAGGTCGCCCCGGATGTCGCCGAGCTCGATGAGATCGGGGAGCCGGCCCTCGGCAGCCGCCTCTATCTCGCCGCGATTCTCGCGAAGCTCCGGCGCGACGACGGCGAGGTCGATCGTCTCAAAGACCGACTCCTCGGTCTCACCGGCGATCCGCTCGTCGCCGCGGAAGACGCCGTACTCGTTGATCTTGAGGTCGCGTTCCTGAGCGATCCGGCGCGTGGCGATGTTGTGCTCCTTGCTGCCGGTGAAGTAGTAGAGCGCGGCCCCGAAGCTCTCCGGGCCGACCGCGCGCAGGTCCACGTGGAGGCCGGAGGCGAGCACGACGGTGGAACGGGTCGACCCGCGCGACACGACGCTCTCCACCCGGTCGTACTTCACGAGCGCGTCCATCGCTGCATCCTGGTCGTCGCAGACCGCCACGACGTCCAGGTCGCCGATCGTCTCCTTCCGGCGCCGGTAGCTGCCGGCGGCGACCGCTCGATCGATGCTCTGCTGCCCGTTCAGGTAGTCGAGGAGCGGCTCCACCACCTCGTCCGCCTCGCCGAGCGGGATCCGGTCGCGCGCGCCGCCCTCCAGGTAGCGCTTCGCCTCTTCGTGGAGCTGTTCCTGCGTCTTCTCGCCGAAGCCGTCGATCTCGGCGATCTTGCCCTCCTCGGCGGCGCGGACCACGCCCTCGGCATCCGAGACACCCAGCTCGTCGTGCAGCTTTCGCGCGCCGGCCGGGCCCACGTTTCGTATCCGCAGGAGCTCGGTCACGTCGTCGCCCATCTTCCGGCGCAGCTCCTCGAGCTGCTCGAGCTTCCCGGTCTTCGCGATCTCCTCGAGCTTCTCGGCGATGCTCGTCCCCACGTCCGGAAGCGACGAAAGGTCCTCGCCCTGCTCCACCAGCGCGGCAACCTCCTCGTCCAGGTTGTCGACCGTGCGAGCGGCGTTGCGGTACGAGCGGACGCGGAACGAGTTCGCGTCCTGGATGTCGAGGAGATCGGCGACTTCGTTGAGAATCGCCACGATGTCGCGGTTTCGGACGGACATGTGTCCAATGTACGGGCCGCGCGGTGGGCCCGGTATAGACCGTTTCGGCTACGGCCGATGCGTCAGCGCGTACTCGAGAAAGGGCGGGTACGGTTCCCACGCGTGCTCGCCGTAGCCGCCGGCCATGAGCCACGCCTGCGGAATGCCGAGCCGCTTCAGCGTCTCGAAGATGAGCATGTCGCGCGAGAGCATCTGCTCGCCGGTGAGCCGGAGTCCCTGCGTGGAGGGAAGCTCGTCCTTCTCGTACGGATCGGCGCCGTCAAGCACGTAGGCGAGGTCGGGTCGCGGCCCGGAGGCGAGCTCCGCGATCGCGGCGCCGAGCGCAGGGACGTACGTGTGCTCCTCGCCCGGCTCGATCGGCACGTCGATGTCGCTCGGCGTGTAGCTCGGGTGCCGAGCGCCGGCGGAGTCGTACTCGGCGATGTCGAGCGGCCAGCCGTGTGCCATGTGGACGCTCAGCGTCGTGACCGTCTCGTCGCCTTCGGTGAGCGCGGCGGTGCCGTCGCCCTTGTGCGCGTCCACGTCGATCACCCAGACGGTGCGCACGCGTCCCTCGCTCTGGAGCTTGCGGATCGCGATGACCGAGTCGTTGACGACGCAGAAGCCGTGCCCGAAGGCGTAGTGGCCGTGGTGTGCGCCGCCGCCGAGGTAGTAGCAGAACCCGCGGCGCAGCGCCTCGGTGCCGCATTGGTAGGTTCCGGCGAGACCGCGGAGCGTTCCTTCGAACATGTGCGCGAGCGGTCGCGTCGCGATCGCAGGATCGTAGCGGTGGTACGCTCCGGTTTCGTCCACGAGCTCGTAGACGCCCACGAGCACCTCCTCCAGACCGTCGCTGAAGAGGCGCTCCACGTACGCGGGGTCGTGCACGCGCTCGAGGTCGCTCCGGTCGATCGTACTGCCGTCCGGACCGATCAACCACTCCGATTCGGGGCCCACCCTTCCCCCGCCTCGCAACGCATCCAGGATCTGCCCGGGTCGGTCGCGCGCGGTCGGAATGAGAATGCCGTAGTCGCGGGCCGGCACCTTCGCGCCCTCGTCGTGGAGAATCATGGGCTGAATGTACGCGAGCGCGGCTACGCGAGCAACCGGAGAAGCCGCTCCTCGAGCTCGGCGAAGTTGATCCGCAGCGTCGCGGACTTCCCTTCGGGCTTCGCAAGCACGTCCGCAGCGCCGAGCATCTTCGCGCGGCGCACGTTCGAGTCGTTCTCGTGCATCGTGCCGCTCAGCACGACGACGGGCAGATCGTTCGGCACCTCACCGTTCTGTTTCAGCGTGGCGACCTCCTGCAACACCTGCAGGCCGTCCATCACGGGCATCTCGATGTCGAGACACACGATGTCCGGCTTCTCTGTCCTCAGCTTCTCGAGCCCGTCTGCGCCGTCGTTGGCCGTGACGATTCGATCCCAATGCTCGCTCTTCGCGAAGAGCGTCTCCAGGCCCGTTCGGACGATCATCGAGTCGTCCACGATCAGAAGGCTGTACCCCATCTATTCCTCCGGTACGATTGCGTGCAGGATTGCTTCCCAGATGCTCGAACCCACGAGCGGATAACCGCCGAGCGCCTCCGAGAGGAAGCGAGTGGCCTGCGTCGCTCGTTCTCCGTCGTCGGTCACGAAGAAGACCGTGTGGCGCGGATGCCTGCCCGCCTCGGCGATACGCTCGAGCGCGGTACCGGAACGAGCGAGCCGATCAAAGGAGACACGGATCTGCACCGCGACGAGCTGCGGCTCAACAAGCCGTTCGAGCGCATCGGGAAGCAGATCGGCCGTGTGAGCCTCGTCCACAAGAATGCTCGTCAGGAACGGAGCATTGACCAACTCGCCCTTCACCATCTGCTCCAGGTCGGACACGAGGTGCGAGAGGAGCGGAAAGCGGTCGGGATCGTAGTCGAACCCGGACATCAGCACGAGATTCATCAGCTCCTCGAGGTATCGACCTACCGCGCGGATCCGCGGCCGGCACTCCGGCACGTCGTCCAGAAACTCGATCGCGGCCATTCCCACATCCCGGAGCAGCACCGCGCGCTCTGCCGCATCGCCGCCGGCCGCCCGCCGTTCGAATGCCCGCACCGCCTGCCTCAACTGGCCGAACCCTGCCACGAGGCGCCTGAACTCTGCGAGCGAGAGGGAGTGCAGATTCATGCCGACGGTTGGCTCGTCGCGGGCTTCGCCCGCCTCCGTCCCCGAACGATCGCTGCCGCCTGCACGTACCGCGGGACCGGTGTTCTCGCCGAGGTCTGCGCCGTTCGGACCCGATCGCGCCTCGTCTCGAGTCTCGGATGCATGCGCCCACGAGCGCGACGCGATCTCCCGAAGCCTGGGACCGCACTCGGAGGCGGATCCGCTTCGTGCGCACGATCGGAGGATGTCCACAACCTTGAAGCTCCGGTCGATCAACTCGTTGGTGACCCCGTGGCCGCGCGCCTCGCTCAGCTCCGACTCGAGCGCATGACACGCGGCTTGAATGTCGATCTCTCCCACGAGCCCGGCATTCCCCTTCACGGTGTGAAACGCCCGGAAGAGCGCGTGAAGACTCTCCGCGTCGTTCCGGTCGCTCTCAAGCCTGAGGAGAAGCGCCTCCATCGAGTCGGCGTGTTCCTCGAGGTCCGCGTAGAACTGCCCTGTCAATGCGGTGATTTCCGCGTCCAATCCAGTATCTCCAGAAAGCTACTATAACCACATACACCCATTTCGGCAAGCGGCGCCCGCTCCTACGCTGCCTGAGTCGGATTGCGTATATTCGAGCCGTGCGACGAAACATCCTGGTACTGATCAACGCTCGCGGAGGTCGTACGATCGCACGCCGGGTCCGGCGGGTCGCGCGTTCGCTCCTTTCGCGAGCGGAGATACCGCACGAGATCGTCGTGACCCGCAGCGTTCGCACGCTCAGGCGGCTCGCCGCGACCGCGAAACGGCGCGGCTTCACGGAAATCGCCGCGGCCGGCGGGGACGGCACGGTGGGCGTCATCGCCGCGGAGCTACGAGACGACCCCTTGCCGATTTCGATCATTCCCCAGGGCACGGGCAACATCCTTGCGAAACACCTCGGAGTTCCGCTCTCGATCCGTCCGGCGCTCAAGGCGCTCATCGCGTCCGACCGGACGGTGACCCTGGATGCAATCGAGCGCCCGGACGGGATGTCTGTGCTCAACTTGAGCATCGGATTGAGCTCGCTGACGATGGCGGACGTGGATACTCGCATCAAGCGCGTCTTCGGTACGGCGACCTACTTCGCGGGCGTCTTGCTCTATCTCCTCCGGCGAAACCCGGCGTGGTTCCGCATCGTCGTGGACGGCAGCGAGCATCGCGTGCGCGGCAGGGAGGTACTCGTCTCAAACGCCGGATTCCGCAGAACGGCGATCGAAACGTTCTTCGCGGACAGCGTACCGAACGACGGCGTCCTCGAGTGTTCGATCTTCATCGCAGGTGGCCTGCGCGGGGCGTTCGCCGTCGTCGCCGACGTCCTTCAGGGAGCGCCGAGACGCGCGGACCGATACATGGTCCGTTTCCCGGTCCGCGAGTCGATCCGCATTGAGAGCAGCCCTCCGCTCCCGATCCAGGCGGACGGCGACAAGGTGGGGTTCGGTACCGCGAACGCGACGATCCGGCGCAACGCGCTCATCGTGCGTGCCCCCGCAGTGTAGGCCTGTTCGGATCGCCTCGGCACCGGTAGAGTGCTGGTCAAGGAGAACGCATGGAACGCAATCGACCCGAAGCGCTCGGACTCTCGTCCCGGCGCCTCGAGCAGATCGGTCGAATAGCCGACGACTACATCGAGCGCGGGGAGGTTTCGGGGACCGTCGTCGCGGTCGTCCGCGACGGCTCGCTCGCGTACGTGGACGCCCGCGGTTCGCGGAACGTGGAGCTCGGACTCCCAATGACCGAAGGCACGCTCTTTCGTATCTACTCGATGACGAAACCGATCACGACGGCGGCGGTCATGCTCCTCTTCGAGCGTGGCGGCCTCCGGCTCACCGATCCACTGTCGCGCTTCTTTCCCGAGTTCGGCGAAATGGGTGTCTACGTCTCGGGCACCGGTGCGTCCGCCGCGAATCCGACATCGCCGACCGAGCCGTCGTTCAAGACAGTGCCGGCGGAACGCGAAATCCGGGTCTGGGACCTGCTGACGCATACCGCAGGGCTCGCCTACGGCATCGGAGACGAGCATCCGGTCGAGAAGGCGTACGAACGCGCCGTCTGGGCGCCGCTCGCGCAAGACCCCGAAATGTCGCTCGCAGAGATGGCCGCCAACATCGCGAGCCTGCCGCTCGTTCATCACCCGGGCCACGCCTGGCGATACAGCATCGCGTGTGACCTCCTCGCTGCGGTCGTTGAGCGGGTGACCGGTGCCGCCTTCGCGGACTTCCTCACACACGAGATCCTCGTGCCGCTCGGAATGACGGAGACCTGGTTCACCGTTCCGCCGAGCGAACGCGAGCGTCTCGCGGTCGTCTACGAGCAGACGGACGCCGGACTCCGGCCGGCCGACGACCCGCCAATCATGTCGTTCACCCGGGCACGGCGACACGCGAACGGAGGCGGGGGCCTCGTCTCCACGATGCACGACTACCTGCGCTTCGCTCAGATGCTGCTGGACGAGGGGCGCGCAGGGAACGACTACTTGCTCTCGCCGCGGACCGTGAGAATGATGATGACGAACCACCTGCCGCCGAACGTGGAGCGGTGGGATCGACCGGGAAGCGGGTTCGGTTTCGGTGGACAAGTCGTGACCGACGTCACGCAACTGACCGAATACGGCTCGGCCGGACGCTACTCGTGGGGCGGAGCGGCGAGCACGCTCTTCTGGGTCGATCCGGAGGAGCGACTCGCGGTGGTTCTGCTCCTGCAGCGGGTACCCGGCTTCTCGAGCAGGATCACGGACGACCTCTACACAACCGTGTACCAGGCGCTCGTCGGGCGGTAGCGGCGCGGGATCTCAGTCCGCTTTGGCCGGGGCGAGCTCCGCCCGTTCGGTGAGCGGCGCGACAAGAGCGGCAAGCGTCTGCTTCACCCAGCGGACGACCTCGCCGCGCGGAACCGCGCTCCGGTCGGCCTCGGTGCGCAACTTGGTCTCCACGCCGCCCTCCGCGAGGCTTCGCTTGCTCACGGTGAGTCGGATCGGAAAGCCGAGGAGATCGGCGTCGTTGAACATGACTCCCGGGCGCTCACCGCGATCGTCGTAGAGCACGTCGATACCGGCGGACTCGAGCTCCGCGTACAACGCGTCGGCCTCCTCCTCGCCCCCCTTCAGCGCGACGAGGTGGACGCTGTACGGAGCAACGCTCGCCGGCCAGATCATGCCGTTCTCGTCGTGGTGCTCCTCGGCGACGCCGGCGAGCAGACGTCCTACGCCGATACCGTAACTGCCCATGATGACGGGCTTCCGCTTCCCGTCTACGTCCAGGAAGTAGCACTCCATCGTCTCCGAATAGCGAGTCCCGAGCTTGAAGATATTGCCGACTTCAACGCCGCGGTGAGCCTCGAGCGGCTTCCCGCACTCCGGGCACGGCCGGCCGGGCTCTGCCGCGGCGATGTCCGTGACGACGTGCGCGGTGAAGTCGCGTCCGTAGTTGACGTTCCGCACGTGGTATCCCTCGCGATTCGCACCGGCCACGAGATTCGGCGTCGTCTCGATGCTGAGATCCGCGATGACCTCCACGTCCTTCAATCCGACCGGCGAGGCGAATCCGGCCACCGCGCCGGTGGCGGCGATCTCTTCCGGCCTCGCGGGCCGAAGCGCGCGCGCGCCGGCGGCGTTCGAGAGCTTTGTCTCGTTGACCTCGAGATCGCCGCGAATCACGGCAAAGATCAGTTTGC
This sequence comes from Spirochaetales bacterium, assembly GCA_046538735.1. GTDB lineage: Bacteria > Spirochaetota > Spirochaetia > DSM-27196 > SLST01 > SLST01. Next base: position 9,601 of record JBKHII010000023.1, read on the forward strand.
TTTCCTCGTCGCTGATCTCGGCGACCATGAAGACCGCCTTCGCGGTCTTGTTCTTCGGAACCCCAAGCAGCTTCGTGAGGTCGTCGATCGTGGTGGTTCCGGGCGTAGCAACCTCTTCGGTCGGCAGCGGAGCCTCCTTGGCGGGTTCGTCGCGCCGGAAGGCGGCGACCTGGCGATTCGCCCGAAAGCCGCATCCGGGACAGACCATGATCGTGTCCTCGCCGATCGGCGTGAGGTACATGAACTCGTGGGCGACCTTACCGCCCATCATTCCCACGTCCGACTTCACCGCGAGGACGTCAAGACCGCACCGAGCGAAGATCCGATGATACGCCTCGTAGTGACGATCGTACTGGATATCGAGGCCCGCCTCGTCGCGATCGAGGCTGTAGCTGTCCTTCATGATGAACTCGCGCACGCGGATCAGCCCCGCGCGGGGGCGAGGATCGTCGCGCCACTTCGTCTGGAGGTGATAGACGAGCCTGGGCAATTGCCGGTAGCTGCGGATTTCCTGCCGCACGAGATCGCTCACCGCCTCTTCGTGCGTCATCGCGAGCGCCATGTCGCGATCCTGGCGGTCCTTGAAGCGAGTCAGCTCGGGCCCGATGACGTCCCACCGACCCGAGTCCTTCCAGATCTCGGCGGTGTTCACGACCGGCATCAGCAGCTCCTGCCCGCCGATCCGGGTCATCTCCTCGCGGATGATTCGCATGATCTTCTCGGTCGCTCGCCAGCCGAGCGGCAGGTAACTGAAGATACCGGTCCCGAGCTGCCTGATGCAGGCGGCTCGCAGGAGCATCTTGTGACTCGTTACCTCAACATCCGCCGGCGCTTCGCGCAGCGTCTGTCCGAACAGCTGTGACATCCGCATACAGACTCCTCTGATTCTCTCTCCGGGGTGAGTCCAACGAGATTACCACATGCCCGATCTCACGTCCACGCCGCAGCGCACGCCCGGGAGCGCTGCTTACCGCGACGACGCGCCGGTGATATAGTGGGCGCATGGTCAAGCACATCGTGATGTGGAAGGTGGCGGAGAGCCACAACGGCATGAGCAAGGAAGCGCTCATCGCCGAGATCAAGCGGCGGATCGAAGCGATGAAGGGCGTGGTGCCGCAGATCCAGGATCTCGAGGTTGGCGTGAACTTCAACCGCTCCGGATCGGCGTTCGACGTCGTGCTCTACTCGACCTTCGCGGACCGAAACGCGCTCGACGAGTACCAGCGCGACCCCGGCCACGCCCCGGTGAAGGAGTACGTGCACGCCGCGACGACCGAGACCGCGGTCGTGGACTACGAGCTGTAGGCGGCCGACTCCCCGCACATCCCCGCGCCGAGCGATCCTCCGCGCGAATGAAAGCGCTACTCCGGCAGCGTGAGGTAGCGCTCGGGTATCTCCCAGATCACGATCTCCGGCGGCACGTCGCGAATCGTGTCGCCGGCGAGGTACTCGCGCATCGGCTCGAACGGACCTATCCCCTCCGACGCGACGTTCAGGACGTCCGCGCCGAGCGCGTGCTTGAGCGCGCCCTCGAAGCCCCACCGCGGGTCACGGCTGTAGCTCGTCCCAACGAGCGCGACCGGAATCGTGAGCTCGCCGAACAGCGCCGCCGCCCCGCCGTCGCCCGACTCCGCGCTGCCCGCGGCCCCACCGTCGCCGCCCGTACCGGACGCGGGCTCGACCCGATAGATCTGCGCTGCCTCCTCCACGAGCCCCAGCGCGTCCCGCAGCCCGCCGACCGGCACGAAGCTCATGAGATCTCCGTCCACCGGCTCCGTCCGAAGCGGCTCACGCGAATACTCGACCCGGTCCGCCCGGAGGGAAACACCGGAGCCGGCGATCGTGTCTGCGACGGCGCGCGCCGCCACGGAGGCACCCTCAGGCGTCCAGTGCGTGTCGCGCGCGTAGAAGTGCTCCGCCGCGAGCGTGTCTCGCAGATCCACGACGACGGTCCCCTCCTCCTCCAGACGGTCAACGGCGAGCTCGTACCGCTCGTGGTCCGCGAGCTCTCGGAGACGACGAGGGAGCTTCTCGGCGGCGAGGCGCGCCTTCGCAGGCAGGAGCACCACGACCGGCTCGGCCCCGCGAGCCCGGAGATCGCGCACGACCCGCGAGATCTCGCCGAGGCGCTCCCCCAGGCGGTCCTCATCACCGGCGTGTCGTTCGAGCTCTTCGAGCGTGAAGAGCCGGCCGTCCGAACCGACGACGGCCGCGCCGCTCGCGTCGCGAAACACGACGTACCGGACGGCGGCGAGCAGCGAGACCGCCGGCCCGCGCGCCGGGTGTCGCTCCTCGAGCACCGCGTCCGCGCGCGAGGTGAACGAACCGTCGGTGAGGGTCTGCACCGTGGGCTCGCGGAGGGCGGGATCGTCCGCCCGCACGAGCCCCACGAGCCCGAGCACGAGTCCAACCGTCACGACGAAGAGGAATGCGAGGGCAGGTTCTGCGGTCGGTCGTCGTTTCATACGCGGTCAGAACTGGAAGTAGAGGAACGGCGAGTACGACGCGGCGAGCACGCGCAGGACACTCGCCGCGAAAACGAGATAGAGCGATACTCGAACGGCGAGCGCCCCCCGAGCCGAACCTGCCGCAGCGGCCGAGACCGCTCGAGTAACCGCAGGCTCAACGACAACGATGATCCACCCGGCTGCAAGCGCAACGAGCGAACCGGTTCCGATCTGCCACGACACGAACGGCGAGACACCCACGCCGTTGAGCCCGAGGAGCCCGGTGCAGACGGCAAGCACCTGAGGAAAGCTCTCCGCCCGGAACAGCACCCATCCGGCGGCGACGATGAGCAGCGTCGCGAGCCTGCGCCCGATCCTCAACGATACGTGGCCGCCGCTCGCAGTGTCGCGTGCGGCCCGCGAGCGACCGGCGAGCCGTTCCGCGACGAGCCACCCGCCGTGCCAGACGCCCCACAGCAGGAACGACCAGGCGGCACCGTGCCATAGGCCGCCGAGCGCCATCACCGTCATCAAGTTCACGATCGTGCGGCCGTGACCCTTGCGATTGCCGCCGAGCGGAACGTAGAGGTAGTCTCGCAGCCATCGCGAGAGGCTCATGTGCCACCGGCGCCAGAACTCGGTGATCGACGATGCGTGGTACGGACAGTCGAAATTCTCCGGGAACCGGAATCCGAGCATCCGCCCCATCCCGACCGCCATGTCCGAGTAGGCGGCGAAGTCGAAGTAGATCTGAATCGTATACGCGGCCACACCGAGCCAGGCTCCGGCGAGCCCCGGGACGGGAGCGCCAAAGACCGCGTCCGCGACCGGCGCGACCGCGTCCGCGATCAACACCTTCCGCGCGAGACCGGTCATGAACCGCGTGGCTCCTTGCGAGAACTTCGGCCACGAGTGCGTGCGGGAGCGGAGCTGATCGTCGATCTCCCGATAGCGGACGATCGGCCCGGCTACGAGTTGCGGGAAGAGCGACACGTAAGCGGCCACGTCCACGAAGCCGCTCGCGACCTCGGCGTCGCCTCGGTAGACGTCCACGAGGTAGCTGATGATCTGGAACGTGTAGAACGAGATGCCGATCGGAAGGACCACGCGCCACGCATTCACCTGTCGTCCGAGCGGCTCGAGCAGGACGGAGAGCGTCTCAACGCCGAAGTTGAAGTACTTGAAGTACGCGAGCACGCCCAGCGCAATGACGACGCCGAGCGCGAGCCATCGGCGCGCGACCATGGGCCTCGCGTCGCGATGGCGGGCAATCCTGCCCCCGACGAACCACCCGACCGTGGCCGCGAGCACGAGGAGAACGAGAAAGTCGAGACGCCACCATCCGTAGAAGAACCAGCTTCCGGCGAGTATCCAACCCGAGCGCAGAGCAAACGGCAGCGCGTAGTAGACGAGGAGGAAGACCGGGAAGAAGAAGAACAGGAAGGTGACGCTGCTGAAGACCACGAGCTACTCGGACGAGACGCCGGCCTGCACGACAAACCCGGCGGGATCCGAATCCGTTCCGAGCACGACGAGCGCGTACGACTTGCCGCGCTCGACGCGAAGGCTCGCCGAGAAGATCGTCCCGTCAGCCACCGCGCCGAGCTCGATCGGCATCGCGTTCACGACGCGCACGGCCGAGCTTGCCGGCGCAACGCCGTCCGCGAGCAGCGCGTCCGGCTCGAGCGCTCGAAACGCGACCGGTTCGTCGGCGAAGTTGTAGACGACCAGTTGGGCGCGCGCAGGATCGGTGTGCCGCTCGTCCGCGATCGTGTGGATCGCATCGGGCAGCAGCACGACCGAGAGAAACGCCTTCGCCGTGGGCGTCACAACCTCGCGAAGCCCCGCGTGGACGATGAGGAAGACGTCGGGCTGGAGGGGGCGGTAGGCCGACGCGGAATACGCCGGGACCTCGCGGAACCGCAGCGGGCCGATGTCCACCGTAACCGCCTGCGACGTCGCGTTCACGACGCGCACGAGCGCCGCGTCTTCGGGCACCGAAGGGGCGTAGAGACCGTCCTGGCCGGACACCGCCGCGGCGACGGTTAGGAGCGCGATGAGGATCACGTGTTTCACGGCATGAGCATACCGGTCCGCCCCGGGGACCGCAAGTCTGCCGGCGCGCCGTGCCGGGGCACCGAGCCGACCAGCACGCTCGATGACACCCCGAAGGCATTGCTCAAACGCGGGCTGACCCGTACTATACCGCCATCGATGACACTCCGCCGACCCGCCCTGCATTCAGCGCTCCTCGCCGTCCTGCTCCTCGCCGTCGCGCCGGCTCGCGCGGACGCCCAGAGGTTCGAGTTCGAGCAACGCATGAGCCCCTCGCAGGTGGACGAGTTCATCGCCGAGCTCTTTGACGGATACGAGGCCCCGCGCGCCCGCTCCGCGGTAGACGTCTACCTCCTCTCCGTGGATACGCTGCATCCCCAAGGAGTCACAACGCCGGTCCGGGTCCAGCTCTTCGTTCCCGCGAACGAATCGGTCCCACCGCGCGGCTCCTATCTCTTCGCGCCGGGCTCGACCGGAATCATCAACCCGTGCCGCGCGTCGCGCGAGCACGAGGCAGGAATCCGATGGGGCCTCTATCGGGCGCACACGCTCGCGCTCGCCGGACAGGGTTTCGTGGGGATTCTACCCGACTACATGGGGTTCGAGGACTGGAACCTCAACCAGCCCTACTTCCACGGAGGGAGCGAGGCGCGGTTGCTCGTAGACGTCACGACCGCCGTCCACGAGCTTCTCGCGGCGCAGGCCGCCCCGCACGTGCCGGGCGGCCTGCGCGGTCTCACACGCGTGGCGGCCGGATACTCGCAGGGCGGGCATGCAATCTTCGCTGCCGCGGACCGGAACACCGACTTCCCGCCGGGCCTCGAGCTCAGCGGCGTCATCGGATACGGCCCCACCACGGCAGTGGACGCGCTCATGATCGAGTACTCATCGGTCGCGCCGATGCTCGTTCAGGCGTATCGGGAGATCTACGGCGACGACCGATTCCCACCGGCCGACATCCTGGCGCCCGAATGGGCCGAGTCGCTCGCGTACGACACCACTCGGCAATGCGTGGGCGGAATGCAGAGCTACTACCCTCACAAGCCGGCCGACCTCTACGCAGTTCGCTTCCTGAAGTCGCTCTGGGCAGGCACGCTTGAGCTTACCCACCCGGAGATCCATCGCATCATGGAAGAGAATCGGGTCGGGTTGTCCGGCCACGGTGTGCCGGCGTTGATCCTCCAAGGAACGAACGATATCGTCGTCTACAGAGAGACCCAGGACGACTTCGTCGTCGCGCTGCGCGAGCTCGGAAGCGACGTCCGGTACTACGTCTACGAGGGCGCTCGGCACGACACGCGCCAGATCGCGTTTCCGGACGTGGTGGAATGGATCGACGCGCTCCCGAAGGGCGATCGATGACGCCGATACGATCTCAGAGAAGGAGACCATGAGACGAGCACGATTCGCGGCACGAGCCGCAGGTACGATAGCACTCTTGATCGCCGGGATCGCCCCGGCAACGGCGCAGCAAATCGCCGCCGGTTGGGAGGAGCCGGTCCCGGGACGCCTCCTCGCCGTTGTCTACGAGGAGCGCGTAACGCCGCAACAGATCGCGTCCGAAGGTGTCCCGCTCTTCGAGCAGTACCCAATGCCCGATCCGGCGTACGCTGCGGACGTCTACACGGTGACGTACTGGTCGTCCGATGCCGACGGTTCACCCGTGCAGGTCGAGGCGTCTCTCTACATCCCGGTGAGCAGCGAGCCGATTCACGCGCCGGTGCTCGCCTTCGGATCGGGTACGACCGGCGTGGGCGACCAGTGCGCGCCGAGCCTGGAGAATCCCAGGATCGTGCGGCTCGGATGGTACCGCGCAAACATGCTCGCGTACGCGGGCCAGGGTATCATCACGATCTTCCCCGACTACACCGGCTTCAACGACACGACGATCCCTCAGCGCTACTTCAGCAAGTTCGCGGAGGGCTACCTCATGCTCGACAGCCTCCGCGCCGCACGTGAAGTAGCCACGAGCGCACAGACGCTGCTCCGCACACGCGCGATTCCGGCGAGCGACAGTTTCACCGCCGGCTACTCCCAGGGCGGGCACGCGGCACTCGCCGCCGCCGATCTCTGGCGCGAGTACGCTCCGGACATCACGCTCTCCGGGGCGATCGGGTTCGGCTCCACGAACAGCGTGGAGACGCTGTTCCGCGAGGCCGGCTACTATCCGCCGAACATCATCTACACCTACATCCAACTCTACGGCGAACGCGTGGTGCAGCCCGAACGCATACTCCGGAAGCGATGGCTCGAAACTCTCGAGTTCGACGTGCTCACGAAGTGCGTCACCGAGTTCCAACGCTACTACCCGTTCAACGTGGAGGAGCTCTACACGCAGGAGTTCTACTCCGCGCTCATGGAGCGCCGACTGGACGAGGAGTTCCCGGTCTTCAAGAGCATCCTGGATGAGAACGAGAGCGGCCTTTCACGACACGGCGTTCCAGTGCTCATGGTTCAGGGCGAGCAGGACATGATCATCACGACCAAAGGTCAGCGAGAGTACGTTGAGCGACTGCGAGCGACCGGCGTGGACGTGACGCTCCTCGAGCTTGAGGGCGTTCGCCACCGCTACACCCGCCCCGCCGGATTCACCCAGTCGGTGGAGTTCATCTACGCGCTCATGAACTGAGCGCGCCGCCCCCGGAACGAGGCGGCCGCGGCTCGTCCCGAGCCCGCTCAGACCAGTCGGGCCCGGATCTCGGCGCTGACGTAGTCCAGCACGGCGACCGTCACGGCGATGAACCAGACGGCGATACCCGCCGCCCGGTAGTCGAGCAGGCGGATGTACTGCACGAGCAGGAACCCGATACCGCCGCCTCCCACGAGACCGATCACCGTGGACATGCGGACGTTGATATCCCAACGATAGATCGAGAACGACACGAAGGGTGAAATCATCTGCGGGACGATCGCGTACATAATCGTCTGCAGTCCGTTCGCGCCCGTAGCGCGAATCGCCTCGATAGGCCCCTGGTCGATACCCTCAATCGCCTCGGAGTAGAGCTTCCCGAGCGCGGCGATCGAGTGCAGCGTGAGCGCAACGATTCCCGCGAAAGGTCCGAGCCCCACCCAGACGACCGCGATGAGCGCCCAGATGAGCGGTTCGATCGACCGCACGATGTTCATGAGCGTCCGGGTGATGTAGTAGATCGCCATCGTCACCTTGGAACCCTGCATGATATTGCGGGCCGCGAGAAAACTGATCGGAATCGAGAGAACGATTCCGAAGAGCGTCGCCATCATCCCCATGAAGATCGTCTCGATCATACGACTGATGGTGAAGCGCAACGGATCGCTCGGCATCGGCGGTCCGACCTCGCTCGTCTGACGAGCGGAGATCTCGTGGTACTGCCCTCCGGCGGCGCTCGCCGGCGTGAGCCGGTACGGCATCGTCACGTCGATCTCGAAGCTTCCCTCCGAGTCGGCCACGACGCTCACGTACTCGCCCTCCTGCCGAATCTGGAACTCGTTGCCGAGGGCATCCGTCCACCAGATCTGGGTCTGCGTGTTCGGCGCGAAGTTACCGCCCCGAACCGTGAGCACGGTTCCGAGCTCAATCTCGCCGGTCTGGACGTCCTGAGCGGACATCTCGCCGGTCGTGGGCTCCACGACGATGTAGGCCTCCTCGGGGTGCGGCTCGCCCGGCTCGGGCGCCTCTCCTTCGCCCACGAGGATCCGTTGCGTATCGCTCACGGTCTGCGTCTCGTACTCGATAGCCGCCTCCCACGGCCACAACACGCGAGAGAGCGGCGGAAGCGCCTCCGGAGCACGCCGGACCATCTCGACCGGATCGATCTCGCTAATCTGCCAGCCCAGGACGAAGAACGCCGCGAGCACGGCCACGAAGACGCCGGACACACCGCGTCGTTGGAGCTTCGTGGTACGGTACGCGTCGTACGCGGCGAGCAACCAGACGAGCGCGATGAAGACGAGCGCGAGAATCACGAAGGTCGGACTCGACTCGAGCGATCGCTGAAGCTTCTCCCAGGCGCCGTCCACGCGTCGTCCGATCTCCGCGACCCGCCACACGAGGATGCCGCCCGCCGAAACGATCGACATCAGTATCAGAATCCCCCGGTAGACCTGCCCAACGACGGCTTGGCCGAGTCCCGGCACGATCAGCGAGGCGACGCCGGCCGCGAACGGCGGCACTCGGGTCTTCACCTGAAGTTTCGCATTCGAGCTCGTCGTCTTACCCATTGGTCGCCTCCGCGGCAGGGCGCCCCGCGCTCACGCGCTCGGCTTCCTCGCCGTAGATCTCCTTGAACTCCTCGTCCGTCATCGCCTTGATCGCGTCGCTGTCGCCCTCCCAGACGATCCGACCGTCGCGCAAGCCGATCACGTACGAGGCGTATCGCTGAACGAGATCGAGATAGTGGAGACTGCACACCACGGTCATACCGTCCTCGCTGTTGAGCCGTTCGAGATACCCGAGAATGGTATGCGCCAGAACGGGGTCGAGGCTCGCGACCGGCTCGTCCGCGAGTATGACGTCGGGCTGCTGCATGAGCGCCCGCGCGATGCCCACGCGTTGCTGCTGTCCGCCCGAGAGCTCGCGGGCAAGCTTGTACGCCTGATCCTCGAGCCCAACGCGCTTCAGCGCCGCGGAGGCCATCTGCCGGTCGCTCGGCGAGAAGTGGTAAAGGAGGCTCGCCCACGGATTGCTGTAACCCAGTCGGCCCGAGAGGACATTGGTCATGACGGTAGAACGACGCACGAGGTTGAAGTGCTGGAAGATCATGCCGAAGCTTCGCCTGATTTTGCGGAGCTCCGCCTGATCGGCCGCCGTGACGTCCACGTCGTTCCAGAGGATCCGGCCTTCGGTCGGTTCCACGAGCCGATTCATGCAGCGAAGCAGCGTCGACTTCCCTGAGCCGGACAAGCCGATCACGACGAGAAACTCGCCGTCCTTCACCTTGAAGCTCACGTCCTGGAGCGCACGCGTCCCGTCGTCGTAGACCTTCGTAAGGTTCTTGATCTCAATCATCGGGCCTCCACGTGGACTCTACCGAAAGCCCCCGGCTCCTCGCCGGGGGCTGGGATGTGCGCAGGTCAATCCCCTACGATTTCTTCGACGCTCATTCCGGATGCCTGGAGAACCTGGCGGAACGGATCGTAGAAGCTGTCTCCTCTCTCCACCAGCCCGGTCCACTCGTACGCGAGCGCGAGCGACTCTGCGCCCTCTTCGGTTTCGGAGATTGCGAGCAACGCGTCCACGACCCGATCCCGGATCTCGTCCGGCACCGACGGATGGAACTGAACGCCGTCGTTCGGGATATCCTCAGTGAGCGCGACGACCTTCACAACGTCCATGACGTCCGGATGGTCGGCCTCGATGTTGCCGCGCGCGTCCACGAAGGTCGCCCCTGCGTCCACGTCACCGCTGTAGACGGCCGACACCACGGCCGTGTGACCGCCGGCGTCCACAATCTGGTCGAGATCCTCTTCGGGAACGATGTTGCTCGCCCGCAACGTGAGCATGGGAATGATCCACCCTGATGTGGAGAGCGGATCGGGGCGCGCAAAGGTCTTGCCCTCGAGATCCTCAATGCCTGCTATTCCGGAATCCACGTTCGCGATTATCTGCCCATTGTACGTGGGGCTGCCGTAGCGAACGGCTACGAGCGCCGCGTCCGCAACTCCACGGTCGGCTGCGAGCACGTAGCTGAAGGTTGCGAGCGACGCCATGTGCGCCGAGGGCGGATCGCTCGAGAGCGCCTCGATCACGCCGGCGTATTCGGTCGCGACGCTGATGTCCACGACGAGTCCCGTCTCCTCGTAGATCAGATCCGCCACCTGTTCGCCTCCTGCAACGATCTGGTTCGTATCGCCCGACGGTACGAACGACCAGATGATCGGATTCTCCTCGGTCCCCAGCTCCGCCTCGCGTTGCCCACAGCCGGTCAGGGCGAGAAGCACCGCGAGCACCGTGATCGCAATCACCGGTAGTACCTTTCTCATCTCTTTCCTCCTTGCGTAAAGCCTACTCAGATTGTCGTGATGATGTGTTAGGATTCCGTGAGGAGTATCGCACGCCGGGCAAGGAATATCTACCTCGGCGCGCTTGATTGACACGTCGCGCCTGGAGCGGAATCCTATTCGTATGATCGAACTGCTCGATACTGAGTTACTCGGCGTGGTATTGTCGCAGTGGCTGACGGCGATCGCCGTAGCGGCCGGCGGGGTGCTGCTCGCGATCGTCGTGCGAGGGACCGCGGCATCCGTCGTTCGCAGGCGCGTCAAGCGGGAGGAAGAGGAAGCCCGCGCGTCCGGCGATGCGGAACGCGATGAAACAGATGAGTCCGGAGGCCGCTTCCTCTTCGCCCTTCGCATGATCCAGAAGTTCATCTTTCCGGGACTGATTCTTGGGGGATTCTACATCGCGGTCTCGATCCTCGACATGGAGGGCGACGCCGGAACGCTGATCGCCTCCGTGTTCGTCGTGCTCTTCAGCCTCGTCACAATCCGCTTCCTCGTCACCGTCGTGAACGAGCTCTTCCGTCGGGCGGCGGCGGAGAACCAGCGGGTCGAGCTGTCGCGGATACGGCCGCTTCGCGCGATCGCGGTCTTCGCGATCTGGATTGCCGGCCTGCTCTTCCTGCTGGACAACCTGGGGTTCGACATCACGGCGGTCGCCGCCGGACTCGGAATCGGCGGTATCGCGGTGGCACTCGGCGCGCAAGCGCTTCTCGGCGATCTCTTCGCGTACTTCGTGATCGTCTTCGACAAGCCGTTCGAGATCGGAGACTTCCTGATCTTCGGCGACATCCTCGGCTCCGTGGAACGCGTAGGCGTGAAGACCACGCGCATCCGGTCGCTGAGCGGAGAGCAGATCATCGTCTCCAACGCGGATCTCACGAGCAGCCGGGTCCGCAACTACAAACGAATGGAGCATCGGCGCGTCGTCTTCAAGATCGGCGTAGTCTACGGCACCCCCGCGGAGCACGTGCGCGAGATACCCGGCATGATCCGATCGGTCGTGGAGCGCGAGGAGCTCGCGGTGTTCGATCGGGCGCACTTCGCGTCGTACGGCGATTGGAGCCTCGTCTTCGAAGTCGTCTACAACGTCGCCTCGAGCGACTACAACATCTACATGGACATTCAGGAACGAATCAACCTCGCGATCTACGATGAATTCCTGGAGCGTGGAATCGAGCTCGCATTCCCCACCCAGACGGTCCAGTTGCGACGAGGAGCGAAGTAGATGGCTCCGCGGATCGTTTTCGTGGGAGCAGGCAGCATCGGGTTCACACGCAAGCTGGTCGCCGACCTGATGTCCGTTCCCGAGCTCACGGCCGGTACGCTCGTCTTCATGGATATCGACGAGCAGAATCTCAGCCGTGTCGAACAGCTCGTCGCTCGCGACCTGGAAGCAAACGGCCTCCCCCGCTCGATGCTCATCGCTACGACCGACCGCCGCGAGGCGCTGCGCGACGCCGACTACGTCTTCAGCACGGTGCGGATCGGAGGCCTCGAGGCGTTCGAGACCGACGTTGAGATCCCGCTCCGATACGGAATCGACCAGTGCGTGGGCGACACCTTGAGCGCAGGCGGCATCATGTACGGCCAGCGGAATATCCCGTTCATCCTCGATCTGGCGGCGGACATCAACGAGCTCGCCGCTCCCGACTGTCTCCTCATGAACTACGCGAACCCGATGGCGATGAACGTCTGGGCCGCGCACCACTACGGGAGCGCTCGAATCGTAGGTCTCTGCCATGGCGTTCAGGGAGGGCATGCGCTCATCGCGCAGGTGCTCGACATCCCGCCGGACGAGCTCCACTATGTCTGCGCGGGTATCAACCATCAGACGTGGTTCACCGAGCTGGTCTATCGCGGCGAGGACATGACCGGCCGTCTCCTCGAGGCGTTCGAGCAATCGGATGTCGCCGATCAGGAACCGGTTCGTATCGACGTACTGCGCCGCTTCGGGTACTTCAGCACGGAGAGCAACGGCCATCTGAGCGAGTACCTCCCGTGGTACCGCAAGCGGCCCGAAGAAGCGGCCCGCTGGATCGGCACCAAGGAATGGATCAACGGCGAGACGGGCGGGTACCTGCGCGTCTGCCGCGAGTGGCGCGGCTACTTCGACGAGGAGTTCCCTCGCCTGCTCGAACAGCCGCCGCTCGAGTATGGGGCCGAGCACCGGAGCCACGAGCACGGCTCGTACATCGTAGAAGCGCTCGAAACCGGCCGGCTCTACCGCGGCCACTTCAACTTGGTGAACGACGGCGCGATCTCGAACCTGCCTGACGAGGCCGTGGTGGAGGGACCAGGTCTCGTGGATGCAACAGGGATCCGTCTTCTCAACGTGGGCGCGCTGCCTCCCGGGCCGGCCGCGATCTGTTCGCAGAGCATCAACGTGCAACGTCTCAGCGTGGAGGCAGCCGTGCGCGGAGACGATTCGCTCCTGAGACAGGCGATGCTGATGGACCCGCTCGTGGGTGCCGTCTGTTCGCCATCCGAGGTCTGGAGCCTCGTGGACGAGATGCTGGTCGCGCAACGGAAATGGTTGCCCCAGTACGAAGAGGCGATCGCCGCAGCCGAAGCGCGCACCGCGGGTCGCTCGTCCGGGACCGACCGTGCGACCACCGGAGCGTTCACGAGAGCGGTGAGAACTCCGGAAGAGATGGCGACCGAGAGTCTCCAACACACCCGGCCGGACGAGGGGTAGCCACGATCCGGCTTTGATTCGTCTGCGGGAATCACTACGTTTGTATCATGGGCGTGGATTCGTATGCCCCGGAAGAACTTCGCTCCGGCCGCTTGCACGACACCACCCGCGCGTTCCGAGTGTGGCCGGGGCTCCCCTATCCGCTCGGCGCGACGTGGGACGGCCGCGGCACCAACTTCGCGCTCTTCTCGGCGCACGCCGAGCGCGTGGACCTCTGCCTCTTTGATGAATCGGGGCGAACCGAGATCGAGCGTATCCCGCTTTCCGAGAACACGCACGAGATCTGGCACGGCTACCTGCCGGACGTGCGACCCGGTCAGCTCTACGGCTATCGAGTGTACGGGCCGTACGACCCGCCTTCCGGGCACCGGTTCAACCATCACAAGCTGCTTCTCGACCCGTACGCACGGGAGCTCGCCGGCCGGCTCCGCTGGTCGGACGCGCTGTTCGGGTACACGATCGGATCGGAGAAAGGCGATCTCTCGTTCGATACGCGCGACAGCGCACCGTTCATCCCCAAGTGCCGGGTGATCGATCCGGCGTTCACCTGGGGTACCGACCATCCGCCGCGTACCGCTTGGGACCGGACGGTGATCTACGAGCTCCACGTGCGCGGCTACACGATGAAGCACGCCTCAGTCCCGCATGCCGATCGCGGCACATTCGACGGCCTCTCGCACCCGGAGGTGGTGGACCATCTTTCATCGCTTGGCGTCACGGCGATCGAGCTCCTCCCGGTCCACGCCTTCGTCGAGGACCGGCACCTGATCGAACGAGGTCTCACGAACTACTGGGGCTACAACACGATCGGATTCTTCGCACCCCACCCAACCTACCTGGGACCGAACGGCATCGGCGGATTCAAGACCTTTGCGAAACTCATGCACGACTCCGGCATCGAGGTCCTCTTGGACGTGGTCTTCAACCACACCGCGGAGGGCAATCACCTGGGACCCACGCTCTGCTTCCGAGGAATCGACAATCGCTCGTACTACTACCTCTCGGAAAACGACAACCGCTACTACCACGACTTCACGGGAACGGGCAACGCGCTCGAACTGCGCCATCCTCAGGTCCTCCGGATGGTCACCGACTCGCTTCGCCACTGGGTCCGGGAGATGCACGTGGACGGTTTCCGCTTCGATCTCGCGACCACGCTCGCGCGCGTGCACGGTTCGTTCGATCAGCATGCAGCCTTCCTGGACGCGGTCGCGCAGGATCCGACCCTCTCCGGCGTGAAGCTCATCGCCGAGCCGTGGGATACCGGCGAGGGCGGGTACCAGCTCGGCCGGTTTCCCCCCGGATGGAGCGAGTGGAACGACCGGTACCGGGACACGGTGCGTCGATTCTGGAAGGGCGATCCGGGGCAGGTCCCCGAGTTCGCATCGCGAGTCGCCGGTTCGAGCGACATCTTCGACCGGCGCGGTCGCCGCCCCTGGGCGAGTGTGAACTTCGTGACCGCGCACGACGGATTCACGCTTCACGATCTGGTGAGCTACAACGAGAAGCACAACGAGGAGAACGGCGAGGGCAATCGGGACGGATCGGACAACAACAACAGCTGGAACTGCGGGGCTGAGGGTCCCACGGACGACGAGAACGTGGTCCACCTGCGGGAGCGGCAGAAGCGCAATATGCTTCTCACGCTCCTTCTCTCGCAGGGCGTGCCGATGATCACCGCCGGCGACGAGCTCGGTCGGACGCAAGGCGGCAACAACAACGCCTACTGCCAGGACAACGAGCTCTCGTGGATCCTCTGGGACAAGATCGACCCCGCGGGCGAAGACCTCCTCGCGTTCGCCCGTGAGCTCCTCGTGCTCCGCGACAGGCACATCGTCTTCAGACGCTCCCGCTTCTTCCACGGGGATGTGATTCCCGGCACGAGCGTGCGCGACGTCACGTGGCTCACGCCGGCCGGCACTCCGATGAGCGAGGCGGAGTGGACCGACGCTTCCACCCGCGCGCTCGGGATCCTGCTCAGCGGCCAGGCGGGCGAGCGATTCCTCACCGAGCTCGGGGAGCCCGAGCCGGATGAGAACTTCCTCATTCTCCTCAACCCCGCGGCCAAACGCATCACGTGGACCCTGCCGGAGACTGAGGATCCCCACCCGTGGCGCATCCGTCTCTCGACCGCCTATCCGACCGGCCTTCCGCCGTCCCGTCGCTCGGTAACGAGCCGGCTTGTCGTTGGCAGCCGGACCGCGCTCGTCCTCGTCCACTATCGCAACTCGTCCACCGGCGAGCGCTTTCGACCCTAAGGAGTCTTCTGTGAGAGACGGAGTAAGCCTGTACCTATCACCCGTGGCGAGCCCGCACGACCGGATACCCCGGCAAGAGTTCCACGTGCGTGCCGCCGTGCGAGACGCGCTTTCGCTCGAGAAGGCGCTCTTCTCGCTCTCGGGAACGGCAGTGTTTGCAGATATCCAAGCAGCTCGCACCTTCGCGTACGACTTCGAGCGACACCGGGTGTCTACCGGTCACCCCGACCCGTCGGTTCGACCGGGTGAGATCGTAGCGATGGGCATCATGGACGAGATTCTGCACCACATGCTCGCGACGCACCGGCGCGAGGCAGAGAACGACCTCCTCGGCCGGGCGCTCGATCGGCTTCGTGAGCGACTCGGGAACGACGAAGTCGAGGCGAGCCTCCATTCGTTCTGCTCCGAATTCCCGCCCGCTGCGGTGTACCGGGGAGACAAGAGCATCGCGGAGTACCTGGACGAACGCGTAGACGGTCTCTCGGGACGGGAGCGAACGATCGAGGAGATCGTCCTTCTCCGGCTCACGAATGAGAACCCCGCCACCGCCCGGTACGGAGAGCTCTTCGACGAGACCACGCTCACCGAAGGCAGCTCGTATGGACAGCTGTTCGGCGAGATCGAGCGCTTCTACGAGTCGGAGCCCACCGCGGAAGCGGCCGGCCTGCAGGGCGGACGATCGGTTCTCGAACTGCTCCGCTCGCCGTCACGCACCCACCCCCACTCGCTCGAGGACCAGCTCACCTACGCTCGCGACCATTGGGGCGCGTACGTGGGCAAGTTCCTCTCGCGGATCATGCGATCGATGGACGTCTTGCGCGAAGAGGAGAAGGTCCACGCCGATCCGGGCGCAGGACCGCCTCCGGCGGAGGTCTACCGGTACGACGATGCGAACGAGAAGCGCTTCTCGCCGGATACCGACTGGATGCCCGGCGTCGTCATGATAGCGAAGAGCACGCTCGTCTGGCTCTTCCAGCTGAGCAAGCGCTACGGCAGCGAAATCACTCGCCTCGATCAGATCCCGGACGAGGAGATCGACCGACTCGCCGCCTCCGGCTTCAACGCGCTGTGGCTCATCGGAATCTGGGAACGCAGCCCGGCCTCCCGGAGAATCAAGCACCTCACGGGTAACCCGGACGCCGAAGCATCCGCGTACGCGCTCTACTCGTACGACATCGCGCAGGAGATCGGCGGCCGGCGCGCTCTGGAGAACCTGCGCCGGAGGTGCAGCGACCGCGGCATCAGACTCGCGAGCGACATGGTCCCGAACCACACGGGCATCGACAGCCCGTGGGTGCACGACCATCCCGACTGGTACGTCCGGCTCGACCACCCACCCTTCCCGTCGTATTCGTTCACCGGAGAGAACCTCTCCGGTCGTGACGACGTGGGCGTCTACCTGGAAGACCACTACTTCGATCGGACGGACGCCTCGGTCGTCTTCAAGCACGTAGACTCCGGAGGTCGCGCGCGCTTCATCTACCACGGTAACGACGGAACTTCCATGCCGTGGAACGACACCGCGCAGCTCAACTACCTCAACCCGGAGGTTCGCGAGGCGGTGATTCAGACGATTCTCCATGTGGCTCGCAACTTCCCGGTCATCCGATTCGACGCGGCGATGACGCTCGCAAAGAAGCACTATCGCAGGCTCTGGTACCCGGAGCCGGGTTCCGGCGGCGACATCGCCTCGCGCGCCGAGCACGGCTTGACCCGGGACGAGTTCGACCGAGCGATGCCGCAGGAGTTCTGGCGGGACGTCGTGGACCGAGTCGCCGCCGAAGCGCCGGGAACGCTCCTGCTCGCGGAGGCGTTCTGGATGATGGAAGGCTACTTCGTCCGGAGCTTGGGCATGCACCGGGTCTATAACTCGGCGTTCATGAACATGCTCAAGCGGGAGCAGAACGCGCAGTACCGCGAGATCATCAAGAGCACGCTCGCCTTCGACCCGGAAATCCTGAAACGGTTCGTAAACTTCATGAACAACCCGGACGAGGAGACCGCGGTCACCCAGTTCGGAACCGGAGACAAGTACTTCGGGGTCGCAACGCTCCTCGCGACGCTCCCGGGACTCCCCATGTTCGGCCACGGGCAGATCGAGGGACTTGCGGAGAAATACGGCATGGAGTTCAGGCGACCGTACTGGGATGAGCATCCGGACGGTAGCCTCATTGCGCGCCACGAACACGAGATCTTTCCGCTCCTGCGCCGGCGAGGGCTCTTCGCCTCCGCGGCGAGCTTCCGGCTCTACGATGTGCGGGGCGACGACGGCCTCGTGAACGAAAACGCCTTCGTCTTCTCGAACGAGCACGCCGGCGATCGCGTTCTCGTCGCGTACAACAACTCGTACGAGCGCGCAGTGGGCACGATCATGGAATCGGCGCCATACCAGACCGAGCACGGCGAGCGACGCGAAACGATCGACGCCGCGTTCGGCGTCTCGGACGACGAGACGGCATTCCTCGTGTTCCAGGAGCAGCGCTCGGGGCTCTGGTACCTGCGAAAGGCGCGCGAGGTGCGAGAGCGTGGGCTCCACCTCTCGATCGACGGCTACCGCGCGCTCGTCTTCTGGAAAGTCCACGAGCGCATTGATGCCGACGGTCGTCTCGCGCAGCTCGAGGCGGATCTCGCCGGCTCGGGAGTAGCCGACATCGACGTAGCGATGGCGGGCATGCGCGTGCGCCCGGTACGCGAGGCCTTCGCTGCAGTCGCAACCGAAACGCTTCTCGCGGAGCTCGGCGACGCCATGCAGGGGTTCCGCCCCGTGTCATCAAAGCGCTTCGACCAGATTCGCGCGGACTACCGGATCGTCCTCGAGAAGGCCGCGTCGCTCGCCGCGACGAACCGGAGCGTGAACCGCGGCCTGACGAGCCTCGAGCGACATCTCTCAACGCTCGTTTCGCTCCCGCACCGGTCCGGCGGCAAGAGCGAGACGACCCGATTCAAGGCGGCGCGAGGGTTCTACTACACCGGAATCCGAGCGAGCGAGGCTCGTCGGCGCCTCCTTGCGCAGTGGGTCCTCCTCGGGCCGCTCGCCGAGGTCGTCGGGGACGAGGCGCTCTCGTGGGGCATCGAGATGTGGATCGACGGCACCGAGCACGCACGGCTGCTCCGCACGGCGCTCGAACGTTCAAACTGGACACAGGATGACCGGGAAGCGAGCGCGCTCATGCACGAGCTCCTCGGCGACAGCGAGATCCTCTCGCTCATCGGTTACAACACGCACTCCGGAGTGGACTTCTATCACCTCGAGTCGATGAGCGAGCTCCTCTGGACGCTCTTCGCAGTGGCGCTCATCCGGATCCTGAGCACCTCGCCGGCAGGCGGGACGACGGTAGAGCGGATGGTCGAGCGCGCCTATCGCGTGATCAGCGAGCTCGAGGAGGCGAACCAGTACGCGCAGGGCCGAGCCGAGCTCGTGCTCTCGCGCATCGCGGCCGGCTCACGCCGGCGTCCGCCACAGGAGCAGGGCGGGGCGTCGGGCGAGACGGTCGGGTAGCTCCACGCCGGCCTCGGTTACACCCGGCAGCTCGCCGGTCGTGAGCTCTACGAACGGCCGATCCGAGAGCTCGTACGGTACCTGAAGCACGACCGGGCCGGATGCGTCGTGCGACGGCGAGCGTCCGGCAACCACGATGAGCGCACGCTCGCCGTGCACGCGTGCGAAGGCGATCAGCTCGTCCGCCCCCACACCCACGGCGCTCAACGGAACGTAGTCGCCCGCGAGGAAGAGATCGGGGTTCCGGCGCCGGAGCGTGAGGAGCAGTCGCACGAGCGCGAGCTTCGCGCCGTCCACGTCCTCGGGAGGTGGCGGCGTGTCGCCGCCACCGGGTGATCCGCCGGCGCGGGCGAGCGCGGCCTCCACCCAGGAATCGGTCGCGGCGAGTTTGCCCCGCCGCTCCGCCCACTCCACCGGCCTGCGATTGTCCGGGTCAACGAGCGTGAGGTCGAGAAACTCGGAACCGCGATACGTGTCGGGCACGCCGGGCAGCGCGAGCCGCACCGCCTGATGCGCGAGCACGAGCTCGCGGAAGCGCTCGGTCACGACGCCGAAGAGCGCCGCAAACGAGGCCCCGAACGACTCGTCCCCTGATCGCGCCCCGGACGCCGTCGCGTCGGCGATCTCGGTGAGCACTCCGTCCACGAACCCGAGTACCGCCGCCTCGTACGCCTCGTTCGGGTTCGTCCAGTTGGTGTGGCGCTTCGCCTCGCGGATCGCCTTCACGACGTAGCTCCGAAGCCGGTCGCGCAGCTCCTCGGTCGCCGAACCGTCGGACGGCAGGACGCCCACGATCGTCTGGTAGATGAGATACTCGTCGTTCGCGTCCGGTGCCGTCACCGCACCCACGCGCTTTCGCAGGTGCTTGTTCGCGCTCCGCCACCGGCGCACCGCCTTCGACCACTCGTCGAAGTAGTGGGAGAGAAGACTCACGCGCAGCCGCGTGTCCTCGCCGCGCTTCGTGTCGTGCGTGGAGCTCGCGGTCATCGTCCTCGGATAGGCGGACACAAGCCGACGCATCGCGGCGTGGAAGTCTCTCGCGGTGGTGCCGATCAGCTCGGGGCTGCCGCCGACCTCGTTCACCGAGATGAGCGGCACATACCCGTACATCAACGTGTCCTCGAGTCCTTTCGCCATCAGCGGGCCGGTGAACTGCTGGAAGCGCAGCACGACGTCGTTCCAGCGTCGTTGCGCCTCGTCGCTCACGTGGTCGGCGAAGGAGAGCAGGAGGAAGCTCTCGATGTAGTCGAGCTCGTACCCGTGTTGCGGCAATTGCCGACGCGCAACCGAGAGCGCGGTCTTGATGTAACCCACGTCCGCGTCGCGGTTGATACGGTCGGTGACGTAGGTTCGGTAGACCGGCAGGTAGACCATCACCTCGCCGAGCGCGCGCCGGAGGCTCGGCGCGGTGATGTCGATGCCGTGCCGATCCGCCCCAACGACGCGCCGCATGTAGCGGGTGAGGTTGTCCAGATCGCCGCTCATCTGGGCGATCAGGATCCGGCGTTTGCGCTCGGAGAGCGCGGCCTCGTACTCCTCTCGGTTGCCGGTGAGGCTCCGGTAGAATGAACGGATCCGTTTCGAGCGCTTCGCGCTGATGAAGAGGCCGTTCACGAGGTTGAGCGTGTCGTAGCCCGTCGTGCCCTCGACGGGCCAGTGATCCGGAAGGGTCTCGCCCGGGTGGAGGATCTTCTCCACGTAGATCGGTCGCTCGCCCACTCGGTCGCGCAGGCGCTGCAGGTAGCGACCCGGCTCGTACAAACCGTCGATATGATCGATCCGAAGACCGTCAATCGCGCCCGCGTCAACGAGGTCGAAGAGCAGTCGGTGCGCGTGCTCGAACACGGCGTCGTCCTCTACGCGGAGGCAGATCAGGTCGTTGATGCTGAAGAAGCGCCGGTAGTTGATCTCCTCGCTCGCGACCTTCCAGAACGCGAGCCGGTAGACTTGCTTCCAGTGCAGCTCGTTGAGCGGCGAGAAGCTGTCGGGATCGCCCGGAGTGCCGTTGAAGTCGTCAACGCTCTGTGTGAGGAAGGTACGCACGTCGTTACTCCCTCGGTAGAGCTCCCACAGCATTCGCTTCACGAAGCCGATCTTGTCGGTCCGAACGCCCGGGTCCTCCTCGCTCTGGAGACTCTCGAGCGTATAGAGCACGCCGAGAAGCTTGAGCATGTCCGGGTCCTCGCGTCCGAGCCGCGACTCGAGCGCGCCGAGACGGCGCGAAAGCACGTCACGATACGTCTCCACGCGCAGTGGGAATCGCTTGTCGTAGGACACGATCGCAAAGCCGTTCTCGGTGTACTCGAGGCGCAGCTCCCCCCGGTTGAGCACCTCGCCGTAGAGCCCGCCGAGAAACGGCGCGACCACCCTCCCCTCCATCGCCTGATACGGCGCCTGCCAGTCGATATCGAAGAAGCCGTGATAGCTCGAACGACTCCCATTCTCGAAGAGGTCCACGAGGAGCGGGTTGTCCGGCGAGTACGCCATGTGGTTGGGAACCACGTCCTGGATCCATCCGAGCCCGTGATCGTGCGCGGTTCGGATGAGCGAGTCGAAGCCGTCGCGCCCGCCGAGCTCCGGGTTGATCTCGTTGTGGTCGAGGACGTCGTAACCGTGCTCGCTCCCGGAGCGCGACCGGAAGATCGGAGAGGCGTAGATGTGGCTCACACCGAGCTCGGCGAGGTACGGAACAACCCGCTGCGCCCGTTCGAAGGTGAACTCGGGCGTGAACTGCAGACGATACGTGGCTGTTACCGGTTTGATCGTCGGCCTCCTGCCGGCCACACCGCCGCGACGACTTCGTACGGCTCAAGGCGCAGTGACTGCCCCGGCTCCACGAGCGACCCGACCGGCACGCGCGGCGCGAGCGAGAAAACGACCTCCGCGTCGGCAGACAGCCGCGCCTCATTC
The DNA here is from genome assembly GCA_046538735.1 of Spirochaetales bacterium. Taxonomy (GTDB): domain Bacteria; phylum Spirochaetota; class Spirochaetia; order DSM-27196; family SLST01; genus SLST01. The sequence continues at coordinate 31,444 of JBKHII010000023.1, forward strand.
GACTCGCCGGCGCCGAGGTTCGCCGCCACGAGCCCGCCGCGGGTCGAGCCGCGGAGCTCGACCACGAGCGTGTCGCCGATCGTCCGCGCGCGCCGGTCCACCTCGGGCTCGCCGTGATCGGCGGGCCGAAAGCAGTCGTGCGCGCGGCGAAGCGCGAGGAGATCCCGCGTCAGGCGCAGGTCGTCGTTCTCCGCCGGTTCGAGCACGCTCGCCGCGACGGTCTCGAGCGCGCCCGGGTCGGGCGGCGCGCCGCTCGCATGGAAGGCGGCGAACTCGCGTTTCCTGCCTTCGCGCGTCGCGGCGAGGAGATCGGGATCGGTGTGGTCCACGAAGTAGAGAAACGGTCGCTCCTCGCCGTACTCCTGCCCCATGAAGAGCAGCGGGACGTAGGGTGAGAGCAGCAGGATCGCGCGGGCCGCTCGCTCGGCCGGAGCGCCCGCGAGCGTCCGAAGCCGCTCGCCGAGCATCCGGTTGCCGACCTGGTCGTGATTCTGTGTGCAGAAGACGAAGGCACGAGTCGGGAGACCTGCCGGGCTGTTACCGTGGCGCCGCCCGCGCGCGGCCGAGTAGTCCCACGAGTAGCACCACCCCTCCTCGATCGCGCGAGCGATGCGCTCCACGCCGCCGAAGTCGGCGTAGTAGCCGTTGCGCTCGCCGGTGAGGTGCGCGTGCACGGCGTGGTGGAAGTCGTCCGTCCACGCCGCATCCATACCGCGACCGCCGCCGTCGCACGGCTCCACGACGCGGCGGTCGTTGAGGTCGCTCTCGGCGATCACGATCTTGCGCCTCCCGCTCCGGCGCCCGAACGCCTTCACGCGCTCGGTGAGCTCCGAGAGAAACGGGACCGCGCTCTCGTCGTGTATCTCGTGAATCGCGTCCAGGCGGAATCCGTCCACGTGACAGTCGCGCATCCAGTGGTCGAGGCAGCCGTGAAAGAACTCGCGAACCTCGTCGCTTCCCGGTCCGTCCAGGTTCACCGCGTCACCCCAGGGGGTGCGGTAGCGGTCCGACGTGTAGTTGCCGAACTGCCCCGAGTAGTTGCCCTCGGGACCGAAGTGGTTGAAGACGACGTCCAGGAGCACGGCGACACCGGCGGCGTGCGCGGCGTCCACGAAGCGCGCGAACTCGAGCGGCCCGCCGTAGCTCGAGTCGGCGGCGTAGAGCGCGACGCCGTCGTAGCCCCAGTTGCGGCCGCCGGCGAACTCGGCGATCGGCATGACCTCCACGGCGGTGATCCCGAGCGCGGCGAGCTCGCGCATCCGCGACGCGGCAGCGGCGAAAGTGCCCGCCGGGGTGAAGGTACCCACGTGCAGCTCGTAGACGACCAGGCGCGACGATGGGGGCGGCTCGAATCCGGCGTCGGCCCAGGAGAGTTCCCGAAAGTCGACCACCTCCGATGGGCCGTGTACGCCCTCGGGCTGAGACCGGCTCGCGGGGTCGGGGAACTCACCCGTGGGCGTGCGAAAGAGGTAGCGACTGCCCGGTTGGGCACGGTCGGTACGCAGCGAGAAGGAGCCGCGGTCGCCGCGCTCCATCGGGATCGTCACGTCGTCGTCCACGAGCCGGAGATCCACGTGTTCCAGGCGGGGAGCCCAGAGCGCGAACGAAACCGAGCCGTCCGAATCAACGCGCGCTCCGGGGCTCATGGCGTGGTCTCGAGCCGGTCGAGCACGAAGTTGACACCGCGCAGCGGGATCATGAGCCAGTCGGGACGGTTGTTGATCTCGTACCCGATCTCGTAGACGGCTTTCTCGAGCATGAAGGTGCTGAGCAGCATCTCGGTATCGCTCCGGTCGGGCGGGATGAAGCCCGCATCGTCTACGGTCTCCAGGTACGAGCTCAGGAAGATGGACGCGATGTACCCGTACCACGTCTCGATCCACGGCTCGAGCGTCTCGCTGTCCTCGGGGCGGATCGACGTGCGCTCGAGGAATTGGGACGACACGGCGTAGTGGAAGCTCCGGATCATGCCGGCAAGGTCGCGGAAGGCGCTGAACTTCAACCGGCGCTCGCTGAGCGTCCGCGCCGGCTCGCCCTCGAGATCGATGATCACGAAGTCGCGTCCGGTGAACAGCACCTGACCGAGGTGGTAGTCGCCATGGACGCGGATCTTCTCGGCGTCGATCTTGTGGTCGGTGATGCCCGAGATGAAGTCGAGCATCTTCGCCTCGGATTCCAGGAACGAGGACACGAGTTCCTTCGCCGAGTCGTCCAACTTCCGCGAGGCCTTGCGCGCCATCGTCATCGTCCTTCGAATCTGGCTTCGAAGATTCTGATACGCCGACCGCTGGTAGAGCTTGCTGAACGGCTCGGGCGCGAACGATTTGTCGGTTCGGTCGGAAGCGAGCGCGAGGTGGAGCTCGCCGGTCCGCTTTCCGAGGAGGTGCATCATCTCCACGAAGAGGCCGTCCGCGAGGCTGAGGAACTCGTCCGGAATCTGCTGGATGCCGTCCGCAAAGATCGAGGCCGGCGGTGCGAGCGGCTTCGCGTCCGCGAGCTCGAGCACGTTGTCGAAGAAGCGATCGACCGCGGAGATCGCGTACGACCATCCGTCGCCCTGGTTCGACTCGAGGCTCACGAGAAGGCCCGCCGCCGCGCTGTCGCGCTTCCCGCGCTTGTACTCGAGATTGCCGGCGAAAGTCGGCGTGTGCTCGAAGCGCTTCTCCTCGGTGAGGTACTGGAGGAGCTCGACGTCCGGATTGATGCCTTCTTCGAGCTTGCGATAGAGCTTGAAGAAGAAGACGTCCGGGTAGACGATGCTCGTGTTCGACTGCTCGACCTTGAGCACGCGGCTCGTGACCGGTTCGGGCAGCTCGCGGGCGAGCCGCGAGAGCCGCTTCCCGCGACGCACGGCGATCTCGCCCTTCGCGGTCTTGAGCTTCCGGCGCGAGGTGAACAGCTGCAGGAGCGACTGACAAACGGCAGGATTGTAGACCCCGTCGTAGAGCGCGCCGTCCGACCCGTCCGCTCCGAGCTGACAGATGATCGCCTTCGGATTCTCGCCGGCGATCATCTCCGCTTCGCCCGCAGGGGCGCGGGAGACGATGATGAGATAGGAGTCGGACCTATCGTTCGCGAGGTCGACTCGCACCATGAGAAGCCGGCTCCGCGACTCCGCCGTTCCAATCGATCCCGAGTCCTCGATCCGGATCCGCCGAATCGTACTCCCCTTCTCGCGGTACCATCGGCTGCCGGAGATGTGCGGCCGGAGCACCTTCTCCTCGAGGAGCTCCTTCAGCTTCGGCGAGAACGAGCTCCAGTCGCGCGCGGTGATGGAGATCTCCGTCCGGCCGGCGCCTCCGTCTTCCACAACACCGTCCGCGACCTTGCGGAGCACGAACCAGTAGTAGTCGCTCGATCCGATCATGATCGAGTACGGCCGATCGGTGATCTGCGGGAACCGACTCTGCGAGAAAATCTCCTCCGGCACGTGGTCGGTGTAGTCGTCCAGGTAGAGATCGGCGGACTGGCTGTAGCGGCTGAAGTTCGCGACGACGAGGACCTTCTCATCCTCGTACTCGCGAACGAAGGCGAAGATATGCGTGTTGCTCGTCTGCACGAACTTGATCGTGCCGCGGCTGAACGCCCGGAATCGTCGTCTCGTCGCGATCAGGCGCTTCATCCACCAGAGCAGCGAGGAGCTATTCGCCTGCTGCGTCTCGATGTTCACCTGCTCGTAGTGATACTCGGGATCGATGATCACCGGCAGGTAGAGGCTCTGCGGGTTCGCCTGCGAGAAGCTCGCGTTGCGGTCGGGGCTCCACTGCATGGGCGTACGGACGCCGTTCCGGTCGCCCAGATAGACGTTGTCGCCCATCCCGATCTCGTCGCCGTAGTAGATCACCGGCGTGCCCGGAAGCGAGAAGAGCAGCACGTTCATCAGCTCGAGCTTCCGCCGGTCATTCTCCAGGAGCGGTGCGAGCCGACGTCTGATTCCCAGGTTGACGCGGTGGTGCGGGTCGCGCGCGTAGACCCGGTACATGTAGTCACGCTCCTCGTCCGTGACCATCTCGAGCGTGAGCTCGTCGTGGTTGCGAAGGAAGATCCCCCACTGCGCTCCCTTCGGGATCGGCGGGGTCTGCTCCAGGATGTCCATGAGCGGGAAGCTGTCCTCCATGCGCACGCTCATGAACAGCCGCGGCATGAGCGGAAAATGGAACGCCATGTGGCACTCGTCGTCGTCGCCGAAATAGGGGACCGTGTCCTCCGGCCACTGGTTCGCCTCCGCGAGGAGCATCCGGTCCTCGTAGTGCGCGTCCACGTAGGACCGCAGCTCCTTCAGGAACTCGTGCGTCTCGGGAAGGTTCTCGCAGTTCGTGCCTTCTCGCTCGTAGAGGTACGGCACGGCATCCAGCCTGAGCCCGTCCACGCCCATCGCGAACCAGTAGTCGAGGACGTTGAGAACCGCCTTCTTCACCTCCAGGTTCTCGAAGTTGAGATCGGGCTGGTGCGAGAAGAACCGGTGCCAGTAGTACTGCCCGGCGACCGGATCCCAGGTCCA
>JBKHII010000024.1:0-35793 GCA_046538735.1 Spirochaetales bacterium
TCGTCTACAACTTCAACCGCTACTTCCCGATCGTGACCGGGGGTCTCACGTTCATCACGACCATCATCACGATCGTGAACGCGGTGAATCAGGCCGGGAACTGAGGCTACGTCTCACGCGGACCACTCCAGATACCACGGCTCGGGTTCGGCGTCTTCGTCGAGCGACTCGTGGAGATCGCTCTCTTGCCCGTCCGAAGACACCGAGCTCACCGCGAACTCGTAGCTGCCGTGAGACAGGATCTCCGTGCTCACCGTGTACTCCGGTTCGGCAAGGTCCGACGCGAGGAGTTGCCACGAGGTGGCTCCGCGGTTCCGCCAGTAGACGGTGTAGCTGACGGTCTCCGAGCTATCGTCATCCCACGCAAGCGTAAACGACGGTCCACTCAGGGTTATCGGCTGAACGATGGGCCGTGGGTCATCGGTCGAGCCATCATCGTTCCCCGTCTCATCTCCTGTATCCTCGTCTCCCGAGTTGCCGGTACCGGCGTGCGATCCCGGAATGGCTCCCGCCCACTCGAACGGGAGGGCGCAGCCCGTCGCGAGGGCCACGAGCGCGATCACGGCGACGATCCCCCGCAGGACCGCGCCGAAGTGCATGGTGGTGCGTTGCATGAATCCCTCCAAGAGGTTCTTGGTAGGTACTCTAAGCAAGTTCCGCGCCAACTTGACTTGGCAATCTCGAACTGACGCCGTCGTCGCAAGTGGTTGCCCGAGAACAGGTTGACGAGGGCGCTCCGGGAACGGCCGCGAGCGCCGCGCGCCGTGACGACGATAATCAGACACGATGACGTAATCGGAATTCCGAAACCGTAACGTTGCGGTCACACGGATTTCGCCGAATCGTGCGATATCATCGGCGGCGTCATGTTCCGCTTGCGCTTGGCGACGTACCGAACCCTGACCACCCTCGGCCTGATGGTACTGCTTCTCGAGGCATGCTCTCTTCCCTGGAGCGACGGATCGGCCTCGAGAGCGGATGGCGGCGACCCACCCTATCCCGAACCCACCGAAGACTACGTCTACGCGCCTTTCTTCGACGACTTCAATGACAGCTCCGTGGACACCTCCGTCTGGCAGATCGGCAGATGGCGCGAGCACGGCGGGCAGATGTCTGCGGAGCGCTGCTACGTGGAGGACGGCCTGCTCAACCTCGTGTTCGTCAACGATTCCGGGGACGGTTATCTGAGCTCGGCGATTCAGACGCGGGACGAGTACTACTTCGGCACGTGGGAGGCTCGGTTGAAGCCGTCCGGCGTTCCGGGGGTGTTGAACTCGTTCTTCACGATCGATTGGGATGATACCACGCAATCCGGAAGCGGAGACGGCACGAAACAGGAGATTGACATCGAGTTTCTCACGAACTCGTTCGGCGAAGGAGCAGGTCAGGTCCACTACGCGTTGCACGAGGACGGACACAGGAGTCTCCAGACCAATCCGGACATCGACCTCGGTTTTGATCCGTCGGCCGACTTTCACGTCTACGGTTTCGAGATCACACCGGAGTACATCGAGTGGTTCGTTGATGACGAAGTCCTTCTGCGATACGAGTACGACGATCCCGAGTACGATATCGAGATCACTGCACCGTACCAGCTCAAGCTGAACCACTGGTCGAGTACCGGCTGGGTAGGCGGTCCCCCGGAAGAGGACGAGGAGAGCGTCTACCAGATCGACTGGATCCGTTTCACTCCGTACGAGTAGGACAACAACTACGCCCGAAGTGGGGGCTGCCCGGCTGAGCCGGGCAGCCCCCTTTTTTTTCTCCAACCCGCGGCCCGCGGCTCGGCTGCGGCTCGAATCGTTCTTCACGCGACGGATTTTGGTTTACTACGAAAAAGGTCTATCTTTACTATCGGGTATCATCCAGTAGGTGTGCTGCGCGCGGGGGTGCGGGCTCGGCCGAGACGCTGGTGTGCCCGTCTGGAGACACACCACCACTATGGCACGAGTACTTCTGGTAGACCCGGACGACGCAACTCGACGAGACGCTCGCGAACACCTCGAGGAGGCGGGCTACACCGTTTTCGACGCCGGTGACGCGGTCACGGCCGAGCTCCTGCTCGACGACATGGCGTTCGACGTCGTGGTCGGGGACACCGGCATGGACGAGGGCAAGCTGCTCGATCTCGTTTCGGATACCGGAGGTGACGCGACCGCGCTCCTCATCCTCATCACGGACAGCAACAACGGCTCCGGCACCGCGGAGTCGGTAAGCGGCGCCGCGTTCGACTACCTGCAGCGACCCTTCGAGGCAACCGATCTCGAGCACCGAGTCAAACAGGCCGTTGAGTTCAAGCGTCTCCACTACGAGGCGCAGAGTCTTCGCGGCGAACGAAGCCTCATCTACAAGCCGGAGAACTTCGTAGGCGAGAGTGAGGCGATCAAGAAGGTCTTCGCGCTCATCTCCAAGGTCGCCCAAAGCGATTCGAGCGTCTTGCTGACCGGTGAGACCGGGACGGGCAAGGAGCTTGCCGCGGGCTCGATCCACTACAACAGCGGGCGCGCGAGCAACGCCTTCGTGAAGGTGAACTGCGCGGCGCTGCCGGACGAGCTGCTCGAGAGCGAGCTCTTCGGCCACGAGAAGGGCGCGTACACCGGTGCGGTCTCGCGCCGGATCGGCCGATTTGAGCAGGCGGACGGCGGAAGCATCTTTCTCGATGAGATCGGCGACATGAGCCTGGTTACCCAGGCGAAGGTCCTGCGCGTGATCCAGGAGAAGGAGTTCGAGCGGCTCGGCGGGAGCAAGACGATCAGCTGCGATGTGCGGATCATCTCCGCTACGAACAAGGATCTGCCGTCCGAGATCGAGGCGGGGAGGTTCAGGCAGGACCTCTACTACCGGCTGAACGTGATCTCGATCAACCTTCCACCGCTCCGTGAGCGAGAGGACGATGTCGTGCTTCTTGCGTACTACTTCGTTCGGAAGTTCTCGGCCGATCTCAAGAAGCGGGTGAAGCGGATCCATCCGCTCGCGGTCGAGGTGCTCAAGGATCACGCCTTTCCGGGAAACGTGCGCGAGCTGCAGAACATGATCGAGCGCGCGGTCCTGATGTCCGAGGACGACGAGATCACGCTGGACGATCTCGACTTGAGCTTCAAGAAGAAGGGGCTTCCCGCGGACGACAACGTGGAGGTGGTGCCGCCGTCCGGTTTCGACCTGCAGGAGGTCGAGAAGGGCTACATCCTTCAGGCGCTCAGGATCTCCGATTGGAACCAGAAAGAGGCCGCGAAGCTGCTCAACCTCTCGCCGCGCGCGCTGAACTACAAGATCAAGAAGCACGAAATCAAACACCCCTCGTGGACGTTGAACCGGCCGGAGCCCGAGTCGCAGGAGGCGTGACCGCCGTTACCATATGGTAATCACTCGAGACCCACTTTCGACTTTGTAATAGATTGGAGATTTTGCCTCGGAATCACCCGTCGATCCATCAGTGACCTAAGTCCTTTAGCCCGCATGGATTACGGGCATCTCGCACTAAGAACCTCCCGGTTGGCACACCGATTGCTATGTAGGTAGCAGCAAGCCATACGGGAGGTTTTGTTTATGTGGCATAGGATGCGCGCGCACACGGTGGGCGTACTGCTACTTCTTATTACGCTGTCGGGGTGCGATCTGTTGATGCACCAGCCGAGCGTAGGTTCAGTCCAGTTGTCTATCGTTGGAACGGAGGATCAAGCGCGCAGCATTGGCCCAGCCATCAGCGTTGACGTGGATCGCTACGTGATCCGCGGAGAGTCCGATTCCGGCGATACCTTCGAGATGACCTCACCTGATACCCAGGTCGTTATCGATGGGCTGACGGCCGGTTACTGGAACATCACGGTGGATGCATTCAATGAGGGCAACGTGCATCTCTACACCGGTACTCAACGTGCGTTGGTGGAGGGCGGTGTCGCACTTCCCCTCATGGTTTCGCTCGTTGCGGTGCCCGGCACCGGCACCCTGACCGTTGGAATGAGCTGGCCGGCAAACGCGCTGGACGATCCGACGGTTGAAGCGGTGTTGGTACCGGCAGAGGGAGACTCCATACCCCTTGCGTTCGCTACTGCCGGTACCACGGCGAGCTTTTCCGGCGATCAGATCCCTACGGGGTTCCATACACTGATCATCAAACTCAAGGAGGGCGACATGCTCGTAGCAGGCGCGGTCGAGCTCGTACACATCGTTGGCGGGCATACGACGGAAGCGGATCTCACCTTCGATCAGGTCAACGCTCCCGGTAGTCTGGAAGTCGGCGTGGAGGTCACCCCGTCGTTCAGCGAATCGCTCGTAGTAACGATCGACGGTGGCGAAGTCACGCAGCAGTACGGGACTCCCGTCACGCTGACCGGCTCGGTCGAGGGAAGCCCCTCGAACGCGGTGTTCACGTGGTACCTGAACGGCGTTGCCGTGGACACCGGAACAACCGAGACCGTCATTGACGGCGACGTCCCCGGTTTCTACCGCGTGGACCTCATCGTCGTGAACGCCGACGGCACGGACGGCGGCATGGCCACCACGTGGGTGGAGATCGCCCAACCGGGAGTGTAGGTATGCGCGCCACCGTGCACAGAATCGTAACTGGTATCGCGGCTGTGGCGCTCGTCGCCATGGTCGCGGGTTGCGGGAGTCCCCTGGAATCGCCGGTGGCGTCGGTGGACGTCCGGAAGGAGCAGGCTCCGGAGGGCAGCCGCTCGATCGTACCGCCCGAGTCGAATGATCCGGTCGAGTACCGGGTATCGGGTACCGGTCCCGGCAACGCGACGTTCTCCGAGACGTATTCGGCAGTGCCGGTGGATGTCGGCGGGCTTGCGGTCGGGGAGTGGACGATCACGGTCGAGGGACTCGCAGAAAACGGCGAGGCGGTGCTGCAGGGGTCAACGGTCGTGTTCGTGTCCGGCGACGGAACGACACCCGTAGAGGTGACGCTCTCGCCGGCCGTTGGGGAAGGCGATGTGAGCATCGAGCTCACCTGGCCCACGCTGCTCGTACGCAGCCCGCACGTGGTCGCGATTCTGGAGCGAGACGGAGCCGACGATATCACCCTGGACGCGGACGTTCGCGGCGGGGAGGGCACTGCCGTATGCAGTGCTCAGGACATCCCGTCCGGGTGGTATCGGCTTCGGCTTCAGCTCCGGGACGGCGAGATCTCAGTCGCCGGGCGCGCAGAGCTCGTGCAGGTCGCCGCGAACGTCACCACGAGTGGTGACGTGGAGATCAGCGAGCTCAACAAGCCGGGGCAGCCCGTCAACGTGACGGGATCGAGCTTCACGCTGGCGTGGGACGACCGCGATCCCGGTGACCCGGTCGCGAGCTACAACGTCTACTACCGTTCCCACGGGTCATACGAGTGGATCTACCTCGGTACCACCGGCGACGCGACCACGAGTTACGAAGTGACTACCTCACTGCTCGATCACGGTAGCTACGACTTCGCCGTCACCGCGGTGAGCGAATCGGGCGAGGAGTCGGAGCCACACACATCGCTCTGCGACGACGCCGACCCGGAGACGGGTTGGTTCGTGGAGTGGCAGGCCTGAGTCCGGTTCGGATGTTCGTCAACGCGTAGTTCCGACCAACGGCGAGCCCACCCTTGGGGTGGGCTCTTCTCTTTGGACGCCTTCCACGACCGCGGTATACTCTTCATCGCAGGCCGCTCATCATTACCTGACACGGCCTCGCCAGATTTCTCCGCAGGAGTACTCGTGCCACGATTCCCGCGCCTCCTCGGTTTCGCCGTGATCGCCGTTCTGGTAGTATCCGGCTGTGCGACCGAGACCGCGCTGCCCACAGGACCCGAGATGACCGTGATCACGCACAACATCGGCGACGCGGGCGAGGGTTACCGAACCGTTCCGATCGACGATCTCTTGCGTGTCTACGATCGATTTCGCGCGAGCGATCGGTGGCCGGACGTCTTCGTGCTGCAGGAGGTACGGAACGAGGGTCGGATGGTGCGGCTCTCGCGCGAGCTGACCGAGGCGAGCGGTCGTGAGTACGACTATGCGTACACCAGGAGCTTCGGTATCGGCATTCTCGCTGCAGGCCGGGTCGAGAATCCTCGGACCTTCGTCGCTCCCGCGAGTCGGCTCGACTACGGGGCGTTCGGCGCAACGGTTACCGGCGAGTTCGGCAGCGTGGATATCGTCGGCGTGCACCTGGACCCGGTTCTCAAGGGCCGGGACGACAGGGGTTTCACCGCGGCTTGGGGACTCATCGTGCAGCTTGTCGCGGAAGTGACCATGCCGACCGTCCGTTCCCGGATGGCGCGCGAGATTCACGACTGGATTGGAGAACGGGGCAGCCGCCCGGTGGTGGTCGCAGGCGATTTCAACACCGTACCGCAGAGCAGCGCGTCGCGCTTCATGCGGCGGCACTATCGCGACTCGCTTCGCGGGACGGACGACTACGCGACCGGCACGTACTGGAAGATCCACGGGCCGCAACCGCGCGTGGACTACGTCTACCACACGGACGGGCTCGTGCGGACCGCCTCAGACGTGATCCGCGTGCAGGCGGGCGACCACTACCCGGTTGTGGCGAGCTTCGCCGTGCCCGCGGCGTGGACGGCGCTCGCGGGTTCCCGGTAGTCAGTATCCCAGCCGCTTGTCCACGACGTTCCGAAGCGCCTCTCCCCGAAGGTAGCGCCCGAGGTTGTCCACGAAGATGTCGAAGAGCCGCTCGTTGTAGCGAGGCGTGAGGCCCGAGTAGTGCGGCGTGATGATCACGTTCTCCATCTCCCAGAGCGGCGAGTCTGCCGGGAGCGGTTCGGTCTCGAAGACGTCCAGGCCGGCGCCGCGGAGCTTGCCGCTGCGAAGCGCTTCGACCATCGCCTGCTCGTCGATCGTGCCGCCGCGGCCCACGTTCACGATGACGGCGCCGTCTTTCAGGAGCGCGATCTCCTCGCGTCCGATCAGGTGGTGCGTCTCCTCGGTGTGCGGGAGCGTGCTCGCGAGGACGTCCGTCCGCGGGAGCTCGTCCCGCAGCTGCTCCGGCCCCACCATCCGCGCCGCCCCTTCCACGGACGCACTCGGATCGCGGCGAACGCCCACGACCTCCATCTCGCACGCCCGGCACAGCGTGGCGAACCTGGCGCCGATCGCGCCGACTCCGAGGAGCAGGACGCGTTTGCCGGCGAGCTCGAAGAGATCCTGCTGGCGGTTCTCCTCCCAGACGCGGTTCCGCTGCCCGCGGATCGCCGCCGGGAAGCCGCGGCCGAGCGCCAGCAGGTAGGCGAGCATGTGCTCGCTCATGTTCACGGCGTGAACGCCGGACGCGCTCGTCAGCGTGAAGTTCAGGTCGCGCACCTCCGGGTGCCTCAGGAGCCAGTCGGCGCCGGCTCCGCCCTGCTGGTACCATTTGAGGTTCGTCGCCCGGGGCAGGAGGTCGAGCGGAAAGTGGTCGAGCGAGACCTCGATCCGGTCGAGCGCGCTCTCGATCTCCGCACGATCGGTCGTCACGATCAGCTCGTAGTCGGGCGCCGTATCGCGCACGTGCGCGACCGCGCCCTCCGGATAGCCGTTGGGGTCGATCCCGAGGTGGACGACCGGGGTCATCCGCGGTACCACTCGTGCGCGACGCCGGTGGCCGCGGCGATGTTCTCCCAGTCGGTGCTCGCGGAGAGCGTGCAGTCGGCCCCAAGGATCATCGCGTCCGGGCCGTCGTCGATCGCGGCGCGGGCGGCGGCCGGAATCTTGTCTCGCGGCCCGGTCGAGATCACGCCCAGGCGCTCCATGCCGCCGAGGAAGGGGCGGCCGAAGAGCTCGCCGATCTCGCGGCCGGATACGTGCGAGCCGCCCACCTCGGTGGGCGCGCTCACGATGTGCCCGGGGTAGTCCGCGTACGGCTCGAAGGTCGCGTACGGGCCCGCGTAGTCGCAGACGTGCAGCACGTTACACTCGGTTGCGTCCGTGAAGTGTTCCCACGCGGCGAGATCGGTCGGCTTGATGTGCCGCTCGAACACCTCGCCCGCCAGGCGCGTCTGTTCGCCGCCCTGCGTGGACGCGTAGAAACCGTCGATCCCCCGCTCGATCGCTCCTCTGATCAGGTAGCCCATGCTTTCCACGATCGTGTCCAACCCTTTGCGGACCGCCTCCGGGTCGTCGTGGAAGTGCCGGAGGAGCGCCTCCTTACCGACGGTGTGGCCGGCGAACATGAAGGGCGAGTAGAGCGTGAGGATCACGACAGCCTCGTTTCCGAGCTCCTTCACGATGCCTTCCACCACGTCCAGCTGGTCGGCGTAGAACTCCTCGTCGTAGCACGGCATGTTCGTCCAGTCGTGCGACCGTCGGATTGCATCCAGGAGCGGGTAGCGGTGCTCGTACTGGATCTTCATGATGTCGTTGCCCGTCGCGCGGAAGTACTCCACGTGCTTCCGGACCGCCGCGCGTCCGGCGTGATACTCCTCCGGGAAGTGGAGGAAGAACGCCGCCGGCACGTAGTCGTCCGGCCGCTTCCCGTCGTGCGCCATCTGGAGGATTCGTTCTCGTTTCGTCATCACCTCCCAAGATAACCCCGTGGACCGCGCGGGAGGAAGGGGCCTATACCATGGCTATGCCGACGCCGGTCCCAGCTGTCCACCGCTCCGCCGCTTTGGTACTCTGTACCGGAAGATGCGTTCCCACCGTCTCGCCCCCACGTTCCTGCGTCGCCTGGCCATCGCGCTCGGTGCCGCAGCGGCCCTTTTCGCACTCCTCTCCGTCGCCGGACTCGTCGTCGCGAACCGCTTCGTCGTGCCGCGTCTCGTGGAGCGCGCCTCGCAGGCCATCGCCGACCGCGCGGACGCCGAGCTCGAGGTCGCCTCGGCGCGCCTTACGCTCCCCGGCGGCGTCCGGTTCACGGGCGCTCGAGTCACGCTTCCCGACGGAGCGGCAGATCTGGCGATAGGTGACGGGCACATCGTTCTCGGGTGGGCGCGCGCGGTGAGGCTCGCGCGCGCGCTTCGTTCGGGCGCCGCGCCGGGCGCGACCGAGCCGTGGGGGCTCCTCCGCCATGCCGCCGCGCTCGGCGTCGCGCCGCGACGAATCGAGCTCCGGGACGTGCGCGTGACGCTTGGCTATCCCGAGTCGGTAGCCGGGCTTCCGTTCGGCATCGTCCCGCCTGGAGGCGGCTCGTTCCGGACGCAGTGGAGCGCGATCGCGGCTCGCTACGACGAGAGGGCAGACCGCTGGGAGGTGGCCGCGGATGGCGCGGTGCTGACGGCGGACGGCGACCTCACACCGCGGATGCACGCGGCCGCCCTGCCCGCAGACGACGCACCGCGACTCTCGATCCGCGCCCGGCTGGACGATGCGACGAGCACGGTGTGGGCGGAGCTGGTGGTGGAGCGCATGCCGCTTCCGTTCGAAGACGCGGACGCGGGCGAGCTTGCCGCTCGCGTTGCGGTGGAGGCGACGCCGGACGGACGGTACGAGGCGGAGGGCTCGGTCGCCGCCACGGGAGTCGTGGCGATGGTCGAAACGGTGGCGGGAGAGCCGATCGGGCCGGTCGACGCTTCGTACGAGTTCGAGTTGACCATTGATCCCCTCTATCCATTCGAGTCTTCTGCTCAGCTTCGTCCGGCGTACCCGATCGAGGGTGCGAATGCCGGACGAATCGTCGTGGAGCGTGGCGAGCTCGTAGTGAACGGGATCGTCGTAGAGGTGCGGCCGTCGTTACGCGGGGTCTTCGCCGCGCCGGGCTCGGTCCGGAACGCGGGAACGCTCGAGGGGCGGCGCTACGCGGATCTGGAGCTGCGGTTGGCGCCCACGGAGGTGGACGCGATCCGGCGCGCGGTGCCGGTGGGTCTGCTCGGGCCGCTTCGGACCGTGCGTCTGGACGGGGAGTTTGCGTGGAATCTCGACCTGCACGTGCCGCTGCACGCGATCGGTGAGATGCAGTGGGAGGCAACGACAACGCTCCACGATTTCGCGGTGCGGCAGATCGGATGGGACGTGAACCCGTTCAAGCTGAAGGGACCGTTTCTCCATACGATCGAGGACCCGGCGGTTGAGTACGAGCGGACGGTGCTGATTCCGGCCGAACGGCTGCCGAGTCCGGCGTGGACGGTGGAGCACAGCGAGCACGGCGCCCGCCGGGTGACCGAGTGGCGCGAGCAGGCGGCGGCAACGTCCGACCGTCTCGCGGAGAACCGACCGCGAGTCGTGGAGCCGGTCTCCGGGGACGGCGGACGGACGGGAGCTGCGGCAGGCGCTTCGATCCCTGATGACCGCTCATATCGTTATGTGCGGCTTGAGGAGATGTCTCCGTGGGTCGTGCGCGCGGTGCTCACGGCGGAGGACGGCGATTTCTTCTTTCACGAAGGGGTGAACTTCTACACGCTGCCACGGGCGCTCGAGCGGAACGTTCGCGCGGGCGAGATCCGGTTCGGGGCGAGCACGATCTCCATGCAGCTCGTGAAGATGCTCTTTCTCGATCAGGACCGGCGAGTCGCGCGGAAGCTTCAGGAAGTCTTCCTCGTCTATCTCATGGAGCATCAGGTCGGCGTCACGAAGGAGCGGATCCTCGAGGTCTATCTGAACATCGCGGAGTTCGGTCCGGGGATCTTCGGGATCGCGGACGCCGCGGCGCACTACTTCGCGGCCGATCCGGCAGAGCTGAGCGCCGGCGAGGCGACGTGGCTCGCGAGCATCCTCCCGTCTCCCAAGCGCTATCATCAGTATTACGAGCTCGGGGAGATCAGCGCGGGCTGGTTCGAGCGGATGAAGAGCTACTACGACATCATGCTCGAGCGCGAGCGGATGACCGCGGACGAGTACGAGGAGGCGATCGAAGCGCCTCCCGAGTTCGGGTAGGGCGTGGCTCCCTCCGGCTACATCGTTCGGTCGCGGCTGTCGAAGGCCGTCGCGGTCATTCGCCCGAGGCGCTTTGCGGACTCGAAGATCGCGTCCGCGATTGCTCGGCGGGCGACCGACGCGTAGCTCCGGCCCGCGTCCGATTCGTAGAGGCGCACGTATGCCTCCAGCTCGTCGTTGGAGGCATCACGATAGGTGACCGCCATGTGGTCGAACAGCGTTCCGTGCAGCGCCTCTCGCAGCTGCGGCCGCGCCGCCTCGAGTTGCTCCGCCGAGGTGGCGAGCTGATTCTGGAACGTCTCCGCGTCCATCGGGATCGTACCCAGCGCACCGGCGAGGATGCCGAGCTGGATTCCGATCGTGACGTTCACGGCGTTCCTCGTCAGTCCTCCTGCTTCGTCGAGTCGAGCGAGCAGTTCCTGCCGCTCGGCATCGAGCGCGTCGTATCCGCCGGTCTCCTCAACGAGCTCCTCGGTGGTCGTCCGCTCGGACGCGGCATCCTCCATCCGAGTGAACGAACGGCCCGTCTCCGACCGCAACCATTCGAGTACTTCGACTGTCTCGGCTTCCGTGAGGCCGTCGCGGAACGTCTGTATGATACCGTCTCGCATTTCCGATTCCGCGAATGCTTGCGGTACGAGATCGACGATCTTCGCCAGGTCGTCCTCGCTCATGTTCGGAGGCATCTGTCCTGCTTCGTGCATCGCCTCCAACTGGATGGCGAGCTCCGTCGCGAGCCGATCGAGCTCGTACTCCATCCCGGACTCGCGGTAGATACTCTCCGCCGGGTCGGCAGTCTGCGCGAGGGCGCTTGAGGCGAGTACCAGGAGCAAGGCGAGCGCTATGATCGAAGCTTTCTTCACGATTGACTCCTAACAGGGGGATTGCCGATAGGATGGGACCTCGCCGGCATGATGTCAACCGTATGCGCCGAGGGCGCAGGTGTGATACGCTTCCTTCCGGATGCGCCGGCGCAGACGACGGCGGACCCGCTCCGCTCGCACGTACACCATCGGTTACCTTCTCTCGCGTCAGCCCAAGGGCCTTCGCAAGGACGAGCGCTACGCCACGATGCTCGCGCACTTCCGCGCGTCCGAACGCCTCCGGAGCCTCCGAATCAGCAGACGCTGCTATTCGCTCCTGAATCGTGCCCGCATCCAGCCGCACAACCTCCACCACTTCTATCGTACGTACCGACTCCCCGCCGACCCGTTCTTCCCGCTCTTCTTCGCGATCAAGCGCGGCTACCTCGCCGAGCGCGAGCGCGTGAAGGAGGCGCGCCGACAGTACATCCTTGCCGCGATGCGGGCACTCCCGGCCCCCGTGCTCACGACGATCAAGTACCTCGGCTACCTCGAGCGCCACTACAACGCGGCCGGACGGTCGCCCGTCTGGCAGGAGAACCTCTTCCCCGGCTCCAAGAAGAAGGCCGACGCCTACTCGCGTTACGATACGTCCGCCTGGCTCGCGCTCTTCCGCGCCCACCTCGCGTTGCTCGTGGACCGCTACCGCGCCATGAACGACGTGATCGCCGATCGTGTCTTCGCGTGCATCGTCCTTGAGCTCACGCCCACGGCGATTCCGCCGGCTCGGCCATCCGCAGATCTCGTGAGCCGCACCTACCGGCGTCTCAGCCTGCTCCACCATCCCGACCGCGGCGGCGACCCCACGATGTTCATCGAAATCAAGCGCGCGCGGGACGTGCTCAGTTTGTAGCCTCGACGTCCGTGAAAACGTTGATTTCCTCCATTACACCTGATAAGCTGCACGGAATGGCGAATCGGGAACCCATCGGGAAGCAGCTTTATCGCGATTTTCGCTCAACCGCGGCCATTTTGCGCGGACTGCTCCTGCTCGCGTCGCTCGCCGCCTACGCGGCGGCCTTCTCCGTCCTCTATCCCCACGTGGGCGACGCGGCGGCGACGATCGCCATCTTCCCGATTCTGCTCGGCGCCCACGGATTCGGAATCGCCGGCGGATTCCTGACGGCGCTCTGCTGCATCGCGATCAACGCCGTTCTGATGGACGGATTCGGCGAGGACGCGCTCTTCACGAGTACGCGCGTGCTCAACATGATCGTGCTCCTCGTGCTCGGTCTCGCGTCCGGTGTCATCCGCAATCTCAGCCTGCGCGGCCGCCGCGCTCGGGATCTACTCAACACCGCGTTCGAGGTCGCGCAGGACGCGGTGTGGGAGCATCGGCTCGACTCGAACGAGACCTACTTCAGCCCGCGATGGTACGCGATGCTCGGATACTCACCGGGCGAGCTGCACGAGCACCACCAGACGTGGGTGAAGCTGCTTCATCCTGAGGATCGCGATCGGGCGATGACCGCGATCAGGCGGGCGGCCTCCAACGGAGACTCAGACTTCACGGTGAGCTTTCGGCTGCTCGAGAAGTGCGGATCGTGGAAGTGGATCCTCGCGCGCGGCAAGGTCGTTGAGAAGGACGAGCGCGGCAAGGCTCGCAGGATCGTGGGTGTCTTCTCAGACATCAGTTCGCTCAAGCACGCGGAGTCGGAGATCGCCCGACTCGCGTACTACGATCAGCTCACCGGTCTCCCGAACCGGAAGTCGTTCTACGAGCGAGCCGATCAGGCACTCGCGCAGGCGCACCGATCGCATCCCGGTCAACTCTGCGCAGTGCTGCTCCTTGACCTGGACAACTTCAAGGACGTGAACGACACGCTGGGCCATGACGTTGGCGATCGACTCCTCATCGAGGCGGCCGCTCGGCTGAAGGAACGCACGAGACGTGCCGACTTGCTCTTCCGGTTCGGCGGCGACGAGTTCACGATCCTTCTCACCAAGCTTCAGCAGACAACGGACGCCGCCGTCGTCGCGAACGATCTCATCCGCTCCTTCGTGGATCCGTTCGAGATCGACGGTCACACCGTCTACACCGCGCTCAGCGTGGGGATCGCGCTCTACCCGCGCGACGGGACGTCGATCCCCGACCTCACCAGAAAGTCGGACACCGCGCTCAACGCATCCAAACGCGACCGGAATACGTATCGGTTTTACACCTTCGAGATGCAGAACGAGGCCGTCCACAAAATGTCCATCATCAACGATCTGCGCGCTGCGGTGGAAGAGGGCCAATTCCGGCTCCACTATCAGCCGATTGTGGATGCCGACGGTTACATCCGGGGTGCCGAGGCCCTGCTGCGATGGCAGGACTCGGACGGCGAGATGCGTCCTCCCGCGGAGTTCATACCCATCGCCGAGGAGACCGGTCTCATCCTGCGAATCGGCCGGTGGGTGCTTTCGCAGGCAGCGGCGGATGCGCAACGGTGGCGCAAGGCCGGGCTCGGCGACATCCCGGTGAGCGTGAACGTTGCTCCGCGACAGCTTCGTCACCACTCGCTCATGGACGATCTGGAGCTTACGCTCGCGGGAACCGAGCTGCCCGCGGGTCTGCTCAGCATGGAGCTCACCGAAGGGTCGTTCGTGGACCCGTCCGACGAGAGCGCGCGGCGCCTCCGTGCGATCCAGCAACGCGGAATCCGTATCTCGATCGACGATTTCGGCACCGGTTACTCCTCCATGAGCTATCTCAAGCGCCTGCCCGTGAACACGCTGAAAATCGACCGCTCGTTCGTGATGAGCCTGCCCATGAACACGCAGGACGTCTCGATCGTGCAGGCCGTCGTCACCATGGCTCACGGTCTCGGGCTCTCGGTCGTGGCCGAGGGCGTGGACGCCGCGCAGCAGGTCGAGTTCCTCAAGAGCATCGGGTGCGACCTCTTCCAGGGGTACTACTTCTCACGACCGATCCCGGCCGAGCAGTTCGAAGCGCTTCTCGCGGAGAATCCCGGCGCAGCGAGAATCGTTCCCTCGTCGGCAGGAGCGTAGAGCGGTCCCGACCGCCGAGATCGCGGAGCGCACAGGAGGGCCATTGGACGACGAGGGCGCCGTACGGCGCCCTCGTGACCGGTTGCTGCGTCTGTCGTCCTGCTATCGTTGTCCGCCCGCTGCTGCAGGACGCCCCGGCGAGCCGGCAGAACACCGGTCCCGCCGGACCGCTCAGCGGCTTCGGTCCTCGGGTGAGCCGCCGGAAGCGTACTCGTGTTGACGAGCTTCAGCGCCGGTCTCGCTCGACTCGCGGGCACCGAAGCCGGACTCGTCCGGTGCCGGCAGCGAGTGGTTCCGCCCCCCGGACGGAAGCTGGGCGTGTCCGTTTCGGACGCGGTAGTCCGCAACCATCGCGCGGAGCTGCTCCGCCTGCGACGCGAGTTCTTCCGCGGCGGATGCGCTCTCCTCCGCGCTGGCCGTGTTGCCCTGCGTTACCTGGTCGATCTGGTCGAGGCCCTCGGTGACCTGGGTAATCGCGTCCGCCTGCTCCCGGCTCGCAGCCGCGATGTCGTCCAGATACTGGGTCACGCGTCGGGCACCGCCCACGATGGCGTCCAATTGCTGTCCGGTCACTTCGCTCGCCTCGGTTCCGGCCTCCATGTTACGAACCGATTCCTCAACGATCGTCGTGGTTTCCTGAACCGCATCCGCGCTCTTCGCCGCGAGGTTGCGCACCTCTTCCGCGACGACGGCGAAACCCTTCCCGTATTTGCCGGCGCGGGCAGCCTCAACGTTGGCGTTGAGCGCGAGCAGGTTGATCTGGAAGGCGATGTCGTCGATCACTTTCACGACTTTCTTCGTTTCGTCCGAGGACGAGGCGATCTTCGCGATCACTTCTTTCAGGTGGTCCATCTGCTCGTTGCCCTGCTCCGCGTTCTGCTGGGCCTCCCGTGCGAGCGTGCTCGCCTCGGCGGCGTGTTCCGCGTTCTGCTTCGACTGGCTGTTCACCTCGGTAACCGAGGAGGAGATCTCTTCGAGCGAGCTCGCCTGCTCCGTGGCGCCCTGCGAGAGCTCCTGGCTCGCCTGCGATACCTGCGAGGCTCCGGCGGACACCTGGTCGACCGAGTCCTTCGTCTGTGCGAGAAGGTCGTTCAACCCCTCGATCATCGCGACGAAGGCGTTCCCGAGCGTGTCCTGATCGGACGTCGCGGAAACATCGATGTCCAGGTTCTTCTGACCGATCTCTCGGGCGACCTCCGCCTTCTCCCGCTGATACTCGATGAGGTCGGTGAACGACCGACCGATCATCCCGAGCTCATCGGACCGAGCGTTGATCTTCTCGATCTCCGTCTCCTTCACCCCGGTCAGCTTGATGTCGCCGATCGCAAGGCGGTCTGCACCGCCCACGAGCGTCATGATCGGTTTGGAGATGCTGCGTGAGAAGACAACCGCCGCCGCGACCGCGAGCATGAGGACGACGAGCGTACCCATGAGGATGAACCAGACGAGCGAGCGCACGGGGGCGTTTACCTCGGTCTCGTTTATTTCGGCGACTATCGCCCACGCGGTGTCGTAGACGTCCACCGGGGAGTAGGCAGACAAGACCGGCGTGCCGGTGTAGTCGTCGATCAGCCGTGCGTCGGTCTCCCCGGAGAGCGCTGCGGTCGCTGCGACGGTATCAACGCTGCCGGTCTGCGGGCTCGCGAATGAGGCGGAGACCGAGCGGTACTCCGGGTCGAGGTACGAGTCCGAGCGCATCAGGTGATCCGGCCCAACGAGGTAGGTCTCGCCGGTCTCACCCATTCCCGTGCGTTCGTTCATGATAGCGTTGATCCGGTCGACCGGAAGCTGCATGGCCACCACGAATTCGACCTCGCCGTCGCTGACAATTGCGTCCGCGATGAACGCCGCGGGTTCGCCGCCGGATGGCTCGTACGGACTGAAGTCGCCGAAGCCGAAGTCCATGCTGGAAAGCGCCTCGGTCACGGCCTCGTTCAGGCTTGAGTCGGAGAACTCGCCGGTTATGATGTTCGATCCGTAGTCTGCTTCCTGCGCGACCGAGTAGAAGATCTCGCCCTCCGGGTGGATGAGAAAGAGGTCGTAGTAACCGAGCTCGTCCGTGTACTTGGAGAGGTAGTCCTGCTGCTCGCCCCGGAGCGTGACCGTGAGCGCTTCCTCGAGGTTGATCTTGGTGACCTGTGCGATATTCGCGTCGGCATAGTCCAGGCGAGTGTACACGGCCATGGTGAGCGTCCCGGCGCTGTCGGAGAAGAGGTCTACGCCTTCCTCGCCGCGATGCGCCAACTGCAGATACTCCGGTGCGATGTCCGTGACGTCCGTACCGTAGACGAGCTCGCCGCCGCCGGTTCGCGGGATGTCGCTTCGAAGCGTGTATGTGCCGCTATCGTACTCGCTCAAGTAGGTCTCGCCCGTCTCGCCGAGACCTCTCAGCCCGCCAACGATCTCGTTCATCGGCCCACGGAGCGAACCGGCATCTCGGGCCTCGAAAGCTTGCGGGTTGTCGCGGAAGTAGCGCTCTACGGCGTCCTGTTTCGTACGATGCAGGCTTTCGATTCGTTCGAAGGTCTGCTGTTCGATGACCTCGACCGTTTCGGACAGCACGTTGATCTCCTCTCTTCTGTCCACGAAGTACGACGAGATCTGCGCTTCTTTGATGTCGCGCACCGCTCGCAGCTGGGCGGTCTGTGCTTCGTCGAGCGAGGATGTGGACTGGAGGATGGAAACCGTCGTCACCGCGCCGACCGCGAGGATTGCGATTGCCAACGTGATGATCGTTATTCTGCCCCCGATGCCGCGGAGACCTATGGAGCGTGAGTTCATGATACCTCCCTGATGCCGTGCGCCGGCATCATCACGAGGGTACGTCATGAGCCGGCCGGATCACATCAGGAAAGTTCGACACTCCGTGTAGTCAGAACTCCTACATCTGGGCGGGGAACCGTACCGTCACCTTCGCGCCGCCGGACGCTGTCGCGTTTTCGACCGTCAAGCTGCCGCCGAGCTGGTCGGCGAAGGCGGTGAGCAGCGTCATCCCGAATCCGGTCGTCCGACCCGCGAGCGCGTCCTGGGGGAAGCCCGGCCCATTGTCCGAGTAGGCCAACACCGCCGTGTCGGTTTCCTCCACCATGAGCGTGATCGTGATCGTTGGTATGCCTCCCTGCGAACGCCGCGGCTCGACCGCGTACTTCATCCCGTTCGTGACGAGCTCGTTGACGATAATGCCGAGCGACGTGACGGCTCGGCTGTTCAGCATGACCGACTCGCCGGCGAACCGTATCTCCGCTTCGCCGCGATCGTATCGCGCGCGAATGTCTTCCATGAGCCTCGAAAGGAGACGGGAGGCGTCCACCGCCTCTATCTCGTCCCCTCCGCGGTATATCGTGTCATAGAGGCGTACCATTACCTCGATGCGTCCGGCAGCCTCGGTCAACGCTCCCGAGACCTCCGCGCGGGACGCGTCCCGGGCCTGCAACATCAGGAGAGCATGTACCGTCTGCATATCGTTCTTGATTCGGTGGTAGCTCTCCCGAATCAGGACGTCGCGCTGATCCAGCAGCTTCTCGCGATTGTGCTCAATCTCTCGCCGCGTAGAGATATCCTCGATGATAGAGAAGAAGCGATCGCTCGCGGGGGAGAACGTGTTCGCGCGAACCGCGACCGGGAAGGTGCTTCCGTCTTTCCTGCGGTGCGTGCTCTCGAACGCGACCGCGCCCGTATCCCTGATCTCCTGGATCCGCTCCGCTACGAGATGCTCGTCCGCATCCACGTCCAGGCTCGCGATCGCCGTGCCGATGAGCTCTTCTTCTGTGTATCCGCTCATGAGGCAATAGGCTCTGTTCGTCTCCCGGACGATACCGTGTTCGTCCGTGATCCAGAACCCGAACGAGGTAGACTCGACGACGGTTCGGTATTTCGCTTCGCTCTCCTCCAGTGCCACCCGCGTCCGTATCTCGTCCGTCAGGTCCACGCTGATCACGCCAACGAGAGCAATGTCGTCCTCCACGATCTGCGCGGGGAAGAGTGTCGTGCGGAAGTATCTCACTCCGTCCGGCGTCCGGAGCGAGTCGCGCTTGGAGACCGGCCTTCCCGTCTCTTTCACGCGCTCCAGGGTGCGCTCGAAGTCACGCACGGTGTCCGGCGCCAGCACTTCCGCGAAGCTCGAACCAACGAGCTCATCAGGTGCGCGCCCTGCAGCTGCCGCAACCGAATCGGAGACCATACGGTACCGGCCGTCCCGATCCAGGACCGAGACGAGATCGGGGGAGTGCTGGAGCAGGGACTGAAGCGTTGAGAGGACGCTGTGATGCTCCGACTCGGCGACCTTCTGCCGGGTCAGTTGCTCCGTGTAGAGGATGATGCCCCCGATCGCTCCGCCTGCCTCGTACCACGGCCTGCACTCCCATCGGAGGTACTCCACCGACCCGTCTTCTCTGATGAAGAAGTCATCCTCCGAACGCAGCGCCTCCCCGGCCAACGCGCGGCGGTGCGCCTCGCGCCACTTCTCGGGAATGTGCGGAAAGACCTCGTAGTGGTTTCGTCCGAGCACCTCGCCAATCGTGACTCCGTTGTCGATCAGATAGCGATCGCTGACGAAACGGTAGTTGAGGTTCCGGTCCAATATCGCGATGGCACTCGGATCGTGCCGGACGACGTAGTCCATCAGGTCCTCCCACGCCTGCCGCCGTGCCTCGGCTTCCCGTCGCCGTCGCTCCGTGAGCCCCGCTCCCACCGCGAACCCGATGTCCGCCGCGAGCTCGTCCAGCAGACGCAACTCGTCGTCGCCGAACTTCTCCTCATCGCCGGCGTAGAGGGTCAGCACCGCGTGTACGTCGCCCTCGGCAACGATCGGAAACGCCGCCATCGAACGGTATCCGCGCGCGAGGGCGAGCTCGCGCCAACCGCTCATGCGGGGGTCGCTCGCGATACTGTCCACGACGATGCGCTGCCCCGAGAGATACGCGCTGCCGGTCGGGCCCTGACTCAGATCGGGATCACGGAGATCGATATTCAGCGTAGCGAGGTAGCCGGCGTCAGTTCCGTACCATGCCGTCGGCTCGATCCTGGAGGCCCCGTCGCGGGGAACGCCGATCCATGCGAAGACGAACTCTCCGTTGTCCACCGCGATCCGGCATGCCTCGTGGAAGAGCTCCTGCACGTCGTTCTGACGAACGATGGCCTGGTTGATGTCGCTCCGGACGCTGTACATGCGATTGAGCCTTCGGATGCGGCGTTCTCGTTCGGCGGACTCCCGGTGAGATCGGAAAAGCTCGAGCGCCATGTGCACCGATTCAATGAGTACGAACTCTCCCGAGTTCTTGAGCACGTAGCCGTACCGCGTGATACCCTTGACCTTCGTGACCATCGACTCTTCGGCGTGGCCCGTCAGAAAGACGATCGGAACGTCGGTCAGCTCCAGGATCCTGGTCGCCGCCTCGGTGCCGTCCATCCCGCGGCCCAAGTCGATGTCCATGAGGATGATCGAGTACGTCCTGCCGGACCGGACCGAACGGACCGCCTCCTCGCCGCTCGGGACGTGCTCAACGAGAAACCCCGCCCGCTTGAGCATCGCGCTCTCCGCAAGTGCCACGAGCGGCTCGTCCTCAACGAGGAGGATGGACGTAGTTGTCTGCAAAGCTTCGCTTGCCACGTCTCCTCACCTGAATGGCAGTATGGGCCATGACCTTCGGTGGTGCAAGGCGGACGATTTCAGAATCATGGGGCCCCACTCCGTCTCTCGGTGACGCAGGACGGCGCCCAGTCTCGTCATCACGCCGCAGGCGTTGGCGCTCTCGCCGCCGATCACGTTCGGCTTGATGTTCTGATAGAACGGGACGATTTGCAGGCGAATCTCGTTAGCTACCTCAACTCGTACGAGCCCTGAAACAGACCCATGGTCGGGTCAAAGAGGTTGACCGAGATAGCCGGCAACGTCCCTTCTCCAAGAGTGCTCCTTCCAAAGAAACGGTGACTGCCCGGGGACTGATACGCCGTTGCAGACGATGGTAACCCGAAACTGACCCAAACGAGTCCCTCAGGCCGCAGTGACGAGATGCTGGTATACTGGAATCAGTGATCATCCTCGACCTCGTACACAACGTCTCACTGTTGCTCGCGCTCGCCGTGGGATACGACTACGTCGCCGCGCGTCTTGATCGGCGATCGGTCGTCTACCGCCTGGTCTCGGGGCTGCTCTTCGGCGGGGTGGCGATCGTGGGCATGCTCACACCGCTCGAGTTCGCTCCGGGTGTGATTTACGACGGGCGTTCGATCGTTCTCGGCGTCGCCGGGTATATGGGAGGTTCCGTCGCGGGGCTGATCGCCGCCGTGGCGGCGGCTGCGTACCGTGTCTGTCTCGGCGGTGCCGGGACGACGGCCGGTTTGATCATCATTGCGGAGGCCACCGCGCTCGGCATCGCCGCGCACCATCTGCGACGGCGCTTCTCGGTGCTCGAGCATCCTCTCGGCATATACCTGTTCGCTGCCGTCGTCCACGTCTTCATGTTGGCCGGGCAGACGGTGCTTCCGAATGCCGTCTTCCGTGACGTGCTCTCAGCGCTCGGCCCCACGGTCCTCCTCTTCTATCCGTTGGGAATGCTCCTGACGACTCTCGTCATGCTCAACAACGAGCGGCAGCAGCAGACTCGGCGATCGCTGGAAGCCAGCGAGGAGCGGTATCGAAGCCTCTTCGAGAACACGTATGCGCCCATGCTGATCATCGATCCGGCAGACGGGCGCATCGTGGACGCGAATCGTGTCGCCGCCGATTTCTACGGCTGGAGCCGCGACGAGCTGCGGACGATGAGGGTATGGGACATCAACGTGCTCGCCCGGGACCAAGTCGAGGCCGAGATCGAGCGAGCGCGCAATTCTGCCCAGAACTACTTCGAGTTCCAGCACCGGCTCAAGGACGGCTCCGTCCGCGAGGTCGCCGTCTACAGCGGTTCGGTCAGCCTGCGGGAGGGGAACCGCCTCTACTCGATCATCCGCGACGTCACCGAACGGAAGGAGGTCGAGAAGGAGCTCTTTCTGGTCGGGTACTCGATGGAGCATGCCGCCATCGGCGTCTTCCGGATCGAGGAGCCGACCGGCAGAATCCTCTACGTGAACCAGTACGCGTGCGACCGACTCGGCTTTTCGCGTGAAGAACTCCTGGGCATGACCGTGTTCCAGATCGACCCTCACTTCAACCGGGAGGCCTGGATCGAGCATCGCAGAGTCGTCGCGGAGACGGGTTCACGGACGATCGAGACCGTGCATCGCCGCAAGGACGGACACGAGTTTCCCGTTGAGGTCACCGTGAGTGTGCTCAGCTACGGTGGCCGAGAGTACTCGTTCTCGTTCGCAAAGGACATCACCGAACGGAAGCGGATGGAGGCAGAAGTGCAGGCATCTCTCACGCAGAAGGAAGCGCTTCTGCGGGAAGTGCACCATCGCGTCCGGAACAACCTCGCCGTGATGAGCGGACTCGTTCAACTGCAGATGCACCAGCTCTCGCGGGAAGACGCTTCGCGCCGAGCGCTCTCAAAGACCCGCGATCGTATTTCGGTGATGGCGATGATCCACACGCTCCTGTATCACGACCAGAACCTTTCTTCCATCAACTTCGCCCCCGTCCTCGAGCGGATCGTGCGCGAGTTGCAGGACGAGTACGCAGCGGACAAGCGAGTGCAGGTCCTGTTCGATGTAGAAGACGTTCAGCTCGGCGTGGGCGAGGCCCTGCCGCTCGGGTTGATCGTAAACGAAGCCGTCACCAACTCACTCGTTCATGCGTTCGGCAGCGACGGCCATGGACACCTCAAGCTCTCGCTCCATCGCACCGGTGCCGGGGGGTGTACGCTTACGATCAGCGATGACGGCGGCGGGATCGGCTCGGGCTTCGAGATCCAGGATCAGGAGACGCTCGGATTCAGATTGATGGCGCTGCTGGCTGCGCAGATCTCTGCGGACATCGGCGTGAAAGATCAGGGCGGTACGATCGTGACGGTCTCGTTTCGACCGTAACCGTCACACTCGATCATAATCCCGTGAATAAGGTGACACAATCGTGCGTATAGATTGTTGTTTACCGTACGGGGAGCAGCGCCCGTTCGGCTTCGGCCGGGCTCTCCCGCGAGACGACAATGCAAGGCGCCGCGCCGTTCTTCTCTTGAAGCGACCGGACGATTTGCGAACAATCAGGCAACGAATTCCATTGGAGGTTCTCCCCGAATGCACCGGTCAAACCGTCTTCTCCTCTGCGGCCTCGTTGCGGCCTGCGTTCTCTTGCCCGTTTCCGTCTCCGCGGAGGAGGCGCTGACACTCGCAGAGATCCTTGAGTCGCTCGAGGACACCTCACGCCGGTGGACCGCGGATGAGCTCGCGATGCGTGAAGCTCGACTCGCGTACGAACGCGCGCGGGCGATCATCTACCCGCGGCTCGATCTCGCTCTCCCGCTTCGGGGGAGCACCACGCTCGAGAACACCTACTCATCCTCCGTGGGCGGTCTTCCGGACGTGGAAGTCACCCAGGCCGGTGGTTACTCGCTGAGCGCAACGCCCGGCCTCACCCTCACGCAGGCGCTTCCTACCGCCGGGGCGCTCTCGCTCTCGCTCTCCGACCGGTTTGCCGTCTCTGATCCCGGCGAGTTCGATCCCGAGGCCGCCGGCGATCTGGTCTCGGAGGACGAACGCCTCGACCAGACGATCACCGTGGGACTCGGCCTGGACCAGCCGCTCTACTTCGGAGGCAGCGCGTTCGCCGCGTCGCTGGACACCGCTGAGAACTCGTGGTCGCGCGCGGGCATCACCCGCCTGCAGTCCGAGAACCAGCTCGCGCTCGACGCGGCCGAGCTCTTCTTCCGCATTCAGTATCTCGGCTATTCGCGCGCGCTTGTGGCGTCGCGACTTCAGGCGGCGGGGACGCGACTGCGAACCGTGGAGCGAGAGTTCGAGCTCGGGATTCACACGCGATCGGTACTCCTTCAGGCGCAGCTCGCGAAGGAGCTCGCCGAGATCGACCTCTACGACGCCGAACGGTCGCTCTCGGATGCGGTCACGACGTTTCGAACGCTCTACGGAATCTCCGCATCGAGGCCCCTGGGAGACCGGGTGGAGTCGCTCAACGTGGAGCTTGCCGGCGAGGAGCGGATCGTGAGCGCCGCTCTTGCCGGGCATCCGGAGCTGGAGACGCTGCGATTGGCGGCTCGCGACGCGGAGAACAGCATCGTCGTCTACGAGAGCGATCAGGCGCCGCGGCTCTCGGTGGGCGCCGACCTGGTCCACACGGACACCTCTGAGGAGGATCGTCCGAACAGATCGACGATCATTCAGGGTTCCGTTACCATCACCGCAAACCTCTTCGACGGCGGCACAACTCGTCGTCGCGTGGACGAGCTCGAGCGGGCCGCGCGTCGCGCCCAGATCAACGTCGCACAGAGCGCGGATAGCGTCAGGCTCGAAGTTGAGACCGTGATGGCCGACATGGAGCGCGGCCGGCGCTATCGCGACTACCTGCGAACGGCCGAAGAGATCGCCGCGTACGAGTACGAGAAGGGCCGCAACGACCGGGGGCTCGGCGTCATCACCGATCGCGATCTTCTCGAGCTCGAGCTCGAGCTCGAGGGAACGCGGCTCAAACTCGCGAACGCAGTCGTGGAAGCCAACATGATGAAGCTGCGACTCCTCGCGTTGCAGGGGGCAAGCATCATCGAGACGATTACCGGACGTGAAGGAGCAGACTCTTGAAGAAACGAACCATTGTCATCCCCGTTGTGATTCTCGTTGTCGTGGGTGTCGTCGGCTGGCGTCTGCTGGCGTCCCAGACCGACGCGGTCCCGACCGTTCCCGTCGCGACCGTCGCCACCACGCACTTGACCAAGGAGGTCATCGCAACGGGTTCGATCTCCTCCGCCATCCAGACGAGCGTTACCGCTCAGGCATCCGGTCGAATCGAGTACCTCGCCGTGGATGAGGGTGACCTCGTCCAATCCGGGACGGTGATCGCAACGCTGGAGGACGACGCGATTCGTCTGCGAGAGCGGAGCGCCGCCTACGGCATCGAGTCGGCCCAACGTTCGGTTCGCGAGCAGTTGATGACGCTGCGGTCGCAGTACGACGACACGCAGGACACGCTGCGACGTGCGCGCCGGGCCTTCCAGCGCGCGGAGGAACTGCACGCGATCGGATCCGCGTCCGATGAGACGCTCCGCACGGCGAGAGAAGACCTCCAGGCTGCGGAACGGGCATTCTCCACCATCCGCGAGAGGCTCAATCACCGCGAGGGCCGGCCGCTGGACGATCCGCGCGACGAACCGTTCCGCACCGACGAGGAGATCATTGCCGATTCGATCGAGGTGAAGCAGGCGCGCGCCTCGCTGGACGGGATCCGGGAGGAGCTCGAAGGCTACACGATCCGCTCGCGTATCCGGGGAACGATTACCAGCCTCTCCGTGGACGAGGGGCAGCCCGTGAGCGCGGGAACGCAAATCGCCATGGTGCACGACCGCGAGACGCTCGAGGTGGTGAGTCCGATCGACGAAGTCGATCTCGGCTACGTTGAGGTCGGCCAACCGGTACGAATCGAGTCCGACTCGTTCATCGGACGGTCGCTCGAAGGGACGGTCGACCGGATCGCGCCGATCATTCAGCACACGGGCGACGCGCGAGTCTGCGACGTGACGATCGGCTTCGAGGACCCCGAGCGAATAGCGCGAGTGGGTGCGAGCTGCACGATCTACGTGACCGTCAGGGACATGCCGGAAGCTCCATCGATTCCGATCCAGGCCTACTTCCTCGATAGCGGGAAGAAGTTCGTATACGTGCCGGTTCCCGCCGCCGCGGACACGGGCGCCGATCCCGCCGACCAGGACGCCGCTCCGGTCTACGTCCTCGAGAAGCGGGAGGTGACCATCGGCATCATCGGGCTGGACACCGTGGAAGTCGTTTCGGGTCTTGAGCTTGGCGAGACCGTTGTGGCTGCAGATGTCAGAGAGTTCCACGAGGGGCAGCGCGTCGCGGTCGCGCCGACGGAGACGGGCGATGATCCGACTCAGTGATATTCGCAAGGTGTACAAACTCGGCGAGGTGGAGGTGCACGCGCTGAAGGGTATCGACCTCGAGGTGGCGCAGCACGAGTTCATCTGCGTCATGGGTGCGAGCGGATCGGGAAAGTCTACGCTGATGAACATCATCGGCTGTCTCGACCGTCCGAGCTCCGGGTCGTACCGGCTGGACGGACGCGACGTGTCCACGCTCGCGGACTCGGATCTCGCGTCGATTCGCAACGAGAAGGTTGGATTCGTCTTCCAGACGTTCAATCTGCTACCGAGGATGACCGCGCTTCGGAACGTGGAGCTGCCGCTCATCTACGCCGGACTCTCCGAGCGGAAGCGGAAGGAACGCGCGCTTGCTGCGCTCGCCCGGGTGGATCTCACCGATCGGGCGAAGCATCGGCCGAACGAGCTTTCCGGAGGTCAGCGACAACGCGTCGCCATCGCGCGCGCGCTTGTGAACGAGCCGAGCATCATCTTCGCGGATGAGCCGACGGGCAACCTCGACTCCCGAACGGGACTGTCGATCATGGCGATCTTCCAGCGCCTGCATCGCCAGGGCGCAACGATCATCATGGTCACGCACGAGATGGACATCGCGCTCCACGGTAGCCGGATTATCCACCTGAAGGACGGATTGGTAGAGGGCGACGAGGTCGTCCGTGCCTCGCGCGATGCCGAGGCTACGCTCGCGAAGAGCGCCGACCTGGATGCCGATCGACTCGAGGAGGCGATGTCCAAGCACGCGGACGGGGCGGAATGAACTTCGAAGAAGGGCTTCGACAGTCGTTCGAGGTGATTGCGGGCAACAAGCTCAGGAGCCTTCTCACGATGCTCGGTATCATCTTCGGCGTTGGATGCCTGATCGCGATCTCGATCGTTGGCGGCGCGTTTCGAGGGGCCATCAGCGGTGAGATGGGCCAATACGGTTCCACGCTGGTCTGGGTGCAGGCGAACTGGGAAGCGTACGCTCGCGGGGAGCGGCGAACGTATCTGGACGACGACGACGTCCGGTTCATGAGATCGAGCCTCCCCGGTATCGAGTACTCGGGAACGATGCTGGACGTTCAGGAGACCGTCTCGTACGAAGGGGCGAGCAGGCTCACCCGCGTCTACGGCGTGAGCCCCGACCACTTCGTGATCTTCGCGAACTCCATTGCGCGCGGTCGGTCGTTCACGGAGAACGACGTCCGCGCGATGAGTCGGGTGTGCGTGCTCCGCCCCGATGTGGCGCAAGCGGTCTTTCAGGGCGACGATCCGATCGGGAAGCGGGTCAGGGTCGGTTCCGAGGTGTACACGGTTGTGGGAGTGACCGAGCCGCTCGAGAATCCCCTTCTCGGCGACGGCAGCAACAACGATACCGTCTTCGTCCCGTGGGAGCTGGTCAGCCGCCGCGTGTTCGGCGGCGGCCCGCCGGTCTACTTCGTCTACTTCTTCAGGTTCGAATCGCTCGAGCAGGTCGATTTCGCGGTCGATCGGATGGCCGCGTACCTGGAGAACCGGTACGGCAGACTCCGCGACGTACCGAGGTTTCGGATCGATACGAGCGATCAGTACATCGGCATGGTGAACAACGTGCTCGACATCGTGAGTACGCTCATCACCGTCATCGCGTCGATCTCGCTGCTCGTGGGCGGGCTCGGGATCATGAACATCATGCTCGTAACCGTCACCGAGCGTACGCGAGAGATCGGTGTGAGGATGGCAATCGGTGCGAGGCGCCGAGACATCCTCTCCCAGTTCCTGATCGAGGCGGTGGTGCTCTGTCTGTTGGGCGGTGCGGTCGGTGCCGGGTTCGGCGCAACGCTCGCGGCGATTGCGTGCTCGCTGCTCGAGTGGCCGTTCTCGATTTCCGCGAACACGATCGCGCTTGCCGTCGTCATTTCCAGCGCGATCGGGCTGCTCTTCGGGACGTACCCCGCGCACAAGGCGAGCCGGCTCACCCCGATCGAAGCGTTGCGGTCGGACAGGTAGGGAGGACAGGTGCTGAGATCATTGTTGGTTGAGGCAGTCGACGCGATACTCGCCAATCGGTCGCGGACGATCCTGACGTTGCTCGGGATTGTCGTAGGCATCGCGTCCGTCATCACGGTAATCGCCGCCGGAGACGGCGGGCGAACGATCGTCATGCAGGAGTTCGAGGGCCTCTCGCCCACGACGCTCCAAATCGGTCCGAACTGGGGTCTCGGCGGGGGCGATTTCAGTTTCCGACCCGAGACGATCACCGACCGTGACATCCGGGATCTGGAACAGGAAGTCGATATCATCGAGAGCGTCACACCGATGCGCCAGACCACCGCCGTCGTCAGGAGAGGCGAGAAGGAGAGCCGGCGCACCGTCACCGGGACAAACTCCAACTACGTGGACTTCGTGGAGTTTGAGATTCGCTCAGGACGTCTTCTCACGCCGGAAGAGGAGGCGAATCAGAGCAAGTCGGTCATCATCGGCAGCTTGATCGCGGACGAGTTCTTCCCCGGAGAGGATCCGGTCGGTGAGTACATCCGGATCTTCGACACACCGTTCCGGGTGATCGGTGTGCTCGAGCGCAAGGAGAACGAGTACTCGGTCTCCATCTCCAACCCGGATGAGACCTTCAACAACGCCGTGGTCGTCCCGGTCTCGGTCTTTCGGCGGTTCTTCGGCGGCGAAGACGGGTACTGGACCGTGCTTGCGAAGGCGAAGAGCATCGAGCTCATCGAGCCGGCGAAGGAGAGCATCATTCGGGTGCTCACGCGGAACCATGGGCTGTGGAACGAGAGCAACGACAAGTTCCGTGTCTACGGTATGAAGGAACAGCTGGACATGATCGATACGGTCCTGGGCACGATCACCACGGGCGTCGCCGTGCTCGCAGGCATATCGCTCCTCGTGGCCGCGATCGGCATCATGAACATCATGCTCGTGTCGGTGAAGGAACGGACGCGTGAGATCGGCGTTCGCAAAGCGATCGGCGCGAAGTACCGGCACATCATGATGCAGTTCCTGATGGAGACGCTGTTGCTCTGCGGAGGCGGTGGTGTCGTGGGGCTTGGCGTTGCCGTTGCGGCGTCGCACCTGATCGGGCACTTCGCCGGCTGGCCGGCGGTCGTGAGCTCCTCGACCGCCGCGGTCGCGATCGGGCTTTCGGTGATCACCGGCCTCCTGTCCGGCTTCTACCCCGCCGCGCGCGCGGCGAAGCTACCCCCTCAGGAGGCGCTGCGCTACGAGTAGGCGCCCGGCCAGTCGGGCGCCGCGAGCCACGCGTCGATCCACTATACGTGCTCTCTCCAGCGATGCTTCGGCTGCCAGCCGAGAAGCTCCTTCGCGCGTTTGTTGGAGAGGAGCGTGTCGTAGCCGTCCCTCGGGACGCGAATGTCGGTCACGTTCGGGTACGCCGCCTTCATGAGCTCGCCGTTCGTCATGTCCATGCTCGTCTCGTCGTTCGCGATGTTCATTGCCACGGAGCCGAGCCCATCGGTCTCGACCGCGAGGCGGTAGGCGGTGCCGGCGTCTCGCGCGTCGATGTACGACCAGACGATCTCCTTTCGTTGCTCGGGATCGTGGAAGAAGCCGGGGAACATCGAGTACCTCTCGGGAGTGACGACGTGTCCCATCCGAAAGGCGACGACCTGCATGCCGCACCTGCGGTGGAAGCTGTTCGCCGTGAGCTCGTTCGTGACCTTGGAGAGGCCGTACGCGTCCTGGGGGAGCTGAGGGTGGTCCTCGTCGATCGGGACGTACTTCGGCTCGATCGGATGCTTCGGGAACACGAGGCCGTACGACGACTCGCTCGAGGTGATCACCGCCTTCCCGATACCGAGCAGGTAGCACGCCTCGAGGACGTTGTACGTGGAGACGGCATTCATGGCGAAGGTGAGGTGATCCGATCGGATTCCCACGCGCGGGATCGCGGCGACGTGAACGACCGCCTCCGCGCCGGCGAACACTTCAACGACCTGACCGAGGTCGCTCAGATCAGCGATCATCGTGTGACACAGCTCCTCCTTCGGCCGCGTGACGTCCACGTTCAGGACGTCGTATCCAGCGTCCACGAACTCCCTGACGACCCACGGTCCGAGGAGTCCGCTTCCACCTGTGATGACGACTCTCTTCATCTGGTTCTCCCTCTTGGTGTCGTGCTGTGCGAGGACGCCGACGACCGTGACGACCGCCTCGAAGCTACGTACCGATCTCCCACGGTATCTTCCTAGTGTACTGAGAAACGCCCGAGAACGCCCACCTGGTTGTCTGCGGCGCCGGAGTGCCCGAAGCCGCGGCTCACGAGACCGCTTTCGACAGCTTCGTCCACGCCTCGACCTCCAGATCCCTGCATTCCAGCAGCAGCGCCCGTGCCTCGCCCATGCGAGCTGCGGGGTTCGCGCAGCCGGCTTGCTCGCGAAACCACTCTCCGATTCCCGCCCACCGATCGGCGATCGTGCCGAATGCGCGTGAGAGCTTTCCAAGCTCGGTCTCACCCGTCAGGTCGGCGCACTCCGCGAGGTAACGCGAAAACATGTACCGAAAGATTCCGCCGCCGGTGCCGCCGATTGGCGAGATGAAGACGTACTGCGTGAAGCACGCGGCCTTCAGCTCCTCCGGGTTCATCGTCTTCGGCCACAAGGGGACTCGGTCGGCCGCTTTTCCGATGCCTTTCACGCCGAAGTTCGAGATTGGAGGTTCGAGCATTGCCCGGCACTGCGCGTCCAGCGACGCGAAGAGCTCTGCCGGCGTCGGTTCGCGGTACTCGCTGAAGTCGAACTCCCACCACGCGTTCTTCGGCGGAAACGGCTTGTGCGACGAGCTCCTCGCGCGTTCGAGATCCGCGAACGGTACGCGATGCAGTTCCTCGTCGCGGTCGGCGACGAGAACGGAATCCGAGTCCCGGTCGTATCCCCAGACCACGATCACGTGGCCGCCGAAGTGGTACTCCTCGCCGCCGAAATCGAAGTAGGGGAGATAGCCCATGTCCACTTGGACCATCACGGGCGTGCCGCGTTCGAGTCCGTCCAGGAGCGTCGCGCGCGCCTTCCGCGCGCTCGTGGTCGTTCTCGTCGTCACCCTCACTCCGGTTCGCGCGCCGGCGCTCGCGGCGACGTTCTCGCCTCCGCGGCCGCCCAGAATGGGCGGCTGTCCCTTCTGCTGCCGGTACATGAACCCCACGCCTTCGCCGAGTCCGAGCAACATCTCTTCGCTGAGCGTGCTGCCGGCGTGGCGGTAGACCTCGAGCATCGAGCCCGTCTCGCAGTGGTGCGTCGCGAGTGGCGTGTAGCCGTCAACCATCGTCATGCGCTCCTCCTTCACGCGTGAGGATAGATGACCGGTGTGACAGCGCTATGTCAGGTTTGTTCGATTGTGGTAGTCTCCCGGAATGTCAGACATGAGTCAGGTCGATCGGGCCGGAGAGACACGGGCGAGCCGACGCCTCTGGGTTCTGGGGATCATCTTCGCGATCGAGTTCGTGGACGAGCTCGTGGGCAGCGGCATGGACGCGGCGTGGCCCTCGATCCGCGACGAGCTCGGTCTCACGTACGCGCATATCGGTCTGCTTCTCAGCCTGCCGGCGATCATCAGCAGCATCGTGGACCCGTTCGTCGCGATCTGGGGCGACATTGGGAAGCGGCGGTTGATCGTGCTCGGCGGTGGCGTGCTGTTTGCTCTTGCGCTGCTCGCGCGCGGGGCGAGCCCAAACGTCGGCATACTGCTCGCGTCTCTCATCGTCTTCTACCCGGCGTCCTCAACGTTCGTGAACCTGACGCAGGCGGATCTGATCGACCAATCGGGTACCGAACACGAGGTCAACATGTCCCGGTGGGCGTTTGCCGGGTCGCTCGGCATGGTGCTCGGGCCGGTCGTCATGGGCGGGCTCCTGCTCGTCTCGGTCGGCTGGCGCGCCTTCTTCCTCGTAGCGGGAGTGGTCTCCCTCGGTCTGGTCTTCGCGAGATTCCGGTCCACTCCGCGGACGGACGGGGCGGGCGGTTCGGTCGCCGAGGCGTGGCGGGCCGTCAAGGATGCGTTTCGCTCGCGGGGCGTGCTGCGCTGGCTGATCCTCGTCCAGTGCGGCGACTTCATGATCGATCTCCTGCTCGGGTTTCTGGCGCTCTACATGGCGGACGTCGCGGGTGTTTCCGATTCGAGCGCTGCGCTCGCCGTGGCCGTATGGACCGGCGTTGGGCTCGCCGGCGATTTCCTCGTGATACCGCTTCTTCGACGCGTGAAAGGGTTGCTCTACCTGCGCGCGAGTGCGGCGGTCGCCGTCGTCGTCTTTCCTCTCTTCCTGCTCGTGCCGTCTTTTGCGCTCAAGGTGGTGCTCCTGGGCGTGCTCGGATTGCTGAACTCGGGGTGGTACTCCGTTCTCATGGCGCAGATCTACGCGACCCTGCCCGGGAAGAGCGGTACCGCGCTCGCGCTCTTCAACATCTCGACCATCTTCGGCGCTCTCGTGCCGCTCGCGCTCGGTCTGATTGCCGGCGCGGCCGGACTCGACGTGGCGATGTGGTTGCTCCTCGTTGGACCGGTCGCGCTGCTCGTGGGCATTCGGAAGAAGCACGTCGTGGCCGCCTACGTGGACGTTGACGAGACCTGAGGCAGCGCACCCGCGGGTCTCCGGCTGCCGAATCCGCACGATTACCCCTTCCCATTCGGCCCTCGTTGGTGCACATTGTATGTGACACTCGGAGTCATCAAACGCCCTGGCGGGGGAGATGCCGTCGCCGTTGGGGAGCGGCAGGCGTGACCGTTCGGCTCCGGTGGAAGGGGTTTCGTGGTCGAACGGATCCTACGGATGCTCGGAAGCGATCGCGCGTTCGAGCTCTTCGAATACCTCATCCTCTTCTTCGTCATCTTCTCGGTAGCGACGCTGCTCTTCGTGTTGGCGTACGAGATTCGCTCCCGTCGGGCGCTTCGTCGCGCGAACGGCCGCCTCGAGGAGGTCGTTCGCTACCTCGGTCGCAACCTCTTCGGCGAGGAGGCGTGGAAGACGCTCGAGCGAAGCGTCTCTTCCAACGGAAGAAAGCTCGACTCGCTGCTCGGTCTCCTCGATCCGGCTTCGTT
Organism: Spirochaetales bacterium; assembly: GCA_046538735.1. Lineage (GTDB taxonomy): Bacteria > Spirochaetota > Spirochaetia > DSM-27196 > SLST01 > SLST01. The sequence continues at coordinate 32,647 of JBKHII010000024.1, forward strand.
CGAGCTGTGGGCCCGCGATGCGATCGAGAAGGGCGTCATCGACTCGTCCATGGCGGACGACTTGCGCGAACGGATCACCCAGCCCCCCGACTTCAACCGTCCGCTCATCTCGCAGTCCGACGTATCCGAGTGCATTCCCGTATCCGGCATGCCGATCGCCGTGCTCCAGGATCAGGTGCAGGTCCGCGGCACGATCGCCGAGGTCGGGGCAAACACGTTCACGGTGTGGGTGCTGGACGCGAACGACGAGCTTGACTCCGAGCGCACCGCTTCTTTCATGCTCCTTTCCCGCAGCGGCCCCTATACGTTCGAGGCCCCCATGGAAAAGGCCGACGATGGTAGTCTGGTGGTGCAGCGCCCTCACCGGATCCTTCGAAACCAGCGCCGACGGTTCAGGCGCAGGCCCGCTGCGCTCTCGGCCTCCGTGAAGCGATACCTCTCGAGCGACCCGCCGGACGAGACCGTCATCAACGATCTCAGCGGAGGCGGTGCGACCGTCATGAACCCGAACCACGCGTACGAGGTCGGTGATGTTCTCACGCTCGCCTTCGCGATCGCGAGCCGCCACTACATGGTGACCGGTCGCGTTGTGCGGGTCAGCGGCGAAGATCGCCGCCTGCACGTCCGCTTCGAGGCGATGAAAGATCAGCAGCGACAGGAGATCGCGGAGTCCGTCGCGCTGGCGGACCTCTCGTAGACGGTCACGAGAAGACCATCAGCACCGCGAGAATGCCGAATACTCCCGCAAGAGCCAGCTTCATCCGTCCCAGGTTCGACCGGAAGAAGCGCAGCAACCCGTCCGAACCGATGCCGAGATAAACCGCGGCGAAGAGCGCGACGAGTGGGGCGATGAAGCCCACGTTGTAGAGCACCAGCAGCCCGTACCCGATCGCGCCTCCACCGGTCTGGACCATGTACGAGATCGTGGGCAGATAGATCTGGCCGGTACACCCGAGCTCGAACAGCGATACCGCGATGCCCATCGCAACCGTCCCCGCCACGAGCGAATAGCCTCTCACTCCCCGGCGGACGGACTCGTGGATCCGCTTCTTGAATCGGTCGGGCAACTGGAGCACCATCCTCGACGCCTCGCCTCTGCGGACGAGGATGAAGTCGTAGACGCTGAGTCCGGCGAAGGCCACGAGGACGGCCGCCATGAGCCAGCGGAGGGCTTCGGCAACGATCGGGAAGAGGCTCGCCGCTCGGAGCGCCTGGAACAGCCCGAGCCCCACGGCGAAGTAGGTCGCGAATACGGTCGTCGCGAATACCGCGCCCGTGATCAGTATCTCGCGTCGGTTCTTGCCCACGACCACTAGCGAGGAGAGCAGGAAGAGCAGGGTCGCGAAGGCGCACGGGTTCACGCCGTCCACCAGTCCCGCCACGAGAACCGCCGGCGCCGCAATGCCGCCCGCTGCTGCCGAACGCGAGGACGCGCCGTCCGGCCGCGATCCCGCGTCGCCGTTGCTCGGGCGCGCCGCTGGCGCGGCGTCCCGATCGGCAGCGCTCAGGCGCGCCATCACGTCGCGGAGCCGCTCGGGCGACAGCCCGTTCCCCGCGAGCACCGCGTCTCCGATGACGACGACCGGAAGATGGAACGGCTCCACGCCGCGGCGCTCGAGGTCGTTTATGAAGAGCTCGTACTGCGCCGGCTCGAGCACGTTGTGCTTGCGGATGCTCACGCTGATTCCGAGCTCTCTCCGGATGGCCGGTATCGTCTCGTGGATGAGCTCCTCGCAGTCGTGACAACCCTCCGGGTAATAGACGTCCGCGACGAGCCAGGCCCTCTCGAGCCTGAGGCGCTCCGTCCGCTCACGGTCTTGCTCAACCAGACGTGCACAGTCCCCGCACGCCTCGGACTCGCCGACCTCGTCCGCCTCCACGTCCGCGCGAACGTGCAGGAGCGCACGGTCGTACCTCTCAACGCTCGACCGCACCAGAACGACCTTCTCGACCGAGCCCGAGTAGCCGGCCGGATCGAACGAGAACGTCACCGTTTCGGCCGCTCCGGCGGGAACGGCGACGGACGGCGGGTCGACCACAATGCAGGGGCAGGGCGACATGAAGTCGAAGTACGCCGCAGTCCCGCTCTCGTTCGCGAGCGGTACCTCGATCCGGGCGACGTCGCCTTGAACGACGGTCCCGAGGTCGATCCGGAGCGGGAGTTCCATGGCGACCGCTTGCGGGCCTGCAGTCGCCGCGAGCGCAAGCACGAGGAGAAGACGTTTCACGATGCCGCGATTGTAGCAGGTTCGGACGCGCGGGACGAGTGGGTTGACTCGCATTCCGGGAAGCACTATCTTCGGTTTCTAACCAAACGGTTAACCGGGGCCCGCATGAGCGAAGACACCAGGGAGCGAATTCTGCAGGCGGCCACGAGAGAGTTCTCGGATAAGGGCTTCGACGGCGCGCGCGTGGAAGCGATTGCAAAGCGAGCCGGCGTGAACAAGGCGCTCATCTACTACTACTTCAGGAGCAAGCAGGAGTTGCTCAAGGCGCTCTACGACGGCCTGTGGCAGGCCGTGCTCGAGAAACTCTCCGCCGCGTACGATCATGCGCCGCCGGACGAGGCGAGGGAACGAACCCACCGGTTCACGCACGAGCTTCTTGAGTTCCTTTTGGCGCGCCGAGATCTCGTGCGGATCATCTTCATGGAGAGTCTGAAGGCGGAGGGGGAGAACTACGTTGTATCGCTCGCCGAGCACTACCTCGGTCGGACGGCCCAGGAGATTGCCGACTCGATGCGCAAGGCCGGTATGGAGGTCGACTTCAACTCGAAGCAGTGGCTCATGACCGAGTTCTTCACCGGGCTCGTGCCGATGATCTGTTACGCGCTCTTCCGGGAGGACGTCAGCGAGCGAATCGCAGTAAGCCCGTCCGATGCAGACGGGTACTTCATCAAGAGTCTGGAGATGACGCATATCAGGACACACTTTCCGGAGTAAGTCACCAAAAAACCAAACGAAGCGATTGACGTCTGAACTAGCTGGTTATATACTACCTCACTGACTATACGGTTAGTCAAAGAGCTGTGAATGACGACAGACATCTGGACGCGGTACGCCGCGCGGCCTCCCGCCTGCGGGACGACCCTGAGCTCTCGGGGGAGCTACGCAGCGTGCGGAGCCGGATCGACCGCGAGTTCGTCGT
>JBKHII010000080.1:0-9932 GCA_046538735.1 Spirochaetales bacterium
GATTTCCATCGGCACACTGTAATCGGACCCGGGGTCTGCGTCAAAGGCGGCGCGCACTTGCGGAAGCACGGTCCTTCGAGTAGTTTTCATCCATGGTTATCAAACCCATGGTTCGGAGCAATATCTGCATGAATGCGCACCCGAAGGGGCTCGCGATCGAGACGCAGAAACAGATCGACTTCGTGAAGTCGCAGGGCAAGCTCGAGGGACCGCAGCGCGTGCTCGTCATTGGCGGCTCGGCCGGCTACGGGCTCGCGTCTCGGATCGTGGCGGCGTACGCATGCGGTGCTGCTACGATCAACGTCGCTTTCGAGCGGCCGGCGAGTGGGAAGCGGACGGCGACCGTCGGCTACTACAATACCGAATACTTCGAGGATCAGGCTCGTGCCGACGGGTACGACGCCGCGACGATCTACGGAGACGCGTTCAGCGACGAGGTGAAGGACCAGGTCGTGTCGCTCGTGAAGGAGAAGTGGGGTTCCGTGGATCTGGTGGTCTACAGCCTCGCGGCGCCGGCGAGAACCGACCCGACGACGGGGGAGAGTTACCGCTCGGCACTGAAGCCGGTCGGTGAGCCGTTCACGGAGAAGACGATCGATACGTCGAGCGGCGAGCTCAAGACGGTCACCGCGGAGCCGGCCACCGAAGACGAGATTTTCGCCACCGTGAAAGTTATGGGCGGGGAGGACTGGGAGCTCTGGATCGATCGGCTCCTGAACGAGAACCTCCTCGCGGAGGGCGCGAAGACCGTTGCGTACAGCTACATCGGGCCCGACCTCGTGAGACGCGTGTACCGCGAAGGGTCGATCGGGAAGGCGAAGGAGCACCTGGAAGCCACGGCGAAAGGCCTGACCGCGAAGCTCTCGGGCATCGGCGGCGCGGCGTACGTCTCGGTCAACAAGGCGGTCGTCACGCGCGCGAGCTCGGTCATTCCCGTCGTACCGTTGTACGGAGTGATTCTCTTCCGGGTGATGAAGGACATGGGCCTCCACGAGGGGACGATCGAGCAGATCTATCGCATGTTCAAGGACCGGCTCTACGCCGGGGACACCGTTCCCGTAGACGATGAGGGCCGCATCCGGATGGACGACTGGGAAATGCGCGACGACGTGCAGCGGCGGGTCAAGGAGCTCTTCGATACGGTGGACGAGAGCACGGTCCACGAGCTCACCGATATCGACGCGTACCACCAGGAGTTCCTCAAGATCCACGGATTCGCCGTGGAGGGCGTGGACTACGACGAGGACGTGGAGCCGTAGCGGCACCGAGGGCGAAGAAAGGGGCTGTCTCGAAGAGACAGCCCCGGGGAGTGCCGCGTCGGCCTTGATCCGAATCGCTTACCAGTCGCAGCGACGGCTGCGCCGGCGATGGTCTTCGTGGCTGCCGAAGGCGATGCCGCCGAAGAGCCCGATCTCGAACTGCGCGAGCTCGTAGAAGCCCACGGATGAGCTCGGAACCGGGTGCGCCAGCTCGGTGGGCATGTACGCGAGGCGTACTCCGAGCAGCAGACCGTTCAGGTCGAGTGCAAGACCTGCCGCGCCGTAGGTGTAGAGCGCGAGGTCGGTTGCGCTGCCGTCTTCGACCTTATCCTCCCAATCCGGATACGCGGCGTCGCGCGCTGAGTCTACGTGAGCTCTGCCCACGTTCCCCCATCCGAACTCGATGAACGGATCGAGGAGCGCTCCACCCCCGAAGAAATGGTAGCTGAGGAAGAAGTCGCCCTTCCAGTCGATGGAAAAGGGGCTCCCGGCGTCTTCGTTCCCGAGAAACCTGACCCCGTAGTGCATCCCGAAACCGAGACGATCGAGGATGACTTCCCAATGCCAGCCGCTGAGCGAACCTTCGTTCGGCAGTATTACCTCATCCCATGCGCTCGTGCTCTCGGGAAGCCTGGTCAGCGGCGTCAGGGCGTTGCCCGCGATCCGGAACTGAGGCCCGGCGAAGAGCGTTGAGGCGAGGAGCAGGAGTGCCGTTGTGGCGATCACGCGTTTCATGTTCCCTCCGTCGATGAGTGCAACACCCTCCCGGACGCGAAGTGTCACCGGTATGCGGGGGATAGGGTGTATTCACCTACGTCTCGATCGGGAGATTACCGGACGTGACAATCCGGGCGCCCTCGGATACGATGAGAGCAATACGATTAGATCGGAGGACCACTGAATGAGCTATTTCACTGACATTCCCACGATTCCCTACGAGGGTCCGGAATCCACGAATCCTCTTGCGTTCAAGTACTTCAATGCGGACGAGAAGGTCGGCGGCAAGACGATGAAGGAGCACCTTCGCTTCTCCATCGCCTACTGGCACACGATGAACGGCCGGATGGACGATCAGTTCGGCGACGGAACGGCGATCCGACCGTGGGACTCCGTTACGAACCCGATGGACCAGGCGAAGGCGCGGATGGACGCGCTCTTCGAGATTCTGGACAAGCTTGGCGTGGAGTACTTCTGCTTCCACGACCGTGACATCGCGCCCGAGGGCGAGACGCTCGCAGAGACCAACAAGAACCTGGACGAGATCGTGGAGCACACGAAGAAGCTGATGGACGGCACGTCCATCAAGCTGCTCTGGGGAACCGCGTGCCTCTTCACGCATCCGCGCTTCGTGCACGGTGCGTCCACGAGCTGCAACGCGGACGTCTTCGCGTACGCGGCGGCGCAGGTCAAGAAGGCGCTCGAGGTTACGAAGTACCTCGGCGGCACGAACTACGTCTTCTGGGGCGGCCGAGAGGGCTACGAGACGCTTCTGAACACGAATCTCGGGCTCGAGCTGGACAACATGGGCCGGTTCATGCGCATGGCCGTTGACTACGCGAAGGAGATCGGCTTCACCGGGCAGTTCCTCATCGAGCCGAAGCCGATGGAGCCCACGAAGCACCAGTACGACAGCGACGTGGCCGCGTGCCACGCCTTCCTGCAGAAGTACGATCTCACCGACTACTTCAAGATGAACCTCGAGCAGAACCACGCGGTGCTCGCCGGCCACACTTTCTCGCACGAGCTGCGCTACGCGCGTGAGAACAAGATGCTCGGAAGCATGGACGTGAACCAGGGCGACTACCTGCTCGGCTGGGACACCGACCAGATGCCCACGAACATCCACGAGGCGACCCTCGCGATGTACGAGGTTCTCAGCAACGGTGGTATCGCGCCCGGCGGCATGAACTTTGACGCGCACGTTCGCCGCGGCTCGTTCCAGCCGGACGACATCTTCATGGGCCACATAGCCGGTATGGACGCGTACGCGCGGGGTCTGAAGGCGGCCTACTCGCTCCACCAGAGCCGAGAGATCGAAGACTTCATCGCGAAGCGCTACTCGAGCTACACGACCGGAATCGGGAAGAAGATCGTGGACGGTCAGGTCGGTTTCAAGGAGCTCGAAGAGTACGCGATGCAGAACTCGAAGATCACCAACTCCTCCGGACGACAGGAGATGCTCGAAGGTATTGTTAGCCGGCACATCTAACAGTATCTATTCCGTATGAACATGGAAGCCTTCGTCCTCGGGACGAGCGGCACGATGCCGTTGCCTACCAGGCACCTGACATCCGTGCTGCTCCGTCGCGAGGGCGAGCTTTTTCTCTTCGACTGTGGCGAGGGGACGCAGGTCAGCATGCGCCGGCTCAACCTGAAGTGGAAGAAGATCAGTGCCATCTTCGTCTCCCACACGCATGCGGATCACGTAACCGGGCTTCCGGGCATGCTGATGCTCTCGAGCCAGGTGGAACGCGACGATCCGCTCTACGTGATCGGCCCGCCCAAGATCCGCAGGTTCGTTGAAGCGAGCCGCGACGTGCTCGAGATGTACATCAACTACGAGATCGTGGTGAAAGAGATCGCCGACCCCTCGAGAAAGCAGGTCGTCTACCAGGGCGACGGATTCTCGGTGCGCTCGATCCCCCTCAGCCACTCCAGGACGTGCGTGGGCTATGTCCTCGAAGAAGACCCGAGGCCCGGGCTCTTCCACCCCGAACGCGCGACGGAGGCCGGCGTGCCGCGCGGTCCGCTGTGGGGAGAGCTCCAGCACGGTAGCGACGTGACGCTCGACAGCGGGCGCGTGGTCACACCTTCGGAGGTGATGGGCGAACCCCGTCGCGGTCGCAAGTTCAGCTACGTGACCGATACGCTCCCGCTCCCGTCCATCGCGCCCGAGGTGGCCGACTCCGATCTCCTCATTAGCGAGGGGATGTTTGAACAGGAGCTCGCCGAAACCGCGCACGCCAAACGCCACATGACCGCGCGCGAGGCGGCACAGATCGCCGCGGAGGCGGGTGGGGTGAAACAGATGGGGCTCATCCACTACAGCCCCCGGTACACCGAACGCGATCTGAAGCGGCTCTTGAAGGAGGCGCGTGAGGTGTTCCGCGAGTCGTTTCTCACACGAGACAGACAGACCATACCGATTCCGTACGAGGAGTGACCGTGATCGAAGCAGTGGACCTGAGACGAACGTACGGCTCGCTCGTCGCAGTTGACGAGGTGAGCTTCGAGGCGAAGGCGGGACAGATCGTTGGGCTGCTCGGGCCGAACGGAGCCGGCAAGACCACGATCATGAAGATCCTGACCGGCTACCACTTCCCGGACTCCGGAAGCGCGCTGATCAACGGCTTCGACGTGGAGTCCGATCCGGTGCGCGCGAAGCACGAGGTGGGCTACCTTCCCGAGAACGCACCGCTCTATGACGACCTCACGGTAGACGAGTATCTCGACTTCGTTTCCGGCGCACGGGGACTGAAGGGTGCGGACGCTCAGCGCGCACGCCGCCGGGTCGTTGAGCTGTGCGGGCTTGAGACCGTCGTGTTCCGACCGATCGCGGAGCTCTCCAAGGGGTATCGCCAGCGCGTCGGGCTCGCCCAGGCGCTGATCCACGATCCGAGCGTCGTCATCCTGGACGAGCCCACGACCGGGCTCGATCCGAATCAGATTCTGGAAGTCCGACGCGTCGTTCGCGAGCTGGGTCGCGAGAAGACGATTCTCCTCTCCACGCACATCCTGCCCGAGGTGGAAGCGCTCTGCGATCGGGTCTTGATCCTCGATCGCGGGCGGATCGCGGCGCGTGGCACGACCGCCGAGATCGCGCAGGAGCTTCGCAGCCGAACGATCGTGGAGGTGTCGGTCGTGGGCGCACCCGGCACCGACGAGCGGAGCCGGCTCGCCGATCTCGGCGAGCTTGTCGCCGAGCGAGTCGAGGACGGGTGCACCGTCATCCGCCTCTCGCTGAACGACGGTCTCGCCGGTGAGGATGTGTACGACTGGGCGGCGCGCGAGTCTCTGCGAATTCGTGCGCTCGTGCCCGAACGGTTCTCGCTCGAGCAGATCTTCACGCAGTTGACGACGGGAGGCGACTCATGAGCGGCCTCGGTTCGGTCGTCCGCAAGGAGTTGCGGAGCTACTTCAACTCGCCGATCGCGTACATCGTGGTCGTGATCTTCCTCGTGTTCGCGTCGGTCTGGTTCTTCGTCATCCAGGACTTCTTCGGCACGAACATCGCTTCGCTTCGAGGGTACTACGGTGTCCTGCCGATCGTGTTCGTCTTCCTGGTTCCGGCGATCACGATGCGGATGTGGTCGGAGGAGCGGCGAGCCGGCACGGACGAGGTGCTGCTCACCCTGCCGCTGCGGGAACGTGATCTCGTCGTCGGGAAATACCTCGCCGGGATCGTACTCCTCGCGATCGCGATCGGGCTCACGGTGTTCGTTCCAATCACGGTCCTGCGCTTCGGAGACTTCGAGCGCGGTGAGATCGTGGGGCAGTACGTGGGGCTGCTCCTGCTCGGCAGCGCCGGAGTGGCGATTGGACAGCTCGTCTCGTCGCTCTCGCGCAACCAGATCTCCGCCTTCCTCTTCGGAGCGCTGATGCTCCTCGCGCTCACGCTGGTCGCGCGGGTGAACTCGGTCGCCGAGCTGCCTTCGTGGCTCGCCGGGCTCGTGAACTACCTGTCCCTCGACTACCACTACCGCGGCTTCAACCGAGGGATCGTTGACACCCGAGATCTCGTCTACTTCGTCGCGCTGACCGCAGCCGGGCTCTACGCGACGACGCGAGTTCTGATTGCGAGGAAGATACGATGACAAGCCGACGCCGATTGCTCCTGGAATCAGTCCTCACGGTCTCGCTGATCGTGCTCGCCGCCGCGAACGGGATCGTCTACTCCACGCGGATCGACCTCACCGAGAACCGGCTGCACACGATCGCGGACGCGAGCCGCGAGCTCGTTTCCGGGCTTGAGAACGAGGTCTCGATCACCTACTACCTTTCGGATCGGCTCTCCGAGCGCTATCCGCAGCCGCAGGAGATCGTGGACCTGCTCAACGAGTACGCGGCTTCGTCGCGAGGAAACGTCACGATTCGCGTCACCGACCCGATGGAGCTCGAACGGCCCGATGAGGTCGAGGCCCTCGGTATCGTTCCGCAACAGCTGCAGGTCACCGAGGAGGGCGAGCAGCGGTTCGCGATCGTCTACAGCGGCATCGTCATCGACTACCTGGACAGGCGCGACGTCGTGCCGTTCGTCTTCTCTGCGAGCACGCTCGAGTACGATCTCACGACCTCGATCCGGTCGCTCGCGCTCGACGAGAGCCCGAGTCTCGTGGTTGTGCTCGGCGAGCCGGATCAGACGCTCGACAACTCGTACCGTTACGTTGCGACCGAGCTCTCGCGAAGCTTCGACGTGCGGGATCTCGCGCTCGGCGACCCGATTCCGGACGACGTGGACGTCGCGATGCTCGTGGACGCGCATCTGTTCGGGGAGTCGGATCTCGCGCCCATTCGGGCGTATCTCGATCGCGGCGGCGCGCTGCTCGTGACGGTCGAGCGCGTTGAGGTGGACCTCCGGCGCGGACTCTCGGTGAGCGCAGTGGGAGATGCGCCGATCTTCGATTTCCTGGCGGAGCACGGAATCGTCGTGGGAGACGGGATGCTCCTGGACGAGAGTCACAACCAGATCCAGGTTGAAGAGGTGACTCCGCAGTTCACCGTGACGCGAACCTACCCGTATCCGCACTGGCCCACCGCGCGCGAGCAGTACACGAGCGCGGAACACCCGGTGACGGCGCGATTCACCGGGCTCGACCTCTACTGGCCCACGTGGCTCGAGGAGACCGAGTCGAGTCGTGCGATCGTCGCCTCCACGCCGAGCGCGTGGATCATGAACGAGCCGTATGACACGAACCCGCAGCAGGCGACGCAGCTCTATCGCGATGCGCCGGCGACCAGAGGCCAGTACGGCCTGGTTGCGGTCAGCGACGAAGCTGCCGGCCGGCTGGCGGTCGTCGCGGACTCGGACTTCCTGCTGGACGGGCTGCTTCAGGCAACGCGAAGCGGACACAACATCGAGTTCGTGCAGAATCTCGCGCAGTGGTTGAGCGCGGACGAGGCGCTGCTCGAGATACGGACCCGGGCATCGCGGAACCTCTCGCTCAACGCGATCGACGACCCCGCCGTCCGCTCGGCCGGGACGGTCGTCGCGCACGTGGTGAACATTGCGCTTGTTCCCGGCGCGGTCGCGGTCTACGGCGTCGTGCGGCTTGCCGGACGTAGACGACGGTCACGACGAGGAGGAGAGACGGCATGAAGCAACGCAGTCGATTGGCGATCCTCGTCGCCGCCAATCTCGTCCTGGCGGCGACGCTCGTATCCGGCTTGATCGTCCGGAGCTCCTCCCGGACCTCGACCGAACCGCTCGCGTCGATCGATGTCGCCGACGTGAACGCAGTCACAATCGGAGCGAATGCCGACGTCGTGCTCGAGCGAACAACCGATCGGTGGGAGATCGTCACCGAGAGCGGTCGCTTCCCCGCGCGCGCCGACAGAGTCGGTCCGTTCCTGGACGAGCTGGCAAACGCTCGCGTCCTCCGTACCGTGACGGAGCGGTCGGACGTTCACGCCGATCTGGGTGTGGACGACGCGGAAGGCCGTCTTGTTCGCATAGAAGCAGGCGGTGCGGAGTCCACGTTCATCTTCGGCGCGCCGGCGCAGCCGGGAGACGCGATTCACGTGAGGCGGGCGGGATCCGACCGCGTCGTGATCGCGGACGCCGCCGTAGACTTCTACTTCGGCCAACCGGCGAGTTTCTGGGCGTATCTGCGCGTCTTCCCCGAGAGCGTGCGGCCGGGCGAGATCGTCCGGCTTCGGGTGGAGGCGTACGTCGCGCCCGACGTCGAGGCAGAGGTACCCGAGGCGTACGAGGCGACCGTTTCGGGGCAGGGCGAGGAGCAGGTCTGGCGGCTCCGGCTCGGGAGCGCCGGTGATGCGGAGCAGGCGCCTGCGTCCGAGAGTCGGATCCGCGGACTCGCCCGTGCTCTCGCCGATCTGGTGGGGAACGGCTTCTACGCCGGGGAGCAGTGGAGCGATCTTCCCGAGGCTGCCGTACTGGAGTTCGATCTAGCGGACGGACGATCGTTCACTGCACAGGTGCGAGCCTCGGGTGACGAGTTCGTCGTGGAAGCGGCCGGTCCGGCGCTCCCGGGCGAGGAGTACGGTGGCCTTCGCTACACGATCCCGAGCGCCACCTACCGCAGGCTCGTTCCCGATCCGGCCTCGCTTGGGGCGAGTGAGTAGCTATCGGTCGTCCGATTTCTGTTCCGTGATGAACTGCCGGTACTTCCGCGGGTCGGGTCGGAACCCCACGACGCCGCCCGGTTCGGTCTCCGCGTGCGAGAGGCTTCGGTCCGCCTCGGTGAGCACCCGCGCGGCTTCAACGAGGCGGCCGTTGCGCGCGCTCGCGCCGATCGAAGCATCCGGGTGGCGCTTGCGAAACGCCTCGGCCTGACGGAGTCCCTGCGGGAGCTCGGTGTTCGGAAGAATCACGCAGAATGCTCGCTCGTCGTACTCGAAGCAGAGATCGGCAAACTGGAACGTCGCAAGGATCTGCTGCGACGCCTTTACGTAGGCGTCCGGTCCGTCAATCTCGGCGAACCGGATGACGAGACAGGTGAGATCCTGGTCGTTGAAAGCCGCTCGCTCGAGCTCGAGACCGAGCCGCTTGTCCAGATGCTCCCGGTAGGAGAGACCGGTGATCGGATTGAAGAGCGTACCGGGGTCGCCGGGATCGGTCGCGAGCTCTTCAAGCGCAATCTCCTCGTAGACGAAGTCGTCCTCGGCTCGTTGCCGCACCGGTCGGCGTACGTGTGTCTCCGCCTGGGGCGCGGGTTCGGCTGATGCGTCCGGGGCTTCCTTCACGCGTTCCCGGGCGGGCGGCTGAGACGCAGCAGGCGGTGCTCCGGTCCCGTCCGCACCGCTCGCGCCGCCGGCCGCCGGAGCGTCGTCCGCGGAGAGCGGGGCTTCGCCTGCCGTTGCCGCGCGGCTCTCGGAGGCTCTGAGCGCGAGCGCCACGAGCACCGTCAGGAAGGCGAAGACAAGGAGCGAGATGAGGCTGTCGCGGAGCGCGGGGTACGCATCCGAGAAGTCGAGGACGGTGTAGACCGTGTCCAGGTAGAAGCCGTCCACGCCAAGGTCCTCGCGCATCCGGACCTGGGTGACCTCGTTGAGGCGGTACTCAGGGGTACCACGGAACTCCGGGAGCTCGCTTCTCGCGACTCCGAGGAGATCTGCACGGTCGGTCCATGCGTACCGGACGCCTCGATCGGGATCGAAGAGGACCACGGCGTCCGCCGTGGGCACGAGCGAGGTGTAGTCGGCCAACACCTCCGAGATCTCGCCTTCAGTCGTCAGTGCCGTCTCCACCTCGGCGCGGAGTCTGCGGAAGCCGGCCTCCGCTTCCTGCAGGTTGCCGCCTCGAGCGCTGCCGAGCCGAGCGAGGACGAGCACGGAGATCGCGACGAAGACGAGCGCGCTGAAGACCGAGTAGATGAGGCCGAAGCGGCGATCCATGGGCGAATTATAGGTGAAAATTGGATCGTTGTGCAGCCGTTTTCGGTTGCAGGCCGACCGGAGCGTGGGTATGGTGGAGCCATGACACGGACGCGCACG
>JBKHII010000025.1:0-35238 GCA_046538735.1 Spirochaetales bacterium
CGCGATCGCCTTCGACTTCTTCTCCTCGGGCATCTCGTCCCACTTGGTGATCGCGGTGTCCATGACGCGCTCAACGAGCGGAACACCTTGCTCTCGATAGAGCGTCCGTGTCGGGTCGGGGCTCGCCCTCGTGGCCGGTCACGACTTCGTAGAGGTCGGTCTTCCGCGAGATGTTCTTGAGGCCGTGCCGGCCGATCGATCGGATCTCGTGCTCGAGCTTGTTTGAGACCTGGCGATAGACATCGTCCGTGATGCACACGCCGCCCGGCTTCGCGATCGGTTGCACTCGCGCGGCTACGTTGACGCCGTTGCCGTAGACCCGGCGATGTCGGTGAAGACAATGGCGGAGAGCCGAGTGGGGTGTTCGCGGCGTGCGGAGCTCATACCGCATCGTAGCTGCCGGACGGTTCGTGGGCAAGCTCGGAGTCAGTCGGTACCGAGCTTCGCCTTGAGCGCGGCGAAGTAGTCCAGCACTTCTTCCTCGCCGGCGGTCTCGGGCGTGTCTCGGACTTCGACCAGGCCGTCCGGGATTTCCTGGAGAAACGGGCTCGGAGCGCACTCGCGGATCTCGCGCATCGTCTTTCGGCGACGGCAGCTCGTGATGAACAGCCGCTGCTTCGCTCGCGTCAGCGCGACGTAGAAGAGCCTGCGTTCCTCCTCCAGGTTGTTCGGATCCTCTTCGAGCGCGCGCGCGTGCGGGATGAGGCCGCTCTCGCATCCGGCGACGAAGACCACCTCGTGCTCGAGTCCCTTGGCGGCGTGGATCGTCATGAGGTTCACCTTTCCCGGATCGTTCTCGTCGTCCACGTCGTCGCGCGGATCGAGCGTGATGCGTGAGAGGAACTCGAACGGCGAGGGAGAGAGGTTGTCCGGGTCGTGCTCGTACTTCTCCATGAACTCGAGGAAGAGCCCCACGTTTCGGTTCTTCCACTTCGCAGCCTTGTCGTTGTTCGGGTGCTCGGCCACGAGATGCGCCCAGTAGTCGATTTCGTCAATCAGCTTGCGTACGGTGTCCGCCATCTTGCGTGGTGCGAAGAGGCGGCTTCGGTACTCCTCAACGAGCTGGTGGAAGGCGTGGAGGTCCGCGATCGCCCGTTTGCCGAGCGTGGAGTCGGCGGCGTGAATCTGCGCGGAAATCGCTGAGAAGAGGCTTCCGCCGCGAGCCTGCGCGGTGGCGATGAGGCCCTGGAGCGTCTTCCGTCCGATGCCGCGGCGCGGAGTGTTCAGCACGCGCAGGAGGCTCACGTCGTCGTCCGGGTTTGCGAGCAGCCTGATGTAGCTGATGACGTCCTTGATCTCCTTGCGCTGGAAGAAGCTTTGTCCTCCCGATACGCGGTAAGGGATGTTCTCGCTGAGGAACGCCACTTCCAGGTTGCGCGTGAGGCTGTTCGTGCGGACGAGCACGCCAACGTCGCCGTAGCGCAACTGCTCCCGCATGGCGAGCGTCTTGATCGTCTCCGCGATGAAGATCCCTTCGCTCGATTCGTCCTCGGGGAAGGAGAGCTCGATCGGGTTGCCGCTCTTCGTGCCCGTCCAGAGCGCCTTCGACTTCCGGTTGAGGTTGTTCGCGATGACCTCGTTGGCCGCGGCGAGGATCGTGTCCGTTGACCGGTAGTTCTGTTCGAGCTTGATCTCCCGATACCCCGGGAAGTCGCGCTCGAAGAGGATGAAGTTGTCGTAGTTCGCCCCGCGCCACGAGTAGATCGACTGATCGTCGTCGCCGACCACCGCGACGTTCCGGTGTCCTTCCGCGATGAGTTTGAGGAAGCGATACTGGTCGGCCGACGTGTCCTGGAACTCGTCCACCATGACGTAGTGAAACCGATCGTGGTAGTCCGAAAGGACGTCGGCATGCTCGCTGAGAATCCGGACGGGGAGGAGGATCAGATCGTCGAAATCCACCGCGTTGTAGAGCTTCATGTGCTCGCTGTAGTCGGCGTAGAGCTCGCGGTAGGCCGCGGGCACGTCCTCCCACCGCGCCCTGCCGGTCTTCGCGGCCGAGAACTGCTGGAGGATCTTCACGGTCTCTCCCGGCTCGAGCTCCATCTTGATCTCGCGCGCGGACTCGCGCAGCAAGGTGATCTGATCCTGCGTGTCGTAGATGCTGAAGTTCTCGCGGTACCCGAGGAGGTGCGCGTGGCGCTTGAGGATCGAGACGCCGAAGCTGTGGAATGTGCTCACGGTGAGGTCGCGGAGCTTGCGGCCCGCGAGCCCGCGGACGCGGTCGGCCATCTCGCGCGCAGCCTTGTTCGTGAAGGTGAGCGCGAGGATGGAACGCTGCGGGATGCCGGCTTCGAGCATCGCCGCGATCCGCATGGTGATCACGCGCGTCTTGCCGGAGCCGGCTCCCGCGATGATGAGCAGCGGTCCGTCCAGGGTGGTAACTGCCTCGTGTTGCTGTGGGTTCAGACCGGAGGTCGCGTGGACAGGCATCGGGGACGAATGATACGAACCCATGTGAGAAAGGCAAGGGTTTGCGGCGATTTCCTGCCCGCGGCGCTATCGGCGTTCGAGGACCGCGACGTACAGCGGGCCGAGGCCGCGGTCCGCGTCCGGGAGAAAGTGCCGGCCGTGCTCGGTCGGGGCGCCGGGCAGACCATCGGTCTCCAGGTAGCTGCGGAACCGATCCGCGGCCGAGGCGAGAATCGGGGACGGGTCGAGTGAGACGATGTCCCCGGCTCCCCGAGCGAGCAGCTTCGTGATCACGCCGTCGTTCTCGAGCGGAGAGAGCGCGCACGTGGAGTAGACGAGCCGTCCGCCGGGAGCGAGCGCGTCGAAGCCGGCGCAGGCGATCGCGTACGCGGCCTGAGCGAGGCGCTTCGTGCGCGACGGGCTCCATTCGGCGAGCGCGCCCGCCGACTTGATCACGTGGCGCTCGCTCGAGCACGGTACGTCGGCGAGGACGCGGTCGTACGCGCGCGGCTCGTGGAGCGCCCACCTCGCGGCGTCGTGCCCGGTCACCGAGACTCGACCCAGGACATCCTCGGGAAGGTGATCCGCGAGGACGCGATGGAGTCGCGCCCGGCGCGCGGAGGAGCGTTCGTTGCAGACGAGCGCCCCGAAGTCGGGGCAGGTGCCGGCGACGACGAGACTCTTGCCGCCGGGCGCCGCGCAGAGGTCGAGGACGCGCGAGCCCGGCTCCGGCTCGAGCGACGCGGCCGCGAGGACGCTCGCCGGGTCGAGGAAGTAGGGCCCGAGGAGCCCGCGGTCGAAACCGACGGTGCCTGCCGGCTCGAGCATCGCCTCGCGGAGCGCGGGCCAGCGCTCCGCGTAGAGCTCGGCGTAGTAGTGCTCGAAGGCGTTCGGGCCGCGCTGCTTCGTGCGCCTCGCAGCGCTCATCGGCCGCCGTCCTTCGCGACGCGGTCGAAGAGCGCGTCGAACTCCATGATTCGTTCGTCCCACGCAAACGAGCGGGCGTGGCGAACGAGCGACTCGGGGGCGGCCGGGCGTTCCCGTCCCGCGAGGAGCGTGCAGAGCTTCCGGACGAGATCGTCGTGGTCGTCGTAGAGGCAGGCGTGATGGTCGGGAGGGACGATCTCCGGGTACGAGAGTCTGCGCGGCAGGAGCGGGTACGCGCCGCACGCGATCGCCTCAACGACCGCGATGCCGAAATTCTCCTGGATGGCGGTGCTCACGACCACGTCCGCCCCTCTGAGCCACCGTTCGTACTCGTCGCGATCGGGAAGGTAGCCGAAGGCGACGATCTCCGGGGCGAACTCATCCCTGGCGGCGACGAACTCCTTGGGAACGACCTGGAAGCTCTCGCCGAGGACCGCGAGACGAAACGCGATGCCGCGGCGCTTCACCTCGCGCACGGCGGCGAAGAACGCTTGCGGTTGCTTGTCGAACTCCCAGCGGTGGTTCCAGAGGACGAGCGGAGGTTCCGCGCGAGCGGGTTCAAGGGCCGACGCGTGCGTTTCCCACGCTGCGCGGACACCCGGGTAGCAGACGATGCTCTTGCGCTCGATCTCGTCCACCGCCCACATGGGACGGTACTCGGGAAGCCGCCGGAGGAAGGCGGGGAGCGCCTCCAGGTAGGCGTTTCGGTGCGTGTGCGAGTTGAAGGCGACGCAGTCGGCGGCGAGCATGTTGGTGAGGTCGGTGAAGGCGAAGTGGAGGTCGGCCTCGCGCTCGGAAGGGGCCGGGTAGGCGAGTTGCGTCTCGTGGGCGTAGACCAAGATCGGTGGAAACCGATCCGGTGGAAACCGATCCCCGGCCAGGGCGCGGAGGTCGGCGACGCTCATGAGGCCGGTGCAGACGACGAGATCGTAGTCTGAGAAATCGCGGACCTGCCGCACGAAACTGAGCGCGGCTCCCCGCATGCGCCACTTCCAGAAGCGCGCCGGCAGTGTCATAAGCTCCACGTCGTGTCGAGAAGAGGCGGCGATGCTGTCGGCGACGTCTCGATGCGACCCGCCGTAGAACGATTCCAGGAAGAGGAGCTCCATTTATTGACTGACCTCAGAGCGCCACAGTAGAGTTGTTGCCAATGATGCGACCCGTTCGTGCTGTGCTCTTTGACCTGGACGGCACCTTGCTGAACACTCTATCAGATATCGCGCACGCGATGAACACGGTGCTCTCCGAGCACGGTTTCCCGGTGCACGACCCCGACGACTATCGCTCCATGGTCGGGCTCGGGTTGGACGTCCTCGTTCGACTCGCCCTCCCGGCCGAGCGGCGGGAGGACGAACGGCTTGTGGACGAGCTCTCCCGGGAGTGGCTGCGCGAGTACGCGCGCGATCCGGTCGCCCGAACGCGGCCGTACGACGGCATCGTACCGCTGGTGGACGAGCTGCGCCGCCGCGGGATCGTGGTCGGCGTCCTTTCCAACAAGGCTGACGAGCTCGTGCGGCGAAGCGTGGACGAGCTGTTCGGCCCGGACCGCTTCGCGGCAGTCTGGGGGAAGCGGGACGGTTTCCCCACGAAGCCCGACCCGGCGAGCGCACTCGCCGTGGCCCGCGAGATCGGGGCGGAGCCGGGCGAGGTCGTCTACATCGGCGATTCGGACGTGGATATGGAGACGGCGCACCGGGCGGGAATGGTCCCGGTCGGGGCCGCGTGGGGTTTCCGCGGAGCAGACGAGCTCCGCGAAGCGGGTGCCGCTCGGATCGTGTTCGAGCCGCTCGAATTGATTGACGTCGTGGAGGAGAGCGAACATGTCGCAAGCTATGAGTCATGAACAGCTGCGCAGCCGAGCGCAGGAGTACGTCCGGTACGAGGAGGACGAGCTGTTCCGGGGAGAGGTCGAGCGACTTCTTGAGGAGCAGGCCGACGATGAGCTCGCGGACCGGTTCTACACCGACCTCGAGTTCGGGACGGGCGGCCTGCGAGGCGTGATCGGCGGCGGCTTCAACCGCATGAACTCGCTCGTCGTCGCGCGCGCCACCGAAGGCCTCGCGCGCTACGTCTCCGAGCACGGGGAACGATCAAGCGACGGCGATCTGCGCGCGGTGATCGCGCACGACTCGCGCCGTTTCTCGGACACGTTCGCGCTCCAGGCGGCGCTCGTCTTTGCGGCGCACGGGATCAAGACCTTCCTCTTCCCGTCGCTGCGGCCGACGCCGGAGCTCTCCTTTGCCGTACGGAAGCTCGAGGCGAGCGTGGGCGTGGTCGTGACCGCGAGCCACAACCCGCCGGAGTACAACGGCTACAAGGTCTACTGGGCGGACGGTGCGCAGATCGTGGCGCCTCACGATAAGGCAATCATCGAGGAAGTGCGCTCGGTGTCCGGCGCGCCGAGTCGGATGGGCAAGGACGAGGCGCTCGAGAAGGGGCTCCTCGTCTACCTGGATCGGGAGATCGACGACGAGTTCGTGGCGATGGTCAAGCGACAGAGCGTTCGCCCGGAGCTCCTCAAGGAGCGCGGTTCCACGCTGAAAGTCGTCTACACCCCGCTGCACGGAACCGGCGCGATGATGGTCGAGCGGGTGCTCGGCGAGCTCGGGGTCGAGGTGATCACCGTTCCCGAACAGCGCGAGCCGGACGGCGAGTTCCCCACGGTGGAGTTTCCGAATCCCGAAGAGGCGGCGGCGCTCAAGCTTGCGCTCGAGCTCGGCGAGCAGGAGCGCGCGGACATCGTGATGGGAACGGATCCCGACTCCGACCGCCTCGGTATCGCGGTGCCCGGGACGTCGGGCTATGAGCTGCTGACCGGCAACCAGCTCGGCGTCCTGCTCGCGGACTACATCCTCGGGCAGCGGAAGGAGCTCGGAACGCTCCCCGAGAAGCCGGTCTTCGTGAAAACGGTCGTCACGACCGACCTGCAGCGGAAGGTTGCCGAACGGTACGGGGCGACGGTCCACGACACGCTGACCGGGTTCAAGCACATCGCGACGGTGATGCGTCGGCTTGACGCCCATCCCCATGAGGGAACTTACGTCCTCGGCGGCGAGGAGAGCTACGGCTACCTGATCGGCACCGAGGTGCGCGACAAGGATGCGATCACCGCGGCGGTGCTGACCGCGGAGATGGCGCTCTTTCACGTGGCCGAGGGGCGGACCGTGCTGCAGCGGCTGGAAGAGATCTACGACGAGTTCGGGTACTACGAGGAGGTCCAGATCTCGCGCTACTTCCGCGGGCAGAGCGGCGGACGGATCATGACGGGGCTCATGCGGAACCTTCGTCACGACCCGCCGGCGTCGATCGCGGGCGTGCCGGTGGTCGTCGTGAAGGACTTCAAGGCGCAAACGATCACGGACGTCACGACGGGCGAGACGAGGCCGAACACGGAGCTCCCCGTTTCGAACGTGCTGCAATGGGTGCTCGAGGACGAGACGGTCGTGAGCGCCCGACCATCAGGCACCGAGCCGAAGATCAAGTTCTACGCGTCGGTCTCGTCGAAGCCGGCGACGCCGCTCGATCGGGCGAAACGGGAAGTCGGCGAGGAGCTCGATCGCGTTCGCGACTGGGTCGAGGAGCAGATCGCCACGGCGGAGCAGGGTCAGCGCGAGTAGCGCCGGATCTTGAGAATTCGGGCCTTGTCGAAGTGCTCGCGCACGATCTGGTCGTCGATCAGGTTGCGGTCGAGCTCGTCCTGGAGATCGCGGAGGAACCGTTCCTCCATCTGGTAGAGCTCGGCCTCGAGCGAGCCCGACCAGACGCGGTGCGTGATCTCGTGGGGCGTCTCGCGCTGCGACAGCAGGCTGTCGGTGATGCGGGTGGCGAGGTACCAGCGAATATCGTCCAATGAGAGGTCGTATTCCTCTCGCAGCGTTGAGACGGACATGGATGCATGCTGGAACATGCGATGGGCCGTGTCAACTGAATCAAAAGGTGAGTATGAGCGTAGATCCAGCCACACCGGTTCCTTCGGTCACATTTGCGGCCATCGACTTCGAGACGACCGGTCTCTATCCGGCGCGCGATCGCATCGTGGAGTTCGGCGCAGTGCTCTTTCGCGGCGGTGAGGTGCTCGCGACCTTCGAGCGGCTTGCGAACCCGGGGATTCCGATCGGTGCGGACGCGGCGGCGGTCAGCGGAATCTCGGACGCGGACGTCGCGAAGGAGACGCCGGTCGGCGAGCTCGTGCCCGAGTTCGTGAGCTTTCTCGGGGACGCCGTCGTGATGGCTCACAATGCCCCGTTTGACGTGGGTTTTCTGCGTGCGGCGATTCAGGCGCTCGGCGGCGAAGACGTCCGGAACACGATCATCGATACGCAGCTGCTCGCGATGAAGGCGTTTCCGAAGCGCAGGAGCTACGGGCTCCAGAACCTCGCCACCGAGCTCGGCCTCCCTCCGAACCGGGCGCACCGCGCGCTCGACGACGCGATGATGTGCATGCGCCTCTTCCAGCGGTGCGTGGACGAACTGAGTTTCATGGGGGATCTTGAGCTGGGCGAAGTGCTGACCGGACGGCAGTAGCCGATTACTTCGCAAGCACTGTTAGCATGTACAGCTTCAGATACTCTTTGAGGTCGTCCCTCCGGCGTATCTGGTGAAACGCCTCGTTCTGGGAGAGTCGGTCCGCCCATTCGTTCACGCGCGCGGTCGTGGGCGGGATGAGCCGGAAGCTCACCTTCATGCGGCGCAGAAAGTC
Source organism: Spirochaetales bacterium (assembly GCA_046538735.1). Lineage (GTDB taxonomy): Bacteria > Spirochaetota > Spirochaetia > DSM-27196 > SLST01 > SLST01. The sequence continues at coordinate 8,039 of JBKHII010000025.1, forward strand.
GCGCGCGAGGCTGTTGACGTCCTCCACGAGGTTCGTCTTTGCGATCGGGTCGAGGAGCGGATTCCAGCGTTCCACGAGCTCGTCGAGCGTCTGCTCCGCCGTTGAGCCCGGGCGCACGTAGTTGCGTTGCAGTTGCCGGACCGAATCCTTGAAGCGGGCGACCTGGGCACGGCGCGATGCGCCTCCCTGCGCGCCGCCGGAGGGCAGGTCCCTGGGGAGGTTGCGGATCTCGCCCGGGGGCGATGCGGCGACGCTCGGCCCGTAGCGCACGGTCGTGGACTCGCCGGCGGCCACCGGTTCGGCGGTTGGCGCTCGTCGTCTGCGCGAGCGACGTTCGCGGCTCGATGCCCGCTCCTCTTCGGGGCGCCCCACGAAGACGCGCTTGAGGAACGCGACGATCGAGCTGAGCACGGGCATGGCCTGCCAGAAGGGCAGCAGAAGCCGCGCGTCCGTGAGAAGCCGCTTGCGATCGAGGTTGAGTATCTCGGGCAGCGGCCGGAGCCGTGGCTCGGTCGGATGGAACACCTCGTCCAGCTCCGCCGCGAGATCGGAGGGGACGTTCACCTCGTGCCGCGAAAGATAGAGCAGGTTGTAGTTCAGGAGGGTGTGCAGGAGCGGATCGTCCTCGCGCAGCCGCTCCTCGACGCGCTCGGCGAACGCCGCGTCTTCGGTCATCTCCGGTGGGCGCCTGTTTCGCTGCAGATACTCCTTCCACGTCTCGATGAAGTAGTCCCGCAGCGATTTGCGCGCCGTGAAAACGTGTTCCACGGTCACGTGCGGTACGAAGTCGCGAAAGAGGTAGTGCTCCTGTCCGTCGTGACACCGGACGCGAATCATCTCCGGCAGCGACTCGCCGTCCGGAGAGGTGATCCGTTCGGAGATGTACCGGTTCACGTCGTCCAGCGAGTACTTCTTCGTCAACGGGATGCCGCGCTGATCGGTAAAGGAGTGAATCTCGCTGATCGTATAGGTGAAGGGGGCCCGCCTGAGCCGGTGATCAAGCTGTTTGAGCGCGCTTTCGCGCTCCCGGTTTCGCTGCTGGACGCCGCGATAGTGGACGTTGTAGTAGCCGAGCAGGTACGCGGCCTGGCAGTAGCCGTGCTCTTCGGGCATCTTGTCCTTTTTCTGCGCGTACTCCTTGATGATCGTGCTCGAGAGCTGCGTCCAGAAGTGGAACGTGAAATCGGTCGGGTTGTAGATCGTCTTCAGCGCCTGGTCCGGCGTGGTGAGAATGCTCGTCAACATATCCTTCATCGCCATCTCGCGCTGCCTGAAGATCGAGGCGAGCTTGCTCCGCATGTAGCCCGCGTTGCGCTCGCCCCGGAGGTAGTTGCGAAGCTTCTGGACGGCGAGCTTCACGAGCACGTGATTGAGCAAGTCGGTCGTGACGAGGACCGAGTGGATCCCCTCGGGGAACATGAGGCGCAGGATCTCGGTCTCGTTCGAGGAGTCCGCCCGCGCGAGCCACCGCACGAAGTCCGACTTGACGTCCACCGGGTGGACGACCTCCGCCGGAATCGGCGACGGGAGCGACTCCTCGGTGGGCAGCGCCCGGTCGGTCTCTTCCTCCAGGCGCTCGTAGACGCCTTGCACCAACCGCGCGTAGTAGCCGGGGTAGAACACGCTCGTGATCGCCCCATCTACGAAGCGAAGCTTCACTTCGCCGCGTTTCTCCAGGTCCATAAGGTACGCCGTCATCATATTCGACGTATTATCGGCGAAGTCGTCCAGGTCGGGATTCTGCTCCGCTGCGCGCGCGAGGTATTTCTGGGCGAAGGTGACGAGCGACGAGTAGCTCGTCCGTGCGTTGCCGGTTCGTCGTATGAACGACTCGAGTATCTTTCTGGCATCGGCGCTCGATGACATGCCGCGTTAGTATACCTCAGGTCTCCGGAGTTAGGCTATTCTCGACCCTGGAGATTTCTTTGTTTGACATCGGAGGTCACACGTCGATACAATACCGCAAGCATGAAAGCCTCGTGCGCGCTTTTGTCGGTGATACTCGTTTTCTCGCTGCTCGCCGGGTGCGCCGCGCCGGAGGGGCTTTCCGTGGTCACCGAAGACGAGCAACAACCTCCGCTCGACACCGATCCACCGGATGCGCCCGAGCCACCCGCGGAGCCGGACCCGGAGCCCGAGCCGAACGTTCCGCCTTCCGAGCCGGACAAGGTGCCGGAGGCGGCTGAAGAGCCCGCCACGGCTCCGATCGAGGTGCCTGAAGAGGTCTACAATCAGGCCTTCGAAGAGGTCGAGGCGATCATCGAGGATCTGAACCGGATCATCGCCCGCAGGGAGTTCGAGACGTGGAAGACCTACCTGACCGATCGCTACATCGAGTATCATTCCGATCCTGAGGTGCTCGCGGAGCTGTCTCGCCAGCCGATCCTTGCGCAGAACAACATCCGTCTGCAGAGCCTGCGCGACTACTTCTACAACGTGGTCGTGCCGTCGCGGGCTCACGCAAGGCTGGATGATTTGGTCTTTTATTCCGACAATCTTGTTGAGGCTGTGAGTCTGTTCAGGGGGCAGCGAGTGATACTCTACCTCCTGCGCAAGATCGACGGTCAATGGAAGATCGATACGTTTGATAGCTTGCCCGCGGAGGATGATCAACCCGAGGAATCGTCCGAGGCCGGTCAGGGGTAGAGGAGAGTAAGATGAAGAAGAGCTTCGCAACTTTGGGTGTGCTGCTCATCCTTGCGACTGGTGCAACGTTCGCACAGGCGCCTGAAGACGAGGAAGAGCCCGTCACGATTGAGGACGTCTTCCTCCGCCAGCAGATCGAGCTGCAGATTCTGGCGAGTCAGGCGCGCTCGACCGATCGCGAGAACAAGCTCATCGCGCTCGAGACGATTCGCGAGATGCACGACGACGGTGAGATGGACTCTTCTCCCGAGACCTTCGCCATTCTAGAGCTCCTCGCGACCGAGGGGACGAGCAACCAGGTTCGGTCGGCCGGTCGTGTGATCAACAACTATCCGGTCGTACGCGCGGCTGCTGCGGCATTGCTCGGCGACATGGGCAGCGCGCGAGCGCAGAACGTGCTCCTCACGATGGTTCGCGAGGATCCGGAACCGATGGTGCTCGCCGAGGCTATCTACGCGCTCGGCAAGATCGGTCCCGAGGACAACGGTGACATGGTTGCCGATCACATCGTGTACACGCTTACGCGCGAGAACGCGAAGATCGCCCCGGACAACAACCTCGCGATGGCCACCCTGCTGGCGCTGCAGAAGCTGTTCGAGGCGGGAATCGAGTTCGAGGATCCGGGTCAGCTGCGCGACACGGTGGGCCTCATCATCGATATCAGCACGAACTACCGTTACATCACGATCGTTCGTGAGCGGGCGCGGGACGTCCTGGCGAACCTTACCGGGACGAACGACGACGAAGAAGAGTAGGCGACGTCGCTCGTTTGCGCGAGCGACGCCCAGGTAGAATGCAGCCATATCGATTCATTCCCTTTCTCCTTATTCACGGCATTGCCGGGGCACTGGTCTTGCTCGTTGTCGCGAATATGGCGGTGACGAGCGGGAACCAGGACATGCTCTATCGCTCGATCCGCGATGTCCCGCCCAACCGCGTGGGTTTGCTGCTCGGAACCACGCAGTACGCGATCGGCGGTGGACCGAATCCGTTCTTCTGGAACCGGATCGACGCGGCGGTCGCGCTCTATCGTGGGGGGCGTATCGACGTCATTCTCGCGAGCGGTGACAACGAGCGACGGAGCTACAACGAGCCGATCCAGATGCAACGCGCGCTCATGGACGCCGGAGTGCCCGAGCACGCGATCGTGCTCGACTTCGCCGGCTTTCGAACGCTCGATTCCATTGCACGCGCCTCCGAGGTGTTCGGTCAGAGGCGGTTCACGATCATCTCGCAGGAGCTCCATCTTCACCGCGCGCTCTACATCGCGCGGCACTACGCAGTGGACGCGATCGCGTACGCGGCGGAGGACGTCTCGGGCGGCAGCGGGTTCCGCGTACGGCTGCGCGAGATCCTTGCACGGGTGTTGGCCGTCTTCGACCTCCACGTGCTGCGAACCGAGCCCCGGTACCTGGGCGATCCGGTCCGCATCCCGTAGTCCGAAGCCCACGTCTATGCTATCCTCGTGCGGCATGAGATCGGCCATCGTCTGGGACTGGAACGGCACGCTGCTCGACGACGTTGACGTCTGCGTGAAGGCAATGAATCGGCTCCTGGTCGCGCGCCGGCTCGCACCGATGACGCGCGAGCGGTACCACCAGATCTTCACCTTTCCGGTGCAGCGCTACTACGAGGCGATGGGTTTCGACTTCGCGCACGAGTATCACGACTCGTACGCCGCCGTGGTTGCCGATGCTCCGCTGCGCCCCGACGCAGTCTCGGCGCTCGAACGGGCGGCCGCGTGCGGCGTGCCGCAGCTCGTTCTCTCGGCGCTCGAGGAACGCAGGCTCCTCCGGGAGCTGGAGACGCGCGGGATCCGCGGCTATTTCGCGGCGGTGTACGGGCTCGGGGATCTGCACGCCGTGAGCAAGGCCGCACGCGGCGCCGAGCTGGTGGCGGAGTGGGGCGGTCCGGGCGTGGACACGCTGCTCGCGGCCCTTCACGAGGCGGCCGTTTGTTCGTGACTATTCAAGGAATCCTATGCAGGTAGTAGTTGAGAGCATTACTCCGGACGACGCGCACGATCGCGGAATCCTCGGCTGGCCGGTGTCCAAACGCGGCGTCTCCCGGTACTGGTGGCACTACGATTCGACCGAGGTCTGCTATCTCGTCGCGGGCGAGGCGCGCATAGAAACCGAGGACGGGAACGTGGAGATCGAACGCGGAGACCTGGTGACGCTCCCCGCGGGCCTCGACTGCGTGTGGGACATCCGGGAGCCGCTTGCGAAACACTATCGCATTGAAGCGAACGGGGATGGCGAAGCCGGCTCGGGCTGAGCGACGCCGGATCACTCGCGCGTGGAGCCGCCGCTCATCTTTGCTCGGAGCGCCACGAGTTTCGTGAGCGAAACGGAGACGGAACCAACGAGAAGGGCGCTGTGTTGCTCAGTTGATGGACGGCTTGAAGCCGGTCTGCGCGATGATCTGGTACATTCCGCCCTTGCGCGTGAGCGCGGCGTTCCAGCCCTCCGCGGGATCCGGATGGAATACGATCTCGGGAGTAGCAGGGATCACGAGCCACGCGTTCTGCCGGAGCTCGCTCTCGAGCTGTCCCGGGCCCCACCCCGCGTAACCGAGGTAGAAGTTGACGTGCGGTTTGCGCGCGTCGTCAAGCGACGAGTAATCGGAACGCAGGTAGTCTTCCATCGCGTGGAAGACCGGCTCGAACACGATTCCTTTCGCCGGATGGAGTGCGTATTGGCTCACCGCCGACTCCGGCAGCCCGGAGTGGAGCGTGAACAGATAGTGCTGCTCGACCGGTCCGCCGATGAACGCCTCCAACTCGCCCAGGGGCTCGCTCTCGAACTCGGCGATGATGTCGCCGAGCGTGATGTCCGCGGGCCGGTTCACGACGAGTCCGAAGGCGCCCTCCTCGTTGTGATTCACGAGCAGAACAACCGTGCGGTGGAAGTTGGGATCAACGAGCTCGGTCTCGGATACGAGAAAGTAGCCTTCCAGCGTTGCCGGAAGCGGGGTGCCGGAAGAATCTGTTGGGATTCCGTCATTGCTCATAGGCACCTGAAGATAGCGACCGATGGGAATCGAACCCACATCATCAGCTTGGAAGGCTGAGGTAATAGCCATTATACGACGGTCGCGTCAGTGTGGTAGAGATATCAATTCCGTTCGGCGGTGTCAATCCCGAATGAACGGCGTCTTTGACCGGGCGACCGTTCTGTATTAGCATTCTGCGAATGGGGCAACGCGGCGAAGTCTTTTCCTGGCGCGTACCGAGCGCGAACGAGGGACGTACCTACTTTCTGAACGTCAAAGAGAACCGCAGGGGCGATCTCTATCTCACGATCGTAGAGAGCAAGAAACACGGTGAGACCGATTTCGAGCGCCGTCAGGTGTTGTTCTTCGAGGAAGACCTGAGCGAGCTCAAGAAGGGAATGGACAAGGTATTCGCCTTCATTCAGGAGCGCGAGTCGCAGTCCGGACCGCGCGGCAGGGAGCGAAGCTGAGACGGTGTACCGGCGAGGGGCCGTAACGTTCGAGCAGCTCCCGGTGCTTCGGCGTTGGGTACCCCTTGTGCGAGGAGAACGCGTAGCGAGGCTCGAGACGCGCGTAGGCGTCCATCCAGCGATCACGGGCGACCTTTGCGAGGATGGAGGCGGCCATGACGCAGGGGATCGTCGCGTCGGCCTTGACCACGGCTTCGGCCGGGACGCCGAGGTCTGGAAGCACCGAGCCGTCCACGATCGCCTTGTCCGGCACCGCACCGAGCTGAGCGAGCGCTCGCCGCATCGCGAGGTGCGAGGCCCTCAGGATGTTGAGATCGTCGATCTCGGCGTGGCTTGCCCAGCCGATTCCCCACGCGACGGACTCCGCACGGATGATCGCGTCGATGTGCTCCCGCCGTCGTGCCGAGAGGCGTTTGGAGTCGCGCAGTACGTCCGCGGGAAAGGTATCGGGGAGTATGACCGCGGCGGCGGTCACCGGGCCGGCAAGCGGGCCGCGGCCGGCTTCGTCGAGTCCGCAGATCAGCATGCGCCACGCTACCACTTCCGGTTCCTTTACACCAGCTCGGGGCGGTAGTAGAGTACTGGCCACGGAGGCGCATGCCGGAGAAACCATGGATCGCCTACTACGGTGAGATCCCCGCGTCGATCTCGTATCCGGACACGACTCTCTTCGAGCTCTTCGAGCGCTCCGTTCTCGATCACCCGGATAGCTGCGCCGTGGACTATGTCGGCGAGCGGATCACCTACGACGACCTGTACAAGCTCGTGGACTCCGCCGCTCGTGGATTGACCGTGGTCGGCGTGCGTGCGGGCGACCGGATCGCCTGCCTGATGCCGAACACGCCGCACGTTCTGGTGCTCCTCTACGCAGCGAACCGGATCGGTGCGCTCTTCACGGTCTTCAACGCGGACGCGAGCGCGCCGGAGCTCTCGACCAAGCTCGGGAAGCTCGAGCCGCAATGGGTCGTCTGCAGCAGTGAGCACGCGGACGGCCTCGTCCGGCTGGCCGCCGCGGGTCCGATTCGCGGCGTCGTCGTCGCCTCGGTCAACGACTTCGGTTCGCGCACCCGCCTGCGGGCGCTCGCTCGGCTTCGCTCGCGGTACGGCCTCGGGAAGGAGGGGATCCGTGGGATCGCGTCGTACCCGAGGGACGGCGAAACCGTGTCGGAATCGCCGCCGGTCTTCTCGTGGCGTTCGTTTCTCGAGTTCGGCACGGACGTTGCGCTGCCGCCTCATCGCGAGGTGCATCTCCCGGATGATCCGGCGGTCGTGCTGTTTACCGGCGGCACGACGCACGACGCGCTTGCGGCGGTTCACGCCGACCGCCAGTTGACGGCGGTCGCGCTCCAGACGCACGTCCAGGGCCCGCTCCTCGAGGGACAGAGCGTTCTCAGCGTCGTGCCCTTCTCGCACGGGTACGGAATCGCCGGCGCCGGGCACGCCGTCCTGACGGCCGGTGGAACGACGATCGTGGTTCCGCACTGGACCCCGAGAAGCCTCGCTCGTCTCATCCGCCGATCGCGCCCGGAGTACCTGATCGGCGTCCCGTCGGTCTATGCCGAGCTGGTCCTCGACCGCGTCTTCAGGCGAGCGCGTCACCGGTCGCTGATGGGTGCATTCTGCGGGGGCGATCGGCTTCCGCGTTCGGTGCGCGACCTGTTCGAGAAGATCGTGCGCCGGCGGGGAGGTGCGATCACGATCAGGGAGGGATACGGACTCACCGAGACCGTGACCGCGTGCGCGACGATGCCGGAATCGGACGCACGAGCCGGTAGCGTGGGAGTTCCGTATCCGGACACGCTCATCGCGATTGCGCGGCCGCTGGACGTCGCGGACGGAGCCGGGTACCGGGCATTGATCGAGGATGCGCCGCCGGCGTGGCTCGGTCCGGACGCGATCGGGGAGATTCTCGTCAGCGGCCCTACCGTGATGCGCGAGTACTGGCGCGACGGGGAGGCAAGCGCGCGGGTATTCCATGCGGATGAGTCGGATCGCGTCTGGCTGCGAACCGGTGATGCGGGTCGGATGGATGCCGACGGTTTTCTCTACTTCGTGGAACGTCTCGGCCGGGGATTCCGCTCCGGTGGGATCGAGGTTCACCCCGGCCTGACCGAGCTCGCGCTGAACGAGCACTTGGAGGTGCTGGAAGCGTGCGTGACGGTGAACGGGCCGGGTGCGGAGCCGCGGCTGACCGCGCACGTCGCCCCGCTGGACGAGGACCGCGACGAAACGTGGCTCGAGGCACACCTGCGCGAGTCGCTCCAGACCCTCCACGAGGCGCAGCGTCCCACGAGATACGTGTTCCACGCCCGGCTGCCGCGCACGACCGCCGGTGTAACGGATCACCGCCGACTCGCACTTGAGCCGCATCCGCCCAACGAGTAGCATACGAGGATGCCTCCGCACATCACCGTTGGCCAGTTCAACGAGTCGTACAAACCGATCATGGACGGCGTGGGTCTCTGCGCTGAGAACTACGCGAGGTGGATTCACGAGAAACATGGAACCGCGTACGCCGTCGTGCCGCGCGTGCCGGGGTACGAAGACGACGATCCGTATACCGTGATCCGGTACCCTTCGCTTCCGGTCCCGCGGATGGCTCCGTACCGGTTCGGCGTTCCCTGGGCGAGTCCGACACTCGGACGAAGGCTGCGGTCGATCCCGTTCGATATCGTCCACAGCCACTCGCCCTTTGTCGCCGGGAGGATGGCACGACGGACCGCCGGATCGCGGGGGATTCCGCACGTCTCGACCTTTCACACCAAGTATCGCGATGATTTCACGCGCTTCACGACGGTTGCGCCGGCGGTCCATGCGTTCGTAAACGGGCTCGTCCGGTTCTACAACTCGTGCGATCACGTGTGGACGCCGAGCGACGCGACGAAGCGCACGCTGCGCGAGTACGGGTACGAGGGCGAGATCACCGTCGTGCCGAACGGGAGTGACCTTCGGCGTCCGAGCGCCGAAGAACGCGCGCGGTACCGGGCGGAGGGAGAATCGCTCTGCGGAGTCCCGCACGACGCGTTCGTCTTCCTGTTCGTGGGACAGCATCGCTGGGAGAAGAACGTGGAGCTCATCCTTCGCTCGATCGCGCTCCTTGTGGGCGAGGAGCTTCGGGGACCGGTTGCGCTCGTGTTCGCCGGCGAGGGTTACGCGGCGCAGGACATGAAGAGGATGGCTTGCGAGCTGGGAATCGGCGACAGAACGGTGTTCCTCGGAAAAATCGTCGAGCGAGAGCGGCTCAAGGCGGTCTACGCTCGGGCCGATCTCTTCCTCTTCCCGAGCGTCTACGACAACGCGCCGCTCGTGATGCGCGAGGCCGCGGCGTTCGGCGTTCCCACGGTCGTCGCAGAGGGATCGTCGGCGGCGGAGGCGATCCGCGAGGACGAGAACGGGTTCGCAGTACCGGTGGACGCGGAGGCGATGGCGGCACGGCTGAAGCGGCTCGTGGAGAACCGGGACCTCGTTTCGAGGGTGGGGACGAACGCGTCGCTCAGCGTCTACCGGAGCTGGGAGGACATCGTGGACTGGGTCGCCGGCGAGTACGAACGCATCATTGTTCGGCATCGGCGGTCCGTATCGCAGTGAGGCCCGGGCGGTCTTTGTTGACGTTCGGCATCGCTTGAACTAGAGTTCTATTCATTACCGACTGGGAGTGGGTGTGTTCCTAAAAAGCATCGAGCTATTCGGGTTCAAATCGTTCGCCGACCGATCGCGGATCGAGTTCGCGGACGGTATCTCAGCGCTTCTCGGCCCGAACGGGTGCGGGAAGAGCAACGTGGTAGACGCGATCAAGTGGGTTCTCGGCGAGCAGGCGACGAAGAGCCTGCGCGCGGAGCGCATGGAAGACGTCATCTTCAACGGCACCGAGGATCGAAAGGCCGTGAACGTGGCCGAGGTCACGCTCACGATGGTCAACGAAGACGAGATCCTGCCGATCGACACGGCGGAGATCGCGATCAGGCGCCGGTTGTTCCGAAGCGGCGAGAGCGAGTACTTCCTCAACGGGACCCCGGTCAAGCTCAAGGAGCTGCGCGAGCTCTTCTACGATACCGGCATCGGGAAGACCGCGTACAGCATCATGGAGCAGGGGAAGATCGATCAGGTCCTCTCCAACAAGCCGGAAGAGCGCCGACTGATCTTCGAAGAGGCCGCAGGGATCACGAAGTACAAGATGCGCGGCAAGGAGGCCGAGCGGAAGCTCGAGCGAACCGAGGAGAACATGCGTCAGGTCGACGGTATCCTCGGAGAAGTCTCGCGCACCTACGAGAGCCTGCGGAAGCAGGCCGAGAAGACGCTGAAGTACCGCGAACTGCGCACGCAGATCTTCGAGGCGGAGCTCGACCTCACCTTGATCCGGCTGAGAACGCACGTGGACGAGCAGGACAAGCGCAGCGAGCAGCTCGAGAAGAAGTCGGCCGCGCGCGATGCGCTCAAGGCACAGATCGACGAGATCAACGAGAGCCTGGAAGAGAATCTGGACGTCGTGAACGAGATGGAGGCGAAGCTGATCGAGCATCAGAAGCGTCTCTACGGCGTGGAGCTTGAGAAGAATAACCGCGAGAACCAGATCCGGATTCACACTGAACGGGTAAGCGAGCTGGAGGAGAAGATCCAGGGCGACCGTGCCCGACAGAAGGCGCTCGAGGAGAAGATCGAGGCGCTGCGAACCGAGATCGGGGGTCTTCAGACGGCGATCGGTGAGCACCGCGAGCGCGTCAAGGATGTTGATGCCAACATCGCGTCGTTTCAGGAGCACATCGAGCACTCGGAGGCCCGGATCAAGGAGAACCGCGCCGCGATCGAGCGGAACGAAGCGGAGATCGCCCGCCAGGACGAGCGCCAGCTCGAGCTCGAGAACGCGCTCCGCGAGCTGACGGACGATATCGTAAAACAGCTGGACGAGGGTCTCGCGCAGTCGGGCTACTCGCAGGGCGCTCGAAAGGAGCACGAGGCGAAGGTGCGCGCCGAGCTCGCGGAGCTCGAGAAACGCCTGCGCCACCACGCCGACCTGCTGGGCGACGCGCAGGCGGCCGGCAAGCACCAGCGCGCGGCCGAGGCGGCGACGCAGATGGTCGAGGCGGTGCGCGAGCAGACGTCGGTCCTCTCCCGGGCCGTAGAGGCGTTCGCCGAGAGCGTGCCGGCCTTTCTGGACGAGTTCCTCGCTCCCGAGGGCATCATCACGCGCAAGCGCGAGGTGGACGCCGAGCTCGCTACCTGCCGGGAGACCGTGCGATCGTGCCGCGCGGAGATCGCGCGACTGGGTGAGGAAAACGCCGGACTCGCGACGAAGATCGACGAGTATCGCGGAACGCTCGAGGAGCTGCGGATGAATCGCGTGCGCATGACCACGCAGATCACCGCGATGGAGGAGAGCGTTGCGTCGCGCGAGGGGTCGGTGCGCGAGCAGGAACGGCTCGTAGAACAGCACGGGGCCGAGATCGAAACCGGCAAGAAGCGACTGACCGAGACGAGCGAGCGTATCACGACGCTCGGTGCGGAGCTTGCGGAGCTCGGGAAGCGTGAGACGGAGATGCAGGCCGAGCAGAAGAAGCTCGAAGAGTCGATCTTCGTGCGGAACAACGACCTCGTTCAGAAGGAACGGGGATTGAAGCAGCGGATGGAGGAGCTCGGCAAGACGCAGAGCCGGCTCGAGAAGCTGCAGATGAGCTCGGCGGAGATCAGCGCCGAGATCCGGAATCTCTACGAGAACTTCCGCGATCGCTACAGCCAGGAGCTCTCCGAGCACGAACCGCGGATGCTCGAGATAACCGCCTCTCCGGCCGACCTGCGCGCCCGAGTCGCGCAGCTGCGCGAAGACGAGCGGTCGCTCGGCGCGGTCAACCTCGCGGCACCCGAGGAGTTCGAGGAGGTGAAACAGCGCTACGAGTTTCTCTCCGAGCAGCTTTCAGACCTGCGCCAGGCGCGCGAGGACCTCGAGCGCGTGACGAACGAGATTCAGAGCGAGAGCGCGGCCCTCTTCGCGCAGACGTACGAGCAGGTGAAGAAGAACTTCCACGTGATGTTCCGCAGGCTCTTCGGCGGTGGTCGGGCCGAGCTGAAGCTGACCGATCCGGAGAATATCCTCGAGTCGGGGATCGAGATCCTGGCTCAGCCTCCGGGGAAGAAACTGGAGAATATCGCGCTGCTCTCCGGCGGCGAGCGGAGCCTCACGGCCGTGGGGTTGCTGTTCGCGACCTACATGGTGCGTCCGTCGCCGTTCTGTCTCCTGGACGAGATCGACGCGGCGCTCGACGAGAGCAACGTGGCTCGCTTCACCAACATGCTCATGGAGTTCGGGAAGTCGAGCCAGTTCATCGTGATCACGCACAACAAGAAAACCGTCGCCTCGGCGTCCACGCTGCTCGGTATCACGATGGAGGAGAACGGCGTGTCAAAGGTCGTCGCGATTCGCATCGGCGGGCGCGAGGAGGTGCATGCGTCTTAGGCTCGGATCGTACGAAGTCGAGCCGCTCCACCTCGTGGGGGCGGTCGTCGTTCTCTCGCTGATTGCGGTCGTGATCGTCGTCGCCGTGATGAGCCCGCGTCGATCTGCCGATACTCAAGATGAGACGCCGCCGCCGATGCGCTCCGAGTGGGTCACGGTGGACCGACTCGTGATCCCGCGCGATTTCGCGCGGGCAGACGAGCTTGACTGGGTGCCGTACCGGCCGCGCCGCGAGGTGTGGACGGACGAGCAGATCGCCGAGTACTGGCTCGATCCTCGTGAGATCGGGCTGGACGTACTCGACGCCGAAGTCGAGGAGCACATACGGGAGCTTCTGCGGGAGGTTCCGTAGCGTCCGATTCGATTCTCTGGGAGGGGATATGAATCGAAAGGGCCGACGTTTTCCAGCAGCAATCTTCGTGACACTCGCGACGCTCGCCGCTCTGGCCGGTTGCGCCGGAGTTCCGGAATCCGCGGATCTGACCGCGGCGCCGCGGGCTCGGGCCATCGAGCCCGACGCAGGCCTCGCGGACGACGCCGAGACGGTGCCGGGCGAGACCGATTCTCCCGAGACGGCGTCACCCGAGGCGTCGATCGAACGGCGTCCCGTCGGGCAGGCCGGCGCCGATGAAGGCGCTCGCGCCGCCGATGCTCCCGAGCGCGCGGTCCTCGCCGAGCCCGTTGTCAGGATCGACGATGCACTCGATGCCGAGCGCCCGCGGAACCGGGCATCGTCGCGGACGACCGACGCGGCGGCGCGGGACGACTCTGCGCGCGATCCGCGGATGCCATCCGATTCGATCGAGCTCCACGAACCGGGATTGCCCGAGGCTGTCCGCGCGCGGCGGGCCGGGCCGCTCTCGGCTCGTCCGGAGCTCGCGCTGGCGGAGCTCGCCGACGGAGACGAGCCCGCCGAACCGGAGGCTGAGGCGGACACCTCTCCGCCGCCTCGCGAAGCGCCGTCGCGCCCCGCGGTACGGCCGCGCGATCACGCGGTACGCGCCGAGGCGGGGGGCGCGCCCGCGGTGCCCTCGGCCGGCGAGTCGAGCGGTGCGCCGGCGGTGCGGCGGAGCGAGACGGCTCCGTCCGTCGAGCCGCCTGGAACCTCCGAGGCGAACCGTGCGCCGTCTGCACCGACTGCACCCGCTCCCGCGGCGACGCCGTGGAACGAGCGGGCCGCCGAGGTGGCGCGCGACGGTGAGATCTCGATCGTCCTTCCGGGCTCCGGATGGCTCTACGTGGGCACGGAGTACGGCGACGGCGAGATCTCGCTGCTCGGTAAGCGACGAGCCGGAGGCGACGAGGTGTTCGAGTTCCGAATTGACGACGCGGGCGACTACGGTCTCTGGTTCCAGCAGCAGGATGCGGTGACGGGGTCGCTCGCGAACGAGCGGCTTGCGCTGCGAGCTACCGAGGGAGACGGAGCGAGCTCAGTGAGCCTGGCCGACCTGCCGGTCGGTGGCGAGCTTTCTCCGCAGACGGTCGCACGTTCCGAGGGGAGCGTGCCGAACGAACGTGCGCGATCGGCAGAGGGTACCGGACTCCCCGCGACGCGGAGCTCGGCCGCCGGGCAGCGAGACGAGGGCGACGACGAGGAGTCCGCCGTGACCGGCGCCGAGGAGCCGGACGAAGGGCCGGCGCGGGCACTGGAACGCGCCCGGGAGCTCTTGGACGGCAGCGACGCGCCGGGCGCCCTGGTCGCGTTGACCGAGGCGGTTGACGACCGGCGGCTCGCCGCCGAGGACCTCGAATCGGACGACGCGCGCGACCTCCTCGTGCGGCTCTTTGACGCGAGCAGCGAGATGGAGGCGAGCCCCGTGCTGCGGTCGTTCCGGCGGATCGTGGCCTCTTCCGGGAGCATGCGCGCCCCGGAAGCCCGACGGGCGCTCCTCGAGGTGGCCGTGGACGACGGAGACGAGCGGGCGATGGTCGAGATCGTCGGTGAGATGGAGGAGAGCGGGGAGGCGAATCCGGACGATCTGGTTCGCGTGGGCCTGACCGTGGGCCGCGATTCCGGGGAGGACCGGGCTCCGGAGCTCCTCGCGCGCGCGATCCGTATGGACGGGGGCGTGATCGAGCATCTCGTAGGCCTGTCGGACGAGCGGCTCTTTCGACTCGCTCGTTTTCTCGAGCGTCCGGGTCCCGAACGTGACATGCACGCGGCGTCCGCGCTGTACTCGGTTATCGTGGACGAGCGTCCGCTCTCGTCGTACTGGGATGAGAGCCGCGCGCGACTCGAGTACCTCAGCCGCCACTATTTCGAGGTGCGATAACCACTTCCCGGAGCTCGTTCCGTCGTCGATGTTGACAGCGGGGCTCTTCTATCGCTATATATGGGCCTTAGTCTCTTGGTGTAGGTATGCTGGAACGACTGTCGAACAAGCTCAGCGAAATCGCCCGCCAACTCTCGGGCCGCGCGTCGATCAGCGAGAAGAACGTCCAGGACGCGGTGGACGAGATCAAGGTCGCGCTTCTCGAGGCGGACGTCCACGTTCGAGTCGTTCGCAGGTTCGTGAACCGGACGCTCGAGGACGCCACGGGCGAGGCGGTGCTCAAGTCGGTTTCGCCGGGTCAGCAGTTCGTCAAGATCGTCTACGATCGGCTCGTTCAGTTCCTCGGTGACGAGCGGCAGGAGCTCGAGCTCAAGGGACCGGATACGCAGAGCGTCGTGTTGCTGCTCGGGCTGCAGGGATCGGGGAAGACGACCACTGCCGCGAAGCTCGCGAAGCGGTTGGCCAAGGAAGGCAGGAAGCCGCTTCTCGTAGCGGCGGACCTCGTTCGCCCCGCGGCGGTCGATCAGCTCGTGACCCTCGGCGGCCGGATCGGAATCGAGGTGTTCAACGAGCCGGGGGCGAAGGATCCGGTCAGGGTCGTGAAGAACGGCCTCGCGCACGCGAAGCGAGAGCTGTACGACACGGTGGTCGTGGACACCTCGGGTCGGATGCAGATCGACGATGCGCTCATGGCGGAGATCGTCAAGATCCGCAAGACCGCCGACCCGGACGAGACCTTGCTCGTCGCCGACAGCATGACCGGTCAGGCGGCGGTAGACGTCGCGAAGGCCTTTGACGAAGCGGTGGGTCTCAGCGGTGTTGTGCTCACGAAGTTCGACTCGGACACGCGCGGTGGCGCGGCGCTGAGCCTGAAGAGCATCACGAAGAAGCCGATCAAGTTCATCGGCGTTGGCGAGAAGGTAGATGACCTGGAGCCGTTCTACCCGGATCGCATTGCCTCGCGCATCCTGGGGATGGGCGACGTAGTCTCGCTGGTAGAGAAGGCGCAGGAAACGATAGATCGCGAGGAAGCCGAGGCACTCCAGGAGAAGATGGCGAGTGCCAACTTCACCCTGGAGGACTACCTCGCGCAGTTCCAGCGGGTGAAGAAGATGGGGAGCCTCGAGTCGATTCTCGAGATGATCCCCGGAATGAAGGGCAGGTATTCCGAGGACGACATAGACGAAGGCGAGATGAAGCACGAAGAGGCGATCATCCTGTCGATGACGCCCACGGAACGCAGAAATCACCGCATCATCGGTCCGCCGCGGCGAAAGCGGATCGCGCGCGGAAGCGGCACAAGCGTCCACGACGTGAACAAGCTGCTGAAGAAGTTCGAGAAGATGCGGCTGATGATGAAGAAGATGACGAAGAACAAGAAGTACCAGTCCCAGCTCATGTCTCAGCTGGGCGGCTAGCAGGAGGACGTATGGTTCGTATTCGACTCAAGAGACTTGGCACCAAGATGCGGCCGTATTACCGGCTCGTGGTGATGGATTCGCGAAAGCCGCGTGACGGGCGCGCGCTCGAAGAGGTCGGGCTCTATCACCCGATCTCGCCGGAGGGCCAACAGGTCCAGCTCAAGGAAGACCGTATTCGCGAGTGGCTGAGCAAGGGTGCGCAGCCGTCGAACACCGTGAAGAAGCTCCTGAACAAGCAGAACATCACCGTCAAGTAGTCGGACGTGGTCCGGCAGTTCTGCGAAAGGAGTGAAGCATGGAGAAAGAGCTTGTCGCCTACGTGGCGAAATCTCTCGTTGACGAACCCGATGAGGTAGAAGTCAACATGATCGAAGGCGAGAAGTCGACGATCCTGGAGTTGAAAGTAGCAGCTTCGGACGTGGGAAAGGTGATCGGGAAGCACGGCCGGATCGCGAAGGCGATCAGGACGCTCCTGAGCGCATCGTCCACGAAAACCGGGAAGCGGGTGGTGCTGGAAATCCTCGACTGATGAAGGATGAGCTGACCATCGGCCGCGTTCGAACCGCTCACGGTGTGAAGGGCGAGATCAAGGTCGAGTCGTTCTCCGGTGAGACCGAGCACTTCCTGAGTCTTGAGCGCGTGACGCTCGTCCGAGGGTCCGATCGCCGAGACGTGCGCATCGAGTCGGCTCGAGCGGCACACAAGACGGTTCTGATCAAGCTCGAGGGCGTGGATACGCCGGAAGAGGCGAAGCGCTGGCGCGGCTGGGACGTCGTGGTGGATCGGTCGAGTGCCGCGAGTCTTGGCGAGGACGAGTACTACTTCGCGGATCTGATCGGTCTGCGCGTGTTCTTTGACGATGAAGAGGTTGGCCGCGTGGCCAATGTCTGGGAAGGCGGTCGAACGGCGCTCCTGGGTATCGTGGTGAGCGACGGCAGCGAGCGGCTCGTGCCGTTCCAGGCGGAGTTCGTCGCGTCCGTTGACCTGGACGGAGGTCGTCTCGTTCTGACCACGGCAGAGGTGATCGAGTGAAGTTCACGATTCTGTCGCTCTTCCCCGAGATGCTCGAGAGCTACTTCACGAGCAGCATCATGGGGAAGGCCGTGGAACGAGGGCTGATCGAGTACGATCTCGTGAACATTCGCGACTTCGCCGCCGACCGGCACCGAACCGCGGACGACGCCCCGTACGGCGGCGGGTACGGGATGGTGCTGAAGCCCGAACCGCTGGCCGCGGCGCTGGATTCGGTGCAGGCGGACGCGAAACGAGTGGTGTACGCCAGTCCGGCGGGCCGGCTGTTCACGCAGCGTATCGCGACGGAGTTGTCCGGCGAGCGCGAGATCGTGATGATATGTGGTCGCTACGAAGGCATTGACCAGCGCGTGATCGATATGTACGTTCATGATCAGCTTTCGATCGGCGACTACGTCGTGTCTTCCGGTGAGATTGCGTCGCTGGTCATCGTGGACGCGATCTACAGACTGGTTGACGGTGTGATCACCGCGGGCTCGCTTGAGGAAGAGAGCCACAACGAGTCGCTGCTGGAGTATCCGCACTATACGCGTCCGGAGGTGTTCCGGGGGCGATCGGTGCCGGAGATACTGCGCTCGGGTCATCATGGTCGGATCCATGAGTGGCGACGCTGGAAACAGATAGAGCGAACGGCCGAAGCCCGGCCGGATTTGCTCGCGCGAGCCGGAATCAGCGAGGCTGAGCGACGCGAGTTGGAGAAGAAGTACGGAGGACAAGATGGATCTGATCAAGGCTATTGAAGCTTCTCAGCTGCAAGAGGGCCGGGACGAGTTCCGGATCGGCGATACGGTGAAGGTGCACTTCTCGATCGTTGAAGGGAAGAACGAGCGCGTCCAGGTCTACGAAGGCCTGGTCATTGCGCGTAAGAACGGCGGCATCCGCCAAACGTTCACGGTCCGAAAGCTGTCGTACGGCGTGGGCGTGGAGCGGGTGTTCCCGGTACACTCCCCGCGGATCCAGAGGATTGAGGTCGTTCGCCGCGGTCGCGTGCGACGGAGCAAGCTCTACTACATCCGAGAGCGGATCGGTAAGCGTGCGAAGGTCGCGGAGAAGATCCAGCGGAAGCAGAATCGCAAGGAAGCCGCGGCGAGCGAGTAGTCGCTGCGGCGGGGGCGAGTCCGACCTGTGAAGGTAAGCCCGTCACCGCACGAACATCTCCGATCTCACACATCTCAAGCACGACAACTCGGGCTCCGCAACGGGCAGGTGGTTCGCGTCCTCGTTGAGTCGCAACGCGGCGCCGAGACGACCGTCAGGATCGGCGGCCGAGTCTTGCCGGCACGGATCGACGCGTCCGTGCGTCCTGGAGTCTGGTATCGCGCCGAGGTAGTCGGTTCCGACCGACACCTCGTCCTCCGGACGCTCGGTACGACGACCGCGCCGGTCGACGTTTCGTCGCTCGCCCGCGAGAGCGGCCTTCCGGCGGCAACCGGCTCGTCGATCGTGGACGCGTTCATCCGTAGCGGCCTGGCGCTTCGGCCTGAGCGTCTGCAACTCGCGCTTCGAAGGGCCGTATCCGAATACCCTCCGGGAACGAAACGCCTCTCCCTCGCAGAGCGCGCGCGGCTTGCGGCCGTGCTCGAGGCAAAGGGTCTCCTCGATTCGGATGCCGTCTGGGTACGGGCCGTTGCCGCGGTTGGGGGATCAGGCGAAGAGGATCTCGGCTCGGACGCCGGGTCGTCCGGTGACGCCGGAGAACGCGGTCCGACCAGCGAGCAGAATCGAGAGAACGAGGCGGACGGAGGCCGCGAGGGGGAGGAGGCCGACCGTAACTCGGGGCATGAAGCAGAGCCGGACGGCGCAGAAGAGACGGCTGCTGCGGTCGAAGCCGATGTTGTCGTGGACGCGCGGACCATTCGGAGGGCGTTCACCGCGGTACGCAGTGCGGACGACCCGTTGCAGCTACTGAACCACCGACAGGGAGGAGACGACCACTGGGTGATCGTGCCGCTTGAGTTCGCGGGCGTCTCCGGTTTCCACGCCAGTGTGAAGATCCGGTTTTCGCAGGGCGATCTGAGCGATCGGCCGGCTGGACCGCGAGCCCGAGAACGTGCGCCTGGCTACCGCGAGGCGATCGTAGACGTGCGAAGCGAGGACAAGCGATGGACGTTCGCGATCGAGCCTGCCGGTGGCACCGTCCGGGTGACTGCGCTCGCCGGATCCGCAGAAGCTGACGGTGAGGAAGCTGCGCACGCGTTTTCGGACCTGGAGTCGCGGCTTGCGCGCCTGGGGATCGCCTTCCATCACGCTCTCATGTCCAAAGACTCCAACGACGGCTTTTCATCTCGCGACGAGCTGGATATACTACGACACGTAGACAGCAGGGTGTGATGGGACGAAAGACTTCGGTGGCGCTGCAGTACGATACCCGCCTGCCGGCCCCGCTTGTCGTAGCCCGTGCGAAGGGAGATCTGGCCGATCGCATGATTCGCTTGGCCGGCGACTGCGGCATTCCCGTGGTACGTTCGGACCAGCTGGCGGATACGCTCTCGGTCCTTGATCCCGGCGAGTTGATCCCGGAGCCGTTCTACCAGGCCGTGGCCGAAGTCCTCGGCTTCGTCTGGCGGAACACGCCCGGCGGTGATGGAGCACATCCGCAGGCGCGTGCCGACGACGGCGCGTTGAGCTCGGCGGAACCGAATACGACCATATAAAAAAGGTGTGGGATGAGAGACATCAAGGTCAGCGACCTCCGGCCGGGACTGCGTTTCGACAAGCCTGTGTACGTGGACGACGAGAATCTTCTCGTTCCGGAAAACGTAGAGATCAAGCAGCGAGACATCGATCGGCTGATCAAGTGGGGCGTGAATCACGTCCGAACCAACGGGAAGGCGATGAAGGAGCTGCCCTCGGCGGCGAAGAACGCGTTCCTCCAACAAGCCTTCAGCACTCCCGAACAGCAGGCCGTCATCGACTCGTACAGCAAGCGTGCCGCCGAGATGCAGGACATCTTCGAGCGCGTGAAGGCGAACGATTCGGTCAAGGCGGTCGAGGTGGACGCAGTCGTTGATCGACTCTTCAAGCTGCTTGCCCGCCGGCGCAACGAGGTGATTCAGCTCATCCTGTACGGGCTCCAGGGGGCATCGGGCTTCATCGAGAATGCGATGAACAGCTCGATTCTTGCGATTCTGGTCGGACAGAATCTGAACATGGTTCAGCACAAGCTCATCCAGCTCGCCTCGGCGGCGCTCCTTCACGACGTGGGCATGCTGCGCGTGCCCGCGAGCGTTCGGAACAAGAAGGGCGACCTGACGCCGGAGGAAGTGAAGGCGATTCAGGCGCATCCGGTATACTCGTACCGCATCATCACGAAAGAGATGAAGTTCGCCGAGGAAATCGGCGTCGCGGCGCTGCAGCACCAGGAACGGTGGGACGGTCAGGGCTATCCGCGGCAGCTGTCCGGGAGGAATATCGCGCCGATGGCTCGGATTATCGCCGTGGTGGATGCTTTCGAAGCAATGGTGAGCAAGCGGCCGTATAGGAATTCGATGATCGGATATGCGGCGATGAGGGCAATCTTGAGCGACAACGGTCGCCGATTCGATCCGGATATCCTCAAGGTCTTCATCCGGACGATGGGTATCTACCCCATCGGCAGCATCGTGCTTCTGAAGGACGGCCGCATCGGGCGCGTGGTCGACGTGAACGGCTCGGCGCCGCTTCGTCCGAGCGTGAAGATCATGGTCGACGAGAACGGGCGGGAGTTCCAGCGGGATGAAGGCGAGATAGTCCACCTTGGCGAAGAAAGGGATCTCTTCATCGCGAGAGCCGTGGACCCGAAAGAGCTCGGCCGGGCCCGAGAAGGCGCCGAGAGCCCAGCGGGCGCCTGACGGAGCGACGTCCACCCACAGGCGCGGCGCGCAAGGCGAGGAGCGGGCCGCGGAGTACCTCGTTGATCTTCACTACACAATCCTGGAAAGGAACTTCAGAACCCGGACCGGAGAGGTCGATATTATAGCTGTTGAAGGTGGCACCATCGCATTCTGCGAGGTGAAGAGCTGGGAACGGATGCCCATTGCGGGGCTGGAATACGCCCTGAGCCGCCGGAAGCAGGGACGCATCATACGGACCTCTCTCTGGTACCTGCATACGCATCCGTGCCTGTCACGTCTGCAACCTCGATACGACGTGCTCTTCGTCTCCTCGGAAGGGGTGGAACACCTCATGAATGCCTTTTCCGAGCGTGGTGCATGGTGAGGATAGCGAAGAAGAGCGACCCAAAGAAGCTTGACGAGCTCAAGAAGAAGATCAAGGACGCGCAGTACGTGGATGAGGCGATCCGGAAGCTTGCGCAGCGGCTCAGCAGCGAGATCATCCAGTCGCGACAGGGGTAGGGCGCACCGATTTGTCATTGACCGGACCGGTGCGCAGGGGTACCATGGCGGCCAATGCTACGTGCGCTGTTGCCGGGTTCCTTTGATCCGCCCACGAACGGGCACCTCAATCTCCTCGAACGAGCCAGCAGGATCTACGATGAGATCGACGTCGTCATCGCGGTGAACCCGCACAAGAACTACACGTTCTCGGCGGAGGAGCGCTTCTCGATGATGGCCGAGCTCGTTGAGGAGTTCGACAACGTTGGCGTCCATCTGTGGGATCAGCTGATCGTGAAGTTCGCCGAGAAGGTCGGCGCGCGTATCATGATCCGCGGCGTTCGCGCTCTCGAGGACTTCGCGTACGAGTTCGAGCTCTCCATGATCAACAAGGGCCTGAATCCGCAGGTTGAAACGATTTTCATGCCGACCGATCCGCAGTACTTCGTGCTGCGATCGACCTCGATCAAGGAACTGGCGCGGCTCGGCGGCGATATTTCCACGATGGTTCCACCCTCCGTAGCGGAGGCCCTGCACGAACGCCTGGGCCGGAAGTCATGAGTACGAAAGGATCTATCGTCCCTACGGATTGTTGACAAGCGTATGCCCATACGCTATCTTCTTGCAGACCCGTGGCGTGAAGCGCGGTGGACTACCTGAGGGGAAAGAGATGGCTGTACCAAAGAAAAAGCATTCCAAGGCGCGAACGCGACGCCGACGGAAGATCAACGCAAAGATCAAGCTTCCCACGCTCATCACGTCGCCCGAGTCTGGTGAGCCGGTGAAGCGGCATCACGTGGATATGAAGAGCGGTTTCTACCGTGGCAAACAGGTCTTCGAACCGGAAGAACTCGAATAAACGGAAGGGGTGAACGATGGCAGACGAACTGTTTGAGAAGATGAAGAAGCTGATTGCCGAGAAGCTCGAGATCGACGAGAGCAAGATTACGCTCGATTCGTCGTTCCGACAGGATCTCGGCGCGGATAGCCTGGATACGTTTGAGCTCGTGTACGCGATTGAAGAAGAGCTCGGTATCGAGGTTCCCGATGAGAAGGCAAACGAATTCGAGACGGTGCGCGATGCCCTCGAGTTCATCAAGTCGCAGAAGCAGTAAGCAGCACGGTCTGCTGAATAAGAACGCGCTCTCCCACGGTGGAGGCGCGTTCTCTTTTTATGCGACGACTTCCCAAGTTCTTTAAGCGATCGGACACTGAGCTCGCCCCGCAGGTCGACTCGGTGCGCAAGGACGAACTGCAGCTGTTTCAGCGGCACGCAGGCATCCGATTCAAGAGCCTCGAGCTTCTGAACCTCGCGTTCTGCCACCGATCCTATGCGAATGAGCGGGGCGGTGGGATCGCCAACAACGAGCGTCTCGAGTTCCTCGGTGACTCGGTCTTGGGTCTCGCCGTGGCCGAGTACCTCTACAAAGAGCTGCCGGATCGTCCCGAGGGCGACCTCGCCAAGATCAAGAGCTTCGTCGTCAGCGAGGCCAGTCTCTCGGAGATCGCCAGGGGGCTTCGTGTGGACAACTTCATCCTGATCGGAAAGGGTGAGGAGTACTCAGGGGGCCGGGCGAAGAAGGCGATTCTGGCGGACGCGCTCGAGGCGATCATCGGAGCATTCTTCCTTGACAGCGGGTTCCGCGAGGCACGCAGGTTCGTTCTGGCTTTTCTCGTGCCGGAAATCCGGAAGGTACTCGAGAACCGGCACGACAAGGACTACAAGACGCTGCTCCAGGAATACGCGCAGAAGACGTTCCGGTGCTATCCGAAGTACGTGGTGGCCAGGAAGACCGGTCCGGATCACGACCGAGTTTTCTGGATGCAGGTTGAAGTGGGCGGGAAGAGCTACGGACCGGGAAAGGGTTCGAACAAGAAGCAGGCCGAGCAGGCCGCTGCGGCGATCGCTTACAAGGCACTGAAGGAGAAAGAGGGCGCGGGAAAGGGCGGAGCGAGCCGAAAGGGCCGCTCCCAGAAGTCGACGCGCTCGTAGAGTCCGCGGCTATTGCCCGGGACGCTCTATTCGTTCCTCGTAGAACCGATGCGCTATCTCGAGTAGCCGGGATTTCTCGTTCTGCCGCGGGTCATCGAGAACCGTCTCGAGCAACGCCTCCAGAACAATGCCGAGCGTTCTCCCGGATGGGATGCCGGACTCCATGAGGTCGTGCCCGTTCACGGCGAGGTCGCGGACGGTAAAGGCGTGATCGGTCTCGACCTGCCGCTGAACGCGTGCCGCCAACTCGGAGAGCGGTCGCGGATCGACCCGTTCGCCACGGATTGCCTCGCCGTCCGCCTGTCTGAGCGCGAGGAGGTCCGGGATTGCGTGGATGCCCACGCGTGAGATGAAGCGGCGGACCGCCGAGTCGGTCCATTCGGGAGTGTAGTTGAACATGTGGTGCCTGACGAGGTGGACGACTCGGTCGACCGTCTTGTTCGGGTAGCGGAGCCTTCGAAGGATGCCTTCGGTCATATCGGCCGAGACCTGATCGTGTCCGTGGAAACGCCTCGTGCCGTCCGGCGCGACCTCGAGCGTGCGCGGTTTGCCCACGTCGTGGAAGAGCGCGGCCAGACGAACGATGAGATTGCCCGGCGGCGCCGCGTCGCACGCTCGCAGCGAATGCTCGAAGATATCGAAGCGGTGATTCCCCCGTTGTGCAACGTCGATCCCCTCCACCAACTCCGGCACGAGGTAGTCGAGGAGCCGGGTCTCCTTCATCAGGATGAGCCCGTACGAGGGGCGAGAGCTCTCGAGTATCTTGGTCAGCTCGTCCCGAATGCGCTCCTGCGAGACGGCCGAGATCGAGGCTGCGCGTTCGGTGATCTCCTCGAGCGTGCGGGGGTCGATCACGAACTCGAGTTGGGTGGCGAAGCGGACTGCTCTCAGCAGGCGTAGCGCGTCCTCGCGGAAGCGTTCGGCAGGATCGCCGATCGCCCGCACGATCTTCGCTTTGATGTCGTCCGTGCCGCCGTGCGGATCAAGGAAACGAGCGCAGACGGGATCGAGCGCCATGGCGTTGATGGTGAAGTCTCTGCGCTTGAGGTCCTCGTGGATGTCTCGAACGAACCGGACGGTGTCCGGTCGCCGGGCGTCCGTGTAGTCACCCTCGGTCCGGTACGTCGTCACCTCGAACGAGGCGCCATGATGCAGCACCGTGACCGTGCCGTGCTGAACCCCGGTTGGAATGACACGTTTGAAGATGGCCGTGACTTCTTCCGGCGTCGCGTTGGAGGCGAAGTCGAAATCGGACGGTTTTCGCCCGAGCAGGAGGTTGCGGACGGCGCCGCCCACGAGGTAGCACTCGTATCCGGCTTCGTGGAAGCGTTCCGCGAACGTACGGACACGGCGGGGCAGGCGGTTGATCATGGCTGCGACTCGGGCCGGATTCACCCGCGCATTATCGCAAATGCGCAAAAAAAGACCCAGCCGTACGGCTGGGTCTCTTGCCCACTGAAGCGAGCGTGCCGGGCTACTGCAGCAGCTGCAGCACCGACTGCGGAACCTGGTTCGCCTGCGCGAGCATGGCGGTCGAGGACTGCACCAGGATCTGATTCGTCACGAACCTGACGGTTTCGTCCGCCATGTCCGCGTCACGAATCCGGGACTCGGACGCCTGCATGTTCTCCGCTCCGACCGACAGACCCTTGCGGGCGTGGTCGAGCCGGTTCTGGTAGGCGCCGAGGTCCGCGCGCTGCTTGTTGACCTTGCGGAGTGCTCCGTCGATCAGGCCGATTGCCGCATTCGCGCTGTCCGGGTTGCTCATGGTGATGAAGCTCGCCGTGTGCGGCAGACCACCCGCGCCCTGAATTCCAAGGCCCTGCGCGGTCATCGTTCCGATGTAGACACGCTCTCGCTGATCCATGTTCGCGCCGATGTGGAACCACATGCTCGCGGTCACGACGTTCGTACCGGTCTCCTGTGCGAAGCGGCCGGTCAGAAGGTTCATGCCGTTGAACTGGGCGTGCGAGGCGATACGATTCACCTCGTCCACGAGCTGCGAGACTTCGACCTGGATCTGCATGCGGTCTTCGCTGCTGTAGATACCGTTCGAAGCCTGGATTGCGAGCTCTCGCATCCGCTGCAGGATGTCCGAGCTTTCCTGCAGGTACCCTTCGGCAGTCTGGATCATCGAGATGCCGTCGGCGGCATTTCGCTCGGCCTGGTTGAGGCCGCGGATCTGACTGCGCATCTTCTCGGAAACCGCAAGTCCCGCTGCGTCGTCGCCCGCGCGGTTGATGCGCATTCCGGAAGAGAGCTTCTCAACGTTGCCGTCCAGTTCCAGCGCGTTGAACTTCTGCTGGCGCTGAGCAAACATTGCGCTCAAGTTGTGATTGATGATCATCCGATCCTCCTTGACGGTTTCACCGGAACATCCTTGTCCTCGGTGTGAGGTGGTTCCGAATGCGCGCGAAGCAGTCGAAACTCCTCGTTTAGAATCTCGGAGTTTGGTCGCGCGGGTTGAGTGTTTTCTGCGGGACGCGCAGCTTTTCAGCGGCGCGCGCTATGGAGTATGCTGAGCGAAGGTGAGAGCGATTGTCATTACCGGAGGCGCTGCGCCGGCGTTCGAGCACGCAAAGCCGTGGATCCGCGAGGCGGAGATCGTGATCGCGGCCGACTCGGGGGTGGAGACCGCGATCCGGTACGGCGTGCAGCCCGGGCTCGTCGTGGGAGACTTTGACAGCATCTCGGACGAAGGAGTGCTCGAACGCATTCCCGGCTCCGCCGTGAAACGGTTTCCGGTTGCCAAGGACTACACGGACACCGAACTGGCGCTTCAGGCCGCGTGGGAACAGGGCGCCGACGACGTCGTCCTGATCGGAGGGGGAGGAGGCCGCCTGGACCACCTCCTGGCGATCGTGGCGCTCTTTGAGCGCGATCGGCACCCCTCTACCTGGGTTTCCCACGAGTCGGTGGTGACGGTGGTGCGGTCCGAGTCGGTGTTCCTCGGAAGCGCCGGCGACCGGATCAGCTTCGTGCCGCTGGGATGCGAACCATGCGTGATGAGGTCCGAGGGTCTGCGGTGGCCGCTCGACGGTCTGACCTGGAGTCGCGGCGATATTGGGATCAGCAACGAGTTCGCGGGGGAGGAGGTTAGGGTACGGATGCTCAGCGGAAGGCTTCTCATGATCCGTGGGGTAGGGAAGGTCTGATGTCCACGAGGGCCGAGCGGCCGTCTTCTACCTTCCGAGACCTCGCCAGGGCACTGAGCGAAGACGAGCGACGGTCGTTGTTGCAACGAATCTCGCAGAGTCTGAGTCTGAAGCAGCCGCGGAGCGATCGGCCGTTCAGACAAGTCGTCGGCGAGCAGAGTCGCTCCGAAGTCATCGCGCACGAGATCGCGGAGATGGGCTTCTGGCAGCGCGTGCGCTACTTCATACGCCGGCTCTTCAGTGCGAAAGGCGAGCAGGAGACGTATCTCGAGTTCAAGCTTGCGCATATTCGTCGCCGAGCGAGGTACGTCTGCCCACGGCTCGGTGCGATCGAGCACCACAGCGCGAGCGCCACGATCGCGGACCGCACGTGGGAGCTCTATCGGGTTGCGTATCCCACGATCCCGCTCTTCCACGACTTCTGGAAGGGGGGCGAGTATTGGCAGGAGTCGGTC
>JBKHII010000081.1:0-9725 GCA_046538735.1 Spirochaetales bacterium
GAGTACACTCCTCGTTTCTTCTCGTACATGCATGAATAGAGTCACGCCGTCCCGGGTAGATTATCCCGAGAGACCGTCCGCCGGTCATGCGGTGCCTCATCGGATGTAGCTGCCGGCCGGGGATTTTCGTACTCTTAGCGCCAAGGAGGCAGCATGCCCATTGTTGAGCTTTCGGATGTCCACAAGATCTATCCGCTCGGTCAGACCGAGGTGCACGCCGTGAAGGGCGTGAGCTTCTCGGTGGAGCGAGGGGATTTCGTGTCGATCGCGGGACCGTCCGGATCGGGAAAATCGACGATTCTGAACATGGTCGGTTGCATCGACGTGCCCACGTCCGGTGTCGTGAAGATCACGGACACGGAAACCAGCACGTTGAACGACAAGCAGATCACCGGGCTTCGTCACGACGTGATCGGCTTCATCTTCCAGTCGTTCAACCTCATTCCGGTGCTGGACGTCTTCGAGAATGTGCAGTTTCCGCTCCTGCTCGGGTCGTCTCGCAAGCGCAATCGCGAGGACGACCAGTGGATCGACCACCTCATTGACGAAGTCGGTCTCGCGGATTGGCGCAAGCACCGGCCCAACGAGCTCTCCGGCGGACAGCGACAACGAGTCGCGATCGCGCGAGCCCTCGCAGCCCGGCCGCAGATCGTCCTCGCGGACGAGCCCACGGCCAACCTCGACTCCAAGACCGGCGAGCAGATCATCGAGCTCATGAAGCGGATGAACCGGGATCACGGCACGACGTTCATCTTCTCCACGCACGATCCCACGATCGTGGACATCGCCGACCACATCATCCGTCTCCACGACGGAGAGGTATCGGAGAACGTCCACAGGGACGTACAGAGGACGGTGCAATGAGAATGCCGGTCGTCTTCAAGATCGCGCTCAGGAACGTGCGGCAGCACAAATCCAAGACCGCGATCATCGGGGTGTTGATCACGCTGGGCGTGGGGGCGCTCGTGATCGGGAACTCGATCATGGATACCGCCGAGTCGGGCATCCGCGAGGCGTACCTGCGGACCTTCACCGGCGACCTCGTTGTGGCCGGCGAGTCCGCCGGGTTCGTCTCGTTTCTCGGCGCGCAGGAAGGCGCCGACCAGGGCCTGCCCCCTACGATCGACCAGTACACCCGGGTCCGGGACTACCTCCTGGAACACGAGCTGGTTCAGGCGATCTCACCGCAGGTGCACGGTAACGCGATCATCTCGGTCGATGAGGAGATGGCCGGCTTCGGCTTCATCTTCGGCATACAGCCCGAGCGGTACCGCGAGACGTTCCCCGACAACATGGAGATCGTGGAAGGGCGCTTCCTCGATTCGGGTGAAACCGGAATGCTTCTCAACGCGGCGGCTCGAGAGGATCTCGAGCAGAGTTCCGGCGTGGAAATCGAGATCGGCGACGAGTTGATCCTCACCGGTACCACGCGCAGCGCGGGAACGCGAATCCGGTCGGTGCCGATCGTCGGCATATTCCGGTTCCTCACGACGAACGCGCAGCTCGACAACACGTCGCTCGTGGACGGTCAGACGATCCGCGCGCTGAACGCGATGAACGTGAGCCCGGTGGAGGCGGTCGAGCTCAGCGAGTCGCAACGGCGCCTGCTCGAGGACTTTGACGAAGACGATCTGTTCGGAGGAGCGATCACGGACGATGGCGACTTCGGCGCCACCGCCGCGAGCGACGGAGGGACAGGGTCGCGGGAAGACGAGCTGCTCAATATCTTCGGCGACCTGCCCGAGCGCCCCGCGGAGGGGGACAACGCCACCGCATGGCACTTCATTCTCGTGCGCCTGAGCGATCAGCGCGCCTACGACGCGCTCGCAGCCGACCTGTGGGCGTTCTTCCAGGAGGAGGAGATCGGCGCCCAGATCATCGACTGGCAGCAGGCTGCCGGTCCGTCGGCCAATCTCGTTCGCGGCATTCAGATCGCGCTCAACACGGCGATCTTCCTCGTGGTCGTGGTCGCGGTCATCATCATCATGAACACGCTCGTAATCTCAGTCACTGAACGGATCCCCGAGATCGGTACCATGCGCGCGATTGGAGCTCACCGCAGCTTCGTCCGCCGAATGGTCCTCTCGGAGACGGCGATTCTGAGCGTGTTTTTCGGGTTGATCGGCGTGTTGTTCGGCATGGCCGTGCTCGGCGTGCTGTCTCTGATTGGCCTCGAGGCGACGAATCAGTTCCTTCGTCTGATCTACGGCGGCGATGTGCTGCGGCCGGTCCTTTCCATTTCTGCCGTCCTGAGCTCGCTCGTGGGCGTGGTCGTTGCAGGTCTCGTCGCGAGTCTCTACCCCACGCGCGTCGCACTGCAGATCCGGCCCGTCGTCGCGATGCAAGGAAAGTGAGGTACCAGTGTTTACGACGTTTCGCTTAGCTTTCAGAAACACGAGTCGCCAGCGCAGGAGAACGTTGCTCCTGGCGGGCGCGATCGGGTTCGGGTTCCTCATCATCACGCTGCTCAACGCCACCACGACCGGCGTAGAGGAGTCGATCCGTATCAACTTCGCCTCGCTCCTTGGCGGCCACCTCTACGTCACCGGCGAGGAGATGCTCGATTCCGGGCGCATCGTCTATCGGATGGAGGATGCCGAGCGCATCAACCGCGCGGTGGACCGGCTCAGCTACGAGGTGAGCGAGATCAGTCGGCGAAGCAGTGTACAGGCCGACGTGATTTTCGGGGCCCGGAGCCAATCGCAGTTCCTCGAAGGCGTGGATTTCGCCCAGGAGGGCGACATTTTCGAAGCGATGATTCCCGTTGAGGGGACGCCCAGCGACATTCTCAACACGCCGAATGGGATCATCCTTCCCAGGGCGACTGCCGAGGACATTCAGGCCGTCCCGGGCGAAACGGTGATTCTCCGCCTCTCCACGGTCACCGGGCAGAGCAGCGTTGGCGAGGTCGAGCTCGTGGCGACCGTGGAGGAGGGGCAGGACATCGGCATCTCGCGCGCCTACATGCACCTCGCCGCGCTGAACGAACTCATCGGGCTTGAGTCGACCAATTTCCAGAGTCTGAACATCTACCTGGAGGATGCGCGGCTCATGAACCTCGCGGCGCGTGAGCTCACGACGCTCCTCTCGGAGCAGGAGCTCTCGGTCGTGCCGCGGAGCGAATCCGCGTCGTCCGGGTTCGGCGGCTTCGGCTTCGGCATGGACGACGAGGAGCCGTGGGAAGGCATGCGATACCGCGTGACCACCCTCGAGGATGTGCTCGGATCGGTCATCGCGATCCTGGACACGGTCGACCAGGTTGCGCTCGTGGTATTCCTGATACTCCTGCTCGTGACGATGGTCGGCATCACAAACACCTACCGGATGGTCGTGCTTGAACGGCGAAACGAGATTGGAACGATGCGAGCCCTGGGGATGCACCGCAAGCAGGTGCGGAACCTCTTTCTTTCGGAAGCGACGATCACGTCGCTCGTGGGTGTGGTCGGTGGATTCCTCCTCGCTGTTCTGCTTATGTTTGGCCTGGGCGCGATCACCTTCGACAACCCCGCGATTCAATTCATCACGGTGAACGGGAACCTGCAGTTCATCGTCGCGCCGGGGACGGCCGTGCGGAACGTACTGATTGTGGTTGCCGTGAGCGCGGTGGCGGCGTACCTTCCGGCTCGGCACGGCGCGCGCATGCGTCCGGTCGACGCGCTGCGAGCGACCGCTTAGGAAAAGGAGAATGAGATGAGATTGGGATACCGCGTGGCGTCGATGATCGGACTCGCCGTCGCGCTTGCATCGCCGGTAGTTGCGCAGGAGCTCGATACCGAGGCTCTTCTCGAACGCATCGACGAACGGCAGACCTTCAGCGATACCGACTTCGCGTCCACCGTGACGATCATCTCGGAGGATCCCGAAGAGGGTACCGAGCGAATGGTCGTCCGTCAGTTCCGACGCGACCAGGAGGACAAGTTCCTGCTCCTGATTCAGGAGCCCGCGGTCCAGCGAGGACAGGGCTATCTACGGGTCGACGACAACCTCTGGATCTACGATCCGGAGAGCCGGCAGTTCACGCTCTCCTCCGCCCGCGAGAGCTTCCAGGGCACGGACGCACGCAACTCCGACTTCGAGGCATCCTCGCTCGCGGAGGACTACAACGTTGCGAGCTACGAATCGGGAACGCTTGGGCGCTACGACGTCTGGATCATCGAGCTCGAGGCCACGCACGCCGAAGTCACCTATCCGCGCGTGAGGGCCTGGGTCACCTCGGACGAGGACAACCTTGTGCTCAAGACAGAGGACTACAGCGCGACCGATCGTCTCGTGCGCACCAGCTACTTCCCCCAGTACAGAGAGATCGACGGCAACTTCGTGGTCACTCGGGCGCTCTTCGTGGACGAGCTCGTGGAGGGCCGCAGGACGCAGATACAGGTCGACGATGTTTCGCTGGAATCGCTGCCCGACTCCGTCTTCACGAAGGCGTACGTTGAGCGAGTCAACCGATAGGAGAATCCCATGGTCGCCATTCCGACTGCCGAAATCACTCGATCCGATTCCACGCGTCGCTCCGACCGAACCCGGCGAGCGTCCACGGTCGCCCTTGTGGGTTTGCTCGCGCTCTTCCTGGTCGTAGGCACATCGGTCGGCGCGCAAGAGACCGAGGACGAGCTCTTCGGGGGCTCGATCCTGGAGGGTGAAGACGGCGAGTCGGGCGACGGGCAGGAGACGGCGATCTCGGATGCCGACTTCTCCGATGAGATGCTCAGTGGAGAACCGGTTCGGATCGGCGGCACCTATCGTTTCAGTCTCGCGCCGTCGTTCTTCTGGGACGAGCTCGACTCGCCCTCGGACGTCTCCGGATGGCCCGAGTATGAGTTCGCTACCACGCTCGGGACGCAGCTTTTCGTGGACGCCCGCCCGTCGAGCGACTTCCGCGTCTACGCCGAGGCGGACGTGAGTTATCCCTTCACCGTGTCTGGAACGCCCGGCGATACGGACGCACGCGAGTTCCACGACATCGTACGCATCACCGAGCTCTTCAGCGACTTCACCATCAACGACACGCTCTTCCTCCGCGGCGGGAAGCACACCGTCACGTGGGGCGTAGGCTACTTCTTCAGCCCGGCGGATATCATCAACCTCGAGCGCATCGATCCGGAGGACCCGGAGGCCGACCGTGAGGGTCCGGTCAACGTGAAGGCGCAGCTTCCGATCTCCACGACGAACCTCTACCTCTACGCCCTGCCGCCGGTCGGCGGTGAGGAGTATCCGGCGTTCGCGCCACGCGCCGAGTTCGTCGTGGATGCATTCGAGATCGGGTTCGGCGGCTTCTGGCGACCGAAGGATCTTCCGGCCGGGATGGTCACGGTGGAGGGGTCGATATCCGACTTCTCGCTCTTCGCGGAGGCGGTCGTTCTGGGCGAGTCCGACCGGACGTACGTTCGAGAGGCAGCCACTCCGCTCGGCGTGGAGACCTACACGCACGACGAGATCGTCTTCCAGGGCACCGCAGGTCTGCTGTACCGTTACAGCGACGACGACGGCGACATCAACCTCAACGCCGCCGGACAGTACTTCTACAACGGCGAGGGGTACGAGGATTCGAGCGTGCTGAGCGAGAACCAACTCGGAGTTCTCGCGTTGGGGCAGGCCGGTGAGCTCGGCGCGTCCGATCTCTCAGAGATCGGACGCCATTACGCCGCCGCGTCCGCGGGCCTCAGCAGCATTCTCGGCTCGGACATCTCGGTTCAGAGCCTCTGGTACGGCAACCTCTCGGACGCCTCCGGCAGCGTTTCGGTCACGGTCTCGTACCGATTCAACGACTACGTTTCGGCCTCGACCGGGGCAAACTACACGTACGGCGATTCGGGCGACGAGTTCACCCCGCTCGGACAACGGCTCGGCGCAGAACTGACGGTCCGATTTGGATCGGGGAGCTTCTAGACGGGGGTGGGCCGACGGGCTTTCGCGGCGACCAACCGGTCTGTTCCGCCCGGGCCCGCCGTGGCCCACAAGCTCCATTCGGTACGGTTCGGATCGCGCTCCGTCGGTGCGGACCGAGCAGACGAGCGACGGTTGTCCCGCCCATCAGTTGTCGTCCTCGCCGTACGCGTCGTTCTGGTCGTCCGACTTGTTGATTTCGAGGTCGAGCGTGATCGGGCCGTCGTCCGCGACCGTTTTCGAGGTGATGGAGACATCCGTAGACGGGGTCGCGGAAGAATCGCCCGTCGTCGTCCTCTGCCCAGATCGCAAACTGAGGCAGCACGTTGAAGATGAATGGTCCGGCCTGCACTCGGTGCGACCACTCGTCCCCCGCGTCGATCGTAATCACGAGCGGCCTTCCGTCGGCAGATTCGCCGAGCACGAGCCGCTCCGGTGCGGTGGCCGACTCCAGTGATTGAACACCGTGTGGGCCCGCATCCGCTACCTCGGCTATACTCGTGACTCGGAGGCAGTCCGTGGTGATCGATATCTACTACTTCACCGGCACCGGCAACTCGCTGGCGACGGCGCGCCGGCTGGCTGGCCGCTGCGGTGGCCGCCTTGCCGCGCTCGCGCCCGCGGCCGAGCTTGAGCAGGTCCATACCGCCGAGACGCTCGTTGTCGTGTTTCCGTCCTATCTCGCTCACCTACACGGCGTTCCGCTCGTCGTCGAGCGCTTCCTCGGCAGAGTAACCGATCTCGGCCGGAAACGCGTCTACGCGGTATGCACCTGCGGCGGGTACGAAGCCGTCAATGCCCTGCCCACGCTGCGAAGCCTGCGCCGCTCGGTACGGGCTCTCGGGGGCCGGATCCATGGCGAGTTTTCGGTACGGCTTCCCATGAACAACCTCGACTACGAGCACATTCCGGTTCCGATCGAGTCGAACACGGACGTGATCGTGAGTCGGAGCCTCAAGAAGGTCGATGCGATCGCGGAGGCGGTCTCTCGTGGCCGCGCGACGCCCTTCCGCTTCGCGAAGCGGCTTCTTACCGCGCTCCTCTCTCCCATGTACCTCGCGATGCGCCGGCCGTGCATGGAATCGCTGCGCAAGCACGCGCACGAGCCGCCCGACTCGCCGCTCACCTTCCGCGAGCTCATCCCGCTCACGGACAACGACATCGTCGTGGGCGACGCGTGCACCGGATGCGGCACCTGCGCGAAGGTCTGTCCGATCGGCAACGTCCGAATGGAGAGCGGGCGCCCGTTCTGGAACCATCGTTGCGAGATGTGCTTCGCCTGCGACGAGTGGTGCCCGACCGGCGCGATCCATCATTGGGGCAAGACTCCCGGCCGCGACTATCACCACCCCGGCGTGACGGTCGCGGATTTGGTACAGCAGGCTCAGGGGTAGTGGGCGGCGTTACTCCGGCCAGAACGGCCACCGGCACTCCGCGTACCCGATGAGCCAGGAATCGCCGTGCAGGGCGTTGTAGTAGAGACGTACCGTATCGCCGTCGAAGAGGACGTGCGGCGCGATGACGCCGTCTTCGTCGGGTGTGCCCGATGTTGGCCTGAGAATCGGCTCCGGGTAGATCTCCCAGGGGCCGAACGGATGGTCGCCTCGCGCCACACCGATTGTATGACCGGCGTCCTCTGCCATGCCCTGGAAGAAGAGGTAGAAACGGCCGTCCGGACCGTGAATGAGATGCGCTTCCGCGACGCCCCACTCCATCCACGCGTAGTCGTGCGCCGGATCCTCCGGGGCCCGGTGGGAGGCGGGGACCATCACCGGACTCGCTTCGTGCTTCGTCCACTTCACGCCGTCCGTGCTCGTCGCTCCCATCAGCACGACTCCCTGGTCGACGGTTGCGTCGTGGGAGTAGCGATGGCCGGTATAGATCATGTAGAACGTGCCGTCCGCACGAACGATCGAGGGGCTGAAGATCGCATCCTCATCCGGCGATTCCACAGTCCGCTCGAGGACGATGTGATCCCGAGCGGTCGAACCGTAACGCTCGAAGGCGAGGCCGGAACTCGTCCCCGACGATACCGCCAGGCCGAGCTCGGCGCCCATCGTATCGATCGGCGCCCCGTCGTCGACGACGGGCGCCCCACCTCTCCGGTACCCGCCGTAGTAGAGGTAGTAGCCGTCGTCCGTCGGCACCACGAAGCACGTCTCGATCTTCTGTTCCCACGATTGCGGTTCGTCGCATGCGGCGAGAACGGCGAAGGGTCGCTCATCGGACGCAGCCGGCATATCGAGCGAGCTCGTTGGGTTGATGAACTCCCGTCCGTTCTCGGAAAGCGCTAGGCAGATGGCGCTGCTCCAGCCTTCCGGCTCTTCGGGCGACGGCATGTCGAGTCCGGTGTAGTACATGCGGTACTCGTTATCACCTAACTTCAAGACGCACGCGTCGGCTGCGAACGCTCCGAAGTTGCCTCCCCAGAAATCGTCCGTCTTGCGGAAGTCGATCCCGTCGCTCGGAGGCTGTTCCTCGCCCGCCGCCGGACATCCGGCGAGCACAAGGAGCACACCGACCGCACTCACGATACCCATCGCGCGTCCCAACCCGTGAACCACACTACCTCCTCGTCCGGATCCTACCGCAGGGGGTGCCGATCCGTCACCCCTCGTCGGGTTGATGGAGTTTGACCTTTCAGGCCAAATGCAGAGTTTTGGCAACCATCCGTCGCAAGTACGCCGTCCTGTTCGCGTTGCTGATACTCGTTCCCGCCGTGATCCTTGGAGTCGCAACACTCAAGCTGGTGCGCCGGTCGATCGCGGAACGGGTGGAGAGCGAGCAGCTCCTCGTGCTGACACAAAACTATCCCACGGCGTGCAATCGCCCGGCCGCCCTTCATCGGCGTCACTCGCGCCGATGTCCGTGCCGTCCGCCCGCTGCGGGCGGCGCTGGGGCACGTGGCGGCTGCGTCACGATTAGGATACCGGGAGGAAGAGGATGGCCGCACCGGAGATGGCGGCGGTCCCGACCAAGCTCGGGTAACTCCCGCTCGCAATCCCGTTCGAATTCGTTCTCTCTCCTTGTCACGCTCCGCTCTGTGCGCTATGGTTGTTCAGAGACTGAACAAAGCGTACCGATTCCCGGCTTCCTGTTTGTTCCGGCGACAGCGAGCACCGCGGTACGAGGCGGCGTGACATCTTCATGCCGTCGCGGCAGGACGCGCAGCGCGCGGCGCTGCCATTGGCGGAGCTCTCTCCGCAGCGCAACCATGTCACAGCCACAGGCAATCACGGACATCACCCACGACCACGAGCTCGACGTTCTCGCTCAGATTCACCATAACCAGATGGTGAAGCAGCGCGACATAGCGCACGCGATCGGGTTGTCGCTGGGGATGACGAACTCGATCCTGAAGCGGCTTGCGATGAAGGGTTTTCTCACGATGCGCAAGGTGAACGCGCGCAACATCCACTACCTGGTGACGCCCGAGGGGATCGACCTGATCGCGCGGCGCAGCTACCGCTACCTTCGGCGGACCGTGGGGCACGTGGTGCGCTACAAGGAAGCGATCCGGGGTCTGCTGCACGAGGCCGCGCTCGCGCCGCCGGCGGGCAGGGGCGTGACGCGGGTCGTGGTCGTGGGTGAGAGTGATCTGGAGTTTCTCGTGGAGTGGTGTGCGGAGAAAGAGGGGCTGGGGTTCAGTGTCGTTGCGGATCCGGGGACGGTGAGGCCGGGCGGTGAGGTGTTCGTGGTCGCGAGCGAGCGGTTGGCGATGGCGCCGGTGGGCTGGGATCTGCATCTGGCGGAGCTGGTCGTACCGGCGTTCGAGCGTGGGTAGCCGAGCCGCGTGGCTGGACGAGCGCTCGCAGCACGCGTGGTACGCAGAGCGCCGT
>JBKHII010000082.1:0-9685 GCA_046538735.1 Spirochaetales bacterium
CTCCTTGCCCTCAGGCACCGATTCGTTGTTGAATCACAGACGAGAACAGATCGATGAAGGCGATCATCATCAACCCGTTCCTGGACGCAACGATCAACCTCTTTCGGCGGATGTTCCATCTGGATCCGCAGCCGGGTACCCCTCATCTGGTGGAAGCGTTCGGAAACCACCGTTGGGAGGTCTCCGGAGTCATCAGCTTCCTTGGCAGCAATATCGGGGTCGTCGTCATTCGGATGCCGCACCTGCTCGCGGACAAGCTCCTCGAGCGCAGCGGAATCCTGGTAGACAGCGCCGATCAACGCGAGCAGATGATCAATGAGATGGTCGGCGAGTTCACGAATATCATCGCGGGGAACGCGGTGGGTCCGTTGTCCAAGCAGGGCATCGAGCTGGAGATGTCACCGCCGATCGTCGTGCAGGGAAAGAACCATCGCATTCACTGGCCCAATCACGCGCCGATCATCGGCATGCCGTTCACGACGGAGGTCGGTCCCTTCTCCGTGGACGTCAGCATGAAGAACATCGACATCATGTAGCGATCCAAGCGCGAACCGAGAATCCGAACGGAGTGGCGGCGACCATGCAGCAGACATCGAACACTCGACGCCTTTGGAACGTCGGGGATATCGGCGGCACCGGGCTCACGAACATCGCGGTTACCGGCTGCGGCGCGCACGACGGGACGAACGTCTCGACCACCGCATCGCTCACCGAGGCACGGAGACCCTCGTGAGAAAGACGCGACGCTACGGCGGTGTCCTTTCGGCGATCCTGACCGGCGCGGCGGAGGCGTTCGCCGCACCCTCAGCCGGCAGCGATCAGCGCAAACCCTGCGGCGTCCGCGGCAAGACGTGTCTGGTGACCGGCGCGAGCTCCGGCCTTGGCTACGCGGTAGCGGTGGAGCTCGCGAAGCGCGGCGGTCGCGTGATCGTCGCGAGCCGCAGCGCGGACGCCGAGCTCGCCGCGGAGATCCACCGCGCAGCCGGTGCGACCGGAGCGCCGGCCGTGGAGGCGCGCAGGCTCGACCTGAGCCGATTCGAGTCCGTGGAGACGTTCGCCGCCGGTCTCGCGCGAGACGGCATCAAGTTGGACGTGGCCGTGTTCAACGCCGGGATCGTGACCTCGGAGTCGCGCTCGACCGCGGACGGATTCGACGAGATGCTCCAGGTGAACTACCTCTCCAAGTTCCTCCTGGTTAAGCGGCTCCTCGAACGCGGTACGATCGAACCATCGGCAGCGGCCGGGGCGCATGGGGTTCCGCGCGTCATCTTCGTCTCATCCGAGAGTCACCGCAGCGGCCCGGACATCGATCACGAGCGGCCATTTGCGCTCCCGCGCTACCGCATGCGGGACTCCATCCGCTACTACGGGTACTCGAAGCTTCTGCTCACCATGTTCACCGAGGAGCTCTCCCGACGCGTGAACGGTGCCGACGCTCCTCGCCTCTCGGTCTTCACGCTCTGCCCTGGAGCGATGAATACGGGAATCGCTCGAGAAGCGCCGCGGTTCCTCGAGCCGGCGGTACGCTTCTTCCTGAACCACTTCTTTCCCTCGCCGGATCAGGCCGCCCGCCCCGTGGTCTTCCTCGCGTGCTCTCCGGAACTCGAGGGCCGGACGGACGTCTACCTCCACCTCATGCGACGCAAGCAGAAGGATGCGCGCGCACGTGACCCGGAGACGGGACGGGTGCTCTGGAATTGCTCCGAACGGGCCGTCGCCCGGGAGGCAAAGACGGCGGACCGGCCGGACGCATAGACACCGCTTCACGGCGAACGTGCGAGTCGGCCGGACGACTACGCCTCGATCCGGACGCGAGCGTTGCCCGGTCCCAGATCGACGATCGTTCCGCCCTCGGTCGGAAAGCCGGCTCCGACCGGCACGGCGCAGACCCGACCGAACCGCGACGCGGTCGAACCCTCGCCTGCCGTCGTGGTGATCGCAACCTGTTCGCCCGTCGACTCGAAACGAGCGCGCCAGAACCGACCGTCCCGGTACTCGTAACCTTCACCGGCATCGGCGTAGAGCTCGCCGGCTGCGGTCGAATCGTCGTCCGGCGCCACCAACAACCGGAGCACGCCGTCGCCCTTCTCGCCGGTATGGCGTCGCATCGCCTCGTACGGCACGATCGAACCGCCTCTGATGAAGAGCGGCAGTCGATCGAGCGCCGCCTCCGCGACGATCGTGGCAGGGCCAACGTGGCGGCTACCGGTCCACGCGTTGAACCACGTCCCCGCCGGCAGATAGACCGACCGCTCCTGAACGCCGCGCTCGCGCACCGGCGCGACGAGAAGTGAACGACCGAGCAGGAAGCTGTCGGCCCGATCGGCCACGCGAGGATCGTCCGGGAACTCCCAGACGAGCGGACGCATCGCCGGCGCACCGGTTCGCGACGACTCCTCCATGAGCGTGTAGAGGTACGGAAGGAGCTGGTAGCGAAGGCTCACGTGCGCCTTCACCGCGTTGAGCGCCTCCTCACCGAATACCCACGCCTCGTGGTCTCGCGTATCCAGTGCGGTGTGAGTCCTGAGGAAGGGCATGAGACACGACGCCGCGATCCATCGCGCGAAGAGCTCTCCGGAGGCGTTCCCCTGGAAGCCGCCGGTATCGGCCCCGCAGAACGCGACGCCGCTCATGCTGAGATTGAGCTGCATGGGGATCATGAGCGAGACGTGCTCCCACCACGAGTGGTTGTCCCCGGTCCACACCGCGGCCCGTCGCTGGATCCCGGCGTAGCCGGCGCGCGTGAGCACAAAGCCGCGCTCGTCCGGAAGGAGCGTCTCGATCGCGCGCCTCGTCCCCTCGTTCATGCCGGCTGCGTACGCATTGTGCACGCGGCCGAACGCGACGGGCTCGCCGTCGTTGCCCGCGACGAGATCGTCCGGGACCGTCCAATCGGGCCGGAACTCGGCGTTGCCGGTGAAGTCCGCCGGTTCGTTCATGTCGTTCCAGATGCCGGCAACGCCGGCGCCGAGAACCGCGCGGTGGTGGTCCGCCCACCAGTTGCGGACCTCTTCGCGGGTGAAGTCGGGGAAGACCGCGTCGCCGGGCCAGACCTTCCCCACGTAGGGCGTGCCGTCCGGTTTCGTGAGGAAGAGGCCCTTCGAGTAACCGTCGGCATAGACCCCGTACTCGGGATCCACTTTCACGCCGGGGTCGATGATCGTCACGACGCGGAACCCGAGCTCGCGAAGCTCGCGGATCATGCGCTCCGGATCGGGAAATCGAGCGGGATCCCAGGTGAAGACCCGGTAGCCGTCCATGTAGTGGATGTCCAGGTAGATAACGTCGCAGGGGATCTGTTCTTCGCGCATTCGCCGCGCGACTTCCATCACGCGGCTCTCCGGCATGTAGCTGTACCGGCACTGCTGGAATCCGAGCGCCCACTCGGGAGGAAGCGGCATCGTGCCGGTGAGACCGGCGTACGCCGCAACCGCATCCGGTAACGAAGAGTCGTGTCGCAGATAGAGATCGAGCTGGTGGTCGTACGCCTCGATGCTGAGAACACCCGACTGAGAGTCGCAGACGTCAAAGTACTGCGTTGCGGGACTGTCGGAGAAGACGGTGGTCGTTCCGTTCGGGGTGAAGAGGTAGCCGACGGGAATCGACTCGTAGAGCGGATCACGGTCGGCTGTGTGCGTGGGCTCGTCCGAGTTCCAGAACGTCCACGTGCGCCCGCGCTTGTCGAGCCCGCCGGTCTTCTCGCCGAGCCCGTACACGCGCGCCTCGTCCGCCAGCGGTAGATCGACGCGTATTCCGTCCCGCGTGCGAGACACCTGCACGCCGGACACGAGCGCCGCCGAAGGCGGATCGATCCGCGTCGCCTGTACGTTTCCGGCGACGAGACCGCGCGAGTCCTCGTGCGGATTGCTCTCGCCCTCCACGTCTTCGCCTTGCCGGAGGAGCGCCCGCGTCTCCGGACGCGGTTCGAGGTCTCGGAGCTCGCCGAGCGAGACCTCGCTCCACGTCCGATCGTGGGCGGCTACCGGATCGAGGGCCCACGACCTGCGGTCGCGCGGCGACGCGTGGAGAGCGATGCGGAGTCGCACCCATCCGTCGTTGGAGCGAGCAAGCTCGATGCCGTCGTGCGAGAGAAGATACCAGCTGCGTGAACGTGTATGCACGTGACGATACTACCGCTTGCACGGCGCTCCGGCTACCGCGGCGAGAGCCGGCAGGTCACGGCAGCCGCCGGACGGCCCCCGTATCCGCGCTCGTCGCGAGCAGCGCGTACGATTTGAGCGCCCGCGTTACGACACGCTCGCGCGAGACCGGTGTGTACGCCGCCTCGCCACGGGCAGTCTGATTCGCGCGACGTGCCTCGAGATCCTCCTTCGAGACCTCGAGCTCGAGCTTGCGGTTCGGGATATCGATCGAGATCGTGTCGCCGTCCTCGATAAGCGCGATCGCGCCGCCGGCCGCGGCCTCCGGCGAGACGTGCCCGATCGAGAGCCCCGAAGTCCCGCCCGAAAACCGGCCGTCCGT
The DNA here is from genome assembly GCA_046538735.1 of Spirochaetales bacterium. Classification (GTDB taxonomy): domain Bacteria; phylum Spirochaetota; class Spirochaetia; order DSM-27196; family SLST01; genus SLST01. The sequence continues at coordinate 4,483 of JBKHII010000082.1, forward strand.
GATGAGCGCACACTCCTTGCCCAGATGACGGGACTTGAGATAGCTCGTGGGATAGAGCATCTCCTGCATGCCCGGCCCGCCCTTCGGGCCCTCGTAGCGGATGACCACCACATCGCCGGCGACGATTGTCCCGTCCAGGATCGCGTCGCACGCGACCTCCTGGCTCTCATAGACGCGGGCGCGTCCGGTGAAGGTGAACAACGACTCGTCTACCCCGGCGGTCTTCACGACCGCGCCGCGCTCGGCGATGTTTCCGAAGAGGATGCAGAGCCCGCCGTCCGGCGTGTACGCGTGCTCGATGTCCCGAATGCATCCCTTCTCGCGGTCGGTGTCGAGCTCACGGTACGTTGAAGCCTGCGAGCCGAGTACGAGGTTCGGTTTCCCGGCGGGCGCGCTTCGCCAGAGATCGAGCCGCTTCGCATCGTCGCCGTTCGTGACGTCGTGGGTGGCGATCGCCTCGCTCAGTGTCGTTCCGTCCACGCGGCGAGCGGTGCCGTCTACGAGTCCTCCGCGCGCGAGCTCGCCCAGGATCGAGAGGATGCCGCCGGCGCGGTTGACGTCTTCCACGTGATAGCTGCTCGAAGGAGCGACCTTGCAGAGGCAGGGTACCTTCCGGGAGATCGCGTCGATATCCTCAACGGTGAACTCGACCTCCGCCTCCTGCGCCGCGGCAAGAAGGTGGAGCACGGTGTTCGTGGATCCGCCCATCGCGATATCGAGCGCCATCGCGTTCCGGAACGCGGTCTGCGTGGCGATCGAGCGCGGCAGGACGCTTTCGTCGCCGTACTCGTAATAGCGCTTCGCCAGATCCACGATCGTGAGCGCCGCCTTCTCGAAAAGCCGCTTCCGGTTCACGTGCGTGGCCACGATCGTCCCGTTGCCGGGAAGCGAGAGACCGATCGCCTCGGTGAGGCAGTTCATGCTGTTCGCGGTGAACATGCCGGAGCACGACCCGCACGTGGGGCACGCCACCGACTCGACCGCCTGCACCCGCTCGTCGTCCACGCTGTCGTCCGCGGCGAGCACCATCGCGTCTATGAGGTCGAAGTGCTCGTCGCCGATCCGTCCGGCTTCCATGGGACCGCCGGAGACGAAGACCGTTGGTATGTTGAGCCGGAGCGCCGCCATCAACATGCCCGGAGTGATCTTGTCGCAGTTGCTGATGCAGACGAGCGCGTCTGCGCAGTGCGCGTTGACCATGTACTCCACGCTATCCGCGATCAGATCGCGGCTCGGAAGCGAGTAGAGCATGCCGCCGTGCCCCATCGCGATGCCGTCGTCGATCGCAATCGTATTGAACTCGGCAGCGTAGCAGCCGCGCTCCTCGATGATGCGCTTCACCTCCTGTCCAACGTCGTGGAGGTGCGTATGCCCGGGAACGAACTGGGTGAAGGAGTTGGCGATCGCGATGATCGGCTTTCCGAAGTGCTCCTCGCGCATGCCGGTCGCGCGCCAGAGGCTCCGGGCCCCGGCCATGCGGCGGCCCGCAGTCGTCGTGCTGCTTCTGAGGCGGATGTTCATGCAGCAAGAGTGAATGAGACGCGGGTTTTGTGCAAGCGTCCGACCGGCTATACCTTCCTCCCATGAGCGGACTATCACAACAGGAGTGCGTCCCGTGCCGGGGAGGCGAACCGCCGCTGCCGGACGACGAGATACGGGCGATGATGGAGCAGATTCACGACGAATGGGAGCTGATCGAACGGGGCGGTACGCCCCGAATCAGACGTCGGTACACATTCAGGGGCTTTCAGCCGGCGCTCGACTTCACGACGGAGGTCGGCCGGATCGCCGAGGAACAAGGACATCACCCGCGCATCGTCACGCAGTGGGGCTCGGTGACCGTGGACTGGTGGACGCACAAGATCAACGGTCTCCACTCGAACGACTTCATCATGGCGGCGCGCTGCGACTCGATCTACGACCGAAGGTGACGGGAGCGCGCGGCGCGTCCTCTGCGCACGAGCCGCGTCTGCCACCAGCCGGGTCGGCGGTTGCCGAAGGATGGAAGCGTGCGCCGGCGAGCGTCGTCGGTGGCCGAGCTCTTCGCGAACTCCTCGCCGTAGATCTGCACCACGACGATCGCGAGCGCGATGACGAGCGGGCCGAAGACGAGCCCCGAGATGCCGAACGTCGCAAGTCCTCCCACGATCGCGAGGAAGATGTAGAAGGGTGACATCCGCGCCTGCCCCTGCATGAAGAACGGACGCAGGTAGTTGTCCACGCCGCCCACGAGCACCGTGGCCCACGCGGCGAAGAAGGCGGTCTGCCAGTAGAGCCCGTTGAAGAAGAGCCAGAGCACGGCCGGGACGGAGACGATCGCGGTGCCCACGACCGGGATCAACGAGGAGACGCCGATGACCGTGCCGAGGACGAGACCGGGCAGACCGACGATCCAGAGACCGATCCCTCCGAGAACGCCCTGGAGCGCGGCGATCGCGAAGGTGCCGAACACGACCGCGCGAGTCACGTCGCGAATCCTGCGGAAGACGCGGGAGGTCTGGTCGTGGCGCAGCGGCAGCAGCTCGCGCAGGCGCTCGACCATACCCACGCCGTCGCGCACGAGGTAGAAGAGTAGGAAGAGCAGGATGAAGAACTTCGCCACGATATCCGCGATATCGCCGAAGATGCTCACGCCGCTCGAGACGAGGTAGTCCACCGTTGAATCCACGACTCCGGCAAGCTGCTCCTGGAGGCTCGCCCCGGCGAAGTCGGACTGTGGAAAGGTATCGCTCACGATCGACTGGAGCCGTTCGAGAATCGGCGTATCGAGCAAGGTCCCGGCCCCACCCTCTTCGAGCCGCACGGAGAGGTTCCGGAGCAGGCTCGCCCCCTGGGTGAAGAGGAGAAACATGAAGCCGAAAACCGGCGTGACGACGAGCAAGAACATCCCCGCGACGACGATCAGCGCGGCGATGTTCGGGCCGAGCTCGAGCCGCCGGCGCAGCCACAGGAAGACGGGTGTGGCGAGCAGCGCGAGCAGCACCGCGAGGATGATCGGCGTGAGAAAGCGCCAGAGCACGAGGAGCACGAGTCCGAGCACGACGGCGAGCAGGATGAGCACGAATCGCCGCACGCGTCGTGGAGTCGCAGATGAGCGCGACGGCTCTTGCCGCCGGCGTTCGTCGTCCCCCATGAGACCAGTCTACCAAGCGCACGGGCGGCGCGCAATTCGCCCCGCGTGCTGTTGCCGAACGCCCTGCCTTGGCGTAGTCTGGGACCTGCCACCGAAGAGGATCCGAGATGATTGAACGAAGCCTCCGCCCGCTGCCTGAACACATCTACCCGCCGCACGAGTGGTCGATCGTAGAGACCGGATTCGACGAGGACTGGATGGGAAACGCCGAGACGATCTTCGCGCTCGCGAACGGATTTCTCGGCGTGCGCGGGATCTTCGAAGAGGGCCGTCCCGCGATCGAACCGGCAACCTTCTGCAACGGCTTCCACGAGACGTGGGACATCGTGCACGCGGAGGAAGCCTACGGCTTCGCCCGGACGGGACAGACGATCGTGAACGTCCCGGACACCACGCTCATGAAGCTCTACGTGGACGACGAACCGCTCTTCCTGCCCACGGCACGGCTGACCGAGTACCGGCGCGAGCTCGACTTTCGCGACGGTATTCTCAAGCGGGACATGAACTGGTCGTCGCCCGCCGGAAAGCAGGTGCACATCAGATCGCACCGCCTCGTCTCCTTCGAGCACCGGCACGTCGCCGCGATCCGCTACGAGGTCGTGGTGGATACGGACGCGCCGGTCGTCATCTCGTCGCAGATGCTCAACCGCCAGGACAGCCGAGCGATCGACGAGCCGTCCGCGAACGGGAGCAGCGATCCCAGGCGAGCGAAGGCGTTCTCGCATCGCGTCCTCGCCGCGCGTTCGCACGTGGACACGCTCCACCGGATCTGCACCGGGTATCGCACCGCGAACTCGAAGATGTCGCTCGGCGTTGGCATCGACCACGTCGTGGTGACCGACAACCCGTGGAACGCCCAGCGTACGTGGTCGGACGATCTGGGAAAGGTCGTCTTCACGATCGACGCAAAGGCCGGCGTTCCCATCACGATCACGAAGTACGCGACCTACCACACGTCGCGCTCGGTCCCGCCGGTCGAGCTCGTGGACCGGTGCACGCGAACGCTGGACCGCTGCCTGGACGACGGCTACGACGCGCTCGCGAAGGCGCAGAAGGCCTTTCTCGCCGACTTCTGGTCCAAGTCCGACGTCTTCGTTGAGGCGGACACTCGGATTCAGCAGGCGATTCGCTGGAACATCTTCCAGCTCTGCCAGGCGTCCGCACGCGCGGAGACGACCGGCATTCCCGCCAAGGGCCTCACCGGCCAGGCGTACGAGGGCCACTACTTCTGGGACACCGAGATCTACGTCGCGCCCTTCCTTTCGTATACCTCTCCGCGTACGACCCGGAACCTCCTCCGGTTCCGCCATTCGATGCTCGACAAGGCACGCGAACGGGCTACGGAGCTCTCCGAGCACGGAGCGCTCTTTCCATGGCGAACGATTAACGGCGAGGAAGCGTCGTCGTACTACGCCGCCGGGACCGCGCAGTATCACATCAACGCAGACATCGCGTACGCGATCAAGCGGTACGTGGACGTTCGCGGCGATCGCGAACTGCTCGCGGAGGTCGGTGCGGAGATCCTCGTGGAGACCGCGCGCATGTGGGTCGGGCTCGGCTTCTTCAGCCCCACGTCCAGTCGATTCCACATCCACGGCGTGACCGGACCGGACGAATACACGACGGTCGTGAACGACAACGCGTTCACGAACCTCATGGCGCGGTGCAATCTCCGCTACGCGGCGGAGGCGGTCCGCTGGATCAAAGAGCACCGCGAGGACGCGTACGCGCGCCTCGTGCACGAAACGCGACTCAACGAAGGCGAGATCGAGCTATGGGAGCGCGCCGCCGAGCACATGCACATCCCGTACGACGAAGCGCGCGGCATCTTCCCGCAGGATGCGAACTTCCTGGAAAAGGAGGTCTGGGACTTCAAGAGCACGCCGCGCGACCGTTACCCGCTGCTGCTCCACTACCACCCGCTCGTGATCTACCGTCACCAAGTCATCAAACAGGCCGACGTCGTGCTCGCGCTCGTGCTCCTGGGCGACGAGTTCACGCTCGATGAGAAGCGGCGCAACTTCGACTACTACGACCCGCTCACGACCGGCGACTCATCGCTCTCGGCCT
>JBKHII010000026.1:0-34144 GCA_046538735.1 Spirochaetales bacterium
AAGCCGGATAGCGACCGCCGGCGTGCTCGTCAACAATTTCGGCACCAGTTCACATGGCAACTCCTTGCATACCGTGCTGGTGAACGGAGACGAATCGGTGGCCGAGTCGCGATTCCGCGTCGACGGGTCTCGCACGGCCACCGTGGGGTCATTGACCCCGATGGAGTTTCTTGCGTAAAGGGCTTTTTTGGATTGTGGTTGCTCTAGCAACTCTTGTGGAGATTCTCCATTTTCCAAGACTGGTCCTCACCGCGCGTTCACGAACTCCCCCTCCCAGTCGAACGAAGCTCCGTCTTCGATCCATCGGGGCCAGTGCGCGCACCACTGCGGGACCGCGGCGTCTCGTACGCGATCCACCGACGGGTGGTACGGCTTGATGTCCAGAACCGGCGACCCGTCCTCGGCGTCGATATATGCAAGCTGAATGACACCTGCCTCCCGGTCGACGCTCAGCACCGGACACGGCGAGAGCGCGATCGGGTTCGGACGGACCGGAGAGCGCGTCGCGAAGATGCCGACGGTCTCCGGCGCGAGCCGATACGGCTTGGGGGCGCTCAGCACGGCGCGGTACTCCGGCGCGTCCAGGTGGTGGCACCAGAAGAGCACGTGCACGTAGCCGAACCCGCCGAGCTCGGCGAGCCCGTCGCGGTACTCCTCGTGAAGCTGCACCGAGTACTCGCCGGCGCGCGAGCGGACGGTTCCGATTTCCTTGAGACTCATCGTGTTCATGAAGTCCTCCTGCACGGGAGTATGGCGAGACGACGATCCTCCTGCTTTGCGACGCTTGCGGACGGCTGTGCCGATATTGCGCTTCTGGTAGAATGCGTATCGTGGCTCAGTTCGACGAGATGTACGCCGCGAGATTCCACCACGTCACCGACTACATCGAGGCGAACCTCGCTTCCGATCTCACGCTCGACGAGATCGCCTCGGTCGCGAACTTCTCCAAGTTCCACTTCCACCGGCTCTTCTGCCTCTACCAGGGCGAGACGCTCTTCCAGTTCATCAGGCGACTGCGATTCGAGCGGGCTGCGTCGCTCCTCGCGACGCGACCGAGCGTGCCGATCACCTTGGTCGCCCTCGACTGCGGCTTCGAGAACGCGTCGGCATTCTCTCGGGGATTCCGCGAGTTCTTCGGCGTGTCGGCAAGCGAGTGGCGATCGGGACGGTGCCGACGCGCACACGGGACGGAAGCGGCCGATGCCGGAGCAAGCACTACCGGAGTCGCCGGGACCGGATCAAGGGCGGGTACCGAGGCGGGCGAGCGCATCCGGGCGATGACCGAGTCGTGGAGTGGCCACCCGGTGCGGACGCGGAGTGCGACCGGTGGGCTCGTCTGGGAGGCCGACCGGGCCGACGGCCGGGTTCGCACCGTGCGCGTCTGCGAGCTCGATCCGGTCGAGGTCGCCTACGTTCGCCACGTTGGGCGCTACGAGGCGGATCCCGACCTCTTTCGGCGGCTGTTCGGCGAGCTCTGCACCTGGGCCGGGGCGCGCGACCTGATTCGGTTTCCGCTGCAGACTATGTGCCTCTACCACGATACACCCGACATCACCCCGGAGGAGAAGCTCCGCGTGAGCGTCTGCCTGCCGGTGCCCGCGGACACCGAGCCGTCCGGCGGCGTCGGTCGCCTCACGATTCCGGGTGGCAAGTGCGCGATCGCGACGATGGAGCTCGACGTCACGGAGTACGGCGAGGCATGGGCGTGGACGTACGGATACTGGATGGCGCGATGCGGATTCGAGCCCGACGACAGAACGGCGTTCGAGCGCTACTCGGCAGCGTCGCCCGAGGAGCACGAGACCGATATCCAGACGGTCGAGATCTGCGTGCCGGTGCGGCCGGCAGGTTGATCGACCTGCGCACCGCGCGTCCCGCCCGAGTGCGTCCGGCTACCCGCCGGTCCGCCGCCACCGGCCAACACGCCGATCAACGCGATCGATCACGACGAAGAGTCCGAGGCCGAGGAGGCTCATCGCAAGGATTCCGGCGTACATGTCGAGATACGAGAGCTTCATCCACGAGTCCATGATGAAGTAGCCGAGTCCCACACTCGTGAAGAACGTCTCGGCGAAGAAGAGGACCGCGATTGCCGTCGCCGTTCCGATCCGCATCGCGGTGAGCAGCCGAGGAAGTACCGAAGGCCAGATCACGTGGCGCAGCCGATCCCAGGGGCGGCCGCCGAGCGAGTCGAGCGAGAGCAGGTAGCGCTCGTCGACTGCCTTGGCGCCATCGCGCACCGCGAGGAGCATCTGGAAGAAGAGGACGAGCGAGACGAGCACGACGCGCGTGAGGTCGCCGGCTCCGAGCAGCAGGAGTAGGACCGGCAGCAGTGCGATCTTGGGGACCGGATAGAGCACGTAGGCCATCGGCGCGAGCGTCGCGTCGGCACGGCGAGAGCGCCCCATCGCGAGCCCGACGGGCACGGCGAGCGCGCCGGCTGCGACGAGCGCGCCGACTACCCGGAGAAGGCTTGCTCCGGCGTGGCGGAGGAGGACCGGAAGAAGCTCCGCGAAGCGGATCGCGACCAGATGGGGAGGCGGCAGGACGCGCGCACCCACGAGCCACGAGAGCGCGAACCACGGCACCACGATCCACGCGACTGCAAGGAGACTTCTACGCACCGAGGACCTCCCGGAAGCGCTCGCGAACGACGACGCACGCGCGGTGGTAGGCCGGATCGGTCCGGCGCCCGGACTCGCGGACGCGGGGAGGATGCGGGTTGTCGATGACGGTGAGCCCGGCGGGTCCCCGATTTGCGGCCAGTATCCCGACGCGGTGTCCGAGGTAGACCGCTTCGTCCACGCTGTGCGTGACCATGACCACGCCCATGGACGAATCGCCGAGCACGTTCAGGAGACGGTCCTGAAGCTCCTCACGCGTGAGCGCATCCAGCGCGGAGAACGGTTCGTCCAGAAGGAGCACCTGCGGTTCGAGCAACAGGGTCCGCGCGAGCGCGACCCGCTGCTGCTCACCGCCGGAGAGCTCGCGCGGGAAGCGATGCTCCTTCCCCGCGAGCCCGAGACGTTCGAGAAGCGCGCGTGCCTTCCGCTCGCGACCGTCCGGCGTCGCATCCGGCGTCGGGCGCGCACGGGGTCGGCCCCGCGACCGGAGCTCGAGTCCGAGCGTGGCGTTCCTGAGGACCGTGTACCACGGAAACAGGCCGTAGTGCTGGAGTACGAGTCCGATTCGGGGATCGCCGCGGTTCACTGCACGGCCCTCGACCTTGACCCGGCCGGTGACCGGAGCCTTGAGTCCGGAGAGCACGAGCAGCAACGTCGACTTGCCGCTGCCGGAAGGACCAACGATCGTGACGATCTCACCGCTCGCGACCTGGAACGAGATGTCGGCGAAGACGAGCTCCGCCGGCGGAGCGGCTCCGTACGCTGCGCCGCAGCCGGCAGCGGCGAGGACGACGGAGGGCGTGGTGTGGTCCTTATCTGCCAAGGGGCTCGGGGACCACGATGTCGCGGTGCGGCGGGAGACTGTCCACGAGCCCTCGATCGCGCATCCAGCTCCCCACGTCCGCCACCTGCTCCGGGGTGGGCAACGCGGCGGGTCGATAGGTCGGGATGCGCATCGTGGCCGCCGTGGGCGGTGGGAAGGCGAGCCGCTCCACGATGAGACTGCGGTATGAATCGGGATCGGCGTTCACCGCCTCCACGGCCCGATTGTACGCGCGGAGAAGCGTATCGAGCGCGGTTCCCTTCTCCTCCACGGCCCTCCCGGTGACGATCAAGACTCCCGGAGTCCGGTCAAGAACGTCCGTGCTCACGAGCTCGTGCGCGCCGGAGCCGACCGCCATCCGCGTGACCGGCTCCGGCAGGACCGCCGCCTCGAGCTCGCCGGCGGCGACCATCTCCATCCGAACCGGAATCTGAGTGGTGGGTACGATCTCAACTCGCGACGGATCGAGGCTCACGGCTTCGAGCATGCGCGTAGCCGCGTAGTTGACGATGCTGTCCGCGAGCATCCCGGTCTCGACCGTGTCCGGAGCCTCGGGCCAATCGTCGAGCTGTTCCAGCCCCGAATCCGGCGCGGTCACAATGGAGAAGACTCCTTGCGTTGAGGCGAGCACGCGGTAGTCGGCGTCGTTCGACCACGCTCGGATCGCGTTCACGAGATCGGAAACGGCACCGTCGATCGTGTTCGATTGAAGGGCCGCCTCGCGATAGACCTGATCGCGAAAGACCTCGAGCGTGACGGTGAGCCCCTCGTCCACGAAGTAGCCTTCGTGATCGGCAACGATGAGCGGGATCGAATCGACCGCCGGCATGAGACCGATGGTCAGCGGCTCGAGCGCGCCTCGGTCGACCGGAGCCGACTCGCGGGACGCCTCCCCCGGCGGAGTCTCTTCCCGGCCGGTCGCGGCGACCGTAACGAGCGCAATGAGCAAGTGAGTGCACAGGCTAAGGACCGCGGCGGCCCGATTACTCTTCATGGGACAATCCTTCACGAACGGAGGCAGTACTTCGCTTAGTCTGCGGCGCTTCGAGCGAGGCCGTCAAGAAGCAGCTCCCTCACGTAGCGTGCGGCCTCGAGCTGTTCGTTGAGCGAGTTCTCGAGCTCGAGCGAGATCCACCGATCGGGGAGTGCGTACGCGTAACGAGCGAGGTAGTCGAAGTCGGAGAGGGTCTTGTAGTTGTGGTGATCGGCTCCGCCCGACCAGGGACTGGGATCGCCGAGACGGATCGCCGAGACGTGGCAACAGCCGATCCGGTGGCGTCGGAGCTGTCGTTCGGTAACGGCGACGTACTCGCTGCGTCCCACGAGGCGGGCGTTTTCGAGGTGCGAGTAGTCGGGGCACATACCACCGAGCCCCTCGAGCTCGGCGTCGTCCACCGGCACCTCCACGTTCTCCACGTATACCGACTTCGCGAAGGCGGTCGGCACATCGCCAAATGGATGCCCGCTCGAGCGTGGATGGATATTGAATAGTTCAACACTGAACTTCTTAACAACAAAACGCATCTCGGACTCGTCGAAATCGGTGCGGAGGTGCACGTGCGGTATCCGAAGACCCGGTATCGACGCGAGCTCGGCGTACAGTTCCTCGCGTTCGCTGCGGTCGAGCACCGTCGGGAAGAGGGCGATCTCGCGGACGTCGCTGTGCCGCACATCGTCCACGAACGCCGGGATTCGGTCCTTCTCCGTGCTCGTGAGACCAAGCAGTATCGTTTGAGCCAATCGGTCCATAGTAAAAGAGGATGGTGTCGAAGCGGGAACCGGTCAAGCGACCGGATGCCCGGAGAAGGCGCGGCCAGACGGGCTGCGCTCTCCTCTACAGATCGATCTTGGCTCCCACGGTGAGGTCGGGCCACAGACCGAGCGGCATCGCGGTATCGCCCACGCTGAAGTCGCCTCCCTCCCAGAAAAGCGGAAGACCGGCGCCGGCCCGCAGGAAGAGCCCCCAACCCTCTAAGTCGTACGCGACCTGCCCAGATACCCCGAACGAGATCTCCGTCGCGGGGGGATCAACGAATACGACCCGCCAATCGGTCACGCCGAAACCGGCGCTGAGCTGGAGCGGTTCGGTGGAGGGATAGGCTTGTACCATCACGAGGGCATTACCGGTCAGCACGAAACCACCATCCTCCTCGAACGAGAACAGCGTGGATCCGATGTCCGCAACGAATCCCACGTGATCCCACGGCCTGTAGTCCACCCCAACCCGGAACCCGAGGTCCCACGTCAACGAGAGGTTCAGGCGCAGATCTCCCTCGGCCTGCGCAACGGCGGGAACGGCCACGACGACGGCGACCATCACGACGAGTGCACTACACAGCGTCCTCTTCACCTTCTTCCTCCTGTGATCGAACGAGTAGCCCGATACCGACTGCGCCGATCAGTCAGGCGTCTCGCTGCGACTCGGCAGGCGGCAACCCAGAGTCGGTCATGACGAACAGGGCCGCGGCGTAGAGCGACGCGACCGGAAGTGCCGAGCGAGCGGAGACCGCGGCCACTGCCGGCGTGACTGATCGCCCGGCACCTACGCTCTCGATCCTCATGCTCCGTGCTCCAGCCGAAAGAGCTCCTCCACGGTGCACTCGAGCTCCCGTGCGAGCTTGAGTGCCAGCTCGACCGACGGTCTGAAGCGCCCCCGCTCGATTGATATGATCGTCTGCCGCGACACTCCGGCACGATCGGCGAGATCCTGTTGCCGGAGACGCCTCTCCCGGCGAACACGCTTCACCTCGTTCGTCACCCGTCAAACGTAGCGCGCGCCGCTCCGGACGTCAACTATGCTTTACATTCCGCACTCGCCCTCCGCGCCGGTTCTCTGCTATAGTTGGCACATCGTGAGACCGGCAACGATCCACCCCACCACGAGCAGACGGAAGACATCCGGTCTGATCGCCACGCTCGCAGGAGCCCACTTCAGTCATCACGTCCTCACGGCGATGCTCGTGCCGCTGATCCCGTTCATACGCGACGAGTTCGGCCTCTCCTACGCGCAATCCGGAATCGTGAACTCGGCGTTCACGATCGCCTACGGCATCGCGCAGCTTCCCGCGGGGTGGCTGAGCGATCGGATCGGACCGCGCTATCTTCTCCTCGTGGGTATCACCGGCGTCGCCATTGCGGGTGCCTTCGTGGGTCTCTCTCCCGCGTTCGGACTGCTTCTCGTTGGCCTCCTCGCGATGGGCATCGCCGGCGGCAGCTACCATCCCGCGGCTTCCGCGGTGATTGCGAAGGTGGTCGCGCCCGGACGCCGGGGCCGGGCAATGGGCCTTCATATCGTGGGGGGCAGCAGCAGCCACTTTCTTGCACCGCTCATCGCGGCGGGGCTCGTCGCCCTCGTCGGGTGGAGAGGGAGCTTCCTCGCGCTCTCGGCGCCGGTGGCCGTACTCGGGGTCGTGCTCTTTGGGATGATCCACCGGCGCCTCGAGCAATCGGAACGCGATGGAGCGAACGATCTGGAACGGCAGACGGGCACGGGAGCAGCGAACGCGTCGCCGCAGCCGAGCGCGAATGGAACGCAGACGGCCGGCGAAGCCGGCCGGGGAGTCATGCGTCGGCCTCACCACGTACTCGGCCTGACGATCTTTCTCGTGCTTACGGGATTCATCGGCGCGACGACGGCCACGCTGATCCCGTTCGTCCCGCTGTATCTCGTGGACGTCCGCGGAGTCGACGAACGGCTCGCGGCCGGCTTCATCTCGATCATCTACGGGGCGGGGTTCTTCGCGGCGCCGCTCGGCGGCTGGCTCTCAGACGTCCTGGGCCGCACCCGCGTCATGACGATCATCGGCCTGCTCACGGCCCCCGTGATCGCCCTCGTGGTCGTCGCCCCCTTCCCGATCGCGCTCGGATTCTTGCTGCTGGGAATGGGCGTCCTTCTGTTCACGAAGATGCCCACGGCCGAGGCTCACATCGCCTCCGAGGTGAGCGAACGATACCGGACAACGGTCCTCGGGATATATTTCTTCTCAGGCATGGAGGGAAGCGCCATCCTGACCCCCATGCTCGGAGCGGCGATCGACCGATGGGGATTCCGGACGGGATTCCTCTCGCTCGCCGCCGTGATGGCCGCAATCGCGATTGTCTGCGGAGCGGGCCTCGTCGCGATCAAGAGAACAGGCGCGAAATCGGAGTACCACACATGAACGTTGCTGCTCGCCTGCAACTGCTCGCCATCGTGACCGCGCTCCTCGGAACAGCGGCGCCGTCGGCCGCCCATGAAGACAGCGCTCGCGCGGACAGAATCGGCTATGCGCTTCGCGAGCTCGCCTCGCCCGAGTACGACGGCCGACTCACCGGCTCAACGGGGAATCTCGCCGCCGCGGAGCGGATGGCAGCCCACCTGGAGGAGCTCGGATTCGAACCGCTGCCGGGGCAGGAATCACTGCTGCACTGGTACCGTCAGCCGGTCGTGGAGATGGGCGCAACGCCGCAACTCCGCATTGAGTATGCCGACGACAGCTCGCAGATGCTCTCGCCCGGGATCGATTTCACGGTGGAGATACGGGAGACAACGCGATTCTCGGGAGCCATACAGGCGCCGATCGTGGAGCTCACCCCTCCCCGCGCGAATCCCTCGTGGATCGCGGAGAACCGGGACGCAGCGATCGTCGTTACCGCAGCGCAGCTCGATCACCTCTCGCGGAATGCCGAGGTCATGGGCGCGCTCTTTCACCCCACTCGCGGTCCTGCGGCGCTTCTCATCGCCGTTCCGGACGAGGTCTCCGCGCTGCCGCGCAACTTGTTCCTCACGGCCGACCGCTACTCGAACCGGGGCCCGATGCTCGTCCAGGTCACGGCCGAGGCGGCCGCGCGGCTGCGCGACGAGTCGGCGCGACGCGTCGTGATCGAAGCGAGCCATCGTGTGACGACGGCCCGCGTCGCAAACGTGGCCGGGATGCTCGTTCCCATTACTCCGGAGGAGGATACGGCTCCGGAGGACGGCCGAGATGCGTGGGAGCTCGACACCTTCGGACAAGCCGGGCCTGACGGCCGTCCTCCCGTGGTCGTGTCCGCCCACTTCGACGGCCCGGGGCGTCTCGTGTCCGAGTGGCACTATCCGGGAGCGATCGACAACGCGAGCGGAGTGGCGGTTGTGTTGGAGGTGGCTCGGAGCCTTGCGGAGACCGCAACGCGCGAACGACCTGTGTGGGTCGTGCTCTTCAACGGGGAGGAGCAAGGGCTCCGCGGCTCGGCGGCCTTCGCATCCGAGTATCGCGATATCCTGGATCGAGGCGACGGCTCGCGGGTGGTCAACGTGGACACGGTCGGTCACTCCCGCGACGTCCCGTTCACGATTTCAACTACCGCGGGATCGTTGCCGCTCGGCCTCCGGGTTGACCACGCCCTCGAGCAGGAGCGCCTGCGAACGCACCGCAGAACGATGGGAGGCAGCGACCACGACTCGTTCGGTGGAGCCGGGTTCCGCCGTGCCCAGGCACTCTCAATCGTGCAGACCCCGTACCGTCAGATGCACACTCGGGACGACGAGCCGGCGAACGCCGAGCTCGATGTGCTCGCCTCGGTGGCGGAGGCCGTGCTCACCGTAGCGACGGACCTTGCCGGAGCCGACTGAACCACCACCCGGTGAGCAGCGCCACGGAACGTGGTAGAGTAGACCCATGGCAGGCGAGTACCGTATCGGGGATGCGCTCCTCGCGCGTGAGGTCCTGAAGGTAGCGGGTCAAGACAAGGACGAGCTCTTTCGTGCGCTCGCGCGAGCTGCGGCCGGCGAGCTCGGAACCGTGAACGAGGAACAGGTCGCGAATCGACTGCGCGACCGGGAGCAGATGCTCTCCACGCGACTCGGCGACAACATCGCGATGCCGCACGCGCAGTTCGCGGACATCGGCAACACCGTGGTGATCGTCGCCGTCTGTCCGGACGGTATTGTCTACGACGCGCACGAGAACGCGCTCATCCACCTCGCCTTCTGCATCGTGGGCGACCAGGCCAACCATCTCGATACGCTGAGCGGGGTTGCCGTCAGGCTCCAGGTGACCGGAACGCTGGACGCGCTCATCCGTGCGGCACGCGAAGGAGATCGCGAGCGCGTCTATCGGTTGCTCACGGCGGCCGATGGCGACGAAGATCAAACGGACGAAGGCGACGCCCGGGGAGCCGCGAAGCGCGCCGCCCGATCCCAGCGCGTGTGGCGCCAGGCGCTCCAGCTCGCGCCGATGGTCGGCGCGCGGTGTATTCTGCTTCACACCTCGAGCAGCCGGGCGAAGAGCTACCAGGTTCCGCCCGAGATGTCCGCTCAGGTATTCGTCATGACCCCGGAGGACCTCGGCATGCCGAGCCACGCGATGGCGGGAAGCGCCACGGGGAGCATCTCGATCTCGCTCCTCTACGCGCTCACCGAGCAGCGCATTCGGCAAGACGACGTGATCGTTAACGTCTACGGCGCTCACGAACCGGGCGTGGTCGACACGATTCAGGTGACCGACGTGGAAGCCGCGTTCCGTCTCTTCTTCTCCGTCTCGCGCGAGCTGTCGCTCGGATCCTCGACTCAGCGGGTGATGCTGCGCGTGGTCGAGCTCGCGGTGGAGCTCGCCGCGGAGGGGCGCGAAGGGAAACCGGCCGGGGCGCTGTTCGTGGTTGGCGATTCGGAGAGCGTTCGGGAACACTGCCACCAGATGCTCATGAATCCCTTCAAGGGCTACGACGAGCGACACCGCAACATCCTCGATCCCGGCCTCACCGAGACAGTCAAGGAGCTTTCGCGAATCGACGGTGCGTTCATTGTGACGGACGACGGTGTGATCGAATCGGCGGGCACCTACCTGCGCGTGGACGTAGACATCCCGAATCTCCCGTCCGGTCTGGGGGCACGCCACACGGCCGCCGCCTCGATCACGGCGGTGAGCGAGGCGGTCGCCGTCGCGATCAGCGAGTCCACGAGGCAGGTGAGCATCTTCCGTCACGGCCGCCGCGTCGTGGTGCTATAGAGAGAGACGAGCCCGGCGATCGCGTAGCACGAGAGCGCGCCGCCGAGCAGTGCCGGGAATCCGAGGCCGGACGAGACGAGCACCGCGAGCGGCGCGGCGACGACGGAGGCCACGCCGTTCACCGCGAGCGCGAGCCCCACCTCGCCTTCCCGCTCGCCGAGTCGTTCGACTCCGGCCGGAAAGAGCCACCCCATCGCAAACGAAACCGGACCGAGCGCGACCAGGAGCGCCGCGAACCGAACTACCCCCGCGGCGGTCGCGAGCAACGGCTGCACGGCGTCCATCCCCACGAGCGTCGCGGCGCCGAGGACCACCACGGCCGCGGCCGCGACGGCGATTCGCCCCGCGGCGGCGATTCGCACGCGTCCTTCGACCGCGCTCCCCACGCCGGCCCACACGAGAATCGCCGTGATCACGGCGGCGGCGGAGTACACGGGGTCGCCGAGGATGAGCGTCCCCTTCTGGATGAAGAGCATCTCCAGCCCCATGAATCCGAGCCCGATCGCGAGGAAGTGAACGACCGTCCACCCGGCGGCGCCGTGCGCCCGCGTGCGACGCGCGACGAGAATCGGAACGAGGACGAGAAGCGCACCGGCAACGGTCGCCTGCACGAGTGTCGCGGCGACAACGACCGGACCGAGCTCGAGCCGGGAGAACCAGAGGTGACCGTAGCTTTCGATGTAGGTCGAGAGCGAACGGAGCCGGAAGAAGTTGTGGAAGTACGGCGCGTCGTCCGTGGGAGGTGAGAGATCGTAGATCCACCGATCGGCGAATCGACCTTCGGACTGATTCAGGAGCGCTCGCGCCCCGTGGTAGAGGTACGAGCCGGTCTCACCGGGTGGACCGTCGATGCGGTTGATTTCGGTCAGATCGTCCGTCGTGATGTTCGGGAACGAGTCCACATCCATCCGGAGCGCGTTCGCGCGGGCGACGAGGCGCTCCGCACGGACGGCGGAGAGAGGATCGCGGCTGAGCAGGGTCGTCGCAGCGAGGTAGTTGCGCGCCTGGACGACGTGGTCGCCGGGGCGGTGAACCGCGTCCGCCCGGAGCGACGCGGCGAACAGCGAGACGAGTCGCAGGTTGTCCCGGGGCGGCGAGTAGAGGCCGCGGGTGACGCTGATCAAGCCGTCGGGTCGCAGCAGCGCGCGTGCCTGCGAGATCGCCTCGGTCGTGAGCAGGTAGTCTTCCTGCAGCGAGACGAGACCGGCTCCGGCGGCGGGCGTTCCCTCCGCCTCGGCGATGTGGATCAGGTCGAACGGACCGAAGAGCTGCGCGAGCGCGGTACGAGGATCGAGCGCGACGACGCGCACGCGCTCGCGCGCGAACACGTGGCCCCCCGGCGGTCCGGAGGGACCCGTCATCGCCCGGACGAACTCCTCGTCGCGGTGGACGACCGTCACCGAGCGTGCGCCGTTACGGAGCGCGACCCAGACGTTCACGCCGCTCGTCTCACCGAGGATCAGAACGTCCGGACGCTCGAGGGCTGCGTACGGGAGTGACTGCGGGAGGTGGTCGAGAATCGGTGCCTCGTTCGCCTCGACGATGCGAAAGAGCGCGCCGGCAAGAAAGCCGTCGCGGAAGACCTGGAGCTGCGGGGGCGGGGGCGGGCTGCCCGGGCTCGCGAAGAGCGTGTAGTGCATGGACGGCGCGTCGTAGACGTGCCATCGCGCGATGGGACTCCGAGTCTCGGCGACGAGCGCGGCATCGCCCTGGGCGGCGAGCCGCCGGGCGAAAGCGAGTCCCTTGTACTGGTCGACCGGGGGCGACCAGGCGAGCACGGCGGCGAGCGCGGACACGGCGACGGCGGCCGCGCAACCGGCCGCGGACAGAACGCGCGGCGCACGTTTGGCGGCAGAAGCCCCGCCGAGCGCGAGCCACGCCACGGACGCTCCCGCCGCGAGCACGCCGATCGCCGCTACGATCGCTTCCGGATCGGCCACGGCGAGGAGCGGCAGCACCCCAACCCCGCCTGCGCCGCTTCCCGCGAGATTGGCGGCGTACGTGGGACCCGGCCGATCGCGGTGCCGGCGGAGGATCGCTCCCACGAGGAGTCCACCGGCGAAGAACGGCACGGCAAGCACGAGCGTGGCGACCCAGAGCCGCCCCGCTTCTCCCAGGTCGTAGAGCAGGTAGTAGAGATCGACCGGGACCGCCAGCGCGACACGGAGGGTCCACGCGACAAGCGCCAGCACCCAGAGCGAGCCGAGCACGATCCAGCCGAAGCCACGCTCGGCTCGTTCGCCGAGCAAGGCGAGCACCGTGCCGCTCGCCCCGAAACCCAGGAGCGCCGTACTGACGACGAGGTAGACGAAGTGGTGGTACGAGGAAAACGAGAGCGTGCGGACGAGCACGATCTGGAGCGCGATGACCGCAGCGGAGACGAAGACGAGCAGGACCGTGTCGGTGGTCGTCGCGCGCAGCCGGCTCATTCCTGCGCTCGTCCGGTCATGGGCACGAACCGCACCGGCAGGAGCTGCGTCGTGGAGACCGAACCGTCGCGAGCCTTCTCCACGAGAATGAGTTGCTGGACCGCGTGAATCGGACCGACCGGAATCACCATCCGTCCGCCGGTCGCAAGTTGATCGAGCAACGGAGGCGGTATGTGTCCGGCAGCCGCGGTCACGATGATCGCATCGTACGGAGCGCCGGCCTCCCAGCCGAAGTAACCGTCGCCCTGGTGGACCACGACATTCCCGTGGCCAAGGCGATCCAGACGCTCGGCAGCGCTCTCAGCCAGCGGCTCGATGATCTCGATCGAATGGACCAGGTCGACGATCTCTCCCAGGACCGCCGCCTGGTATCCGCTCCCGGTCCCGACCTCGAGCACCGTGGACTGCGAATCCAGCTCGAGCACCTCGGTCATGTACGCCACCACGTACGGCTGCGAGATCGTCTGTCCGTGCCCGATCGGAAGCGGCCGATTCTGATACGAGGCACTCCGGTACTCCGGCGGCACGAACTCGTGCCGCCGCACGGAGCGCATCGCCTCGAGAACCGCCGGATCGGTGATACCCTCGCCGAGGATCGAGCTCTCCACGAGCCGTGTGCGCTCACCGGCGTAGCCCCCCGCCGACTCCTCGGCGGTCGGGGCAGGCGCGTCGACGGTCGGCTCGTTCGCGCCTCCGGGCCACAGCGGCAAGGCGGGCCCGAACAGGAGTGCGAGAGCAACCGCCGCACGAACCACCGTACCCACCATGTCTTCAGTGTTCCACCGTCGCGCGGCGCGGTCAAGAACGATTGTCCATTGTGGTCGCACGCGCCGCTATCTCGTCAGGCTGATGCCGATCTCGCGGCCGCCGCGGTTGATCCCGAACTCGATTCGGTCGCCGGGATCGGTCGCGGCGAGCTCTTCGTAGAACGATGCCGCGTCCGGCGTCTCGTTCCCGTTGATGTCCACGATGATGTCGCCTCTGCGGAGCCCGGATGCCGCGACGGGCGACTCGGCGATCACACGAATCGCAACGACTCCCTGCGCGGACCACGGAATGCCTGCCTGTTCGCGCAGTTCGTCCGTAATCGGGAGGACGTACATACCGGGCCAGATGTTCGCCGGGTTATTGAGCTCCTCCTGCGGCGGCTGTTCCGCCAGCGTGACGGTCACGTCCCGCTCGTCCCCGAATCGGATGATCGAGAAGTCGACCTCGGTCCCGGGACGGTTGCCGCCGACCGCTCGTTCGAAGTCGCTGAAGCTCTCTATCTCACGGCCCTCGACCGCAGTCACGAAGTCTCCCGGGACGATACCCGCCTCCACCGCCGGTGATGCGCTGTGGACGTTCCCGATCAGGACTCCCGTCTCATCCCCGATGCCGAGGTCGGAGGCGAGCCCCGGAAGCGCCTGGCTCGTGGGGTCCATCGCCGTGACGCCGAGCCAGCCGTAGACGATACGCCCTTGCTCGATGAGATCGTCTATGGCGCTGTTCACGACGTTGACGGGAATCGCGAATCCTATGCCGACGCTGCCTCCGGACTGCGAGGCGATCCACGTGTTCACCCCCACGAGACGACCGTCCAGATCCACGAGCGCTCCACCCGAGTTGCCCGGGTTGATCGCCGCGTCCGTCTGGATGTACTCGGTGAAGCCGCCGACCGGCGTCCCCGCCCGCGCGGTACGGCCGAGCGCGCTAATGATACCCACGGTCACGGTCGACTCGAATCCGTATGGGTTGCCGACGGCGATGACCCACTGCCCCACGCTCGCGTCGTCCGAGTCGCCCGGCTCGATCACCGGAATGTCGTCCGAGCTCGTGAACTCGAGCAGCGCGAGGTCGGTCCGTTGATCGCCGCCCACGATGCTCGCCTCGAACTCGCGTTCGTCGGTGAGCACGACGCTGATCTGGTCGGCGTCGCGAACGACGTGGTAGTTCGTCACGACGTAGACCGTGTCGCCGTTCGTCCTCACGATGACGCCGGATCCGAGTCCGGGCCGGCGCCGCCCGCCTTCCTCCGGCTGCCCGAAGAAGTAGTCGAACAGCGACTGCGGCTGCTGCTCCACGATCTGCAGGACATTCACCTCAACGACGGCGGGAAGCACCTCTTCCGCGACGTCCATGAACACTTGCTGCATCTCCTCGGGGTTCGCCACGATCGTCCTTGTCACGATGTGATCCTCCGGCTCTTCCTCCTCCGAGCCGCCCCCCGCGCACGCAGCGGGAGACAACATAACGAGGAAGAGCGCGATCATGATGGTGAGAGATCCCTTTCGTCTGGTCGGATTCATTGCGCCTCCTGCTCCTCGACCGAGTTGCCCACGACCGCGGTGAGCGTGACCTGTCCGTTAGTGTACGAGGACGGTGATGCGCGGAGAATAGTCCATATGGAGGGGCAAGGACTCTATCTGCCTCGTCCCTGGTGCCAGGGAGCGCACCCGAGCACGGGTGCGTAGAGGTCGTCCTCCGGATCGATCACGAGCTCGGAGAGCTCCTCGGCGGTGGGGACGCGACGCTGAAACTCCACGAAGGGGACGTCGCGGATGAGCGCGATCGGGGTCTGCTCCGCGGCCTCGCCCATCACGGCGACGGCAGCGGCGGCAATGCCGGCGGCGACGTTCGAGCGCGTCATGACGAGCGGGCGCCCGAACAAATCGTCGGTCCCCACAAAGTCGTTGACCGCCCGAAACCCGGCGTGCGCGATCGGGATGCCTCCAACGCCCATCCGGAGCGGAGAGGTCGTGCTGTCCGTGATGATCACGCCGAGCTCGGTCGTCTCGTGTCTCATCACGAGGTGCTTCCACATCGCGTTCGCCGAGCGCTGGGGATCCTCGGGCCAGAGCACGTACGTGCCGCCGGTATTCGACTCGTCGATGCCGGCCGAGGGGATGAGCGTGTTCTGCTTGATCGTGAGGAAGACGTGGTACCTGCTGCTCGAGGCCGGCAGGTAGCGGTCCGCTTCGGACTCGATGAGCTCGGACTTGTCGACGCGGGCGGGGTCAACGACGCGGTTCTCGCACAACGATACGACTTTGGAGGTGATGCCGACGATGGTTCCGGGCTCGAGCCGCTCGATCGACTCATCCAGCAGATCGGTGAGGCTCATCTCTGCGGCAGAGACTCTTCGCGTTCGGATAGCGGTGACGATCATTCGCTCAAGGTACCATAATCATCGACTGCGGACTGCCGCCCAGAACGAGATCACGAGCAGGAGTTGCAGCACCGCCGGCGTCACGAAGGCGGCCGTCAGCGACGCGTTCTCTGCGAGAAAGCCCACGAACCACTGGAAGAGCCCGGCGCCGGTCGCGGCGCCCATCGCCATGACCGCAGTGACCGTTCCGGTCTTCTCGGGCTCGCGGTTGTTGAGCTCCGCCATCACGTTCGGGAACACACCGGAGAGGCAGACGCCTACCCACGCGAGCGCGGCGTACGCGGCGAGCCCGCTCTGCGCGAAGAGGAAGACCACGACGCCGGCGGCTCCTGCCACGCCGGATACGGTGACGAGCGCGGTACTCGAGAAGCGGTTCCCGAGGATGCTGTTCGCGTAGCGGCCGACCATGATCGCGATCCAGAGGACGGAGAGCCCGGCGGTGGACCCGACCGCGCTGAGCCCGAGCTCCTCCTGCAGGTAGTAGACGACCCAGCTCGAGACGCCGACCTCCGCGCCTACGTAGAGCAGCAACGTGACCGCCCCGTAGATCGCGTACGGCGTCCGGAGCACGGAGCCGAGGTGCGCGAACGCGCCCGCGGAGGTTGCGGCGCCGTCCTTCCGGGGGAACCGAACCGAAAGCGTCCAGGCGAGGAGCAGACCGGTCGGAACGAGCGCGAAGAAAAGCACGGGACGCCACTCGCCGGTCGCTCCGAGATAGAGGCCGATGAGGAAAGGGCCCACGAACGCGCCCACGCTGAAGAACATGTGAACGAGGTTCATCACCGCATGAGCCGTCCCCTTCCGCTCGGTGAGCGTGGGCATGACGTTCGCGGCCGTCTCAACGAACGACGATCCGAGGTGCATGATGAAGTTGGCGGCGATCGCGGCAACGAACACGGGCGACAAGCCGAAGAGCGCGAGCGCGACGAGCTCGATGCCGAACCCCACGAGCAACGCCGCCCGAACGTTGATCCGATCGATGACCGCACCGGCAAAGAGTGGACCCGCGACGAAGCCGAGCGAACCCATCGCGAGGAGCAGCCCGGCAAGACTCTCGCCTACTCCGAAGGTCTTCATGAGGTTGGGGACGAGCGGTCCCACGAGGAGCAGGATGATACCGTGCTGCGCCATGGAGGCGAAGTTGAGCGAGACGATCTGACGCGCGGAGCTCGGATGTCGCATAGTGGACCGCATTGTACTCACGAAGGCCGCCGCGCGCCACCGGCTCGAACGGTCGCGGGCCGTCTGCATTCACGACGACAGTGGGCGGTGCACGACCGATCATGATGAGGGGCCAAGGAACGTGCTTGATCTCATCAGTGTCCTATCGTGCCGTTTCTTCTGGTCGCGGTTCACGGCGAGGACGAGATGGATATGGCCGGAGAGACCTTCCGCGCAACCTACCCGGAGTTCAACACCGATCGATGGACTCCTTTCGACGAGCCGAACTCTTGGCACTACGTCAGCGACGGCAACGGCAACGGCTGGGTACCGACGGCTACCTCGCGCTCGGCGGTGGGCATTGGGATTCAGACTACGATGAAACGACAACCGTCATGTTCAGAAACTGGTCGTGCAGCGAGCTGAGCCGGCTGCCGGGCGACCTCGAAACGAAACTGACCGTGCCGTCCCGGGATCGAGTAGGAGGCGGAGCCACCCCGCCGTCCTCCGACATCACCGTACGTACGGTTCCGTATACCGCGGCTCATGAACGACTCCAATGCAGCCGCAGCATATCCAACAGTGAAGAGAGCCCAAGGTGACGGGGTACTGCCAAATCTGGTGGATGGGCATCCCTTCACGGGCTCCAGTCTTGGGAGGCTGATTCCGTCGATGCCGGCGCGTGATTCTGCGCCGGCAGCAACGATTGGTACCGATGCTATCGGTCGGCAGGGGTGGCGTGCGTGACCGCAATGCGTTCCAGGGCGCGTGGGTCGTGGAGTCGCTCCGTATCGATCAACGCCATCGAAGGAGTGTGATCGGCCAGTGCCCACGACGGAGCCCGGTGATCAAAGGTCGTGGCGAGACCGTCCAGCGTGAGGATACGGCACGAGTCGGGGACGTCCTCCGTCGTTTCGAGTGCCCAGCGATGGGAGTGACCGGTGATCGCGAGGCGCCACGCTCGGACGCTCAGGGCGGCAAGCAGCGTCCGGCGGAGGGGATGGATCGTCTCGTCGATCCAGGGCACGCCGGTGGGGGTAAGGTGGCGGTGGGTGACGAGGATACGCCAATCCTCCCGTGCCAGGAGTCGTTTTGTATCGTCGGCATCCGCACCCTCCGGGATCAACGCGATCGGCGCGTCGCCCGAGTCATTTCCGAGGAGTACCGGTTCAACGTGGATGGAGACGCCGGTGTCCGGCGGCAGCGACTTCCCGAGCCGCGCCAGCGTCTCGATATCGTCGTGGTTTCCCGGGATCAGGTGCCATGGCGCCTGGTGTCCACCACCGTGCAGGTACTCAAAGAACGCGTGGTACACCGGCTCCGCGGCGGGACGGGCGACGATGTCGCCGGCGTGGACGACGAGGTCCGGCCGCAACTCGTCGATCACGCGGATCGCACGTTCCAGCGTCGCCCAGGGATCGTGGTCGACGTAGCGCTCGCCGTGCGGAACCAGGTGGGTATCCGCGAGCGCGACGATCCTCATTCGGCATCGGCCGGGAAGACGTGCACCTGCGTGAACTCTACGGAGAGTTCCGACCCGTGGGGGTGCGGTCCATCTTGGATATCGCCGCGGGCGATGATCGTCTGCCCGTCCTCCAGCGAGAGCTCGTGGAGCCAGTAGTCCCCCATAAAGGTGGAAACCCGAGTACGAGCGGGGATACGGTCCGCCTTCGATTCCGTCGCGCGCACCGCGGAGTATCTGGCCGACGCCAGAACCTCCCGCGAACCGCCTCCAGCCGGCTGGTTCTCCGTATCGCGCCCAAAGACCAGACGCCCTCCCACCGGGTGTCCCGCGATCCGAAGTGTCCGGGACCCGTTGGAGAACTCCAGGGTTCCGCGGAGGATCGATGTTCGACCAAGAAAGGAAGCCACGGAAATGGTAGCCGGCGACTGGTAGAGGTCTTCGGGCCGATCCTGCTGCACCACCACGCCGTCGTCCATTACGGCGATACGATCACTCATCGCTAGAGCCTCTTCCTGATCGTGGGTGACGTAGAGAATCGTCAGGCCGAGACGCTGCTGCAGCTCCTTGAGCTCAAAGCGCATCTGCGCCCGCAGGCGGGCGTCCAGGTTGGACAGGGGTTCATCGAGGAGCAGTGCCGCCGGTTCCATGACGATCGCCCGGGCGAGGGCCACGCGCTGCTGCTGTCCCCCGGAGAGCTCCGCGGGATAGCGGCTTTCCAGACCATCGAGGCGGACCTGCCGGAGTGCCAGGCCCGCCCGGTCCACCCGGTCCCCGGGTTCAAACCCTTTGATCCTGAGCGGATAGGCGACGTTGTCAAAGACGGTCATGTGTGGCCAGACGGCGTACGACTGAAACACCATACCCAGGGAGCGGTGTTCCGGCGGGACGGCGATGCCCGCGTCCCGATCCGCCACCACGGTATCGCCGATCGTAATCCGGCCGGAATCGATCGGGAAGAATCCCGCCACGGAACGAAGGAGCGTCGTCTTGCCGCAGCCCGAGGGACCCAGGAGCGAGAAGAACTCCCGGTCGTGAATCTCCAGCGACACCCGGTCGAGAGCGGTCTTGCTCTCCTGGCCTCTTCCTGAGCCGTGGTATGTCTTTGTTGCGTTCTCGATCAGTATGCGTGCCATTCTCTATCCCGATACTACTCGTGGTCTCCCAGTCGGCGCAGGATCAGATCGATCAGCAGGACCCCCAGGGTGATGAGGACCGCCAACGCGGACGCGACCGGGAGGAGTCCTTCCTGAATGATGTTGTACGCGGTGACGCCGATCGTCTCGTTCCCCGGAGAGTAGAGCAGAATGCTCAGGGTCAGCTCCGTCAGGGCGGGCATAAACACAAGGATCCAACCGGAGATCAGCGACGGCCGGATCAGAGGAGTGACGATATCGACGGTAATCCGCGCAGGCGTCGATCCCGAGAGCTGTGCCGCCTCGATCAGACTTGGATCCAGCGCCCGGGTCGCCGCGTCCGCCGATCGCAGCGGGAAAATCATGAATCGCACGAGGTACGCCATCGCCAGAATCCACCAGGTGTTGTAGACCCGAATCCCGAGAACGGGGCGTATCCAGGTGACGATCATGGCGATCCCGATCACCATCCCCGGTACCGCGTAGGGGACACTCAAGAGGATGTCCGCAGTCCGGGCCAGGCGTCGTTCGATACCTGAGCGACCGTAGCGACGGAGAAAGACCACACCCGTTGCGACGATTGTGGTGATCGTGGCGATTCCCAGCCCCAGAAGCAAGCTGTTCCGGGTCGAACGCGCCACCACGGGCATCCCTGTGAAGACCGTCGCGAAGTGCGCGAGTGTGACGTTCCCGGCGAGGAGTGGTACTCCCAGTGATCGCGTAATCCCCGTGGCGAGGAGCGCCGCGATCGGCGCAAACACACCAAGTGCGATCACCACGCCAAAGAACGCGGCCACTACCCAGCGCAGGGCACCCAGCTGCACCGGCGCTGCTTGCAAGGACTTCCCGGTGATGGTGACAAAGCGTTCCCGACGGATCACCCACTGCTGGGCAAGGAGTCCGAGCGTTCCGATCAGGAGCAACACAAGCGACAGGGCCGCCGCGATATTCAGTCCGTAGCGATTGCCGAAAGAACCCACGTACGCGTAGATCCTCGTGGTAAGTACCACGAAGCGCCCCGGCACCCCAAGAATCGCCGGGATACCGAACATCGATACGGTGGTAACAAAGACTATGATCGCCGCCGCTCCGATCGAGGGCAGAAGCGTGGGAAGTGTTACCGTCACCGCGCTCCGCAGGGGTGAGGAACCGGAGATGCGGGCCGCTTCCTCCAGAGAGCCATCGCTGTTGCGGATCGCCCGTCGAAGGATCAAGAAGGCAAACGGGAATCCGTAGATCGCCGAGATTGCGACGACACCGCCGGCACCGTAGATCGAGATCGGCGCCCGATCGAGACCGAACGTATTCATGAGGATGAGATTGTAGTAGCCGATCGGTCCGAGAAGGCGCGTCCAGGCGAAGGCCGTGACGAAGGGCGGGATGAAGTACGGGAGGATCAGCGCCCAGGACCAGAATCGTGCCCCCGGAACA
Source organism: Spirochaetales bacterium (assembly GCA_046538735.1). Lineage (GTDB taxonomy): Bacteria > Spirochaetota > Spirochaetia > DSM-27196 > SLST01 > SLST01. The sequence continues at coordinate 21,180 of JBKHII010000026.1, forward strand.
TCGGTTCGCTCGAGAAGCCACGACGCGATCGCCGCGCCGCCCACCGCGAGCGTCGTGGAGAGCACCCCCACCAGCATGCTGTTGCGGAGAGCACGGAAGTCCGCCCCCGACGGCGCGAGCATGCGCAGGTTCTCCATCGTGGGAATGCCGCCTCGGGTGCCGGCGATGATCGCCAGTCGCCCGAAGGGCAGAATAAACAGAATGCACAGAACGATCACCACCGCGACGCCGAGCGCGACGGTGGTGATCCTGGGTCGTACCTTCATAGATCGGATCGGGGTGTCAGTTGATCCCGAAGATCTCGGCAAAGGTACTGAGAATCTCTTCCCGGTTTTCCCGCAGGTACTGCCAGTCGGTGGTGAGGACGTCGATCTCATCCGCCGGGGTCATACCGTCTGGAAGCGCCACGTTGCGGTTGACGGGCAAGTAGCCGCGGGCCGCCTGCTGCAGCTGTCCGGGGACGCTCATGAGGTAGTTGACGAACGCTTCCGCCAGCGCCGGGTTGTCCGTCGCGGACATCACGCCGATCGGGGTCGGAACATAGAGTGAACCCTCCGATTGGTAGACGTAGTCCACCGGGGCACCCTGCGCCATCTGCGCCCGCGCCATGAAGTCGATCGTCAGTCCCAGAGCGAACTCGCCGGTAGCCACCTTCGTGGCGATGCCGCCGTTTCCGCCGCCCATATACACCTCATTTGCCGCCAGATCGCGGTAGTAGTCCCAGCCGAAGTCCGGATCGTTGGCCAGGGTCGCCGCCTGGGTGAGGGTTGCCCCGGAGGTGAAGGGAGAGGCGGAACCGACGCGTCCGCGCCACTGCGGATCGATCAGGTCCGACCAGCCGTCGATGCCGTCGGGAATCAGGTTGGTGTTGTACGCGATGACCTGGTAGATAAGACGCGTCTCGTAGGCGCTGCCGTCGAAGTACACGTACTGCTCCGGAATGTTCGCCGCTTCCGGGGGATCAATCTGAAGCAGATCGCCGTTGGCGGCAAAGTCTTCGAAGAGCGCCATGTCCGCAAACCAGATCACGTCCGCACCGGGAGAGCCCGCTTCCATCTCCGCCAGGAGCCGGGCGACGAGCTCGGTGGTACCAAGTCGAAAGATGTCGACGGTGGTGCCGGGATTGAGCCGTTCAAACTGTTGTGCATAGAGCTGCACGTCCGTGAGCGTCTCCGAGGTGTACAGGGTGATCGTTCCTCCTACACCTTCGGTGGATTCCTCTTCCACCCCATTGGCGAATGCGAAAGCCGCGACCAAGACGAACAAGGCCGTAATACACGATGTTCGGTTCATCAGAAACCTCCATACTTGAAATGTAAGCTAGTATTTACATTTGATTGTTAGGCTTGGATGAGTGCTCGATCAAATATGTATGAGATTGTCCCGATCCACGGTTACGTAGAAGCTCGTCCGGTCCCCGCGATACCAGGAGCGGGAATACTCGATGCAGAGCTCGGCCGCGGAATAGACGTGCGTCTCGACAAACTGAACCGGACTGCCCTCGGATACGTCGAGGAACGCTGCATGATCTACGTCCGCCGTAGTCGCCTCGAGACGACGAATAGCACGGACCAGACGGTGACCGTAGACGGTTTCCAACGTATGCCGGAGCGCCACCAGCCGATCCCGGTAACGCTCAAGGTTCGGTACCAGCGAGGCGGGGATCATGGAGATCACGTAGAGCAGGCTCTCACCGTCGGTGAAGCGGCGCCGTTCCAGCCGGTACACCGGGTCTCCCTCGTCAATACCGAACTGAACCGACGTTTCCGGGTCTGCCACGTCCCGTCGCAGATCGAGTACTTCCGTCCGGGCGGTGTGACCGTGCAGTTGCATCTCGACGTCAAAGCGTTCAAAGGTCCGGCTGATCTCGCGCCGAATCTTCCGGGAGGTCACAAAGGTGCCCTTCCCGGCGGTTCGCATGAGCAGACCTTCCTGGACCAGCTCCGCGATCGCCTGCCGAACCGTGGGTCTGCTCACGTCCAGAGCCTCGGATATGCGTTGTTCCGGCGGGATCGGGTCTCCATCCCGGAGCTCTCCGATATGGCGCAATACAAGCTGCTTGATCTGGAAGTACAGGGGTAGCGGACTCGCTTTGTCCAGTTGCGCCCGCTCCAAAAACCGACGATGCAGTTCCTCGATGTGTTGCACGGGTAGTACCATAGCACGGGTTGATACGGTTCCGGCGAGTATCCGGCGGGAACGGGCGTTACTGAGAGCAACGTGACTGATTAGCTGATACCAATAGTGAACACGCCGTAACCGGCCGAACCCTGCGAAAACGACCGGAACCGAAGGTGCCGATCGCGCGGAACGGCACTTCATACAAAGAACCGCACTTCGAGCAGACGAGCGGATCGACCGCTTCGGCGTCTGCCGCGGGGTGAACCCCATTGCCCCTTGATCCGACACGAAGAGAGCCCGTAGTGGCGTATCGGTTGCGTTCCCTTGGGCGAGCAACTCCTTCTCCACCAGAAGCCAGACAAGATGCCGCCCGAAAACCTCCACCATGGCGACCAGTCCGCTGAACGGGGGTGTAGAAGAACGTTCCCTCGTCGTCAAAGCCACCGTCAAGGACGGTCGCGTGGAAGTGGGGATTGAGCCTCAGCATGTCGCCGTGGGTCTGATGGGCAACCATCATCCCGATCATCAACGGCCGGCCGCTTCTGCGGAGAACCCGGTTATGAACGAGGGTTCGGGCCGGACGGCATCGTCACGCCGCGGAAGCGGCCGTTCTCCGAGTATTCCAGCTCGACGCGAGAGAGGTCGAGCACGCGGCTCACGTTCTCCGTGGAACGGAAGCATGGCGGGAAGGTGGCGGAGAAGAAACACGAATCAGAAGCGTGCTTCTTCACGACGAGCAGGTCGTACGACGTTGGTCGTGGTCCAACGTCGACCTCTCGCTGAACTCGTCGAGCGCCGGTTCGGAAACGGCGAGGATCTCCCGCAGCATCGAACGGAGGATCCGCTATCGTGCCGATCGACGAGCGGTCACTCGATAGGATCTCGGGAGCAGGATGTGTTCGTACAGCGTCAATGCCAGCGAGTCCTCCCCGAGACTCTCGTCACCAAACTCGAAGGTCAACCGGAAGGTGTTGATGCTTTCGATCTCGTCAAAAACGACGGTAATCCCGTCTCGGCCGTCTTTCGAGGCGCTGCTTCGTACATGAACGCCGTCCGCTTCTCGCAAAGACACGCGTTCGCGGCCGTCGACCGCGATGACGCCGTCGAACTGGAACACCGGACAGGTAAGCGCAAACTTCACGTCGCCGTCTCGTTCTTCGCCTTCCCGTTCGGCCAGAATGCGGAACTCGGAGATACCGAAGATGTTACCATCCGCTTCCCATTCCCCGAGAAGCGGCCGCCAATCCTCGGGAGATAAGCTCGCATCGGTCGCCTCGCGGCTCAACGCCGACCGTTCGGAGCGATGCAGAACGACCCGAACGGGTTCTCCGGAAAACTCGCCTGCCGGCTCGACGTCGTTCAGCTCTCCCGACCGACGTCGACCTCCCGTGAGCCTCGGTACTTCGAACAGGAGGTCCGTGATATCGTAGTTCCCGGCGGTCACTACCAGCGCGTTCTCTTCAGGAAAGACATACACGCACTGCCCGCCCCGTCCCATCGCGATGAAGCAATTCCACAGGAGAACTCCTTTCGGGAGGAACCAGCCGTAGCCGTAGTCGAGCGTGAAGACCGGCGTCCACTGGGACGTACCGTGCGCCGTAAGCATCTGCGAAAGCCAGGGAAACGAAACGATTCGTTCATCTCCCCACATCCCGCGGTTCCCGATCAGGTACGCGAATCGCGCCAGATCGTGAAGCGACATCCGGAGGTCGCCCCAGCCGCGGTTGTTCCCGTGAGGATCCTCCGGCCAGACGAGCGGTCCGATACCGATACGTCGGAAGAGATGTTCCTCCGCAAAGGCCAGCGCGTTCATACCGCACGCCTCGCTGATCGCCATGGACAGGATGTGGTAGTTGATGCTGCTGTAGCTGAATCGTGTTCCGGGAGGATCGATCTGCTCGAGATTCGCGACGAAACGCTCCCAGTCGTTCGATCTCAGCATCTCCAGGAGCGTCGTCTCCGCGAACGGCGTCTCCTCGGTGACCTTGCCGATCGATTCGATCCCGGACGTCATGGAGAGCACATGGCCGATCGTGACGCCGGAGAACGCTTTCGCACCGCTCAAGACGGGGTGATCCCGGAAGATCTCGGAGACGAGCTGATCGGGGCCGGTGAAGTATCCCCGGTCCATGGCGATACCGACGAGTACGGCCATGACGCTCTTCGTAACGGAAGCGATGTCGTGAGGAACGGAGGTCGCGTACGGATCGACGGAAACGTCCGTCACCAGATGGCCGTCCTTGATCACGACCAGTCCATGGAGATCGATGCTCTTCCTCTCGATACGCTCCACGAATCGGCGTACCACGTCCGAATCGACGCCGAGTTCCTCCGGCGAGGCGGTTCTCCACGACTCTCCGGGTGTGTACTCGTTCCGAGTCAGCATTTCGGGACGGACCGTCCCGCAGCCGGTGCAGCCGATGAGAACCGTCAGTAGCACGATGCAACAGCCCGAGAGGGTTCTCGATCCGCGCGGTATCGTCTTCATCTCCGCCTCTCCATCAAGTCCTCATGCGAGAACGGCGATCGTTCCACACAATCGCAGTCTCCATGACAACGCGTCGCATATCCTTGACGCACATCAAGAAGACACGGAGGTCGTTCTCTTCTTCCGGATTCTGCTGAGCGTTTCAGGCGAGATCCCCAGGTATCCGGCGATATGATACAGGGGAAGCCGTTCCGCCAGTCCGGGGAACTGGGCAAGGAACGTTTCGTACGCGGAGATGGCGTCCAGTGTGAGCAGTTCCCGCTCTCGATCGCACTTCCGAACGTAGTACGGTCGTATGATCTTATGCATAACCTCGTAGAGACGCGGGAAAGCCTCGAAACACCGAGCTACGTCTCCGGCATCGCACATGAGCAGATCGGTATTCTCAAGCGCCTGAATCCAGTAGGCGTGATCAACGGCGGAATCTCGAAACGGATCGTGAAACCCGGTGAATTCGTTCTCGGAACAGAAGTCGACGTTCCGTTCCCGGCCCGATCCGTCGATCACGTAATGCCGAACAAGTCCTTTCGTAATGAAAGCGATCTTCCGAACGTCGTCTCGGGGAGTGAGAAAATGCTCTTTCGGCCGGAGACGAACGAATCGAGACAACCGGGACAGAGCATCCCATTCCGCATCCGACAGTCGTCCGTACCGATCGATGAACGCACGAAAGCACTCGAACGATCCGTTGTTCACATGCGGCTCCGCTTCTCTATCTGCGTCGTTCCGGCCTTCTATCGGGACCGCCCCGGGGCCGACGACAAGATACGTGAGACTGGAGTCTACATCGAAGACGGTTCCGTCGCAACGGTATCCGCTCGTCCGCAGTCCGGATCGCCCTTCGCCCGGTCGAGCGGCGCCGGCGGACGGAACGTGAACAAGATGAACACGAAGGTGATCGCGCGCGATCGGGTCCGCCGGTTCCAGCTCGTCACCGCCGTTCGGCGAGCCGGGCCGCGTTTCGTTTGCCTATCGGTAGGACTCCATGGTAGCCTGCGGCCACACTATGAACCAATCCACGCTCTCATTGCGCCGCGTTCGCACCCGGGCGGGCGTCGGCGCAACGCGAACGTTCCTGGCCCTCACCCTCGTTCTCGCCGCCCTCGCCGGATGCCGGGCACCTGCGGCATCGCCGGACGGCGTCGCGATCGTCACGACGATCGAGGCGCTCGCCTCCCCCGCCTACAGCGGCCGCCTCACCGGCTCGGCGGGCAACGACGCGGCGGTGGAGTTCCTCGCCGGCAGGCTCGCCGAGCTCGGCGCGACGCCGCTCCCCGGCGCCGACTCGCTCCTGCACCGTTACACGCAGCCGGTCGTTCGCACAGGCGAGGTGCCGCGTCTCAAGGTCGCTGCGGACGCCGGCCCGCGCACAGAGCTCCTCGCCGGCGTCGATTTCGACGTCCTGATCCGCGAGGGCACGACCATCGGCGGCCCGCTCTCGGCCCCGATTGCCCGACTGTCCGCTGAGCAGGTGAACGCCGACCGTATGCGCGAGCTCCGGGGCCACGCGTTCGTCGTAGCGGCCGAGCGCTTCGGAGAGATCGCCTCGGACGGGGAGATTGCTCGGCTCCTCTTCGATCCCGTGGCCGGCCCCGCGGCGATCGTACTCGTGATGCCGGAGCAGATCGAGTCGGTGCCGAAGAGTCTCTTCCTCACGAGCGACTCGTACCCGCCGGGCGGCCCCGTGCTGATGCAGGTGACCGCAGCGGCCGGACGCGCTATCGCCGCCGGGGCGCTCGAGCTCACCGGCGGCTACCGGGTGGAAGACGCGCAGGTGGCCAACGTAGTCGGGCGAATCGTGGCCGGCGAGTCGGGCGAGGCACCGGTCATCCTGTCCGCTCACTTGGACGGGCCGGGCGGCGCGGCCGGGAACGAGTACTACCCCGGGGCGATCGATAACGCGAGCGGCGTCGCGGTCGTGCTCGAAGCGGCTCGTCTGATTACCGACGCAGGCGCAGCCGCCCGAAGACCGGTCTGGGTCGCGCTCTTCAACGGCGAGGAACAGGGTCTGTACGGCTCGAAGGCGTTCGCGGCCGACCACGGCGAGGCGCTTCGCGGCGCTACGGTCGTCAACGTCGACATGGTCGGGACGGGGGGATCGCCCTTCTCGGTGAGCATGACCGACGACGCCGACGAGCTGGCTGCGCGTCTGGTCGAGGCGCTTCAGGCAGGTCGACGGGCGCACGCGTCCGACGCGGAGGTGATCGAGGGCGGCATGAGCGACCACGCCTCGTTCGCAGGTCTCGCCGAGGCGGTCTCCGTCGTGCAGGCGCCCTACCCCGCGATGCACCAGCTCGGTGACACGCCGGCGAACGCGGACACCGCCACGCTCGCGGTCGTGGCGACCGCAGTTACCGCCGTCGCGCGGGCACACGCGGGGATGGAACAGTGAGCGAACGATCTCTGCGCGAGTCGGTACGCTTCTTCCTCATCACCCTCGCCGCCACCTGGTTCGTGTGGATCGGCCTTTACCGCCTCGGGATCCTCGGGGAGGAGGCGGCGCGGATCGTCGGCACGTGGATGCCCACGACGGTCGCTGTCATACTCTCGCTTGTGGAGCGGGGCCGATCCGGCGCTCGCGCGCTTCTGGAACGGCTTCTGCGGTGGCGCGTGCATCCGGGATGGTACCTCTTCGCGCTCGCGGCGCCCGTGCCGGTCGTCGTGGCTGCCGTCGCAGCGCATCGACGGCTCGGAGGTACGGCGGTCTCGGAGAACGACCCGGCGCAGTGGCACCTCATCTTCCCCGCGTTCGCGCTCATCTTCTTCACGAGCGTGCTCGGCGAGGAGGTCGGGTGGCGCGGCTACGCGCTGCCGAGATTGCGGGACCGCTTCGGCCCGCTCCGCGCGAGCCTCGTGGTCGGCGTCGTCTGGGGCGTCTGGCATCTGCCGCTCTGGTGGATGGGCGGCAACTTCCACGCTCAGATCCCCTTCGGGCTCTTCGTGCTGCAGGACGTTGCGCTCGCCATCGTCCTCACGTGGCTCTTCAACCGCACCGGCGGCAGCGTGCTCCTCGTTGCGCTGTTGCACGCGGCGAGCAACCTCGCAATCGGCCTGGCCCCGCTCCTTCCTTCGGCAACGGGCGGGAGCACGCGTCCGCTCTGGATCGCCGTCGGCCTCCTCTGCGCGGGAGCCGCGGTGATCGCGGCGCATTGGGTCCGAGCAGGAGACCGCCCGATCGTGGTAGACTGATCTCATGACGGGCCGGTCCGCCTCGCCTTCTGCATCGTCGGCGACCGCGCTGCGCAGCGCCCGCTCGCGAACAGCTACCAGGTCCCGCCTGGTTTTGCCGCCGAGAGCTTGCCACTGGAGAGGAGGTGGTTTCGTTTCTTGATGGATCATTGGCGGCAACAACTGAAACATGACCCTGTTCCTCTTCTGCTCTCCTCCGGCGATGATGCGCTCGTGTTGTATACGCGACGGGATCTGCTGGAAGAAGAAGCGGGTCCTGAGAGCCGCTTGTGGCAGCTTTCCGGAGCTCAGAGGATTGTGCGGAAACAGAATGATGACGGTTCGTGGACGGGTACGAGCGGGAAGAAACATGAGGCGGTCAATTACGGGCTGATAGAGACATGGCGGCAGTTGAGGGTTCTTGTCGATACGTACGGATTCACCCGTGAGAACCCGTCGGCGGCCAAAGCGGCGGAGTTCGTCTTCTCATGCCAGACTGAAGAGGGGGATTTCAGGGGATTCCTGGCCAACCAGTATGCCACCTACTATACCGGGGCGCTTCTCTCGCTTCTTGTCAAGGCGGGGTATCATGACGATCCGCGCGCAAGAAAGGCGTTTGAATGGCTTCTCTCCGTGCGCCAGGAGGACGGAGGCTGGACCGTTCCCATTCTCACCAGAGGCTTCGACGGGAAAACCATGTACCGGCTCACGAGCACCCACTCAGAGCCGGTCCAGCCTGAGCGAAGCAAACCGTTTTCACATAACTGGACCGGGATGGTACTCCGCGCGTTCGCCGCTCATCCCGACTACCGTGAATCGGAGGCCGCACTGAAAGCGGCAAGGCTCCTTAAGTCACGATTCTTCGAACCGGATTGCTACTCTTCCTACCAGTCTCCCCACTACTGGGTACGCTTTGAGTATCCTTTCTGGTGGAACAACCTCGTCGCCGCGCTTGATTCAATCTCATTCATCGATCCGGGAAGGGACGAACAAGTCGATGCGGCAGTCCACTGGCTGATCGACCATCAGAGAGAAGACACCTTGTGGGATATCTCTTATGCTATGGGAAAGCATACGGGATACGCGGGAAGAAGGGAGAGAAGGTTATGGGTTGCCCTGGCAATTTGCAGGGTACTCAAGAGAATTGGATGTTCTCCGCCAGCGAGCCCTTCCGTGAAATCAGAAACCTGCCGATGATTGATACGGTGTGATCAGCGACAATTGGAACTCCCGATTTCGTGGACACCCGAACTGCTTGTGACCCTACCGTTTCCCGGGGTGTCTTGGGTACCACCTTGCGTCAGGAGACTTCATGACGAGCCACCTCGCGGGGCTGTGTTCCACGATCTGCCCCCGGATCGTTGCTATGCGACTCCAATTGCGCTGACCTCCTCGTATTCGACCGGACTGCGGTAGCCGAGAGTCGAGTGCAACCGGGTCCGATTGTAGAATGCCTCGATGTGCTCGAAGACTGCCGTTCGGACGATCCGGAGCAGTTCAGAGCGATCGGTTGGGTTGCGGGGCATCTCTGTTCGTTGATCTGTGAGGTCCGCGAAGACAGCGAGGGAGAATACTACCACTTGGTGACCCTTTGGAAGTCCACCAAGGAGGAGCAGACGCTGTATGAGAAAAGCAGATAGCATTCCAACCGCCGACGAAATTACCGAACGCGCCGATCGGGGCGAGGACGTATCGGCGTACCTCGTGGATGTCGACTCCTTCGAGTTCATGCAGAGCAAACTGCGAGTCTTGGAAGGTATCGCTCGCGGGGAGCGGGCAATACTGGAAGAGCTACCCGCGACCCCGTACCGTGAAGTGATCGTCCCACCTTGCAGGATCTTCTGTCGAGCCGAGGAAGACGCCGTGTTCATCCTGCGCGTCATGCGTTCAGAGCGTGGCTCCACGAGCAAAGGGGCAGAATCTTGTGATAGCGTCGGTATTCCTGCTATGATAGCGTCTTCGTGAATCACTACGTGGTCGTGTACAACCCGGCTGCAGGACAGGGTGCTGCAGGCCGACGGTTGTTGGAGGTTGAGCGTCTCCTCGAGGCCTGCGGCGTGAACTATCGACTCGTTGCTACCCGGTATCCGGGTGACGCGATCGATCGTGCCGAGGAGGTCGCCCGTTCGAACCACGCGACCGCGATCATTGCCGCGGGCGGAGACGGTACGGTCAACGAGGTGCTGAACGGACTGATGAGGGTTCGTGAGAGCGGGGGCGAGATCCCGCCGATCGGCGTGCTTCCGGTGGGACGCGGCAACGACTTCGCCTACGGAGCCGGCATCCCGACCGACCTGCGGCAGTCCGTTCGTGCCCTGACCGATGGCGAGATCGTCTCGCTCGACATCGGGTTCCTGAAGGGCGGGCTCTTCCCGGACGGACGCTACTTCGGGAACGGAATCGGCATCGGGTTCGATACAATCGTCGGGTTCGAGGCGGCGCGGATGAAGCGGGTGAAGGGCTTCGCGGCGTACCTGGTGGGCGCGGTCAAGACGCTCGTTCGCTACTATCGGGCTCCCATGCTCCGCATCGTCACCGACGGCGGCGAAGAGCGCCGTCCGTGTATTCAGGTCTCGATCATGAACGGCAGGCGCATGGGCGGGGCGTTTCACATGGCACCGAACGCCGATCCCGCCGATGGGCTGCTCGACCTCTGCATCGCCGGCACGCCCAGGCGGCTCCAGATGCTCGGGCTCATCGTCCGATACCTCAAGGGCACGCAGGCGACACACCCGCACATCACCGTCGGTTCGACTTCCCGATTCCACGTCTCCTCGGACGACGGGCCCATCGCGATTCACGCCGACGGCGAGACGGTCAGCGTGGACGGGACCGAGCTCGAAGTGCGTTGCGTTCCCGGGATGATCTCGGTTCTGAGACCTCGTCCGGAGCCGTTCGCGTGGGCGTGAGGTTCCGCGTCGTCACGCTCACGATCCGACTCCTGCTCAAGCTGCTGGTCCGAGTCCGCGCAATCGGGATCGACCGAATCCCACGGCGCGGACCGCTGATCATCGCGATCAACCACATCAACTTCCTCGAGGTCCCCCTTCTCTTCATCTTGCTCAGACCGCGGAGACTGATCGGGCTTGCGAAAGTCGAGACGTGGGACAACCCGGTTCTTCGCGTCCTCGCGAACCTCTGGGACGCGATCCCGATCCGGCGCGAGTCGGTCGACACCGCCGCGTTCCGGCGCGCCGAAGCGGAGCTGAAGCGCGGTTCCATCGTCGCGATCGCGCCCGAAGGTCTGCGGACGTACGACGGCGCGCTTCAGCGGGGCCACGCCGGAGTCGCGATGCTCGCCGCCCGCACTGGTGCGCCGGTGCTCCCGATCGCGCACCACGGAGGCGAAGCATTCTGGCGCTGCCTCAAGCGAGCGAGACGAACCAAGGTCACGGTGCGGGTCGGATCTCCGATCCGGATTCCGCCTTCGATCGGCCGGGTCGAGCGAGAGCACTACGTCCGCGAGATCATGACCGCGATCGCGCGGATGCTACCGGAGCGTTATCGCGGCTACTACGCAACTCAGTAGCGATACCGCAGCGCGGTCTGAGCGTAGAGCTGGACCCGAAATGCCTCCCCCAGGTTTGTCTCCGTGATGGTCCAGTCGGCGCCGTAGCCGAACTCTGCGGGTATCGAAAAGTGCTGGAAGAGAATGATCTCGATACCGATTCCGCCGCCGGCGCCGATCTCCGCCTGGAAGCTCCCGGTCACCGCCTCGATCTCGTCCGCTGCGACCTCTTCATAGACGATCGGTATGTATCCTCGATGGTGAGCTCCCGCGAAGATGTAGAGCGATCCGGCGAGCCACGGCGCGAAGGTATCGGCGTAGACGGGCCACTGGAAGGCTCCTCCGAGATTGTAGTCGAGCGTCGTGTCGGTGAGTGAAGAACCGATCGGCAAGTACACGATGCCGCCGGCGAAGCCGAAGCCCGTACTCCCGTTCCATCGGTGATAGTGCAATCCCGTGCCCGAGATCTCGCCGTACGCAATGCCGAGCGCGCCCGGGAACGCCTCGTAGGGAGCCACCGTGTCCGCCGGCTCCTCTGCGGTAATCACCGGGGGTACGGATAGCGCGAGAACGAAGAGTGCCATCGCGAGGGTCCTTCCTCGCAGCGAGTAACTGCTCATGTTCTCTCCTTCGGCCGTGGCCATGATGGTTGCGGAGCCGTACACAGTCAAGAGCGAGGTCCGTCGGGGAGCCCCACCGTTTTCTCCACGCCGCAAAGAGCGTCAAGGCGCTTCTCCTCACGTCACGGGCAAGGAGTTGGCGACTACTTCCTGGACCCGCAGTTGCTCTATGCTGGAGTACACCCGAAGAGTTCGGATTCCATCGTCTCCTATCCAGACGGTTCCCCTTCGCCGTCTACTATCTCATGAGGACACCGTGGTCATCGTCTACCAGGTTCTCGATTTGCGGCAGAACCCCGCGTCCATACGCGACTACCTGACGTCCGACGACCAGCCCGAACAGGAACAGCAGGCACGTGCGTCTGCTCGATAGACCACCTGGGGATCATCTCAGCGCCGGCGGGGACGACGGGGGTCGGCTAAACCGCCTTCACTTCAACCCGCAGGTCGAGATCTTTCTCGATCGTGTGCAACAACGTAGAGAGGTTCTGTGTCGTGGGATTGCCTCGACTGCTGAGCATCCGATGGAGCCCCTTTTCGTCGAAACCAGTCTGCTCAGATAGGGTCCTGAATGAGATGTGAGCGTGGACCAGATCGCGCAGTGTGGAAAGCGCGGTTTGCTTGTCGCCCTCGACGAATGCCGCAATCGCCTCCGAGAACAAGGCGGCGGTGAACTCACGGTCGGCTCGCAGACGCTCTACAACGGTCTCTCGATATTCTCTGGTCAGTGCCATCCTTCTACCTCTTCCTCTTCCGTTCCTTGTAGGTTGTCCACCTGTCGATGGCGTTCCTGATGTCGCGAGACTGGCCACGTTTCGTGCCGCCGCCGAGCAACAGGACCACCCGCCCCTTGTCGATCCCGTAGTACACTCGGTAGCCCGGACCAAAGTCGATGCGTAGCTCTCGGACGCCCTCTCCAACTGATTTCGAGTCTCCGAAGTTGCCAAACTCCATTCGTCGAACATATCTGTCGATCCGGGCGGCGGGTGCAGCGTCCAGGCCGGTGAACCATTCAGCGAAGTAGGACTTCTCGTCTTCTACGTACTCAACCAGGCTGAAC
>JBKHII010000027.1:0-33138 GCA_046538735.1 Spirochaetales bacterium
TCTTCCTCTACCAGCCGCTCGAGATCTCCACGCAGGTGAAGTTTGACGAGGCGCGCACGATCGACGACGTCACCTTCGAGGCGGACGAAGGTGTGAATCTCGTCTACAGCTTCCCGTTCTACCGCGCGAGCTATCTCTTCGACTTCGCGCCGGCGGACAACCTCGAGCTCGCCGCGGGCCTGAGCCTCCAGCTGCGAAACGCCTCGATCCGGTTCGTCTCGATCAACGGCGACCAGACCGACGTGGTGGCCACGCAGGACCTGGGCCCCGTGCCGATCATCAAGCTGCGAGGTGAGTACCGCTTCACCGACGGCCCGATTCCCGGCGCCTTTCTTGGATTGGAGGCCGACGGTTTCTACGCTTCGTCCGCCTTCATCAACGGCGCCGACTTCGAGTTCACCGGCTCGATCTACGACGTCTCGCTGCGGACCGGATTCGAGCCGACTCCCGGTCTCGATGTCTTCCTGAACCTGCGCGGATTCGGCGGTGGGGGCGGCGGAACGCGACCGGACGACGACCGCGAGTTCTGGTCGCAGTCGCGGACCGGGTTCACGGACAACTTCATCAACACGCTGTCGCTCACGCTCGGGGCGCGGGTGAGGTAACGGCGCGCGCGAGCGGGCTCCGGAGCGCAAGCGAGCAGGCGTACTCGATGTTCAGCGCCCGGAGCTCGCGAGCGTCGCGACGGTACCGCTCCTGGTAGTCGTGTGGGATGCGGAGGTTCCAGTTCTCCGGTCCTACCGTGCCGGGAGCGTTGTAGGTTTCGGTCGAGCCGAGCAGGTCGGCGAAGAAGACGGCGACGTTCTCGGCGTTGCTGAGGAGCGCGTCCGCGAAGTACGCGTGCACGAGCTTGCCGTCGTCCGCGCGGAGCTGGCGGCGGTAGGCGTCCACCTGGTCCTCCGGGACGAGCCGCCGGGCGAGGTAGTTCGCGCGATCGCCGAGCGCGTCCTGCTCGCGCCACTCGGCAACGCGCGCCCAGATCGGGCGCGTGTCGTGGTTTCCCATCATCACCCAGTCCGCCGCCACCGCGTTGTCCGTTCGGTAAACGTCTTGCGGATCGGTCACGTTCATCTTCTGCGTGACGCGGAAGCGGCCGAGGCCGAACTTCTCCATCACGCGCTTGAGCGGGTAGGGCTGCGTGCTCAGCGTCTCGCACGCGATTGCGCGCAGATCGAGGTCGTGGTGCCGCGCCGCGTCCATGATCACCGAGAGGAGCGTCGCGTAGCGGTCGACCTGGTCGGAGTCGAGCTCGCGAACCCACCCGTCGGTATACCTCGCGACCTCGCGCTCGTCCGCCAGCTGCTCGGCTCGTGCAATCGCGTAGTCGGCGAGCGCCGGATGGTCGGAGAGGTTCGGCGAGGAGAAGAGGCGGGCGCCGTTCTGCACCGCGTGGAACGGATCGTCGTCGTCCGTGCGGTAGAGCCAGGGGCAGACGAGGCCCTGCGGGTGGTCGATGCGAACGCCGTCGAACTCGGTGAAGAGCTTCTCGGCGCGCGATCGCAGGTACGCGGTGCCGCTTCCGATGGTCGTCTCTTCGAAGTAGGTTCTCGGGTTGAGGATGGGGTAGCCCCAGGGCTGGCCTTCCCGGTTCGTCCGGCTCGGCGGGGCGCCGAGGAGATAGCCGGGGAGGAAGAGCGGCTGCAGCCGCCACCGATCGCGGAGCGCGAGGCCGACCTGGAGGTCTGCGTAGAGCGCGAGGCCGAGCCGGCCGGCGTGCGCGTGGAAGCGCTGGTGCTGCCGGTGCGCGATGTACTGGACGAGCGCGTACCGTTCGAGCTCGTCGTGGTTACGATCCCGAAGGTCGCTGAGGCGGCTCGCGGCGGCTTCGGCGAGCTCGGGCGGCGGGCAGTAGAGCACGCGGTCCACGTTCGCGGTCGAGCCGGCCCATTGTCGCCAGTCGGTCGTGCCGTGCTCGCGCGACAGCGCGTCGAAGACCGCGTCCGGTTCGAGCCAGGAGCGGTGGCGCTCGGTGAACGCGACGAAGTCGTCCGTGCGGATGAGGCCGGCCGCGCGCTCGGTGCGAAACCGGTCGTACGCGGTGTGCGCCAGGGCGCGCTGCGAGTCGAAGGCGAGCTGATACTGCGTGCGGCCGGACGGGGCGCGCGAAGCGCGCGCGAGTGCCGCGCGGACCTCACGATCGTCCACGAGGGCTCCGAGCTCCGGGTCGTCGCGGAGGCTCGCGAACGAGATCGAGAGGAAGCTCCGAGAGAATGCGGTGCTGTCGTAGGGTGAGGGGTTGTCGCGGCTCGTCTGGCCTTGCGGTCCGAGCTGGATGCCGGTGAACCCGAGCGATCGCGCGAACCGCGCGAGCTCGAACCCGGCCCGCCCGTACGGCGTGCCGCGTCCCACGTCCTCCTCCGGCGATCCGGGGAAGCTCGGGTCGTGAATCTGGAGCAGCACGCGTTTCTTCCCGAGCGCCTGCAGGGCGCCGTCGATCTCTGATGACATCTTCATGGCCGTGAAGAACATACGAAGAAGGTCGTGCCGAGGTTAAGTCGGCGTTGCTCCTACATTGGGCGGTCCGCGAGTGCTTCCGGAATTCCCGCGACGAGCGCGCGAAACGCCTTCTCGAAGAGGGCGGGCTCGATCCGCTCGGGATCGAGAATCCGCATCAGGCTCAGGCTGCTCACCACGGCGATGAACACGTCCGCGAACTCACGCGCCTCGGCGGCGCGCGGCATGCCCTCCTTCGCGTACGTTCCCTCGATGAGAGCCGCGACTGCCTGCCGCAGACGATCGAACTGCTCCGCGTAGTCCGTGCGCCGCGAGCGCCCGGGCCCCCAGTTCCGCCCGGGCACGGCCCTCAGGATCCCGTTCCAGATGGGCGGCAGCTCCTCCGGCCAACGGTCGTAGGGAGCGTTCGCGCAATGGTAGACGGTCGTCACCTCCGCGACGGCTCCGCCCTGCGCTTGCCGCCACCCGCCGATTCCCGTACCGTGAGCTCGTGCGTTCTCTTCTGCTCGCCCTCGCACTCTCTACGCTGCCGTTTCATGCAGTAGCCCAGCTCCCCTCCAAGGACGTTGCGGCTCCCGAATCGTGGGTCAAGGACGATTTCATCGCGTACATGCACGGGGTCATCTACGGCGACCACGAGCTCGGCGTCTCCGGCGCCGCTTTCCGCGCCGCGTATCCCGAGTTCGATACCGACCGCTGGACGCCGTTCGACGAGATCGAACGTATCGCCCGCACGCACACGGAGGACGGCGTGATCGTGATGGTCGAGTTTGAAGCGCCGATGCGTCACACGGTCGAGGCGGTCAACATCCTCGGCTGGCGGCCGGTCCGTCTGGAGGGCTCGCGGCGCATCGTCGGCCGCGAGGTGCACGCGGACTCACCCGAGGGCGTCCGCTATCGCCGCATCGCGGAGGAACACGGCATGGAGGATCTCGTGGTCTTCCCCTTGGTGGACTCCGAGATGCGCGTCGATATCGAGGATTGGGTCGACGTGGTGCTCGGTCCGCTCGTGGACGACATAGACGTTCGCATCGTCGCCATGGGCCGCTACGACGGCGTCTGGTACGGCATGATGGGCGGCGTGAACGCTGATCTCGTTCCGCGCACCGGCGTGCACAATCTCACGCTGAACAAGTTCGAGCTGATGCCGCCGGCCGACGTATCGGATCTTGCCGTGGAGTTGGTGAGGTCAACGATGGAGTGAACCGGCGCGCCGGTTGGGTACCGGCGCGCCGCGTGATCAGTAGGAAGATCCGTGGTCGGATCGGTTGTCGCGAATCACCTTCACGACCTTCTGAATGCCTTTGTCGATCTGCGGCTTGAAGAAGTAGCCGAGCGCGGTGCCTACGATGAGCCAGAAGAACATCACTTCTTCTCCTTCGTCCCGGTCTTCGAACCGGCGTCGGTTTCGTCCTCGTTGACGATATCGATCTTCACGCCCGGCTCGCTCGTGACTTCCTCTTTCGGCGGAATCGTCACCGTGAGGACACCGTTCTTGTAGATAGCCTTCACCGCGTCGCGGTTGAACTTGTCTTCCGGGACGTAGTAGCGCTGCTCGCTGAAGCTCCTGCGCTTGAGCCGCCGCTTGAAGTAACGAGCTCCGCTCGGTTCGTGCATCTCCTCCGGCAGGTTGCCGGAAAAGACCATGTAGTCGCCCTTGAACTCGAGGTCGATGTCCGACTCGCTGAAGCCGGCAATCGCGAATTCGAAGACGAGCGTCTTGTCCTCTGTCATGTAGATATTCGCGGGTGGGTAGCTGTAGGCGGAGTAGAACTCGCGGTTCCACTTCCAGGCCTTGTCACCCGGAATCCATTGCATTCGGTCGGTGAATGCATTCGTGAAGTCCTCGGCTGCGGCGAAGATCTCGTCCATCACCTTGCCGAGATCGGGGAAATCGTGGCGTTTCATAACGCCTCCTCTGTCTACGGCCCATCGGGGGCCGATCTACCCGCACTGCGGGTGCCCTCCATACCGGAAGGTGCCGCCCTCTCGCGACGGCATGGGCCCGTTCGGCGCCCACTGCCTCTATAACAGCAGAAACCGTGCCAGTTGTCACCACCAGCGGCCCCGTTTTGCCGGGCTTCGTATCCGATCGCCACGAGACGTACCGTTGTGTAACTCCCTTTTGGAGAGAGACTTATCGGGATGGTTGGCGCGGGCCGGAGGCGAGAGTCCGGCGCGCTCAAGAGCATCGGCTGCGGTGCGCGCACGCATGGGGCCAGAATGGACCAGATCGCTGCGAACGCGGGCGATTCTGCGTCGTTCCGACCCACTCCGTCGCGTGACTTTCGGTGGGCGGTTTGCTACCTTAGGTACTCTTGCGTGTACTCTTCATCGGTGAAATAGTCGGCAAAGCCGGCGTCTACGTCGTGAAGACGCTCCTCTCCGGGCTTCGGCAGGAGCTCAACGTGGACTTCGTGATCGCGAACGGCGACGGAGCCACGGGTGGGTTCGGCATCGGCAAGAACCACGCGATCTACCTCCGCAAGTTGGGGGTCGACGTCATTACCGGTGGGGACCAGACCTACTACAAGAAAGACATGGTGCCGCACATCGAGTCGGCGTACTACATGCTCCGTCCGGCGAACTACCCTCCTGCGACGCCGGGACGCGGCTGGCGCTACTACAATCTGCCGGGCGATGCGAGGGTCGCGGTTATCAGCATGCTCGGTCAGTCGGGGTTCGACCGCGTGCACGGCAGCAACCCGTACACGTATCTTCCCGAGCTCGCCGCACGCGCGCGCAAGGAGACCCCGCACGTCATCGTCGACTTCCACGCGACTACGACTGCCGAGAAGTATACGATGTTCTATCTCGCAGACGGCGAGGTCTCCGCGCTGATCGGGACGGGCACGCGCATCCAGACCGCGGACGCGCAGATCTTCCCGAAGGGGACCGCGGTCATCGCGGACGCCGGACGTACCGGCAGCCGAGACAGCGTATCCGGTCTCGATCCGGGGCCGGAGATCCGCAAGTTCGTCACCGGCGTGCCCGAGCGCTCGTCCGATACCTGGGTCAACCTGGAGCTGCAGGGTGTCCTGATCGACCTCGCGGACGACGGGAAGGCCACGGCGATCACGCCGCTCCAGCGCTCGTGTACCGGTCCAGTCGATGAATGACGGCGCCGGCGATACCCGCCGCGGCGCCGCCGGGGGCGGTCCCGCTGCGGCTTCGGAGCCGCGATATCGGGCGCGCGTCGCGACCGAACGCGCACGCGTCGTTGCGGTGAACGGCCGAACTGCGATCGTCCGGTGCGACGCGATCGAGGCGTGTTCGAGCTGTTCGAGCCTGCTGTGCAGCCCGAGATCCCGCAGCTATCGTGCCGAGATCGCGGTCCCGGCCGCGCCGGGCGACTGGGTGGAGGTCGAGATCCCGGAAACCGGCGCGTTTGGGAAGGGGCTCCTGCTCTTCGCGCTGCCGGTCGTGCTCTTCGTTGCCGCGTACTTCGCCATTGGGTCTGCCGGGTCTGAAGTGGTCCGTGTGACGGCCGGTTTCGGCGGCGTCGTCGTGGGGTTTGCCGCGGCGGTCGTGGCGAGCCGCCTGTGGAACGAGCCGATGCCGCGCGTGATCAGGGTCTACCGCGATCCGGAGCTCGTGCCCTTCGAGCCGCCGATCTCGTAGCCGTACACCTCGCAGAACGACTCAATAACCTGTTGCTTGACCGACTCTCCGTCCGGCTTTCGGCCCAGGAGCTCCTCGAGCGAGGTGACGCCCTTGTCCCGGATTCCGCACGGGATGATCCATCGGAAATGCGAGAGGTCCGGAGCGACGTTGAACGCGAAACCGTGCATCGTGATCGCCCTCGTGACGGCGATGCCGATCGCGGTGATCTTCCGGTCGTTGACCCACACGCCGCGATGCACGTCGTCGCGTCCTGCGCGGATGCCGTAGTAGCGGTCGAGGAGCCGGATGAAGACCTCTTCCATCCGTTCCACGAAGAGCCGCAGCTTGCGCTGATGGTTATAGAGGTTGATGATCGTGTAGCCCACGATCTGCCCCGGGCCGTGATACGTGGCTTCGCCGCCCCGCGTGATCCGGTAGACCTCGGCGCCTGCAGCCTGGAGAACGGTCTGCGGCGCGAGGATGTCCGAGTCCTCTGCCTTGCGGCCCATCGTGATGACGGGCGGATGCTCAACGAGGATGAGCGTATCCTGGATCTTTTCTTCCCGGCGTTCTTCAACGAGGCGGTGCTGAAGGTCGAGGGCCTCGCCGTACGCCATTCGTCCCACGTCTCGGACGTCGAGCGGGAGCCGGTCGCCTGGAACTGTCATCTACTCCTGGTGTTCCTTCACGAGGCTTGTGATCGTCTCCGCCATCTCCGTCAGCGGGACCTGGCGTTCCACGTGCCCCATTTCGTATGCGACCTTCGGCATGCCGTAGACGATGGACGACGCCTCGTCCTGTCCGATCGTCAGCCCGCCCTTCCGCAGGATCGATCCGATCTCCGTCGCACCGTCCTTCCCCATGCCGGTCATGATCACCCCGAGCGCGCGGTTGCCGTACTCCGCCGCCACCGAGGCGAAGAGCACGTCCGCTGACGGACGATGACCGTTGCGCGGGGGATCCTGGTTCACGTGGACGCGGGCTGCGGTGCGCGTTCGCGTGACGGTCACGTGGTGGTCGCCCGGCGCGATGTAGACGTGGCCGGCCCGCATCTGCTCGCCGTCCGAGACTTCCGTGACCGAAAGCGTGCAGACGCGGTCGAGGCTCTTGGCGAACTCGGTCGTGAAGCCCGGGGGCATATGCTGGACCACGAGGATGGGGCAGGGAAGATCCGCCGGGATGAGCGCGAACACCTTCCGCAGCGCGTTCGGGCCGCCGGTCGAGATCCCGAGCGCCACCAGCTCGATCGGGCCGGGTTCGATCGGTGGTCGCTCAACCGTTTTCGGCGCAACGGTCCCCCGATGGGGCGCGTACGCCGTTGCCGGGGAGCGACCGCTTGGCGCCATGGCTCCTCGTTCGCTCGTTCGCGCCGGCTGGTCCACGGGTCGCGCGACCGGCTCGCCGTGGCGAATCCGGTACTCGGCGCCGAGCGACTTCACGAGCTCGAGGAGATGGTCGGCCACGGTGTGAATGTCCATGCTGACCGAGCCGGACGGCTTCAGGATGAAGTCGGACGCGCCGAGTGCGAGCGCCTCCATCGTCACCTGAGCGCCCTTCTTCGCGATGGACGAGAGCACGATGACCGGCACGTCCATACCACGACTTCGGCGTTCCTTGAGGAACTCGATGCCGTTCATCTCCGGCATCTCCAGGTCGAGGATGAGCACCTCCGGCTTGAGTGTTTCGATCTTGTGGAGCGCGAACTTCCCGTTCATCGCCTTGCCCACGAGCGTCGTATCCGGATCGGAGTCGATGATTCGTCCCACGAGGCTGCGCATCATTGCTGAGTCGTCAACGACGAGTACCCGATACGGTTCGGTGCTCATGTGCTACCCGTTCGTGTCCTTCGTGTAGATGCACGCCCAGTCGGTTCGCAGGAACTCGAAGTGGGTCTTCATGCCGAAGAGCGACTCCGAGTGGCCGATGAACAGATACGCGTGCGGCCCAAGCGCATCCCAGAAGCGGTCGACCACCGCCTTCTGCGCCGGCTCATCGAAGTAGATGAGGACGTTCCGGCAGAAAATGACGTCCAGCCCACGCAGTCCGCTGTCGTGCTTCAGGTTGTGATAGTCGAAGCGGACCATGTCGCGGACCTCGTTGCTGATACGGTACCCACCCGACTTCTGCTCGAAGTACCGTTTCAAGTACTTCTCAGGGACGCCCTGAACCCGATTTTCGGCGTAGAAGCCCTCCTGCCCGATCATGAGCGCCTTCAGGCTCAGGTCGGACGCAACGATCTCCGCGGTGAAGTCGGCCGGCAGGATCTCGCGCAGGATCATCGCGAAGGTATACGGCTCTTCGCCCGTGGAGCAGCCCGCGCTCCAAAGCCGGATCTTCGTTGACCCCGTGCGGCGCTTGTGCTTCACGAGCTCGGGAACCACGAAGTATTCGAAGGTCTGCACGTGCGCGCTGTTGCGAAAGAAGCGTGTCAGATTGGTCGTGACCGAATCGAGCAGCGACCGGAGTTCCGCGTCGTTGCCCTGGATCGACCGGTAGTAGTCGGCGACGGTCGTCACGTCCGAATTGCGAAGACGTTCCTTGAGCCGACTCTCGAGGATGGATCGGTTCGTCGCTGAGAAGTGGATACCGCTGGCCTCGTAGATGAGAGACCGGAATCTCTCGAAATACTCGTCGGACAAAAACTCTGACATCAACCGATCCTGACGCCGATGGGGGCGGGTTCAAACTATGCCTTCTGCACAATACCTGTCAACCATAAGAATTTCTCCATTCGTGTGCTACACTCGATCCCGATGGGTGACGAGTGGACTGAGGTGACCATTCGCGGGGTCGTCATCGATCCAATGACCGGTGACCCCACAGTGCTCCTCGAAGACGCAGACGAATCATCGATTATCGCCATATCCGCGGACCCTTCGTCCGCCGGGACGATCATCTCCGAGCTGGAAGGCGTACAACAAGAGCCCGCCCATACGATTCTCTATCGGTTTCTGATCCGGCACGAGTTCTCCGTTTCGCAGGTCGAGCTCTCGAAGGACCGCGAGGGCGAGCTCGCCGCGGTCATGCGCTACGCGCATCGCTGTGAGGAGTACACGATGGAAATCAGGCCGGTGGACAGTCTGGTCGTTGCCGTTCAGACCGGCGCGACGATTCTCGCGCACGGCGATCTGATAGACGACGGCGCGACTCCGGCCGCGCCGCGCGTGCTGGAGGGTAGCGACCTGCTCATCCTCAGTCGCCGTCCCTCCTCGTGACCGATCCAGCCGGTTCAACTCCTCTTCGCATTGACAAAGTCCTGCTGCTCCCGGATACTGAAATCCCATGAAGAAGTACATCTTCGTTACCGGCGGGGTGTGCTCAAGTCTGGGAAAAGGGATCGCGGCAGCCTCTCTCGGGAGCCTGATTGAGCTTCGTGGTCTCCGAATCCGCATGGCAAAGATCGACCCGTACATCAATGTTGACGCGGGAACCATGAGCCCGTACCAACACGGTGAGGTCTATGTCACGGACGACGGCGCAGAGACCGACCTCGACCTGGGCAACTACGCGAGGTTCACGTCGTCTCCCCTGAGCAGAGCGAACTCGATAACGACCGGACAAGTCTATCAGGAGGTGATCCAGCGCGAACGCGAGGGACGCTACCTGGGCAGAACCGTGCAGGTTATTCCGCACATTACCGACCGCATCAAACAGCGTGTGCTCGCGGTCGGAGAGCATCCCGAGGTCGACGTCACGATCGTGGAAGTCGGCGGCACGGTTGGCGACATCGAGTCCGTGCCCTTCCTCGAGGCGGCCCGGCAGATGATGCACGAGCTCGGGCACGACAATGTGTTGAGCGTGCACCTGACCCTGGTTCCTCAGGTCGCCGGTGGCGAGCTCAAGACCAAACCGACGCAGCACTCGGTGAAGGAGCTTCGCGCGATCGGCATCCAGCCGGACATCCTGCTCTGCCGTGCTCCGCGTGAGCTGGACGACGACATGCGCCGGAAGATCGCGCTCTTCACGAACGTTCCGTTCGAGGCGGTGATCAGCGCGTACGACGTTCAGTCCACCATCTACGAGATACCGCTCATCTTCTCCCGCCAGGGAATGGACGTCATCGCGCTCGAGCGACTCGGTCTCGAGTACGGCGACTGCGAGCTCGCGGAATGGGAGCACGTCGTAGAGGTCTTCCGACAATCGGAACGGACGGTGCGGATCGGCGTGGTCGGCAAGTACATCGAGCTCGGCGACTCGTACAAGAGCGTGGACGAGGCACTCTTCCACGGCGGGATCGCAAACGACTACAAGGTCGAGCTCGTGAAGGTGGACAGCGAGACGCTCGAGCGGCTCGAGTCGGACGACGACGTTGCAGACGAGCTTCGCGGGATAGACGGCATACTCGTTCCGGGCGGCTTCGGGAGTCGCGGGATCGAGGGGATGGTCCGCGCTGCTCGCTACGCGAGAGAGAACGACGTCCCGTACTTCGGCATCTGTCTCGGACTGCAGGTGATGGTGATCGAGTACGCAAGAAATGTCCTCGGACTCGCCCATGCCGACAGCACGGAGTTCAACCCCGACTCCTCGGACGCGGTGGTCTCTCTCCTCGAGGAACAGGTCGACGTCAGTAACTACGGCGGGACGATGCGTCTCGGCGCGAGCGAGTCGCATCTGCTCGCCGGCAGCCTGATTCGCGAGATCTACGGTGAACCGGTGATCGAGGAGCGTCATCGCCATCGGTACGAGGTATCCAATCGCTACCGCCAGATGCTCCAGGAAGCCGGGCTCATGGTGACCGGTGTCACGTCCGATCATTCGCTCGTGGAGTCGGTCCAGTGGGCGGGGCACGTGTGGGGCGTGGGCGTTCAGTTTCACCCGGAGTTCAAGTCGAAGCCGACCGAGGCGCACCCGCTCTTCGCCGCCTTCGTGAAACAGAGTATCGCCAACCGGTCCCGTCGCGGCGCACGGGTGCACGCAGAAGCCGGTGCATGAAGCGGGTCGGTTTCCTCCTCGTAGCCACGCTCGGCGCGCTCGCGCTCCTGGGCTCCTGCAGTCTCGACTACGACCAGGCACGGCTCGCCTCCGAGATCTCCGACGACACGCCGGACACCGTCCTCTTCGGGGTGACTCACACGATCGTTCGGGACGGTCGAACTCGATTCATCGTGGAGGCAGATCGCGTGGAGAGCTTCGAAGAGCGCCGGCGGCAGTACCTTCAGCGGGTCCGTTTCGTGGAGCTCGGAGCGGACGGTGAGGTCGTTACCGACGGCACGGCGGAGTCCGCCGAGTACCAGACGGACACCGAAGACTTCGAGCTGACCGGCGACCTCCGATTCTACTCCGCGGAGGAGGATGCGTGGCTCACCGCGGAGTACCTCTACTGGAACAGCGAAGAGAGGACGCTCACGAGCGAGCCGTCCGAACCGGTCCTCCTCGAGCGTGGCGACGGGACCGTGATCCGCGGACGAGGGTTTGTCGCGGAGATGGGACGCAGTATGATACGCTTCGGAGACGGCGTTTCGGGAACCCTTGTTGAAGACGAGCAAGACGACTAGGCAACACCGCACACTTCACACGCGTATACGGCCCGCCGCCGTGCTGTTCGGGCTCGTTCTGTTCGCGCAGCCGGCCGTTGCGCAGCAGACGATGACCTTCTCCGCCGATCGAACCGAGAGCGTCTTCGCCGAAGGGCGGGAGCGCGTTCTGCTGCGCGGCAGCGCACGGGTCGAGAGCGACGAGTTCCTCGTGCAGGCCGAAGAGATCGAGATCTTCGGCGAGGAACAACGATACGTGCGCAGCACCGGCGGCGTCACGGTCTACGACAGCGAAAACGACCTGTACCTCACGAGCGACGACTTCTTCCTGGACCGCGAGAGCGATTTTCTCCGCGCGGACGGTAACGCCTACATGGAGGACCGTCCGAACGATCTCGTCGTGAAGGGCGGCACGATCCAGAACTGGGACGACCTCGATCTCACCGAGATCTCCGTGAACGTGAGAATCCTCGGCGAGGACTACACCGCGAGAAGCCAGTTCGCACGGTACCGGAGGGCGACGGAGACGCTTGAGCTTTCGGGCACTCCCGAGGTGTTCTGGAAGGGAGACGAGTACCGCGCCACCAGGATCACGATCGATCTGGAGAACGACGAGATCGACTTCGTGGGCGACGTCCGAGCGGTGGTTCGTCAGGAGGAGAACGAGCCGGATGAGTGATCCCGTTCAGCTTGCCGTCGCCAATCTCACGAAGAGCTATGGCCGGAAACTCGTCGTGCGAGGCGTTAGTTTTCAGATGCACGAGGGCGAGATCGTCGGGTTTCTCGGGCCGAACGGAGCCGGGAAGACGACGTGTTTCTACATGATCGTGGGCTTCATCAAACCGAACAGCGGACGTATTCTGCTCGGCGGTCGCGACATCACGCGTAAACCCATGTACAAGCGCGCTCGTGAAGGTATCTCCTACCTTCCTCAGGAGGCGAGCGTCTTCCGCAAGCTGACCGTGGAGCAGAACGTGTGGGCGGTTCTCGAAACGCGGAAGGACCTCAATCGTCGGCAGAAGCACGAGATGCTCGACCAGTTGCTCGAGGAGCTCGGGATCACGCACAAGCGCAAACAGCGAGCCTACACGCTCTCCGGCGGCGAACGACGCAGGACCGAGATTGCGCGCTCGCTCGCCATTCAGCCTCGCTTCCTCCTGCTGGACGAACCGTTCGCCGGCATCGACCCGATTGCGGTCTACGAGATCAAGCAGATCGTAGCGGAGCTCAGCGCGAAAGGAATCGGCGTCCTCATCACCGACCACAACGTTCGTGACACGCTCGAGATCACCAATCGTTCGTACATCATCAAGGACGGCGAAATCGTCGTTTCCGGCTCGCGCGACGAGATCATGCAGAACCAGATGGCGCGCGAGGTCTACCTTGGAGAGAGCTTCTCGATCTAGCCTCTACCCCGTTCGGGGGATGTGTGATGGCCGACCGGCGCAGGAGGAAGCGATGTGGACCGATTCCCACCAGACCGTACGCAAGCTCGTGAGCGGCATCTCGGTGAACGGCAACCCCTACGTGGCGCAGGTCACCGAGTACGATCCGGATGCCCGCATCATCCACCCGGACGGCTCGACCATCGATTTCCCGGTCCAGCTCCCCGAACGCGAGTGGCGCGAACGCCTCGGAGACCTCGAGTACGAGGTGCTCCGCCGGCGCGGTACCGAGCGAGCATTTCACAATCCGCTCTACGACGAGAAACGCTCCGGAATCTACTACTCGGCGGCAACGGGCCAGCCGCTGTTCAGCTCGGAGGACAAGTACGAGTCGGGCACCGGCTGGCCAAGCTTCACGAAGCCGATCGCCCCGGATGCCGTCGCGTACGTCTGGGACCGCGGGCTCTTCTCGCGCCGCATTGAGGTGATCGACTCACTGAGCGGCTCTCACATCGGCCACGTCTTCAACGACGGCCCCGAGCCCACCGGCCGGCGCTACTGCATGAACTCCGCGGCGCTCATCTTCGTTCCCGAGGGCGAGGAGCCGCCCGAACTGCTCACGCCGAGCTCGCGCTAGCGCGGCCCCTATACCAGCGCCGCGATCTCCTCGGGGAGCTCGCTCTTCACGTCCGCGATCTCGCCCTCGGTGAGATACCGTTCGACCGCGGCGAGCACCCTCGTGATGAGCTCCTCGGTCGGTGCTTTCCAGTCGAATCGCTTCTCACCGAGCAGCTCCTGGTAGTGCTCAACGCGCTCGGCGAATTCTCTCGCCGTCTTGATCCGGTCCACGTCCAGGCTGTAGCTCCACTGGTCCACGTAGATTGCCTTCAGGAACATTGGAAGTTGCGCAACGATGTGGAGATTCTCCGCGATCGCGATCCGGTCGCGCAACGTGTGCAGGACCGCTCGCAGGAGTATCGCCGCCTGGTCCTCGCGATCGGGGTGACCGAGATCCTTGGCCAGTTTGTGCATGAACTCCTTGCCCTCTCGGGCGTAATCGTCGAAATTCAGTCCCATTCTTTCCTCCTACTGGACCTCGAACGTGATCTTGCAGATCACACGGAACGAGGTCACGCTGTCGCCCGAGACGTCGGCGAGAAACTCCCGCACGTAGACGCTCTTGATATTCTTGACCGTCTTCGAGACGTCCTTCACCGCCTTCCTGACCGCGTCTTCGAAGCTCTCGGTGGACACTTCGCTCACTTCGATCACTTTGTGGATAGCCATAGTTTCCTCCTCTCGCTCAGGCTACGCACGATCTCTCAGGCGATGAATAATCCGTCTGGTGTAGCGCGAACCTCTGGTCCGTTGACGAGGCGGTTCACGTTGCCCATCGTCTCCGCGATCCAGCGTGAGTCTTCCGGTCCGGCCTCGGCGAGACGCAGCCGGGAAAGACGGAACGGAGCGATTCGGAGATCGGAGAGCCCCCGTGAGTCGGGGTCGTAGGTTACGAGGAAGATCGACGTCAACTCGGGTCGATACGTCTCGTGCCCTCGTATCCCCTCGTAGTCGTTGATGAGGTCCCCGCAGCCGTAGAAGATCGGCTTGCCGCGATAGACCTCGAACGGACGCGCGTGGTGCGACGAGTGCCCGTGAACCACATCCGCGACTCCCTCGTCCACGAGCGCGTGCGCGAACTCGACCTCCTCCGGGTGGACGGCGTATCCCCAGTTGCCGCCCCAATGGATCGAGACGACAACCGCATCTCCCGCCGAACGGTGGCGATCGGCGAGATCGCGGAGCGATCGGACGGCGTCCGCGTCGAGCCGGTCGAGGAGGAAGACTCCAGGCCGGTCCGGTCCGGCTCCCCACCCCGGCGCGACTCCGGATGTGAAGACGCAGCACGAAAGGACCACGACGCACGTCCGTGCGTCGTGCTCCGCGCACTCTTCCGTCAGCACGCCTCGCCGCGAGTCCCGCCGGTCCGCAACTTCCACCATTGCCGGGCGCCGAGCCTGCGGGCTGTTCTTCCCCGCGCCGCAGTGCGGGACCGAGGCGTGCGAGAGCGTCGTGAGCGTCTCTTCGAGTCCCTCCTCGCCCAGGTCGAGCACGTGGTTGTTCGCCACCGCGCAGATCGGATCGGCCACGGACGTGAGGATCCGCACGTTGTCGGGGTGGGCGCGGTAGTGGATGCCCTTCGTGGGGTCGAAGAAGTCGCTTCTCGTGAACGAGGTCTCCAGATTGAGCACGAAGGCGTGGGGAGCGAACTCGCGCAGCGTCTGCGCCGCGTCGCCCCACACGTAGTCGGGGTCCACATCACGTGGAATGGGGCCCGACGCGCGTTCGGCGAGCCGAACGTAGTCGCGCGCGTCCGAGACCGCCGGCTCGCGTAGCTCGGGAGGAACGCTTTGGCGCTGGATCTGGTCGATTCCCCGGCCGAGCATGACGTCGCCGGCGAACGCGAGTCGAAGCCGCATCAGTGGCTTCGTATCCAATCGGACGCGTGCTCGGCCACTGTGTCGAGCGCGCCCGGCTCCTGAAACAGATGCGTCGCGCCTTCCACGACCCGGAGCTCGTTCTTGCACGCCATCTCGGCCTGCGCGTCCCGGTTCATTTCGAGCACCTGCGGGTCGTTTCCTCCTACGATGAGGAGGCACGGCGCCCGGAGTCTTCCGAGCGCGTCGCCGGCGAGATCGGGGCGCCCGCCGCGCGAGACGACAGACTGTATCGTATGCGATTCACTCCCGGCCGCCGCTCGGATCGCCGCCGCGGCCCCCGTGCTCGCTCCGAAGAGATGGAGCGCGAGGTCGGAGAGCTCGGACTGTCCCCGCGTCCACGCCAACACGTCCAGGACGCGGCGAGTCAGGAGATCGATGTCGAAGCGGATCGCACGAGAGGTGTCTTCAGCCTCCGTAAGAAGATCGAACAGGAGGCTCGCCACGCCGTCGTGCTCGAGCCGCTCGGCGACGTGGTTGTTGCGAGGGCTGTGACGGCTCGAACCGCTGCCGTGCACGAACACAGCGAGGCGGTCGGCGGTGCTCGGGATCCGGAGATGCGCTTCAAGGCTCACGTCGCCGAGGTCGATCGTCGTCATCTACACGCTCCTCATGAGGTCTTTGACCCTGCGGACGATCCCACCGGCGTCGATGCCCTGTTCGGCCATGAGCGCGCTCGATGGACCCGAGTGCGGCATCTGCGTGACCGCGAGGTGATACACGGGCGCGGCTCCCCGAACGGCGGCCGATACCGCTTCACCGAGTCCGCCTTCGGGATAGTGGTCCTCAACCGTCAGCATCATCGGCACCGTGGACGCCGCCCGGCGCATCGCGCGCTCGTCGAGCGGCTTGAGCGAGTAGGCGTCGATCACCCCCACCGAAACGTTTTCGCGTGCGAGCGTGTCGGCGGCCTCGAGCGCTTCGCTCACCGTGACCCCGGTCGCCACGATCATGCAGCGGTCCTGCGGAGAGCTGCGCAGCATCTTGCACCCGCCGATCAGGAAGGTAATCGAGTCGTCGTAGATGACCGGCGTCTTTCCGCGGATCGTCCGGATGTAGCCGATGCCGTCAAACCCGTTCAGCAGCGCGGTGAGCTTCTGCGCGGACACGGCGTCCGAGGGCGAGAGAACCACGCTGCCGAAGAGCGAGCGCATCATCGCGATGTCCTCGAGTCCCATCTGAGACGGTCCGTCTTCGCCGATCGAGACACCCGTATGCGAACCCGCGACCGTCATCCGAGCGCGGGAGTAACTCGCCATGCGGAACTGGTCGTGGGCTCTCGTCAGGAAGGCGGCGAAGCTCGCGACGTGCGGCCGGAAGCCGCGCGCCTGCAGGCCGAGCGCCATGCCCACCATGTTCTGCTCGGCGATGTATCCCTCGATCGCGCGATCGGGGACCTCGGAGAAGAAGAACTTCGTGCGGCTCGATCCCTTCACGTCGCCGTCGATCACGACGATGCGCGAATCCTTCGCCCCGATCTTCGCGAGCGCCGTGCCGTACGCGGTTCGGGTGGCGACCATCGTGTCCTTCTTGAACCCTGGGTCCACCTCCACGTCCACGACCGCCTCCGGGAACGACGGCATCGGGCTCAGGCTCACCCGGTTCGGCGGCGTGTAGTCGACCTCCTTCAGGCGCGGCTCGATCTGCGCGCGCGCCTTCTCGAGCTCCTCGTCGCTCACGGCCTTCCCGTGCCGGTCCTCGGAGTTCTCGAGGAAGTCGACCCCCTTTCCCTTCACGGTGCGCGCGAGGATCATGCTCGGACGCGAATCGTCCCTCGCCGCCTCGAGCGCGCTCGCGAGCTCCTCGGTGGAGTGGCCGTCCACGCTCTGCACGTGCCAGTCGAATGCGGCGATCCTGTTCGAGTAGGCGTCGATATCCCACTCGTAGACCGTGGGATTCGCCTGCCCCAGCCGGTTCACGTCCACGATCGCGATCACGTTGCCGAGCTTCATGTGCGGCGCGAGGTTGATCGCCTCCCAGACGTTCCCCTCCGCCATCTCGCCGTCGCCGAGCAGGACGAAGACGCGACCGTTGTCGTAGCCGTCCAGCTTCATCGCGTGCGCCAGTCCGAGGCCGACCGAGAGGCCCTGACCGAGCGACCCGGTCGCGACGCGAATCCCGGGCAGCCGCGGCACCGGGTGACCCTCCACCGGGCTCGCGGCCTCGCGGAGCGTCATCACGTCAACGTCCTCGAGAATCCCCGCCTCGTGCATCGTGGCGTAGAGACCGGGCGCGCCGTGTCCCTTGGAGATTACGAAGTCGTCGCCCTCGAGCGACTCGGGATGGTGCGGATCGTAGCGCATCTGGTCGAAGTAGAGGACGCTCAGGATCTCGGCGGACGACATCGCCGTCGTCGGGTGGCCCGAGCCGGCCCGAGTCGTCATCTCGAGCGAGAGCAGTCTGATCCGTTCGGCCTTGTCCTTCAGGTATTCGTGTCGTGTGTCCATTCGTCTCCCCTGCACATCTGAGGTACCAAGCAGGAGGGGGCGGGACGATAGACCGCTTGGGTGAGGTCCGCGGCCGGCCGGTCGCCGCGTGGTTGCCGGCTCGCTCGAATCCATTTACTATCCCGACCATACCCCGCGTCCGCCCGGACGCCGTGAACGGACCACCAACGATGAACACGTTTCGAACGCTCCCCGAACCTCTCATCCTCGTCACGAACGACGACGGCATCGAGTCGCCCGGCCTTGCCGCAGCCGTCCGCGCCGTAGTCGGTCTCGGCCGCCTCGTTGTGGTCGCTCCCACCACGCAGCAGACCTCGCGCGGTCGGAGCATGATCGGCAACATGAACGACGTGCTCCACCGGGTCACGCTCGAACAACTCGCCGCCGACGTGCCCGATCTCGAGGCGTACCACCTGGACGCGTCGCCCGCGCTCGCCGTCCAGCACGCGATGAACACGATCTTCGCCGAGCGCTGGCCCGATTTCGTCGTCTCCGGCGTGAACTACGGCGAGAACCTCGGTATGGACATCACGATCTCGGGCACGGTCGGCGCCGCGTTCCAGGCGTCCGCCTACGGCATCCCCGGCATCGCCGCATCGCAGGCGGTCGACATCGAGCATCACTACACGTACGGTCACGTAGATTGGGAGGGTTCCACGCGCGTCGTGCGGAAGTACGCGGAGGTGCTGCTCGCGCGCCTCGCAGGTCTCCCGAAGCCCGCCGCGCTCTCGGGCCGTGCTCGCCTCGCCGAACCGCGGCCCTTTCCCTTCGACGTTCTGAAGATCGACGCGCCCTCGCCGTGCCCTCCGGGCACTCCCGAGCGGCTCTCGCGATTGGCCCGCCGGCACTACTTCACCTTCCAGATCGACGATCCCACGCACGAGAGCTCGATCGGTTCCGGCCGCACGGCGATCGACATGGAGCCCGCCGGGCTGCGTGCCGGTGACGACATCCACACGCTCGCGCACGAGCACGCGGTCGCGATCACGCCGCTCACGCTCGACTTCACCGCGTCGCTCGAGGCGAGCGCCGAGGTGCTCGGCCTCGTTGCGCCCGGCGAACAGCTTTCACAGCGCAAACATTGACAAAGGGTGAGCGACGTTCCAATAATTGATGGTGGAGGTTTGATTGCAGTACCAACGTCCCGCTCTGGTTCAGGGGCAGCAGCTCAAGATGAACCCGCAGCTGTTCCAGAGCATCCAGCTCATGGCCCTGCCGGTCCAGGAGCTGAAGTTCCGTATCGAGGAAGAGCTGCAGGCAAACCCGGCGCTTGAGGTCGTTGAAGACAACTCCACGGTTTCGATCGACGAGACCGAATCGGGAGGGCGGAGCGAGGAGTACGACTACTTCGAGGACAGCTCCGACCCCGGATACACGCAGAGCGGCTACGACGAGGAGGCGAGCGAGAACAAGCATCGGTTCATGGAGGGCGCGCTCTCCGAACCCGAATCGCTCCACGATCACCTGCTCTGGCAGTTGCGGCTGCAGCCGATCTCCGACGACGAGTTCCGGGTAGGCGAGATTCTCATCCTCAATCTGGACGACAACGGATTCCACCAGGAGCCGCTGGAGGCGCTCTTTGAGGCCGACGAACAGCCGGTCGTGGAGAAGCTGATCTCGATCATCCGCACGTTCGAGCCCGTGGGCACGTGCGTGAGCAACTACCGCGAGTCGCTGCTCGTGCAGGCGGGCTTCGACGACGCACGTCCGGCGGCTTCGGACGCAATCATCCGCGATCACCTCGAGCTTCTCGAGCGCGGAAAGCACGAGGAGCTCGCGCGAAAGCTCAAAACGACGGTCGAGGAGATCGAGGAGGCGCGGGAGTACATCAAGAGCCTCACCCCGTTCCCCGGGCGCCTCTTCTCCTCGGACAAACCCACCTATGTCGTGCCCGATCTCATGGTCGTGATGCGCGAAGGCCAGTTCGTCCTCGTCATGAACGACGAGGAGATCCCCGTTCTCGGCGTCAGCGATTCGTTCACGGACATTGGAAATGCGGACGCGAAGAAGGACGTGAAACGCTTCGTGAAGTCGAAGGTCAAGGATGCGCGTTGGTTCATTC
This sequence comes from Spirochaetales bacterium, assembly GCA_046538735.1. Classification (GTDB taxonomy): domain Bacteria; phylum Spirochaetota; class Spirochaetia; order DSM-27196; family SLST01; genus SLST01. The sequence continues at coordinate 19,921 of JBKHII010000027.1, forward strand.
ACTCGATCCGGCAGCGGAACGAGACGCTGCAGAAGACGGCTCGCGCCATCGTGGAGTTCCAGCGAGACTTCTTTCTCAAGGGGCCCAAGTATCTGGTTCCTCTCACGCTGAAGGACATCGCCGGTGAAGTCGGCGTCCACGAGGCGACGATCTCACGGATCACCAACGGCAAGTACGTTCAGACCGAGTGGGGCATCTTCGAGCTGAAGTACTTCTTCACCAACTCGATCTCCGGCGCCGGATCGACCGGGTCGCGCTTCTCCAAGGAAGGCGTGAAGCAGATCATCAAGGAGATTCTCGAAGAGGAGAGCGGCGAACGTCATCTGTCCGATCAGGGAATCGCCGATCTGCTCGCCACGCGGGGCATCAATCTCGCGCGCAGAACGGTTGCCAAATACCGCAAGGAACTCGATATTTCGTCATCGTACAAGCGATAGGAGGAGCAGATGGAGCTGGAGATCAAGGGTGTTCACTTCGACGTGAAGGACGAGACGAAGGAGTTCATCGAGGAAAAGTTGGCCAAGCTCGACTTCGCCAGGGATTTCATCGTCGATCTGGACTTTACGTTGACCAAGGAAAATCCCGACTATGAGGTCGAAGCGAAGCTGCACCTGAAGTGGGGCCACCAGTCGGTCATCAAGGTCCACAGCTACGATCTCCATGAGGGGATCAACACCCTGATCGACAAGCTCGATCACAAGGTCCGGAAGGAGCGCGAGAAGGTTACCGACCACAAGGCGTGATCCTCTCGCATACCGAATAGCGAATGAAGCCATTCACCGTACTCGACCTCCTGAGCATGGATCTCAAGGAGCACAACGCGCTCGGGCTGGTTTGCATCGGCGGCAGGCCCGGGCTCAATCACGAGATCAAGATTCCCGATCTCAACCGTCCGGGACTCGCGCTGGGCGGGTTCTACGACAAGTTCGGGTTCGACCGGATCCAGATCTTCGGTCGTGGCGAGACCGCGTACCTGAACAAGCTCGAGAGCGAAGGCAAGACGGATACGATCGAACGCCTGTTCGAGCGCGACATTCCGTGCTCGATCTTCACGCACAGCCTCAAACCGACCGAGGGATTCCGCAGGATCGCGGAGGGCAGCGGGTGTCCCATCCTGCAGACCGATCTTCCGTCCTCGGAGTTCTCCTCACGGCTGATTCGTGCGCTATCGAACGTCTTTGCTCCTCACGAGACCATTCACGGCACCCTCGTTGAGGTGTTCGGAATCGGCGTCCTGATTCTCGGCGACAGCGGCGTCGGAAAGAGCGAGGCGGCGCTGGAGCTCATCGAACGGGGCCATCGACTCGTCGCGGACGACGCGGTGGACATCCGGTGCGTGGCAGGGAATATCCTGCTCGGTGCCGGTGCGAACAAGGCGCTCGGTCACCACATGGAGATCCGGGGCCTCGGCATCATCAACGTCACGCACCTCTTCGGCGTTGGGGCAATCCGCGACAGCAAGCAGGTCCAGATGATCGTACAGCTCGAGCTCTGGGACTCCAACAAGCAGTACGATCGGATCGGGGCGGAGGACCGGACGCGCGACATTCTCGGCGTGCAGGTCCCCTACCTGCAGGTGCCCGTGAAGCCGGGACGCAACGTGCCGATCATTATCGAGACGGCGGCGATGAACGAGCGGCTCAAGAAGATGGGGTACTTCTCCGCCAAGGAGTTCAACCAGAGCGTGCTCAAATGGCTCGAGAGTGAGCACGCGCGGAACGCGTACTTCCAGAACCGCGATATACTACACAGAGACCTCCACCGCGAGAGCGACGGGGATGAAGCATGATTGAACGCGAAGTGACGGTAACGAATCGGGCGGGCATCCACGCCAGGCCCGCAGCGATGATAGTACAAACGGCAAGCCGCTATGAGTCCAGGATCATGCTTGGCAAGGACAACGAAGCGATCAACGCCAAGTCGATCATGGGCATCATTACGCTCGGCGCCGGCTACGACACGGTTCTGAAGCTCACGGCCGAGGGACCCGACGAGCAGGAGGCCGCCGATGCCCTCGCAACCTTGTTCGAGAATCGGTTTCAGGAAGAGCCGGCGTAGCGCGCCGGCTGCTCTCATCTTCGTCTCGGTTTTCCTCCTGCCCGCATCGCTCCACGCCACCATCGAGCACGACACGACGGTTTCCGGCGACCTCGGCTACCTCAAAGTGACGATCACGGCTCGCGGGGCCGACCCGGAGCCTCTCTTCTCGAATCTCGCGGACGGACTCACCGCCAGGGTCGAGTACGTCATCCGCGCGCTCGAGTCGCGCGACGGCGCGCTCGGCCTCGTGGGCTCGCGACTGCTCCGCGAGTTCCGTGTCATCTACACGGTTGGATGGGACCCGTTTCGCGACCGGTATCGGCTCACGACCCAGGACGGCGGTGCCTACACCTTCCGCGACGAGGCAACGCTGTGGAGCTTCCTCTTCACCTTGCCCGACTACCGGATCCCCTGGTCCGCGTTCGGTGACCCCTCGACCGAGGACGCTACGTTCTCGGTCGACACACGAGTGGAGTACGAACCGATCGTCTTCGCTCCCGGTCTGAGCATCCTCTCCGTCTTCCTCCGCGATTCCCGCCATGTCAGCCCCTGGCTGGAATCGAACGTGGAGGTGCCCACGCCATGATGCCGAGACGAGAGCCGGGAGCCTCGCTCACCGGCCTGGTCAGCCTGATCCTGCTCTACCTCGTTCTCATCGTGCTCGTTCTCGTCTTCGCCGGTCAGGTGCTGACCGATCTTTCCTTCACCGGCAACACCGTGACCGTTGCGGTGCTCGTTCTTGCGATCCTCTTTCCGGTCCTGCTCGGCGCGCTCATCGTGTTCAACCTCGTGCGTCTCTTCAGCGACCGACGCCACGGACGTCCGGGAGCGCATCTCAAGTCCAGACTGCTCGTCTTCTTCCTCGTGATCATCCTCCTCGCGAGCGTTCCCCAGGGCATTCTCTCCGTGAGCTTCATCCGAACGGCAATCCGCGCCTGGTTCTCGGAGGAGACCGGCGAGGCGATCCGCGGGGGGCAGCAGATCGCGCTCTCCTTCTTCTCCGAGCTGGAACGCGATCTTGTCGCGTTCTCGGAGAGTCCCTACGCGGCGAGCCTTCTCGATGGGGTCGACCGACAGCCGGCGCGCGTCTGGGAGCGTCTCCGCGGCGTGAACCCGATGCTCGATTCGTTCCAGGTCTTCGGCCCCGACTTTCGGCAGCTCTACGCCGGCGGCCCGGACGAGCTGCACCTCGCTCCGCTCCAGGCCGCGGCGGCTCGCGAAGGTCAGGTCGCGCGCGAGAGCGTGGAGGGCGCGAGCTTCCTCCGCATTCGTCTCGGCTACTCGGTTCCCGGCCCGCAGGATTCATCGGGCGAGAGCGGGTCGCCGCGGACGTACACGATCCTCCTGGGCGCCCGACTCCCCGAGGGCTTTGACGAGGCGGCCGGGCGCCTGACGAAGGCGCTCGAGTTCTTCATCCAGCTCGATCGGTTTCAGGACAACTTCGTCACGGCCATCGGGCTCTTCTACGGCTTCTTCTCGCTGCCGCTCGTCCTCTTGAGCCTCCTCGTGAGCTTCCTGCTGAGCGACGAAATCATGCGTCCGATCGTGAACCTGGAGGATGCGACGCGTCGTGTCGCACAGGGCGATTTCTCCACCCGGATCCTGACGCGTCGCGGAGACGAGCTCTCGATGCTCGTGAACTCGTTCAACCGGATGGTCGGTGAGCTCGAACGGACGCGCGAGAAGATCATCCAGACCGAGAAGATCGCGGCATGGCAGGAGATCGCGCAACGACTCGCTCACGAGGTCAAGAATCCGCTCACGCCGATCAGACTCGCCGCCGAGCGGACGCTCCGCAAGTACCGCAGCGGAAGCGACGACTTCGAGTCGGTTCTCGAGAGCTCAGTTCGTTCGATCGTGGGCGAGGTGGACAACCTGAGCGCGTTGCTCTCCGAGTTCCGGGAGTTCTCGCGCCTTCCGGCGCCGAAGATGGAGCAGATCGACGTCTACACGATCATCCGAGAAGTCGTGGCAACCTACGCCTCCGAGACGCCGGGCCGCGTGAAACTGGACGGCGTGGATTCCGATCTCGTGATCGTGGCCGATCCCGGACAGATACGGCAGCTCGTGACGAACCTCGTGAAGAACGCGCTCGAGGCCGTGAGCGACGACGGACGCGTAGACGTGCATGCCGGTATCGTCACGAAGGGCGACGCGAAGTACTGTCGCATTCAGATCGAGGACGACGGCCCCGGCATACCGATCGAGCAGCAGACCAAGATCTTCGACCCGTACATGACGACCAAGCGCAAGGGAACGGGCCTTGGGCTCGCTATTGTGCAGCGGATCGTCTTCGATCATCATGGGCAGATCTGGTTCAACACGCAGCCGGGCGTGGGCACGACGTTCTACGTGGACCTCCCGGCCGCGCCGTCCGAGGTGGAGCGAGAGAGGGGAGCTTCGTGAGCAACGTTCTGGTCATAGACGACGAAGCCGGTATCCGGGACGTTCTCAGAGAGATTCTTACCGATGAGGGCTACACCGTCTTCACCGCGGAGGACGGGATCGAAGGGCTTGAGATCGTCGCCGGCGAGCGGATCGATCTCGTGATCCTGGACGTGTGGCTCCCCAACATGGGCGGCATCGACGTGTTGAAACGGCTCAAGGAGGAGAAGCCCGATACGGAGGTGATCGTTATCTCCGGCCACGGCAACATCGACATGGCCGTGAAAGCGGTGAAGCTCGGTGCGTTCGACTTCCTGGAGAAGCCGCTCAGCCTCGATCGCGTGACCACGATCACGAAGAACGCGCTCAACGTAGAGGAGCTCAAGCGAGAGAACCGTCGGCTCAGGAATCGTCTCGTGAATCGCGACGAGATGATCGCCGAGAGCGAGCCGATGAAGAAGGTGCTCGCCACGATCGAACAGACCGCGCGGACCGACTCGCGAATCATGGTCTATGGGGAGAACGGAACCGGAAAGGAGCTCGTCGCGCGCGAGATCCATAGACGGAGCCCGCGCGATACGGGGCCGTTCGTGGAAGTGAACTGCGCCGCGATCCCCGACACGCTGATCGAGAGCGAGCTCTTTGGTCACGAGAAGGGGGCGTTCACGAGCGCGGTCAGCCGGCGCCGAGGCAAGTTCGAGGCGGCGCACGGCGGAACGCTCTTCCTGGACGAGATCGCGGACATGTCGCTCGGTGCGCAGGCAAAGGTGCTCCGTGTCATCCAGGAGATGCGGTTCGAGCGGCTCGGCGGCGAAGAGTCGATCGAGGTGGACGTGCGTCTCATCGCCGCGACGAACAAGGACCTCAAACGCGAGGTCGAGGCGGGCACCTTCCGCGAAGACCTCTACTTCCGGCTCAACGTCGTCTGGATCCAGGTCCCGCCGCTGCGCGAGCGTCGCGACGACATCCCGCGCCTCGCCGAGTACTTCCTGGAGAAGTTCGGCGCGGACGACGCGCCGCGTCGCCGCTTCAACGACGAGGCGATGGCGGCTCTCCAGGCGTATGAGTGGCCGGGCAACGTCCGGGAGTTGAAAAACTTCGTGGAACGGATTAGCATAATGGCGGACGAGGAGGTGCTCACCCGGGACGTTGTGGACTACTTTCTGGGCGAGCGGAGCGAAGGACAAGCCGATCCTGTGCTCGCAGAGTTCCAGCACATGGGACTGAACGAGGCGCGAGACACATTCGAGAAGCGCTTCATTGAGCACACGTTGCGAGAGCACGGATCCAACATTTCTCGCGCCGCCACCGAGCTTGGGATCTATCCGAGCAACCTTCACGCGAAGATCAAGAAGTACGGAATCCAGGTGGGGCGATGAAGGGCATTACCAGACGTCAAAGTGAAGTTCTGGACTACATCAAGGCCTTTGTCGGCGAGCACCACTTTCCCCCGACCTTTCGCGAGATCTCCGAGAACTTCTCCTTCTCCGTGAAGGGTGCCTACGATCATGTGAAGGCGCTCGAGAAGAAGGGATTCGTCCGAATCGACACCAACCGCTCTCGAACGATCGAGGTCGTGGGGTACGACGACGCGAACGAGGACGGAATCGTGGACGTCCCGATTCTCGGTCACGTCGCAGCGGGTGTTCCGCTGCTCGCCGAGGAGAACCGCGACGGCTCGATCCGCCTGCCCTCCGGCTATCTCGGTCGCGGGAATCACTTCGCGCTCCACGTACGCGGGGACAGCATGCGCGACGCGGGCATCATGGACGGAGACCTCGCGGTCTTCCGGCAGCAGCAGGTCGCGAACAACGGCGACATCGTCGTCGCGATGGTGGACGAAGCCGTCACGCTGAAACGCTTCTACAAGGAGAAGAACCGCGTTCGCCTGCAGGCGGAGAACCCGAGCTACCCGCCGATCTTCACCCAGAACGTGCGCCTGCTTGGGAAGCTTGCCCACCTGATCCGTAGCTATGAGTAAGCTGCCGTCCGTGCTGCTCTTCCTCGGGCCCGAGGAAGGTCTGCGCGCCGAGGAACTCACATCGCTTCGCAGCCGCATCACGAAGGAGTCCGGAGCGCCGCCGGACGAGCACCGCATCTACCTTCCGGACGGCACCGTGCAGGAAGCGGTCGAAATCCTCGAAAACGGCTCGCTCTTCGCGTCGCATCGGCTCGTGATCGTTTCCGGCGCCGAGCAGATCCGGAAGAAGGCCGACGTTGAAACCATCGCCTCCTATTGCGACGCGTCGCCCGAGGACGCGACGCTTGTCCTCGTCTCGGACGCCGTCCGCCTCGATTCCAAGCTCGAGAAGGCGGTCCCGTCGCAGGCGCGGAAGGTCTTCTGGGAGCTCTTCGAGAACCAGAAACGCGGCTGGGTGGTCTCGCACTTTCGGAAGCGCAAGGTACAGATCACGCCCGAAGCGCTCGACCTCTTCCTCGATCTCGTAGAGAACAACACCCAGGAGCTCCGCACCGAAGCCGACAAGCTCTGCGTCTACGCACAGATGCGGCAACGATCCGAGCAGGCGGCCACCCGTGACGGACAGCCGGTCGTAGGAATCGACGAGGTGGAGACCTTCATCTACCACAGCCGTGAGGAGAACGTCTTCACGTTGTACAAGGCCGTGGTGGAGGACGATTTCGCCGCCGCGCTCGAGATCGTGGAGAAGCTCTCCTCGTCCGGCGAGGGCGGTCCGGTTCAGCTCGTGGGCGGACTCGTGTTCCAGGTGAAGAAGCTCGTGGCGCTTCGGTCGCTCCTGGACGGGCGATTCTCCATGGACGAGGCATTCAGACGTCTCAACATCCGGGGCAAGCGCATCCAGGCCGACTCCCGCGCCGCGGTTTCCCGCTTCGATCTCCCCGAGCTGCGGCGGCAGCTCAACGTGCTCATCGACTACGACGCCGCATTCCGCGAGCTCGGAAGCGGCATGCAGCGCACGCTCCTCGATCTTCTCGTCTACCAGCTCATGTTCCGCAGCGAATCGATCTCGGTTCGCGAAGAGGTTGACGCGCGCCTCATCGGATAGGAGGCATCACGATGAAACTCAAGGTCCTCATCGCAGACAAGCTGTCCACGGCGGCGGTGGAATCGCTCGAGTCGCTCGGCGCGGAGGTGCGCTTCGAGCCGGATCTTTCGGCTGACGATCTGCCGCAGGCGATCGGTCCGGCGGAAGTTCTCGTTGTCCGTTCAACGAAGGTCACGCGCGCGACGATCGAGGCGGGGAGCGAGCTCTCGCTCATCGTCCGGGCCGGCGCCGGCGTGAACACGATCGACATCGAGGCGGCGAGCGAGTCCGGGATCTCGGTGGCGAACTGCCCCGGAAGGAACACCGCCGCCGTCGCCGAGCTCGCGATCGGTCTTCTGATCGCGGCCGACCGCAGGATCCCGGCCGCGACCGCGGACCTGCTCGCCGGCAGGTGGCGCAAGAAGGAGTACGGGAAAGCCGGTGGTCTACTCGGCAGGACGCTCGGAATCGTGGGATTCGGCTCGATCGGTCGGGCCGTCGCCGTTCGGGCGCAGGCGCTCGGGATGCACGTCGTCGTCTGGTCGCGAAGCCTCACCGGAGAGCTCGCCGAGGAAGCAAACGTCGACCTGTGCCCAACCCCGACCGATCTCGCCGCGCGCTCGGACGCGGTGAGCGTGCACCTCGCGGCGGCGCCGGAAACGAGGGGGTTCATCGGTGCGCCCTTCTTCGCGGCGATGCGCGAAGGCGCGATCTTCGTGAACACGTCGCGCGGTGAGATCGTGAACCCCGAGGCGCTCGCCTGGGCGATCGACAAGCGTGGTATCAAGGTCGGGCTCGACGTCTACCCGGACGAACCGTCCGGGGGCGACGCGGCCTACGGCAACGGCGCCTTCGTCGCGAAGCTCGCGGCCGCAACCCCGCACGTCGGGGCGTCTACCGATCAGGCCGCGGAGGCCATCGCTGCCGAGACCGTGCGCGTGGTGGCGTCGTATCTGGAGACCGGCAAGCCGGTGAACGCGGTGAACATTCGAGCGAAGGCCGAGGAGGACGTCAGCCTTGTGGTCAGGCATCACAACCGCGTGGGGGTGCTCGCGACCGTGCTGGACGAGCTGAAGGACGCCGGGATCAACATCGAAGAGATGGAGAACACGATCTTCCAGGGCGGGACGACCGCCAGCTGCGCGCTCAAGCTCGACAAGGCACCCGACGACTCCCGGCTCGAACGGATTCGGGGCGCCGAGAACGTCATTCAGGTGATGCTGAAGTAACCGGAACCGCGACGCACCGCGTGAGTTTCCACCTTCCGTCACGACGATACCATCGGTCGCGGTACCGGCCCATTCCGCGAAGATCGCCGAAGGCGGCTGGGTCGGCGTCCTGCGGCCAGGAGTCCTCGCCCACGCTTCTCGCGCGCCTCGCCGGAAACGGCGTCACCGCGAGGTCCACGACGATCACGTCCGCCTCCACGTGCCGAGTGCCGATCACGGCGAGCAGCTCGGACGTTGGGACCGGCGGGTCTGCCCAGGCGACCGGCATCGTGCCGTCGTCCGGGAAGACCACCGCGGCGATGCGTTCGAGCGTGCGAAGGATACGCGTTTCCGCGTCCGTGAGCCGGTCCCCGGTCGCGCGCCGGATCTCCCACAACGCCGTGCGCTCGACGGGCGTGCTGTTCGCCACGACGAAGTTCCAATCCTCGTAGAAACTCCCGATCGCCTCCGGCAGCTCGTTGGCGTGAAGCGCACACGCGAGAAACAGGAGCCCCATCGCGGCAACGATTTTCCTCGTCATCGTCGCACCTCCTCAGGGCGAGGCCGCCCATGGGGATGGTAGCAGACGAGTCTTGCCGCAACCTTTCCAGACCATGTCAGTTCTGTAATGGATGTGGTGCCGGAATTGTTGATGGCCGCCCGGCCGAGTGTGGTATTGACAGTACCTCACAGATGTGTAACGATCGTTAACGGATCGTGACACATACAACCGAAGGCGACATCATGCACGGTCTCATCTTGAGCCTCGGGCGGTCGGAGTACGCGGTCGCCGAGCTCAAGCAGCTCACCGCGGCGTTCGGCATCTCGGAGAGCAGCCTTCGTACGTGGCTCTCGCGGCAGCTGAAGCGCGGATTTCTCACCGTGCGCCGCGAGGGGAGGGCATCCTTCTACGCGCTCGCCGAGAAAGCGCGGCGGATCTCCGCGAACGTGTCGCAGAGCTTCGGTGCGAATGACTGGAGCGACTGGGACGGAACGTGGTGGGGATTCGTGTTCAGCGTCCCCGAGAACAGACGGGCCGACCGGCATCGGGTCAGGACGAAGCTCAGCGCGTATCGGTTCGCGCCGTGGTACGGCGGGTTCTGGATTCGCCCGCGGCATCCTCGCGAGCCGATTGCGGAGCGCTTCGGCGACGACCCGTCGGGACGGACCGGCCGGCTGCTCGCCTTCACGTCGGTTGTCGAGCTGGGCGGTGACGAGGTACGCAGGCTCTGGAACGTGCCGGAGGTTCAGGCGGAGAGCCGCTCCGCGCTCGAGGTGATCGCAGCCGAGCGCTCGCGGGTCGCCGCCTTGTCGCCCGAGGAGGCGCACGTGAGGAGAATCGAAGTGGGAAACGCCGTGGTGCCGGTGATCTTCAAGGATCCGCTGCTGCCGCCGCGCTACCTCCCCGAGGGATGGGCCGGCGATCGACTGAAAGCGGAGTTCGCGGCGTGGGATCACGCCGTGGCCGAACGAGCGAGGCCGTTCTGGCGCGCGGTGTTCGGAGTCGGAGCGTAGGAGGCGATATGCGTGGCAACAAGAATCGTGACGCGTACGAAATCGTGGATCTCGGCGAGGAGCATCTTCCGGCGTTCTGCGGGTGTCTCGCGCCGGACGAGGAGACGATGCGTGAGGCCGGGAGAATCAAGGCCGACTGGTGCCGGAGGAAGATGGGGCACGGCTTCGGTGCGAAGCTGGCGCGCCTGAGCGACGGATCGCTCGCGGGCATGATCCAGTACCTTCCGATCGCCGAGTCGCCCGCCGCGGGCGAGAACCTCTTCTTCGTCTCGTGCGTCTGGATTCCGCCCGCGAAACGCAACGCGGCGGGTCGTCAGCGCGGCCGGGGAATCGGGAGCGCGCTGTTGCGTGCCGCGGAGGAGGATGCTCGAGCGCGCGGCGCCGGCGGGCTCGTCGTCTGGGGCACGACGCTTCCGTTCTTCATGCGGAGCGCCTGGTTCCGAAAACGGGGGTACGAGGCGGTGGACAAGGACGGCATCTCGGAGCTTCTCTGGAAGCCGTTCGATCCGAACGCGACGCCCCCGCGCTGGCGCTCGCCGAGTCCGCTCTCGGCGTCCGACCTCGTTCCCGGCAAGGTCACCGTGACGCGATTCGTCAACGGCGTCTGCCCGGCGATGAACGCGGTCCACGAACGGTTCGCCCGGGCGGCCGCCGAGCTCGGCGATCGCGTGGTCGTGAAGACCGTGGATACGTCCACGCCCGAGGCGGTCGAGCGGTGGGGGCAGACCGACGCGATCTCCATAGACGGTCGGCCCTTTCCGATGGGCCCTCCGCCGTCGTACGCGAAGATCCTCAAAACGCTGCGGAAGGCGGTGAGGCGCCTGTGACGGAAACCGACCGGAGCTGGCGCGACTACCTCAAAGGCGATCCGATCCCTTTCCTCCAGAACGCCGAGCCGTGGACACGGCTCGCCACGCTCACCGATCTCATGGACAATGCCGACGACCTGGTTCGAGACGAGCGTCACCCGGCACAACGATCCGAAGCTGCCGTCGCACGTCCTGAAGGCGCTCGCCGATCTCGGTGTACGAGCCTGCGATCCGGGAATCGGCGAGATCATCGAGCAGATCGAGGAGCATCGCGTGGACGCGCTCTACGCGGCGCGGCAGACGCTCCCGGACAGGGAGAACCGTACGCCGGATCCGGACGCAGACGAGTGGCACGCCCTTCCGTGCGACTCGCCGGAGATCGCGTCCGCGCTGCTGCAGCTCGGTCACCGCGGCCGAGCGCTCGAACGGAGCGTAGCCGAGGTAAGTCGCCGGTGGTCGGAGGCCGACGACTGGTTCTGCCACTTCTTCTTCGTGGAAAGCCAGTACCGGCGGCACCAGGTCGGGTGTCCGATGGCCGCGCTCATGGCGCTTGATCTGATCGATCGCGCGCCCGGAGATTCGGACGCGGCGGTCGTTCGGACGGCGTTCGAGCCGCTCGAGTTCCCCTTCGTCTGGTTCAACGCGCTCTATCTCGCGGACGTCGTGAGTCGTTTCCCGGAGCTGCGCGAGACCGACCTCGGCCGCGAGCTGATCGACTGGGTCGTCTCCGGGCAGGACGAGGAAGGGCGCTGGAGGGCGACGAGCGTCTTCCGGATGTACAAGGGGTTCGACTTCGCGCAGAAGCGCGAGCCCTCGGCCTGGATCACGCTGCTGTGCTGCCGGATCCTCAAGCGGTGGTTCGGGTAGGGGTCGACGGTTTCACGCTTCGGAGCAATAGCTCGGTCAGTCGCACTACTGCATCTCGAAGCTCGTCCGGTTCCAACACCGTGAACGGCTCGCCGATTCTCGCGAGCGCTCTCGCCTCGTAGTCCCAATCGTCGGTGGTAGCGCTGAACATGACGCCGTCGGGCGACGGCTCGAGTCGGCCCGCCAGATCGCTCAACTGTGGCTTGATCCCGTCGGCACGGGCATGGAAGCGCACCGTGTAGGACTTGCCGAAGGTCATCGACTCGAGGTTCTCCCTCGCGTACACGTCCACGTCGAACCCCTCCCGGCGTTCGAACCGCGCGTCCGAGATCGTGCACCGTTCGATCCGGTCGACGCGGAACGTACGGAACGAATCGCGGAGGCGGCAGAACGCGATCAGGTACCAGCGCCTTCGCCTCCCGACCAGACCGTACGGCTCCACGACCCGTTCGGTGGTCTCTCCTCGTTGCGACGTGTATTCGATCGTGAGCGCCGACTGCGATTGAATCGCCTGGCTGATCTCGATGAGGCGCTCCCCGCATCTCCCCTCGTTCGCCTCCTGGTCGGGCAGGATGCGCAGCTCGCAGAGCGCCCGAATTCGTTCGCGAGCCTCGTCCGGAAGGACGCGCGTGATCTTGGAGATCGCGGCAGCGACCGCCGAGGACGACCGCTCTACCGGCAGCCACGGGCTCCCGAGGAGTCCCAGGACGATGTGCGTCGCCTCCTCGCGTGTGAAGACGAGCGGCGGCAGCTTGTAGCCGCTGCGCAACCGGTAGCCGCCGTACCGACCGGGCGTGGACTCGATCGGAATGCCTGCGTCCTGGAGCTTCAGGATGTACCGACGCACCGTTCGGACGTCGACTTCCAATCGCTGCGCCAGCTCGGCACCGCTGATCCCCGGCCGGAACTGGAGGATCTCGAGGACCGTGAGCACTCGTGACGTTGGATCGTACATCCGTCCGCCTCCCGCATCATTTTACACTTCCATTTCATTGAGGACCGAACATGTCCTGGATCAACGGTATCGTATGGCTCGACGGGATGTCAAAGGAGGAGGAGTATGTATCCGAACGATCACTTCATTCTGGTGGTGCAGCGGGATCGGGAGCGGGAGATCATGGAGGCGGTCGCCGCGAGCAGGATCGCGCAGGCGCAGCGGCGCGCCAGACGCGCCGAGCGCGCGCGGCTGCGGGAGATCGCACGAGCCACCGCCGGCCCGGCGCGGCGCACGGGCATGAGCGCGCTGCTCCGGGGCGTCTGGACCGCCTTGTTCGGGCGGCGACGAAGGCGGCTCGCGAGGCGGAGAAGACTCGGGGCGTGCGAGGGGTGAGCCTCCCCTCGTCTACCAATAGCTGAACCACTCCTCCGGAATCGCGGCGGTCGGCACGA
>JBKHII010000083.1:0-9005 GCA_046538735.1 Spirochaetales bacterium
CAGAAGGAGCTCGCGCTCATCGACGAGCTCGAGTACGGCGGCTACTTCCTCACGATGTGGGAGATCGTGGAGTACTGCCGCAGGCAGGGGATCCTCGCGCAGGGGAGGGGATCGGCGGCGAACTCGGCGGTCTGCTACTGTCTCGGAATCACCGCGATCGATCCCGTGCGGATGGACCTCCTCTTCGAGCGCTTCCTGAGCCGCGAGCGGGCCGAGCCTCCCGATATCGACGTGGATATCGAGCATCGTCGTCGCGAAGAGGTGATCCAGCACGTGTACGCGAAGTACGGGCGCGAGCGCGCGGCGATGGTCGCGAACGTGATTCGCTACCGCGTGAAGAGCGCGATCCGCGACGTGGGCAAGGTCCTCGAGATTCCCGCCACGGCGCTCGACCGGATGGCGAAGCTCGCTTCGAGCCGCGACAGCAACCTGGAAGAGGTGCTTAACGCGGCCGGGGTGGGGGAGCGGACGCGCCGGCTCTTCGGCCGCCTCGTGGGCGAGATCCTCGAGTTCCCGCGCCACCTTTCGATCCACCCGGGCGGGTTTCTCCTGGGGAGCGAGCCGGTGCACCGCCTCGTCCCGATCGAGAACGCGACGATGCCCGACCGCACGGTGATCCAGTGGGACAAGTACGATGTGGAGGCGATGAACCTCTTCAAGGTCGACCTCCTCGGGCTCGGCGCGCTCACGCATCTCGACTACTGTTTTCGGCTCCTGAAGCAGCACCGGGGCGTCGATCTCTCGATGGCGACGATTCCGCACGACGATCCCGCGGTCTTCAAGCTGGTGGGGAGGGGAGACACCGTGGGCGTCTTTCAGCTCGAGAGCCGGGCGCAGATGGCGATGCTTCCGCGGTTGCGGCCGAAGGTCTGGTACGACCTCGTCATCGAGGTGAGCATCGTGCGGCCGGGTCCGATCACCGGAGGCATGGTCCATCCCTACCTGCGAAGACGAGCCGGCGAGGAGGAGGTGGTCTACGCGCACCCCGATCTCGAGCCGGTGCTGAAGAAGACGCTCGGCGTCCCGATCTTCCAGGAGCAGGTGATGAAGCTTGCCGTCGTCGCCGCCGACTACAGCCCCGGCGAGGCCGATCAGCTTCGCCGCGACATGGCCGCGTGGCGCCGGAGCGGCCGGATCGAGAAGCACCACGAGCGCTTCGTGGAGCGCATGACCGCGAAGGGCATCGAGCGCGAGTTCGCCGAAGCCGTCTTCGACCAGATCCGCGGCTTCGGCGAGTACGGGTTCCCCGAAAGCCACGCCGCGAGCTTCGCGCTCATCGCCTACTGCACCGCGTGGATGCGCGCGCACTATCCGGCCGAGTTCGTCTGCGGTCTCCTCAACGCGTGGCCGATGGGCTTCTACTCGCCCGCTTCGATCGTGGAGGACGCGAAGCGCCACGGCGTGGAGATGCTCCCGATCGACGTCCTCGCGAGCGACTGGGACTGCGCGATCGAGCCGGCGGGGCTCGGGCCCGCCGGCTCGATCCGAAGAACCGCAGGAGCGGTTCTTCACCGGAATGAGGCGGGGTGCGGGCCGGCGGGGCTCGGGCCCGCGGTCCGGATGGGGTTGCGCTATGTGAAGGGGATCGGCGAGGCGGACTACCGGCGGATCGTGCGGACGCGGCAGCGGTCGCACGTCGATCTGACCCTGCAGGAGTTCGTTCGGGAGAGCGATCTCAGCGAAGAGATGCTCGTGGCGCTCGCGCGTGCGGGCGGCTTCGGGTGCTTCGGGCTCGACCGGCGGCAGGCGCTCTGGGAGGTATCCGGCAGGCGGTTCCGGCGTGAGCAGCGGCTCCGCGAGGCGCGACGCGTTGGAGGGGAGGGTGCTTCGTCCGCCGGCGAGATGCTCTCGGCGGCGGAGGCGCTTCCCGATTTCGATCCGCTGAGCGATTTCGAGCTTGTCGCGTGGGACTACTATACCTCGAGCCACAGTACCGAGGCGCACCCGCTCGAGCCGCACCGGGAAGCACTCGCTTCGGCGGGGCACCCGAGCGCGCGCGAGTTGTGGCGGTTTGACGACGGAAGTCGGGCGAGCTACATCGGGCTCGTGATCACACGGCAGCGTCCCGCGACTGCGGGCGGCACGATGTTCGTGACGCTCGAGGACGAGACCGGCTACGTGAACCTGGTCGTCTGGAAGAAGGTCTTCGAACGATTCCGCCCGGTGCTTCTCACGGCTGCGGTGCTCGGCGTTGAGGGGAGGATTCAGGCGAAGGACGGCGTGGTGCACCTCGTCGTGGACCACTGCTTCAAGCCGCAGCTCTCGCTTACGGGATTCCGGATCGAGAGCCGCAACTTCCGGTAGAGCTCCGGCGCGTCTCGGTCCCGGATGGACGTCTATCGCTCACGCGCGAAGAGGTAGCGCAGCTCGCCCTCCTTCGTGAGCGGGATGATCAGATCGCTATAGAAGTGCAGGACGACCTCGGGATCAATCCGTCTGCGGACCGTCTCGTTGATCGTCGCCTGAACGTAGTCGACTTTCTCAGCGACGCGGCGGAGGATCTGCTCCTCTACCTCCGGACGGGTGATCTTCGCGAGGACCGCCGCTTCGTCCCGTTCGGTGATCGGATCTCGCAGCTCGTCCGGCGCGGCCGAGTACTTGGACTCTGCGACGTAGAGCGCGCCGAAGTGGACTCTCCGCGCAATCGCCTGGATCGCAAGCACGTCGTGTTCCACGCTCGATCCGTACTGCCCGTCGTCTTTGACTCCGTTCCTGGGTCGGCACAGACGCGGGAGGAATCGTTTGTATCCGGCGACGATCTCCGGAGTCACGTTCACGAGGTCGAGATTCGTCACCCGGAGCGGCGTCTGCGGGAGCTGGACGATTCGCCGTGGCTCGGGAAGGTCGCGGTGGAACGGACGTTCCTCCGGCACCTGAAAGCGCCCGAACTCTGCGTCCATCTCCTCTTGGTAGCGCAGACGCATGTCGAAGAGACTCCGATCGCCCGCACCCTCAAAGCCGCTGCGGCCGGGTCGGTACGCGGTCGGATTCGCAGCGAACTGCGCTCTGTCGATGAGGCGATGAATGATCGTCTCTTCGAGGCCTTCCAGGTGCGCAGCGATGAGATTCAGCTCAAGGGTGACCATTGGCACACTGTAGCGACGAGCGTCGCGACGAGCAAGCGATTCCCTTCTGGTCACCGCACCTGCCGTACCCTATACTGTAGCCGGGCCGAATATGAGTGAAAAACGTGGATATGTGGAGCTGCCGCGGGGTGGCTGCGTTGTGCAGACGTCGCAGGGGCCGATCCAGTTCGGCGCGCCGCCGGAGACGATCAAGGACTCGCTCGGTACGGAGACCGGCGTTCCCGAGATACTCGTCCTGCCGCGCGAGATGTTCAACTGGAGCAAGGGCATCAACGTCGCGGACATGGAGTTCCCCATCTACTACCACTTCTTCATCCGCGGAAAGCGTCCGCTCATCTGCGGAACGATGGAGCAGGCCCGACTCCTCGCCGTCGCGCTCCAGGAAGCGGTCTTCGGTCCGAAGAACTTCGACCTCCGCGACGATTCGATCGACATCAGCGACGATGTCTTCGTACCCGACATCCGCGGCGAGATGGCGTTTTTCCGCGGCGAGCTCACGCTCAAGAGCCTCTTCCGCTATCGCCCGTTCAAGGACGGGCGTCTCGTGGTTGGCGACGTGGAGATCGCGATCGACGGCGACGACTACGAGGTACGAGACGGCGGGCGTCACGTCGCGACGATTCCCGGCCGCATCACGTATACCGCCAGATTCGACGTGGGCGACGCGCTTCCCGAGCCGTTCAAGCCGCCGCGCTTCGGAGTCACCTGCCTCGGTCCCAGTCACGGATTCGATCCAAAGGACAACACGTCCGGCTTCATCATCTGGCTGAATCACAACGGCGTCATGGTCGACCCGCCGGTCAACTCCACGGAGTGGCTCCTGCGGTCGAACGTAAACCCGAAGTTCATCGACAGCATCGTCCTCACGCATTGTCACGCCGACCACGACGCGGGGACCTTCCAGAAGATCCTCGAAGAAGGGCGAGTGACCATCTATACGACCAAGACGATCATGGAGAGCTTTCTTCGGAAGTACTCCGCATTCTCGGGCGAATCGGTCGATTACCTCCGGCGTCTCTTCTCGTTCCAACAGGTCTTCATCGGGCGGCCGGTCACGATTCACGGCGGCGAGTTCGACATCTTCTATGCGCTCCATTCGATCCCTACGATGGGGTTCCGGCTCAGCTTCCAGGGCAAGACCTTCGTCTACTCGTCCGATCACCAGGGAGACCCGCAGGTGCAGCGCACGATGCTCGACCAGGGTGCGATGAACCGGGAACGATACGAGCAGCTCCAGCACTTCCCCTGGGAGAGCGACGTGATCTACCACGAGTCGGGCATCGCCCCGCTCCACACGCCGCTGAAGTTCCTCGCCTCGCTGCCTGAAGACGTACAATCGAGAACGGTGGTCTACCACATCGCGTCGAAGGATTTCAATGCGATCGGCGAGACCGCACTCCAGCGAGCAACTTTCGGGATCGAGAACACACTCTACTTCGAGACCGAACCGTCCGTGTACGAAGATGCGTACCGCGCGCTCGACATCCTGAAGCGGCTCGACTTCTTCGAGTCGCTACCGGTGAAGAAGGTCCAGGAGTTCCTCAGCATCATCGAGCGGCGTCACTTCGCGCGTGGCGAGAAGATCATCGAGGAGGGATCCAAGGGCGACTACTTCTACATCATCGAGTCGGGGAACGCGATCGTGATGAAGGAGAATCTCGTCCGGGGCAAGCAACTCGGCGCGTTCGAGTACTTCGGCGAGGTCGCGCTCTTGACCGGGAGCGATCGCACCGCGGATATCGTGGCGGATACCGACCTGGAGACGATCGTTATCCCGCGCGACCGCTTCCTCAACTTCGTCTCCGGGACGGAGTTCGGAAGAATCCTGCAACGGGTCATAGACCGACGCGACAATCGAACGTGGAACCTGCTCGTGGAAAGCGACTCGTTCGCGCGGCTGTCCGACTATCAGCGAATGTGGCTCGAAAGCTACCTGGAACCGCTCGCGTACTCCGAGCCGAGAACGATCGTCGCCGAGGGCGATCGGCTACCCGGACTTTACATCGTCTCCGACGGTCGGGTCGAAGTTCGCGACGGGGACGGCGGGGTTCGATCGATTGAGCGAGGCGGGGTGATCGGCTACCTCCACCGGATCATGCGCGACGAACCCGCCCGATACACCTACTCGAGCTCGGGTCCGGTGGAGATGCTCTTCATGCCACGAAGCGATGCGCTCGAGCTCATCGACCGGAATCCGGGGCTCACGATGCGGATCGGTGACCCGTTGGCGTAGGCGGGCGGGCTCGCTACAGCGGTCGCTGCTGGAACTCCGGGATCTCCAAGTAGTCGACCGCCTCGGATACGTACTCGTAGAGCATCCTGATGCCTTCTTCAACGGTCTGTCCGCGCAGGAGTCGTTCACCGTCCAGCGATGTGTACTCCAGGGGTTCGCTCGGGTTCTGACAGCGGAGCTCGTCCTGCTCGATATCTTCGATCAGCTCCTTCGCGAAGCGCTTCAGCTTCCTGAAGAACCAGTCCAGCTCGATCAGAACCGCATGCCGCATCTCGACCTTCCGCTTCAGTATGTCCGCCTCGTACTGCTTCGTGTACGAGCCGGCGGCGATCCGATCGGCTTCGGTCCGGTAGTTCTGGAGACTGCGGGACACTTGATAGTAGATGTCGTAGAACGAGTCCCGCTCCACCGAGTATTTCACGTCCAGACGCATCTTTCGGCTCGTGAACATGCCCAAGAACTCGCGCTCGAAGTAGTCGAGGTAGAGGATGGACGCCCGAATGTCGCGCTCGAGGTGCTGGCTCTTCTGAAGGAGATCGGGATTCTCCTGATAGATCCCATTGAGTTGGGGATAGTGCTCCTCGGGCGCCTCCTCGTCCGCGTCTTCCTCGACCGGCGGCTCCTCGAAGAGCGAATCGATCTGCATCCGTTCCTGTTCGAGCTTGCTCAGCTCTCCGGCAATGGAGCTCTGCTGAAACGGGTTTCGAGTGGTCTTGAGCTTGCCCTGGAGCGACTCGATGTTACGCCGAATTTGGCGCCGCCGCGAGATGTTGTCTTCCCGGTAGTCTTCCATCCCAGTTAGAGTATAGCAGGGAGGTCGGCGAAGGGATATTCCCTTTTCTCGGCTCACTCGTTCGTGGTTCCGCCCTCCTCGAGATGCCTCGAGAGAACCTCCACGATCAACCGGATCGTCTCCTCCGGCAGCGCGGCGAGCTCTTCCTCCACGGTGTCCGCGAGATCCTGCAGCTTCCGGTTGCTGTCCTCTACGTCCTGGAGCGCCTCGGCGAGGTCAGCCACCTCGTCCGAGACGTCGCGCTGTTGCTCGACTTCGGCCTCCAGGTTTGCGATCCGGCGCTCGTAGTCCGATCGAATCGCTTCCTCGCGGGCCGCCAGTTGCGCCTCAACGTAGCCGGGTGTCGCTATGAACCACACCGGTTCGGTAGTCCGACACGAGACAAGGAATCCCATCGCGACGACGATCGCCAGGTTTCGGGCCTTCATGAATCCCTCCGCTCGCAGTATACAACACGCGCGAACCGGGACGGTGTTACCGTTTCGCCGGGCCCCGGACTCCAACGACGTGGCCGCGTTCGATGTGACGCGCCGTCTTTACGTCGATCCCGGCAAGAGACGTAATCGTGGATCCGTCGGGGATCTCGCGTCCCATGCGGATGTAACTCGAGAGCCCGATGATGCACTTCCGCCCGATCGTCACGCCCGGCGAGACGTAGCTGTGAGCGCCGATCAGCGTGCCGGACCCGATCGAGATCGGCCGGAGAACAAGGTGGTCGTGTTCGAAAAGGTGGCACGACACGTCGGTCTGTCCGCCCACGATTACGTCGTCACCGATCGTGAGCAGGTGCGCATCGTTGAGGTTGTACGAGTTGAGCTTGACGTTGCGGCCCATCCGGCACCCGACGATCCGGAAGTAGAGATTGATGAGAAACGAGACCGGAATGAGCGGCAGGACCGTCCGGACCGAGATCGTGTAGACGCCGCTGTAGATAAGCCAACGGAGCGTCGTGAGCGAGACTGCCGGGTAGCGCCCTTCGTGAATCCCGAGCGACAGGAGACGGACGAGCGTTGCCTGGACGAGGGCCCCGGTGAAGAGGTAGAGGTAGAGCGCACCGGCCAGCGCCGACGCCAGCACGACGGCTCCGCGGAGCGCCGATCCGGCGAGCGTTGCGTCGATGACGCTCGGCGTCGCCGTGATCAGCAGGAACGAGCTTGGTACGAGGCTCGTGGCGACGACTGCCGCGTAGATCGTGTAGACGATCAGCGTAAGCAGAATCTCCGCAGACTTCGAACCGGCTATGATTGCGAGTAGCTTTGGTTGTGCTTCAGTATCTCCCATCCGAACCGATCCGCAGCGCAGCTTCGTTCCAGCGGAGCTCCTTCTTGAAGCCACGCATCGTGGTCGCATTATCGATGAGAAGGAACTCGATGCCAAGCATCTCCGCATACGCCTCGAGCATCTCGGTGGTCACGTTCGTGCTGAAACCCGTGTGATGCGCTCCACCGGCGAGGATCCAGCACGCAGCGGCGCGCTTCAGATCGGGTCGAGCCTGCCAGAGAACCCGCGCGACCGGCAGATTGGGCAGATCCTGAGGCGGCGTTACCACGTCGACCTCGTTCACGATCATCCGAAAACGGTAGCCGAGATCGACGATCGTGGCGTTGAGTGCCGGAGCAGGGCTCACGTTGAACACGAGCCGGACCGGGTCGGCTTTCCCTCCGATCGACAATGGGTGGATCTCAAGGCGCGGCTTTCCGCCGGCGATCGAGGGGCAGACCTCGAGCATATGCGCGCCGAGCACGAACATGCCGGACGGATCCATGTGGTACGTGTAGTCCTCCATGAACGACGTTCCGCCCGGCAGTCCTTCGCCCATCGTCTTCATCACCCTGGTCAGCGCCGCGGTTTTCCAGTCGCCCTCGGCGCCGAAGCCGTAGCCTGCGGCCATCAGCCGCTGCACGGCGAGCCCGGGGAGCTGCGGGAGACCGTGAAGATCCTCGAACGTAGTCGTGAACGCTTTGTAGCCCCCGTCGTCCAGGAAGTCGCGCATTCCCAGCTCGATCCGCGCCTGCGCGAGGAGCGAGTCGCGCATCTCGCCGTCCTTTCGGAGCTCGGGGACGAGCTCGTACTCGGCCTCGTACTCATCAGCGAGGCGTGCCACGTCCGAGTCGCGCACCGCCGATACGCGCGCGGCGAGATCGCCCACGCCGTACCCGTTGACTTCGTAGCCGAAACGGGCCTGAGCCGCGACCTTGTCACCCTCGGTCACCGCCACCTGGCGCATGTTGTCGCCGAAACGCGCGACTCTGAGCGATCTCGTCTCGTGCAACCCGATCGCGGCTCGCGCCCACGTTCCAAGCTGTGCCACCACCTGCGGGTCGCTCCAATGGCCAACCACGACCTCGCGCGGCGTGTTGAGCCGACTCGCGATGAACCCGAATTCGCGCCCGCCGTGCGCCGACTGGTTGAGATTCATGAAGTCCATGTCGATCGTATCCCACGGAATATCGCGGTTGTGCTGCGTGTGGAAGTGCACGAACGGCTTCTCAAGCGTCAGAAGCCCGCCGATCCACATCTTCGCCGGAGAGAAGGTGTGCATCCAGAGGATCAGACCCAGGCACGACTCATCGTCGTTTGCCCGCCGGCACACGGTCCGAATCGCGTCCGGCGTTGTGACCACCGGTCCGCTCACCACCTCGAGCGGAATCTCGGACGCTGCGTCGAGCTCCTGCGCGATCCTCCTCGCGTCTTCCGCCACGCTTCGCAGCGTCTCCTCGCCGTAGAGATGTTGGCTTCCGGTTACGAACCACAGTTTGCCGTCTTGTTTCATCGCGCTTGCCTCCGTGTCGCAGCGTACGCCGGGACTGGGAGTACGTCAAGCGATAACGTTGACGCAATCCGACTGAAGTGTCACCGACCTTGCTGCGTCGGCAAGCTGAAGATCCAGCAT
>JBKHII010000028.1:0-32719 GCA_046538735.1 Spirochaetales bacterium
AGCCCCGTGACGCGCGCGGACCGAGAGGCAGAGCTCTTGATCCGGGAGCGAATCGCCGAGACGTACCCGAACGACGCGATCCTCGGCGAGGAGTTCGACTCGCGGCCAGGGGACGGAAGGCGGACGTGGATCGTGGACCCGATCGACGGAACGAAGTCGTTCGTAGCAGGCGTGCCGCTCTACGGAGTCCTCATCGGCCTCGTCGCCGGCGACTGCGACGGCTCGGAGATCGATTCCGCACGGAGCCTGGTGGGAGTGGCGCACTTTCCGCCGCTTGGCGAGACGCTCTCCGCTGCTCGCGGTTGCGGGGCCGTCTGGGACGCCGGCCGCGGCAGGGGAGAGCGCGGTTCCGTACGAGCATCCGCCGTCTCCTCGTGCGATTCGCTCGATCGGGCGCGAATCATGACGTCCGACTTTGGCGACCTGCACAGACGAGAGCCGGAGCTCGCCCGCCGCATCGACGACCGCGCGCCGATCACGCGGACCTGGGGCGACGCGTACGGCTACTACCTCGTCGCGACCGGACGCGCGGACGGGATCGTGGACCCCATCGTGAGCATCTGGGACATCGCTCCGCTGCCGGTGTTGCTGGAAGAGTCGGGCGGCGCCTTCAGCGATCTCTCGGGGCGCGCAGTTCTCGGCGCGAGCGCGGTCGCGAGCAACGGCCTTCTCCATTCCGAGCTCGTGACCGGCTGAGCATGACGTTAGGCTGACCCGCATTGACCGTGGGCGGCGGTTTTCGTATACTACCGTGATTGCGGTTCCCTGGTCGGAGCCGCGTTGAACGATACCAGGGGGTGTACCGGATTCGACTGCGAACCAATGTCGATACCAGGATGCAGGTTGAGCGCTACCTCACAAAACTGGCATTAAACATCTGCCGAATCTAACGAAGCAGACTTTGCACTCGCTGCGTAAGCAGTGATGCAAACAATCGTCGCGTAACGCGGCGACGGGCGCCCGGGGCGCAGTCATGAGAACCGGGTTGCTTGACACAAAACCATGACTTGGCCCGTCGATTGTCCGGTCGTCGGCGGGCGACACACAGACCGGACTACGGTCGGGAAGGACGTCCCTTTCCTCGTCCGGCCGGAATAACAAGTTGGGACTACGCCTGTAGTATCCGGTGTCCGGGTTCGTAGGACGCGGGTTCGACTCCCGCCACCTCCAGACCCAGTGGGGCGAAGGGGCCCCGATCGAATGGGTCCCCTTCGCCCCATTCGATCAGTCATTCCCACTCGATTGTTGCAGGCGGCTTGCTCGAGACGTCGTACACCACGCGCCCGATCTCCGGGACGCGGTTCGTGATCCGCGCGCTGATCGCGAGGAGATCATCCGCACCGAAGGGATAGACGTCCGCGGTCATTCCGTCCGAAGAGGTCACCGCGCGCAGCGCGAGGACGTAGCCGTAGTGACGCGTGTCGCCGGTCACCCCGACCGATCGGATCGGCAGCAGGACGGTGAACGCCTGCCAGATCTCGTCGTAGAGACCGCGGGCGCGTAGCTCGTCCATGTAGATCGCGTCCGCCTCGCGCAGGATCCGGCATTTCTCGGGCGTCACGGCTCCGAGGATTCGGACGGCGAGTCCCGGGCCCGGGAACGGATGCCTTCCGATGATTTCCGGCGCCACACCGAGCAGAGCGCCCAGCTTACGCACCTCGTCCTTGTAGAGCTTCGAGAGCGGTTCCACAACGCGGCCGGCCTCTCGCTTCGCCGCGACGAGCGGACTGCGGACGTTGTGGTGGCTCTTGATCACGTGCGCGTACTTCCCGACCCCTCCGCCCGACTCGATCATGTCCGTGTAGAGCGTGCCTTGCGCCAGGTAGTACTCGCCGGGGATGCGGCTCTCGATTTCGCGCTGCTGCACCGTGATGAAGAGGTCGCCGATGATCTCGCGTTTCTTCTCCGGCTCGTCCACGTCGCGGAGCGCGGCGAGGAACTCGGCACCGGCGTCGATCAGGTCCAGATGGGTCGCGCCGAGCCTTCGCAGCGAGGCGGCAACCTGGTCGCTCTCCCCCTTGCGCATCAATCCGGTATCCACGTACATCAGATGCACCTGTTTCGGGTCGAGCGCGTGGAGGAGCAGCGCGCCCACGACCGTGGAGTCCACGCCTCCTGAGATCAGGAGCAAGACGGGGTCTGGGCCGACGGTTTCTCGAATCCGCCGCGAGGACTCCTCCACGTAGTTCTCGAGCGACCACTCCCGGGCGGCGCCGGCGATGCCGAGGGCGAAGTTCTCGAGGATCCGCGATCCGTACTCGCAGTGCGTCACCTCGGGGTGGAACTGGATGCCGATCTCGCCCCCGGGCAGCGCGATCGCCGCGGGAACGCCGTGCTCGCTCTCGGCGATCACGACCGCTCCTGCAGGCAGTTCCAGGACGTGGTCGCCGTGGCTCATCCAGCTCGTGAAACCCTCCGGGACGGAGGCGAAGAGCGGATGTTCGGACGCATAGCGGAGCTTCGCGCGGCCGTATTCGCGAGCGGTCGCGCGCGCAACGGCGCCCCCGGCGCGGTGGATCAGTGTTTGCAGTCCGTAGCAGATTCCAAGCACGGGGAGGCCGAGCTCGAAGACCGCGGGATCCGGTCGCGGCGCGTCCTCGTCGTGCACGCTCGCCGGCGAACCGGAGAGTACGATGCCGCGCACCGAGAGACCGGGAAGGCTCGTGATGTCGGACGCGGTGACGGTACCTGGAAGGATCTCGCTGTAGACACCGAGATCTCTGATCCGGCGCCCGATCAGCTGCGCGGTCTGCCCGCCGAAGTCGAGGACTACGATCGCGTCCACGGATCGACCCTCATGATCGTCTGATCGCGCCTGAAACCGACGCCGATCATGTCGACCGGGCAGCCCACGTAGCTCTCGATGAAGCTCACGTAGTCGCGCGCGGCGTGCGGCAGCTCGTCGAACGTGCGAACGCCGGTGAGCTCCTGGTTCCAGCCTCGAAGGCTCTTCGTCACCGGGCGGCATCTCTCGAGGAGGTAGGCGGACGAGGGGAAGCTCTCGAGCGGTCCGCCGTCCGTCTCGTACGCGATGCACACCTTGATCTCGTCCAGCGTGTCGTAGACGTCCAGGTGCGTGAGCGCGAGTCCGTCAATGCCGTTGGCGTGCACGATGTACTTCAGAGCGACGAGATCGAGGTAGCCGCATCGCCGCGGGCGTCCGGTCGTTACGCCGTACTCGCGGCCCACCTCACGAACGAGTGTTTCCAGACCGGATTCGTCGGTCCCGCGGAACTCGCTCGGAAAGGGGCCGTTTCCCACTCGCGTGGAGTACGCCTTGAACACGCCGATGATGCGGTCGATCCGGCGCGGACCGATTCCGCCGCCCAGGCTTGCCCCCGCTGCGGCCGAGTAACCGGAGGAAACGTAGGGATACGTCCCCAGATCGAGGTCCAGGAGCGCCCCTTGTGCTCCTTCGAAGAGCACGTGGTCGCTCGGTTTCGTTCGCGTCATGAACTCCACCAGGTCCACGACCATCGGCCGGAGCCGGTCGATGTGCTTCTCCAGGTACGCGCGCGACTCGGGGTCGAGATGCTCAAGGACGGCCGGCTCGTCCGCATCGGAGACGCGAACTCCGTCGCGGGAGGCCTTCATCGAGTACGCGACACCGATCCCTCGGCCCGTGGTTCCCAGCGGCTGCGAGCGTTCGGCGTCTTGCTTGCGATCCATTTCGCGGTACGACGGCAGTACCAGATGCGCGCGATCTGAGATCAGAACGCGCCCTTCCCAATCGACACCCTGTGCGGTCAGGGTATCGAGCTCTTCGAAGAGCGCACCCGGATCGATCACCATGCCGGTACCGAGGACGACGACCGTATTCTCGTAGAGAATACCGGACGGCACGAGGTGAAGCTTAAACGTCTCGTCGTCCTTCACGATCGTGTGGCCGGCGTTCGCCCCACCTGAATAGCGGACGACGAACCGAGCCTGTTCTGCCAGGTAGTCGACGACCTTTCCCTTCCCTTCGTCACCCCACTGGGCACCGATTACTACGACGTTCATGAACCATCCTATCGTGAGTAGTTGGGCGGCTCCTGTGTGATCGACACGTCGTGGACGTGACTCTCCTTCAAACCGGCCGGCGACATCTTAACGAAATTCGTGTACGCCCGCAAATCGGAGAGTGTCCTGCATCCGCAGTACCCCATTCCCTTCTTCAGCCCGGTGACGAGTTGGTGCACGAAGGGTCGCAACTCGCCCTTGTACGGCACGCGGCCTTCGACTCCCTCGGGTACCGGATCCTCGTTCTCGCCGATCTGATACCGGTCGCCGCTGCCCGCCTTGATGGCTCCGAGCGAGCCCATGCCGCGGTACGCCTTGAAAATGCGTCCCTCGTAGATGATCTCGCGTCCCGGCGCCTCGCGCAGGCCGGCGAAGAGGTTGCCGATCATGACTGCGCTCGCGCCGGCTGCGATCGCCTTCGTGATGTCGCCCGAGAACTTGATCCCGCCGTCGGCGATCACGGGAATGTCCTTCTTGCTCGCCTCCTCCGCCGCCCAGAGGACCGCCGAGAACTGCGGCACGCCGATCCCCGCGACGACTCTCGTCGTGCAGATCGACCCGGGACCCACGCCCACCTTGATCGCGTCCGCTCCGGCTTCGATTAGGCGTCGGGCTCCCTCTCTCGTGGCGATGTTGCCGCCGATCACAGGCACCGGGTAGTGGCGTTTGATGTGACGCACCGCTTCCATCACGTTTCGCGAGTCGCCGTGAGCCGTGTCCAGGACCACGAAGTCCACGCGCGCGTTCACGAGCGCGGTCATCCGCGTGTCCAGGTCGGTCGGGCTGACCGCCGCGCCCACCACGAGGCGCCCGTGCGAGTCGATCGCGGCGAACGGGTTATTGTTGTGCTTCTCGATGTCCTTGACCGTGACCAGGCCGGTGAGGTGACCGTCCGAGTCGACGACGGGGAGCTTCTCGATCTTGTGCGCGTTGAACTTCTCCTGCGCGCTCACGTAGTCGGGCGTGCCGACTTCCACGATCGGGTCCGGGGTCATGACCTCGCTCACCTTGAGCGAGTAGTCGGTGCAGAACCTCATGTCACGGCTCGTGATGATGCCCACGAGCCGGTCTCCGTCCACGACCGGAAGACCGCTGATTCGGTAGCGCTGCATGACGGATGCGACTTCCTCGATCGTCTGGCCCGAGTCGACCGTCACCGGGTTTTCGATGACCAGGTTCAGAAAACGCTTCACGTTCGCCACCTGCTGCGCCTGTGCCTCGGCGTTCATGTTGCGGTGGATCACCCCGACCCCGCCTTCGAGCGCGAGCGCGATCGCGAGCCGGTCCTCGGTCACCGTGTCCATCGCCGCGGAGACGATCGGGACCTTGAGGGAGATGTCTCCCACCAGTCGGGTGGAGACGTCGGTCTCCATCGGCAGGAAATCCGAGTATGAGGGCAGCAGCAGGACGTCGTCGTAGCTGAGTGTTTCCTCCAGCTTCATCGCGTGATCACCTCCATCGTCTTGTTCATGCGTTCCGTGAACTCTATTGCAAGCCGACGCGCCTCGTCGGCAGCCTTGCCCGTGTAGTGGGTCGGGTCGTCAAAGAACGTCTGCGGATCGAGACCCACGAGCGAGAGCGCTTCGCCGAGTCGCTTCCAGAGTGTCTCGTTCGCCCGCAGCACCGCGGCGACCGGCTCGCCGGTCTCCTGCGCTCGCAAGGTCGCCGTTCGCAGGTCCTCGTGCGCGTCCGCTTGACCGGTCGTCGCGAGCAGGGTGTACGCCGCCTCCGAGAGCACCATGTCTCCGGTCATCGCGAGGTTCGCGCGCATTCGCTCCTTGTTGATGTGAAGCGTCTCTACGACCTTGTTCATCCGTTCGATCGCGGCGAGGAAGCCGGCGAAGTAGTCCACGATGAAGCGCCCCGAGGCGGAGTTCGTGAGATCGCGTTGGTGTTCGGAGATTTGATCCATGAAGAAGGTCGTCACGCGCGGCGCAAATGCCTTCCAGAGGCTCTTCACGTGCTCCGAGTTCCACGGGTTCCGCTTCTGCGGCATCGTTGACGAGCCGACCTGACCGCTCGTGAAGAGCTCGCGCAGCTCGTCGATTTCCGTTCGTTGGAGGTTGCGCAGGTCGTCGGCGAGGTTCGCGACCACGCCGAAGGCGACGTTCAGCTCGAGCAGGAGCCGAAGGAGGTATTCGGGCTCGACCATCTGGGTCGAATGATCGCTCGGGAGCAGCCCGAGTGATCCGAGCGTCTTGTACTCGAACCTCTTGGGATCCGCCGTGACCATGGATAGACTGTTGTACGCGCCTACGGCACCGGCGATCTTTCCCCGGAGCTGCTGGGCGCGGACGGCGATCTCTTCGATGCTCTTGCCCAGCCGGGACACGTACTCGGCGACGGCGAAGCCGAAGGTGATCGGAACGCCGTGCTGTCCGTGCGTTCGCCCCACCTGAAGCGTTTCCGCGTGGTCGTCCGCGAGTTGGATGAGTTGTCGTTCGAGGCGGACGAGCCGCGGGACGATGACTCGCAGCGCCGCATCGCGGCAGCGCAACGCGTTCGCGGTATCCAGGATGTCTACCGAGGTGGCACCTACGTGGACGAGCGAAGCGGCTTCGTCTGGAAGATTGTGCTTGATGACACGAACGAGCGCGCGGATGTTGTGGTGCGTCCGGCGCTCTTCCTCGTAGACATCGTCCGGCTTCACCCGATCCTCGAGCTCGCGCACGGCGCGTTCGGATTCCGCGTTGAGCAGGCCGCGCTCCTCCAGGTGTCGGTGCAGAATGGCGGCTTCGACTCGCGTGCAGTAGCGCACCATCGCCTCCTCCGAGAGATGGTCGGCGAGCTCCGAGAACGCCTCAGCGTTCGCGTCGTAGTAGCGATGATCGAGTGGTGAGAGGTTTCGGAATACGGGTCGGGTCTCCATGCGCCATTCTGACAGAAGGCATCCTGCTTGTCAAAGCGACTGTTCATTCCGGTTGTGATTTGGGATACTACGGGTCATGCGAACCGCGCTCGTGCCGGCGTTGATCCTGACCGTGATGCTCGCGTCGTGCACTCAGAACCCAGAGGAGACACGGATCTCCGAGCCCGGGAAGACCGTGACCCCACGCGGAGGCGGCGATATCGTGGTTGCTTCGGAGACCGAGGCCGAGCTTCCTCGCGACTCGGAGAACGGGGGCGCGGAGCTCAAGGTTCGCCTGCCGGCCGAGTACATTCCGTCGCAGGCAATCACGGCGAATCTCGACCTCGACGAGACCGACGAGCAAATCATCGTGTTCAAGCGTCGCGATGACCCGGACGATCGCATCCGCCTGCTCGTGGTCACCTTTGATCCGATTCGCAACAGCTGGATCCGCGCCTGGGAGGGCGCCACAGCGGCAACGAGCGTTCGGAGCTTCACCGTCTACACCGACGACTTGATCGGCGACCACGAACAGGAGATCATCGCCTTCGGTATCAACAGCAACGGCGAGCAGACGCTTGACGTCTTCAGGCGGACAAGCGATGCGCTCGGTCTGGGGCTCTCTTTCGCTCCGATTCTCTCGATCGCGGCGGACGTGACCATAGACATCCGCGAGGTCGAGCGCTCGGAAGCGTACGAGGCGATGGAAACGATCAGCGCGCCGAGCTACTCCATCGTGGCCGAGCGACGCGACCACGACTCGGAAAACCAGTTCGACTCGCTGGAGACGACAT
Organism: Spirochaetales bacterium; assembly: GCA_046538735.1. GTDB lineage: Bacteria > Spirochaetota > Spirochaetia > DSM-27196 > SLST01 > SLST01. The sequence continues at coordinate 7,645 of JBKHII010000028.1, forward strand.
ACTACTGGGACTACGGCGCGAGACGGTACGTTACCGGGCGCGTGGAGTCGATTTCCGGCGATGTGATCGAGGACAGCCGTCTCCGCGACCTGTTCGCCGGCAGCGAAACGGATTTCGAGGAGTTTCTCTCCGGCCCATGGTACCGATCCTCCGAGGGCGGCGAGATCCGGATCGCTTCCTTCGATCCGCGCGACCGGGCGGTCGTCTTTCACAGTGGCCACCTGCAGCAGTCTTTCGTCTGGGATAGCTCAACGAAGACGGTCTACGGCCGCGGCATCACGCTCTACCTCACGAACGAGAGTATCCGTGCCCTGCGGAAGCGTCTCCACGTTTCCGTGCAGGACCTCAATCGGATCTCCGTGTCCATTCCGGGAACGGACGGACTGGACGGCACGTATGACCGTCTCACGGGATCGCTCCAGGCGGCCGTGCTCGAGAGCGAGTCGCGCGTCCGATTGTCGGAGCACGAGCTGAGCGGTCTCTATCGCGCGGACGACGGACTCGAAGTCGTGTTCAGCAATCCCGAGTTTTCGCATCGGCGTGGCGACACTCGATCGAACGGCGGGTACGTGCTCTACCGCATCGGAGACGAGCTCGTTCTCTCGCTGAAGTTCGTGGACGACAATCGTCTTCCGATCGAACAGCGCGACTACCGCGTGACGTACGAGGAAACGAGCGACGACGAGCGAATCGTCAGGCGACTGGTACTCGAGCCGGGTGAGGTCGGAATCGCGGGATTCTCAGAGACCGGAGACCCGGAGACCGTCCTCGAGCAGATCGAGCTGGTAGAGGATCAGTAGATCAGAAAGCCTTCGTAGCCCGCGTCGCGCAGCGCTTCCAGGGCCCGAGCCGCCTCGCGCGGGTCTCCTTCCGGGACGCGCACGAGTACGAGGTGGAGGGTGTGTCCGTCGCGGTCGACCTCTTCCGTCGTCGCGTCCAATCCGATGCTCTCCAGATCCACAGCAAGATGAGTCGCGTTCTCGGCGTCGGCAAACGAACCGACCTGGATCGCCGTCACACGTGCAACCGATTCCCGTGCCTCCGCCGACCCGTTCGTGGTCCGCGCTTCGCCCGACTCCTCGCGTCCTTCGCGAGCGGACTCGGTGCGTTGCCAGGGCGCGGTGTGCGCGAGCAGCGTGGAGGGCAGCGGCGCCTGATGCACGAGCCGTCCCTGGACAAGGCGCATGGCGACGCTGTCGGGGTGGAGCCGTCCGAGTTGGGAAATCGGATCCAGGTCGTCGTCGCCGAGTCGATCCACGACGGCGCTCTGCAACAGCAGGGTGTCCGGCTCGACCAGTTCGGGCTCGTCGAGCTGAGAGAGCGTCGCAAGCAGCTGCGCCGCCTCCGTGTCTCGGTCCGTCAGGTGGAGCGCGCGCGCGACGAGCGCGTACGCCCTTCGTTTGAGCTCGTAGTCGGTGGTCCGTGCGACGACGGTGCGGGCGCGTTGCTCGGCGGCCGCCACGTTCCCCGTCTGGAGCAACGCCTGCGCCTGTGCGAAGAGACTCTCGAAATCGGCGCCTCCGCTCGCGATGTACGCCGTGTCGAAGAGCTCGGCCGCGCGTTCGTAGTCGCGGACCGTCATCGCGACGCCGCCCAGCCGCTTCGCGGTCGTCGCCAGGAGCCCGGAGTCGCCGATCACCGGCAGCAGGCGGTCGCCGATCGCGACGAGATGATCCACGTGCTGCGACATATCGATGAGGCGATCGATTTCCGAGGAGAAAGCCGAATGCCCGCTGTGGGCAACGAGCCAGTCGATCAACGCCGCGAAATCGGCGGAATCAGGCGGTGGAGGCGGTTCGAGCGGGCGCGACTGCGCACCAAGCGCGGTTGCGACGAGCAACGCGAGCAGTACGGGAAGGAGTGCTTTCAGGGGTCTACCGCGTGCTGCGCTCACACTACTACCATCGGCGCGCGTGAGCGCGGGTTTGACGGCGAATTGGCTATCGTCTGCTCCGGAGTCCCTTGATGAATCGGTAGAGGCTCACGCCTCCAACGGCGATGAGTCCGATACCGCCGAGCGTCAGGAGTCCTCCGCCGATACCGAGTCCGAGACCGCTCAGGATCGTGAGAGCTCCGGCACCGGCGAGCACGCCGCCCGCCAGACGGTCCTCTTTGCTCGCGGTTGCGATACCCGCGCCGGCGAGCGTCACGATGCCGCCGATGATGAACGCCCATGGGCCCCCGAGCGCTCCGAGCAGCAGAAGTGCCCCACCCCCGACGACCCCGCCGATGCCCGTCGTTCCCTGGCGCACGAGCGTCTTGGTTGGAACAATCTCTCTGTTGTCACTCATCGTTCACCCCTCGGCATAGATAATAGCTTCGGCCGCCCACGCAGTAAATACGCTAGTGCCGGAACGAGCGCTGTCCGGTGAATACCATCGTGACGTTGCTCTCGTTGCATGCCTCGATGACCTCGAAGTCCCGGAGGCTCCCTCCCGGCTGTACGATGGCCGAGATGCCTTCCTTGATGCCGACGTCCACTCCGTCCCGGAACGGGAAGAACGCGTCCGATACCATCGCGGCGCCGATCAGGCCCCCCTTTGCGGCGACGGTCTCGGCCCACACTTCGCGCCCCTTCTCTCCCGCCTCGATTTCCCGAAACGGCTGCTCGTATCGTTCCCACGCGAGACGGTCGGCGAACTTCCGGTACGCCTTGTCGCGCGCGATCTCGGCCACCCCTACGCGATCCTGTTCTCCCGTGCCGATCCCCACGGTTGCTCCGTCCTTGACGTAGATGACGGAGTTGCTCGTGACGCCGAACTCGACCATCCAGCCGAAGTACATGTCCGAGAGCTCGTCTCGAGTCGGCGCGCGCGATATCTCGTACACCTCTCCCTTCCGCTCGGTCCGCGCCGGAACGAAGTCCTCCGCAGACGCGATCTGCGGGACCTGGGACCACTGGACGATGAGCCCACCGTCGATCAAGCTCGAGAACTCCACGACCCGCTTCCCAACGTAGCTCTGCAGACGGTCCATGTTCGCAATCCGCATGATGCGCAGGTTCTTCCGGCTCGAAAGCTTCTCTATCGTCCCCGGTGCGAAATCGGGCGCAACCACGACCTCCGAGTACGACTCGGCGATCTGTTCGGCGGTCGCGAGGTCGAGCTCGCGATTCACCGCGACGGCTCCACCGAACGCCGCGACGCGGTCGGCGTAGTACGCCTTGTGATAGCTCTCGGCGAGCGACTCGCCGATCGCGACCCCGCACGGGTTATTGTGCTTGATGATGACCGTAGCGGGTTGGTGACTGAGGTAGCGCAGGATATTGAGCGCGCTGTCCGCGTCCGTGATGTTGATCTTGCCCGGGTGCTTGCCGCTCTGCAGGAGCTCCACGTCGCTCGCAAGGTGCCGGCCGGCCTGGATGGATTCAACCTCTCCGAGGCAGAGATTCCCGTTCACGAGTTGATAGAGCGCCGCCTGCTGGTCGGGATTCTCGCCGTAGCGCAAGCCCCGATCTTCATCGCCGATCGTCCACGTCGCCTTCTCGTAGACGAGCGTCTGACGCTGCTGCCCGTCCGAGAAGGTCACTTCCATCCGTTGGGGGAAGAGGTCTGTGTTGATGCTGCGATAGATCGATCTGGAGCTCACTGGTTCACCTCGTACGGAGCGATTGCTTCGGCGTAGCTGCGTTCGGACAGGTAGTCGGCGATTGCGCGGTCGTATTGTGCCGTGTGTCCGAACGCCTTCTGGGCGAGTCGGAACCTCGTCTCGGAGCCGAGCGAGCCTCCGGACGCGTCCAGCTCGTCCGCGATTGATTCGTAGTCTGCCGGATCGCAGACGGCGGCCACGCGAAGATAGCTCTTCGCCGCGGCGCGGAGCATGCACGGACCGCCGATGTCGATATTGCCCCGGGCGTCTTCCGGATCGGAGCCGGAGCGGGCGGCGACGCTGCGGAAGGGATAGAGATTCACGACGACCATATCGATCAGCTCGGCTCCCACGCGTTCGCGATCGGCCGCGTGTGCATCGTTGTACGGCTCGCTGAGCAGGCCCAGGTAGATCCGGTAGTCGAGCGTTTTCACGAGTCCGCCCTGCATCTCCGGCTGGCCCGTGTAGTCGCTGACCCTGCGCAGGCGTTCTTCGGCGTCGCGACCGAGGATGTCGGACACTCGGTCATAGGTGCCGCCGGTGGAATAGACGATCACGTCGTCGTGCGAAGTAAGCCGCGGAACGAAGCTTTCGAGGCCGCTCTTGTCCGATACGCTCAGGAGCACGCGCCTGACCCGGAGCTGCTCGTCGACCTTCTGTACTCGATTCATTCTCAATCTCCTCTCACAGCGGGTCGTACGAGGTGAGCCCCCTCGCCGCCTGAACGGTGTTGTAGAGCAGCATCGTCACCGTCATCGGCCCCACGCCGCCCGGAACCGGCGTGATGAGCGACGCCTTCGGCGCCACCGCGTCGTAGTCCACGTCGCCCACGAGGCGGTACCCGCGCTTCCTGGACGCGTCGTCCACTCGGTTGATCCCCACGTCTATGACGACCGCTCCATCGCGAACCATCTCCGCGGTGATGAACCGCGGGCGACCGATCGCCGCCACGAGGATCTCGGCGCCGGCGGTAACGTCGCGAAGATCGGGGGTCTTGCTGTGGCAGACGGTCACCGTCGCATTGCCGGTCTCGGCTTTGCTCATGAGGAGCGATGCGAGCGGCTTCCCCACGAGCAGGCTCCGTCCAACGATCGCGACCCGCTTCCCTGAGGTCTTCACGCCTGCGTGCTCGAGCATCTTCACGATGCCGAGCGGCGTGCACGGCACGAGGCCCGCAACGTCGCGGACGAGGCGGCCGAGGTTGACCGGATGGAAGCCGTCCACGTCCTTCGAGGGATTGATCGCGGCCACGATCCGTTCTTCGCTGAAGCCCGGCGGCAGCGGCTGCTGAACGAGGATGCCGTGGATATCGGGGCGTGCGTTCAGCTCTACGATACGATCGATCACCTCGGCTTCTTCCGTTTCCGCCGGGAGGCGCACGTCCTCGGCGTGAATGCCGAGCTCGACGCACGCGCGCTGTTTACCGCGGATGTACGACAGGCTCGCGGGGTGCTCCCCAAGGAGTACCGTCGCGAGACCCGGGCGCGTTCCGGCTCGGGCGGCGGCCGCGGCCGCTTCTGCGATGCGATTCCGCAGCTCCTGCGAGATCGCGCGTCCGTCAAGTATCTGTCCGCTCATGATGGCCCTTGTGTACCATGATTGCTCATCGTTGTCACCATCCGTGCAATTGATGCGCCGGTGGGGTGCGTGCTACCTTCTATCTGAGTATGAGAAACATCAGATCCACGCGAGCCGTCACGCTGCTCGCCCTCCTGCTTGCCATGCTGGCGGCTGTTCCCATTGCATTCGCCCAGGAAGAATCGGAGCCCGAGACCGACGACGAAGAGCTGTTCGTGCCGCTCTACACGCTGGGAGACCAGACGCTCTCGATCAATCTCGGTCTGTTCGCGCCGCTGTTCTACGCGCTCGGGCCGGACGGAGTCGAGCCGGCGAATCTGTCGCTCGGCGGAGCCGGCTCGCTCGCATGGGGAAGCTACATCACGAACGAGCTCAAGCTCGGCGTTGAAGTCGCCGGAAGCTTCGCGTTCACTCCCAACGGCCGAGGGCTCTACCTCGTGCCGATCGCCGCGAACGCGAACTACATCTTCCAGGCGTATCCCTTCGAGTTCCCGCTCAATCTGGGACTCGGTCTGAGCTTCGCGCGCCTCGACGATATGTTCAAGGTAGACCCCTTCGTGAAGGGCGGCGGATCGGTCTACTGGAACCACAGCGCGCAGTGGGCGTTCGGCCTCAACCTGAACTACTGGTTCATCCCGCAGATCTACCTCGAGGGAAGCTCGCAGGGAGCGGAGGAGAGCCGCCTGGGCAATTTCCTGGAGATCACGCTCTCCGCACTCTATCACTTCTAGAGGCAGTATGAAGATGTCTACAAGAATCATCACGACCACGGTGTCATTGCTCGTGCTTCTCCTCTTCTTCGTCGGCTGCGCCGAGCAGCCGTACGGGATCTTCGCGAGTATCGAGCGCGAGCGCAAAGTCGTAGACGAGCGCGACCTCGGAAACGAGATCAACGTCGCGGCGGTGGCACGAGCCGGTGAACGCATGTTTGTCGCGGCCGGCGCGGCCTACTCTCGAGCGGTCGACTCCGAGGAGGTCTATCAGGCCGACGAGCCGAACTGGCAGGAGTGGGGCGATCCGATCGACGCGCCCGCGAGCAACTACACGACGACCTCGCTCGTCGCGGCGGACCTGGGGGCCGGAGAGCGAGTCTATGCGGTCTACACCAGCCTGAACGGCGACGACTCAGGTCTCTACGAGCTCGACCCCGCCCACGTTGACGACGGTTTCACCGCGGTAGGCGGTGCGAAAGCCTTGAGCGAGGTCGACGCGTTTCTGAAGGCGTTCGCCTTCGAGCACGGCGGCACCGAGTGGGTTGTCGTATCGGCGGCGCTCGGCCCGAACGAGTACGCGCTCTACGCGAGTGACGACGGGACCGCCTTCGATCGCGTGGGCGGCTCGGCGTTCTCGACACCCGCCCCGGTGATCGACGTCGCCACCGACGGGTCCACGACCGTCTACCTCACCGCGAAGCAGCTCTACGTGACCGCGGACGCTCCGGATGCCGGGACCGAGCCGGCGGAGCCGGCCGGTGCCACGGGAAAGACGAGCGATGCGGCGTTCACCGGCACGGAGTACGCGGCAGGGACCGTCTGGCTCGCAGACGACGCGGGTCACCTCTACACGAGCGACGATTTCGGGGCAACTACCTGGACGCGAAACGAGTCGCCGTACGACATCGGTCCCACAAGCTCCGATCCGGTGCCGTTTACCGACTTCGCCGCGGTACCCCGGGGTGCCGAGACCCTCATCGTTGTAGGTACTCGCGGGTACGGCTATCGGGTCATCGGCGACGCGGCGACGTCCGGTGCGGACACTACTCCGTCTTCTCCGGGAAGCACCGATTCGAACTACGAGGCGAGCGACCTCTCGACCTCGGTCGTTCAGACCTTCTTCGTGGACAGCGAACAGGTCGGCGGGTATCCGGTATCTACGGACGCCGGAGTCCGGGAGTGGACCGGCACACTGCTCTATGCGGGAACGGTGAATCAGGGGCTGTGGCGCGCGCTCTCGTCCGAAGACGGCGCGATCCAGTGGGTCCGGGAGTAGCGGTCTCCCGGACCGCGGGTCCGCCGGTTACGTTGCCGGAAGAATCGACCGGATGATCTCCACGACCTCGGGGTCGTCGCCGTACTTCGCGGCGACTTCCTCGTGCGTCAGACCGACCAGTTCGTGACTCAGGTAGTGGATCCACAGATCCTCTTCGGGCTTCCCCACAACGTGCCGGTGGCACCAGTAGTCCGGCTGGATCGGGAGTTTGTCCGCTGCGAAGGTCCTGATCTTGTAGTCGTGAACCGCGATCTTGATGTCGTCGCGCGGTATGCCCTTCTCCAGGAAGATCTGCACCAGATGGTTAACCGTGTGACCGGAATCGAAGATGTCGTCAACGAGAAGCACACGGTCGCCGCTTCGCAGGTACTCGGGGCTGTACGTCCAGCCGTCTACCATGACGCGCTCGCTCGTGTGAATGTCCGTGTACGACCGAGCGACGACCGCGGCGTAGAACACCGGCCGCTGGTCCCTCGCGCGTACGAGTTTGAAGTACTCGCTGACTACGTTGCCCAGGTACGCCCCGCCGCGCAGACTCACATAGATCACATCCGGAACGAAGCCGTCCTGATGGATCCTGTGCGCGAGCTTGAGCGCGTTGTTCCGTACGATTCCTGCATCGAGAAACTCCTTCGACATTACCTCACCACCGTAAGCTCTGTTGTCTCACCGTTGCGCACGACCGAGATCGTCCACTGGTCCGTCGCTTCAGCGGTGATTGCCGAGTAGAAGTCGAGTGCGGTCGCGACACGCCGATCGTTGACGGTACGTACGACGTCGTACAGCATGATCCCGCCGATATCGGCCGGGGTCCCCTGGTCCACGTTCGAAACGACGACGCCGGAGAGCTCCACGATGCCGAGCTCGTCCGCGAGGTCCTGGGTGAGTGGATAGACGCTCATACCCGGCCACAGCCGTCGGTTCTGCCGGCGGATCGTGGCCTCAGCCTGCCGTGCCTCGATCGCGACTTCAACGTCCATCTGCGTTCCCTGTCTGTAGAGCGTGAACACGGGGGTCGATCCAACGGGGAGCTCGCCCACGCGCCGGACGAGCTCGTCCGAGTCGACGACGTTGGTGCCGTCGATCGCGACGACGAAGTCGCCCGGGAGGAGCCCGCTCCGGTCCGCGGGTGATCCGCCGAAGACGCTGTTCACGAGCGCGCCGCTTCCCGTCGGCAGATCGAGCGCCAGCTGCTGTTCCTGATCGATCGACTGGATCGAGACACCGAGCCAGCCGTACTCGATCTCCTCGCCGCTCAGGAAGGTCTCCACCGTTCGGATGACGTTGTTGATCGGGATCGCAAATCCGAGCCCGGCGTTGGCGCCGGTCTCGCTCGTGATCCAGGTGTTGATCCCAACGACTTCGCCCTCCAGGTTCACGAGCGCGCCGCCCGAGTTGCCCCGGTTGATCGCCGCGTCCGTCTGGATGAAGTCGCTGATGTTCCCGATGAGGGCGCCGGAGCGGCCGAGCGCGCTCACGATGCCGGCGGTGATGGTGTTCTGGTACCCGAACGGGCTCCCGATCGCGACGACCCAGTCGCCCACGCGCAGCGAATCGGAGTCACCAAGGCGCGCGACCGGTATCTCACGATCGGTGCGGAACGAGACCATCGCGAGGTCCTTTCGCGAGTCCCGACCCACGAGCGTCGCCTCGAACTGGGCCTCGTCACCGAGAACGACCGTGATGTCGTCGGCCTCGCCGACGACGTGATCGTTCGTCAGAACGAAGTAGGTTCGGTCGTCCCGACCGACGATGACCCCGGAACCGAGGCCTTCCGACTCGAACTCGCGTTGACCCGGTTCCTCCTCGTCGGGCCGGCCGAAGCGATCGAAGGGGAACGCCCCGGGAGCCGTGATGCGTGCGCTGACGTCCAGGCGGACGACGCTTCCGATCGTGCTGTCCGCGATCGCCCGGAACGACGTCTGCAGGCTTCGGAGCCCCTCCGTGGTCGCCGGCGCGGGCGTGGAGTCGCCGCTGCGAACGATCGCCGGCTCGCCGGTGGAACAGGCGCCGAGCAGCATTCCCGCGAGCAGAACGGCGACAAGGGTGAAGCCGATGGTGAACGCCGCCGAGCCGGGCGAGCGCTTCTGAAAGAGCCGAGTCATGAGACCTCCGCTGTGTCTTCGAGTATGGTGAGAATCTCGATCCGATCCTCGAGGATTGCGATCGTGTGTTCAAAGTGTGCAGATATCGAGCCGTCGGCGGTCACGACGGTCCAGTCGTCGTCCAGCACCTCCACCTCGTCTCCGCCGAGATTGACCATCGGCTCGATCGCGATGACCGTTCCCGGCTTCAGGCGCGGATTGGGGCCGCGCGAGACGTAGTTCGGCACCTGCGGCTCCTCGTGGACTTCGAAGCCGACTCCGTGCCCGCAGAACGGCCTCACGATGCCGTACCCGTGCGGCGCAACGTGATCGTATACGGCGCGCGAGATGTCGTGGACGCGACCGCCGGCTCGGGCGGCGGCGATGCCGTGCTCGAGCGCTTCCTTCGTCACCCGAAGGAGCCGGCGGACCTCGGGGTCGATCTCACCGACCGGGAACGTCGCCGCCGAGTCGCTGATGAATCCGTCCAGATCGACCCCGAGATCGAGGCTCACCACGTCTCCCGCTTCGAGCCGGCGCCTCGTGGGGATGCCGTGAATCACTTCTTCGTTGACCGAGACGCATACCGAGGCTGGAAAGCCCATGTAGCCGAGGAAGGCCGGGCGCGCGCCTTCGGCGCGCAGCAGGCGCCGACACTCGCTGTCGAGCTCGATGAGCGGGAGTCCGGGCTCGACCATCTCGCCGAGCTTCCTGAGCGTGCGCGCCAGAATGACGCCGGACTCGCGGATACGTTGGATCTGTTTGAGGTTTTTTAGCTTCACACGCGACTCGCTTGCTGCAACTTACTATCTGGCATCGGCGTTATCAAGCAGCCCGCCGAGCGAAGCCGCGAGCAGGAGCGCTTCCTGCGACGTAGCGTCGATCGAGAGCGCTTCCTGGACGAGTGCCCTGCGAGCAACAGGGTCGCGTGAGGCGTGCGCGGCGGCGATGAAGACCGCGATCCGCCGATCGTCCGGGCTGGAACGTGCGAGCAGGAGCGCGTCCTGGAGCCGGCCCCGGGCTCCCTGCTCGTCGCCGGTCCGATACAGCGCAAGCGCGGCGTTCAGGCCGGCCTCCCACCGGGGGGCGGCGGCGAAGCTCGCCTCGAATTCCGCGGCCGCCTCCGGCCACGCTCCGTCGCGCGCGCGCAGAAGCCCGCGATAGAACCGCGTCCAGCTTGGCTCGGTCTCACCTGTTCCTTCGCGCAGGACACGGTAGCGGTCGAGAATCATCTCCACGTCTTCGAAGCGGCTGCGGGTGTAGAAGTACCAGGCGGCGAAGTGCATGCATTCGTCGCACGGGTGCTCTTGAACGAGGCTCCAGAGCGACGTCGCGTATCCGCGCCGGTCGAGATCGCGCTCGAGACGCATCTCAAGGAGTCGGGCGCGGCCCTCGAACGGCGTTCCCGCCCACGGAGCCGAATCGAACGACAGATCATGGCCATCCCGCAGCGAGAGGAGCGACGACGCCCGCGCAGCTTCCCAGGAGTGCGGGTAGAGATCGCGAGCTCGAAGAATCAGCGACTGCGATCGTTCCTCGTCTCCCGCGAGCCAGGCGAGATTCAGCAGTGCGTGAAGCGGCGGACGCTCGCGTTCCACGAGCGCCTCGTAGATCTCTTGCGCCTCGGTGTTGGTGCCTGTGTGGAGATACGCGTCCGCAAGCAGGAGCTCGATCTCGGTCGAATCACCGCTCGGGACCGCCCCGGTTGGAGCCGGCGCGGCAAGCAGTTTGGAGGCAGCGACGTAGCGCGCTTGATCGATCAGCAATCCGGCAACAAGGATCGGCCGGAAGCGAGCGAGGGCGGCCTCTTCGGCGAGCTCGAGTCCTGCGTCCAGGTCGCCCGCGCGCAGCAGCAGGAGGACCGCGTCCAGCGCATAGCGTTGGTCACCGGTCATCCGCCACGCGCGTTCGAAGTCGCCCGCGGCGCTCGGCTCTGCGGGCGCGGCCGTGCCGAGCCGTGCGAGGAGGAGCTCCCGAGACTCCCCATCGTTCGTTGCGACTGAGTGGTCCGAGGGCTCGGTCGCTTCGTTGAGCAGCGCCCACGCGAAGACTCGCCTGTCGTCCGTTTCGAGCTGACGGGCAATGGAGAGCGCCCGCTGCGGATGCTGCGAGCGCACCGCCGAGTAGACGGCCATCGTCCGGATCGTGGTGTTCGCCGGAAACTCGTCCAGGAGGATCTGCGCGGCTGCGTACATCGGCTCGGGATCCGCAGTCCGATCGTAGACGTCGTGCGCGCGTCTCAGTACGCGAAGGCCGTCGCCGGCGGTGACCGCTCGCTCCGCGAGCCACGGAACCATTGCCGAGGCCTCGCCGTAAGTCTGATCCGCGATCAGAATGTCCAGCTCTTCGAGTCCGAATACGAGATCGCGCCGGTTGCGGCGCAGGGTGATTCCGGTCGCTATCAGGATGACCGTTGCGCTCAGCGCGAGCAGCGCAATGCTCAGGAGCACGATGTGTCCGGGGGAAGCCCTCATTGCCCCTGTTCCTTGCGAACAGCGTCCAGCACGCCGTTCACAAAGCGATACGACTCGTCAGAACCGTACTCCCGGGCCAGGTCGATTGCCTCGTCGATCGTGACGGAGGCAGGTATGCTTCGCTGGTGAAGGAGCGAATAGGTGCTCAGCCGCAGGATCGCGAGATCGACCTTTGCCAGGCGCTCGAGCTTCCAGTGCTCGAGATGACGCTGGATTGAATCGTCGACCTGTTCGATGTTCTCGATCGTTCCCGCGACGAGCAGACCGGCGAAGGCAAGCGTCTCCTCCTGCGCCGTGGATCCCTCGTTCTTGCGCTCGATCCAATCGAAGGCGAGGAGCTCCTCGATCGGCGTGCGGGACATGTCCCAGCTGAACAGCGCCTGCATCGCATAGATACGGGCCTTTCGTCTCGATCCCATCGAGCTACCAGGGGAGGTTTTCCTGGAATATCGTGATGTCTGCCTCGTCGCGCAGTGTATCAACGACCTCCTCCACGGCTGCCGCAAGCGCTCGCTGTTCCTTCTGCGAGGCGAGGAGCGCGCGGATCTGCTGACGGACGGTCACGTTGCGCCCGGGGAGAATCGGATCGTCCAGCGTCAGGATCCGCGGCGCACGCTTGTCGGTGATCCGGACGATGTGCAGCGCGACGTTCGATTCGAGCACCCCCTCCACCTCTCCTTCCTCGAGACCGAAGACGGCCTCCACGAACGCTCGACCGAGCAGCTGCTGGTTTCTCGTGTCGTTGCGCAGGAGGTAGCCGAAGTTGTCCGCGCTGATCAGAGGATTGTCGAGCGCTTCGTCCTCGAGTTCTTCGAAGGAGGTGGAGCCGTTCCTGATCCGGCGGCGGTAGCCGTCCAGAAGCTCGCGCGCCTCCTGGCGCTCGGCGTCACTCTTACCGCGAAGATCAACGTAGACGTGGCGGAAGCTGACCATCGCGGGATTCGCAAACGACGTCGCTTGCTCCTCGTAGAAGTCCCGCACCTCTTCCTCGGTGACCGTGGCCTGTTGCGCGAAGGTCTCCGCCTCCTGCCGACGGACGTACTTCAGCTTGAGGAGCTCGTCGCTCACATCGGAAAGGAACTCTCGCCACGGTTTGCCGGTCTGCTGTTCCACCTGTCTGCGGAACTGCTCCTCGGTGAGGACGGTGCCCACGGCCTGGCTCCATTGCTGCCGCTGGACCGCGAGGTATTCCTGGATCTCGTCCTGCGATACGCGGATGCCGGCACGTGACGCCGCCTGCAGCAGGAGCTCATCGTTGACAAGCGCGTTGAGTATCTGTTCCTGCTCGGAGGTCGCCAATTCGCGTCCGAGCTGCTGTTCGAAGAGCTCGAGCTGCGCGTCCAGCTGCCGTCGGCCGATGTTGACGGTTTCGGTGAGGCGAACGACGGCGATCGGCCGGTCGAGCACCTGACCGGGAAGCGAGACCGCAATCAAGAAGAGCATGAGCACCGGGAGAAGTCGTTTCGTGAGCATGTCTGTTTCCTCCTACGCCGGACGGAGCGCCGAGAGACGGTCGCGCAGCTTCTTCGTCCCGGGCAACTTCCCGTCCATTTCGAGTCCGCGCTGCAGATACGCGGTGGCCGTCACCACGTCACCCACGTCCGCATAGAGCTCGGCTCCCTTCTTGAGGAAGAAGGCGAGATCTTTGTGACTGATGTCGAGCAACAACGCCTCATCGATGAATTCTATCACCTCTTCGGGCGAGAGCGTTGCGGGCATCTTGAAACAGACGAGCGTCCGCAGTTTGTCCGTCACTTCCACGAAGAAGTGCTTGAAATAGGGCCGCTCCAACTCGAAGGCGATCACCGAGGTCAGCAGCTCGAATGCGCGCGAGTACCGCTGCCTTCGCTCGTACTCCTCGGCGAGCAGGTAGGCGCAGTCCATGTAGTCCTCACGATCCAGGTGTTCGCAGAGCGCGAAGTCGCCGCGCGCACGAAGGCTGTCGTAGAGCTCGACCGCGACGTGTTCGTTGTGGTGAAGGAGATCGAAGAAGACGAGCTTCGCCTGGAACTCGTCGTCCTCCGGCCGACTCCTGAGGAACTCCCGATAGTCGAATCGGACTTCCGGACGCAGGATCATCATCCTGCGGTCGTACTCCTCTCGCCGATCCGGGTCGATCAGTGTCTCGTACGCGCGAAGCAGGCTCTGCATCGCCTCCACCGTGTCGCCGAGATCACGGTTGACGTCCGGATGCAGCTCCTTCGCGCGTTTTCGAAACGCTCGCTTGATCTGGTCGGGCGAAGACGCGACGTTTACCTTGAGGATATCGTAGTAGCTCTTCAACTTATCTTCAGCCGTTTGCCGATCTCGGTTGCCTGGGCCGGAGAGCTCAACACATCCGAGAACTTCAGGAACATCCCCTCGCTCTCCATCTGCTTCATCAGCCGTTGAAGACCTTTCTCAGCGCCGATCGCCTTCTTCGTTACGAACGCGAACGAGCGCTTGCCGGAAACGATCCCTGACACTCGAAGGAACTCCGACACTTTGGACGGGATCTTGCCGCCGAACAGCGACACCACCTCGGTGCCCACCGCGATGTACTCGTAGATCGTCAGCTTCGTCGTGACGTCCCGACTCGCGTCCACGAGGTCAACCTTGTGACCCTGGGCCTCGATGCCGTTTGCGAGTGCCTTGGAGATCTCGAGGAGCTTCTCGCGTTTTGCCTGTGGGACGAAGACGATCGCTACTCTCATAGATCTCCCCCGGCCGGCCTACTCGCCGGTCTGGTCCGCACCGTCCTCTTCGTCGTCCGTCTCCGAGCCTTCGAGGTTCTGCAGCTCGCCCTGAGCGGGAGCCTCCTCGCTCTCGGGGAGTTCTACCGGCTCGTCCACCCGCCACCATTCGAGGACTTCGCCCTCCTCGGCCTCGAGCGCGCGTGCGGCGGCCTCCACGTTCGACTGCTCCGGGTTCCGGTTGATCCACGCGTACCCGAAGAGGCTTACCAGAAAGATCGTGGCGAGAACCGCGGTCGCACGCGTCAGGATGTTTCCGGACCGGTTCCCTACGGGAGCCGCACCTCCGCCGCCGAAGATGCCGCCGAGTCCCTCACCGCCTTCCTCTTGCATGAGGACGATGATCACCAATAGCACTGCGGTGATGATGAACACCACCAACAGGAAACCACTCAGAATAGCCATACAGCTCCTTCACCCAGATTGATTAGTCGTTGAATGCCGCGATCGGCGCGAAGGAGTCGACTTCGAGCGAGGCGCCGCCAACGAGGGCACCGTCGATATTCTCCATCGCCATGAGTTCCTTGACGTTCCCGGGTTTCACCGACCCGCCGTACTGAATCACCAT
Source organism: Spirochaetales bacterium (assembly GCA_046538735.1). Classification (GTDB taxonomy): domain Bacteria; phylum Spirochaetota; class Spirochaetia; order DSM-27196; family SLST01; genus SLST01. Next base: position 22,658 of record JBKHII010000028.1, read on the forward strand.
GCGTTCGGCGGCCTGCGGGGAATAGGCCGACGCGAGCTCACGCCGGATGTACGCGTGCACCGCATCCGCATCCTCCGGGGTGGCCGTCTTTCCGGTCCCGATTGCCCAGACCGGCTCGTACGCGATCGTTACGCGAGCGAGATCGTTCTCGCTCACGCGGGCGAGCCCTCCGCGCAGCTGCGTGCCCACGACCTCTTCCACGCGGTCGGCCTCTCGTTCTTCGAGCGTCTCGCCAACGCAGAGAACGACTTCCATGCCGTGCTCGAGCGCGAGCCGCACCTTCGCGTTGATGAGCTCGTCCGTTTCGCCGTACGTGTGGCGACGCTCGGAGTGACCGAGGATGACGACCTTCACGCCCACGTCACGCAGCATGAGCACCGACACCTCACCGGTGTGCGCTCCCATGACCTCGGAGGCCATGTTCTGGGCGCCGAGGAGAATCCTGGAGCCCTGGAGCACCGCGTTGACCGCGGCGAGCGCGGTGAACGGCGGCGCGACCATCAGCTTGTTGCTGCTGCCGGAGAGCTTCGTCACGAGCTCTCGCGCCAGGTCGGTCGCCTCGCTCACGGTCTTGTGCATCTTCCAGTTGCCGGCGAGAAATGGTTGTCTCATCATCTACTCCTGAAGCGCTGCAATGCCGGGAAGCGTCTTGCCCTCGAGGAACTCGAGCGACGCGCCGCCGCCGGTGGAGACGTGATCGATCTTGTCCGCGAGGCCGAAGGTGTTGACCGCCGCTACCGAGTCGCCACCGCCGACGACGGTGGTGCCCTTGCATTCGGCGACGAACCTGCCGATCTCGAGCGTTCCCTTCGCGAACTTCTCGAACTCGAATACGCCCATTGGACCGTTCCAGACGAGCGACTTCGCCTCCGCGATCGCCTTCCGGCATCGGTCGATCGTCGCCGGGCCAACGTCCATCGCCACCTTGCCCGTCGGCACGTCCACTCCGTCCACCTGCTCGGGTTCGGCGTTCTCGCCGAACTCATCCGCGACCACGTGGTCCAACGGCAGAATCATGTCCACGTTCTGCTTCTCGGCCTGCTCGAGCAGGTCTTTGGCGGTCTGGAGATACTCCTCCTCGAAGAGGCTGTTCCCGATCTCATGTCCCTGCGCCTTGAGGAAGGTGTAGGCCATGCCGCCTCCGATGATGAGGGTGGTGCACTTCGGGAGCAGCGTCTCGAGGACGCCGATCTTCGTGGAGACCTTCGCGCCGCCGATGATGGCCACGAACGGCTTTGTGGGGTTCTCGAGCAACGGCTGGAAGAACTTCACCTCTTTCTCAATCAAGAAACCGGCGGCGGCCGGGAGGTGATGCGCGACCCCTTCGGTCGAGGCATGCGCTCGGTGGGCTGAACCAAAGGCGTCGTTCACATAGAGGTCTGCAAGGCCGGCGAGCTGCTTTGCGAACGCGTCGTCGTTCTTGGTCTCCTCGGCGTGGAATCGAAGGTTCTCCAGCATCAGGATCTGACCGCTCTCGAGCTTCTTCGCCTGCGCGATAACGTCGCTTCCAACGCAGTCGTCCGCGAACTGGACCGGCCTCCCGATCATGTCCGCGAGCTTGCCCGCTACCGGTTTGAGGCTCATCTCGGGGTTTCGTTCGCCTTTCGGTCGTCCGAGATGGCTCATGAGGACCAGCGAGGCGCCGTGATCGAGGATATACTTCAGCGTGGGCAGGCTTGCCTGGATGCGCGTTGCATCCGCCACCGCCCCGCCCTTCAGCGGGACGTTGTAGTCGACTCGAACGAGTACACGTTTCCCGCTCAGATCGAAGTCCCGAACCGTCTTCAGTGCCATGATGTCCCCCGGTGGATAGTTCTCTCGGATAGCTTGTTCATAGTACAAAACGAGCTATCGCGATGTCAACGAAGTCACCGGAGGCGGCGGACTTGTTCGTAGAGTATCGGAAAGATCCCGGCTCGCGCCGATCCCGCGCCCAGGGCGTCTGCCGCCTCTCCGTTCTCCTCGGGAACGAGTATCACCGTATCCCCGACCGTCACGCGGTCGACCACGCCGAGCCGATCGAGCGTCGCCTCGGCCACGAGGTCGTCCGTGACCGTGACGGTGGCCGTGCCCACGACGGCGTCTTGCGAGTAGACGAGACCCAACTCGTTCGGGGCCGCGGCTACCGCTCCGGAGCGAACGACCTGGAAGGTAGCACCCGTCTCGATACCGTCGCGCGAGCCGAGATCCAGGACCACGGCACGCCCTCGCCGACGGATGATCGACCCACGAAGCGGAAGCGCCGCGGCGAGATCCAGCGAAAGGCTGTCGGCGGCGGCGGTGGCGTTATCCGGGCCCGACCGGACCGAGGACACCTCGCCGACCAGACTCCCGGTTCGAGCGACGAGGATCTCCGCGTCCACGGAGAACACACGATCGGTATCGGCCGCGTCGGCCTGTATGAAAAACAGGACATCCTGAGACCGAGCCCGATCAAAGCTCGCCGCGAAGCCGTCCACCAGCGCGGAATCCTCCAGGCGGATGCGTTCCTCGCCCCGCATCGTCCGCGACAGGAAGCTCAGGAGCGCGGACTCAATGCGCGGGTAGCCGGAGATCGCGGATGACCCCAGGTAGAGTGCGACCGGCACGCGCGAACGGGCCACCGTGAACTGATCCACGTCCCATCGTCGCGCCACGCTGTCTTCGAGTGCGCTCTGAAAGACCTCCATCGTGCGAGTCAGGGAGACGTCTTCGGCGCCCTCTTCGAGCAGCAGCCGCAGCTCCTGGAGGTAGCTCGAGTTGTAGCCCAGCGTTCGATAGAGCTCGGCATAGTCGCGTCGCAGCGCGATGTCGAACGGTGCAAGCTGGAGCGCTCGCTGGTACGCCTTGAGCGCTCGGTCGTAGCGGAACGCCCGCTCGAGCTCTCGCGCATCCTCGGCGCGCGCGCGGGCGAGCTCGGCCCGGATTTCGTCGTCCATCTCGAGCTCGGTGAGAGCGAGCCACTCCGCCCAGATGCGAATCATCGGGTTCTCGGGCTCGAGCCGGAGCGCGGTACGAATGCTCGTGAGCGCCTCTCCGATCTCGCCGAGCTCGTGGTTCGCAACCGCGCGCAGGTACCACGCGCGCACGTCGTTGCGGTCGGCGCGAATCAGCTCCTCCGAGACGGTGACCGCCTCGAGATAGCTCTCCTGCACGAGGGCGACCTCGGCACGAACCGCGATCGCCGACCGGTTGAGCGGATCGACCGCCTGCGCCGTGCGGGCCGCCCGGGCGGCATCGTCGTAGTCTCCGGATCGCAGGAAGTAGTGCGCGGCGAGGACGTGCACCTCGGGTCGATCACGGTGTACCGATCGTGCGAGGTCGAGGTAGCGCCGTGCGACGGACTCCTCACCCATGTATTCGTAGATCAGGACGAGCGAGAGCAGCGCCTTTCGGTGCTCCGGATTGAGCCGGAGCGCTCGTTCGAGACTCGCCACCGCTTCGGCGCTCTGGCCGCGAGCGAGCGCGAGCTCGGCGCGGCCGATCGCCGCATCCACGTTGTTCGGCTCGATCTCGCGGACTCGCTCGAAGGCGGCCTCCGCCCCGGAGAGGTCGCCCAGGCCGATCGCGATTCGCGCGGAGAGGTTCAGGACGCGCGGGCTCGTCCTTGCGAGCCGCGATGCCCGCTCAACGAAGGTGTGCGCCTGGTCGTACTCGCCGAGCCAGTAGTACGCTTCCGCGAGACCAAGGATCGCGTCCGTATAGTTCGGGTTGTCGCGCAGCGCCTGCCGGAGGTCCTCGATCGCGGCGTAGTAGTCTCCGAGCGCCAGAGCGTTCTGGGCGCGGCCGACCAACTCAGGCGGCGACTGCGCGTGCGCAGCGATCCCGAGAACCGCGAGGAGCAGGAGGAGGAGCCTACGACGGAGTCTTCTCATCTTTTGCCGCTACGATCTTCACCGTTTTGATCTTGTGGCCGTCCATATCCTGGATCACGAAATCCATGTCCCGGTAGCTGACCTTCTCGTATTTCACCGGAATCTTGCCGAAGAGGTCGAACACGAATCCGCCGAGCGTATCAAAGTCGTCGTCCGGCAGCGAAAGGCCGAGCTCCTCGTTCAGGTCCTCAATGTCGACTCGGGCGTCGCAGAGGTAGACTTTCTGGCCGATCTCGAGAATGTCCTCGCGCTCGTTGTCGAACTCGTCCTGAATGTCGCCCACGATCTCTTCGATGATGTCCTCCAGGCAGACGATTCCGGAGACGCCGCCGTACTCGTCCACCGCAACCGCGATGTGGACTCGTCTGCGTCGCATCTCGCGCAGGAGCGAGTCGAGGCGCTTGCTGTCCGGAACGAAGAATGGCTTCCGAATGATGCGCTCGACCGAGAACTCCTCACCCGAGAGGTAGTACTGCAGCAGGTCCTTCGCGTAGAGCATACCTACGACATTGTCGATCGTATCCCGGTACGCGGGAAGTCGCGAGTGCCCGCTTTCGGCTACCTTTTCCAGTACCTCGCGCGGGTCCATCTCGACCCCCACGAAGGCGACGTCGATCCTGGGCACCATGACCTCTTTCACGGTCGTCTCGGAGAGCGCAACGACGCCGCGGATCATGTCCTGCTTCTCGAGATTGAGCTCGTGATACTCGGTTCGCTCGTCGGGCCACTTCTTCGTGAAGAGACGTCTCAAGAATCCCTCTCGCTTCAAGAGTCCAACTCCTTCTGTAGCGTCGCTATCAGCCTTTCCTGAAGGCCAAGCATAGGATGATCGGCGGCTGCGGTCGACAGGTCGACTCCGTGGTGTGTATATCCCGCCAGATGCAGTAGTGCGTGCACGAATACTCGTAGGAACTCCTCCTTGATGGAAACGCCGTACTCGTCGGCGTTCCGGTTCACGGTTGGTAATGATATTGCAATGTCTCCGCTGATCGACTGGGGGTCCATGGGTTCGGGCGAAAAGGAGAGCACATCCGTGGGTCCGTCCGTCTTTCGGTACGTCCGGTTGAGCTCCGCGATCCGATCGTCGTCGCAGAGCAGGACGCTGACCGTCCACTCGGGACGCCCGATCTCGCGCGCGACGGACTCGGTCACGTCGCGAAGATCGGGAAGCCATGACGGAGGTTCTACGTTTTCGCTGGACAGTTCGACTTCGTTCATGATCAGGCGTTGGTACCGGCGCTCTCCGACTCGTAGGCAGTGATGATTTTCTGAACGAGAGGATGACGGACGACGTCGCGGGTCGTGAAGTAGGTGAACCGGATCTCGGGGATCGTGCTCAGTATCTCTACGGCGTGAAGCAGTCCCGAATGGTGTTTCTTGGGAAGGTCGATCTGCGTGACGTCCCCGGTGATCACGGCTTGCGTGCCCTCCCCGATTCGCGTGAGGAACATCTTCATCTGTTCGCGCGTCGTGTTCTGCGCCTCATCCAGTATCACGTAGCAGTCGTTCAGACTGCGACCGCGCATGTACGCGAGCGGAGCGATCTCGATGATCCTCTGTTCTTCCATTCGCTGGATCGTCTCGAAGGGAATGAGCGATTCCATCGCGTCGTACAAGGGCCGCAGGTAGGGACTGATCTTCTGCGCAAGGTCTCCCGGCAGGAACCCCAGGCTCTCTCCCGCCTCCACGACCGGCCGCGTCAAGACGAGTTTGCGTTTTCTCCGAGCGAGGACTTCGCTGAGGGCGTGTGCTACCGCGAGGTAGGTCTTGCCCGTGCCGGCAGGACCGATGCCGAAGACGATCTCGCTCTCGGCGAGGTTCTGCAGGTAGTAGCCTTGCGTCAGCGTGCGCGGAAAGACGTTCCGATCGCGCCCGGGAATCGTCAGGCTCGTGCGCTTGAGGATCTCCGGTTTGGAGTTGTCTTCATCCGTAACCGACGCGTACACTGCTCTGATGAGGTCCCGATTCAACGTCTGCCCGAGCTTCAGGTGCGACTTGATCTCGTTCACGATCCGAACGAGCGTCTCCCGCGTTTCCTGATCGTCTGAGTCCAGATAGAGCTCGTTACCCCTATAGAGGATGCGGGTCCCCAGTAGCTCCTCGAGTAGCCGCAGGTTCTCGTCGTGTACTCCGCAGAGCTCGCTCAAGAGCGAGGGGCTCTCGAGCACAACCGCAGATTTCCCCAAGCAATCTCCTTCTTAGCAGGAGTATAGGAAGCGGTGCACGGCCAGGTCAAGGGTCGTCGCCGATCCGCAGACCGTCCTCGTTCACGCCGATCGAGCTCGTCAACTCGCTGATCGGCCGCCACTGGAGCTTGATGTCCAGGCTCGATCTCCACTCGTACGACCGGGTACCGCCCTCGTCTTCCACGAGCTCCGGGCTCCCGCGATAGCCGACGGTGAGATCCCAGTCTCCCAGATCGTGCAGCGCGTTCAGTTCGATCGACTGAAGGTTGAAACCGGACTCCAGTCGATCCTCTCGGTTGAAGAAGTTGAAGCTACGCGCCAGATCCACCAACACGTTGCGCGGCTCGCGTCCGACCTCCCGCGCAAGTGCCGGAACGTATACGTAGCTCTGACCGTTCGTGGAGACCGTACGGAGCGTCAGCCGCAGGAATCGGTGGATCAGGAGCGACCCGGAGAAGGCGAAACGGAGCTCGCCCTGCGTGAAGCGGGTAAGGCTCGATTGCCAACTCAGGTCCGCGCCCACGTCCGCGATGATCCGGTTCCTCCACATCGGTTCGAAGTCCGAGTCTACGGAGAACCCCACGGAGGCCCGGTACGGTCGGAACGCCTCGTCGTCCTGGGGCTCCCATCCGCTGCCAGCGCCGGCAAACACGTATCGGTCTGAGACGCGCGCGTCGAACTGGGCGCTCAGAGGCCCCGCGGTGAGGTTGGTGACCGACGAAGTCAGCTCCTCGTCCTCGATGCTGTAGGACGTCGTGTTCGAGAGCCGAACCGACTCCCAGGGAGCGAGTCCCGCGGTTGCGGTGAGCGGGTCGTAGACGAACTCCTCGTCCGGTCGGCGGACGCCCGATTTCAGTGTGAGGGACAACGGGCTCATGCGCAGCGTCATCGTGCCGGTGTACGCTTCGTCGCGCGGCGGCAACGTGGCCGTAACCTGGAGCGATTGCGATTCGCGAAGGGCGAGCTGAGCGATCGCGTTGACCTGATGCCGCGTGACGTAGTCCTCGTTCCATTCGAACGCGTCCCGCTTCCACGTGGGCTCGTCCGCCACGAGCGAATCAAAGGCTACCCTGTACAGGAGCAGGTCGTTCGTATACGAGATCGACGACTCACTCCACAGCTCCACGTCGCGGAGCGGACGCATCGCGAGAGTCATCTCGTTGGACGCGCTGAACGAGGTGAACCTCCATGCCTGCAGCTCGAGCGAGCTCCATGCATCGTCGCCGAGATCCGGATTCCGCGCGAAGACGTCGCGATACTGGGTCACGCTGCGCGTCTCCCCGCGAAGCGTAACCGCGTCCGCGGCAAAGCCCGCGCCGTACGTGAGGCTTCCGGACAGACGAGCGGATGCGCCGCCGTACGCGAGGTCGAAGTCCACGTCCGAGGGCTCGTCCCACTCGTCGTCCAGGAACTCGCCGTTCACGGTGAGCATTGGGGAGAGCGAGTAGCCGATTTCGGTCCGGAACGGAACGGGAAGCTGCGGAGATGGAAGCGCCGGCGGGATCGAGGGAATGGTGAGTACCGCGTCCGTGGCAGGCTCGCTCGTGGCGTCGTCGGGATCGGGCTCGGCGAGTTCCCACGGAGGAATGATCGGCTCGAGGCCCTCCGGAGGCTCCTCGATCGTTCGGTCGTCGTCGCCGGGGAACCGGAAGATAGTACCGCGAACGGATCCGGACAGGTCGGGCGCCTTGAGCGAATCCGGATAGAAGAACGACCGCTCCGGGCTGGCGTCCGCGCTGGTGATCTCTGGGGAGAGAAGACCGCTGTTGATATCGCGGTCGCGCCAGGTGAGCGACACGAGCGCCTGCCGGAGCGACAGCTGCGAGACGAGCGGGATCGAGGAGGTATCCGGGGTGTATTGTGCGCTCAGCTGCCAGGTGAGCGACGTGATGGGACCGGGAGGCGTGGTGGGACTCCCCTGCCCCAGGAACCCCAGCCAGTCGATGTCCTCACTGCGCTCTTCGAAGTCGGTGCGAAACCGTTTGTCGCTGTAGTACTCAAGGTCGGCGGACGCGCTGAAACGATCGAGCTCCATGCTCGACCGGAAATCCAGACCAAACCGGAACGGTATCTCGAGCGAGCCGATCCGGGTCGTGTTCCAGGACTGGATCGCCTCGCCCTCCGGAGTGACGTAGAACGGCCGGTAGAGCGCACCCTCCTCCAACGCGTAGACGTGACGGCTCGCCGCGAGCCCGAGGTAGAACTCGACCTCCCGCAAGGGGCCGAGCTCGGAGAGCGATGCGTCCAGCGCCGTGTAGCCGCCGAGCTTCGTGTAGATGTCCGCAAGAATGCGAACCGTATCGTCGGTCTCCTCCTCCTCCTCCTCGCTCGCAGGCGCCTCGCGCGGGACGAGGTAGAGACCTTCGATCTCGCGCTCGCTCTGCGGACCCGGCTCGTCCGCGAGTTGCAGAAGCGAGAACGGCGAGGTTTCCTCCTCGGGCGTGCCCACGAGGTAGGTCGTCGTCTGGATGTAGTTGCCGACGCGCGATCGCGTGCCGATCGAGGGATTGAAGAACAGCTCGTTCCCCGGTTTGAAGAAGAACGGGAAGTAGAAGACCGGCACCCGCCCCACGTAGAGGAACGCGTTCGTGAGACCCCACTCTCCCGGCGCGAGAATCCAGATCTTCCGCGCGCGGATGTGGTAATTGGGCGGGTCGGCCTCCGAGGATGTGATGCTCCCGTCCTCGAGCACGATCACGTCGTCGCGCGAGCGAGTGATGTACGTTCCTTCGAACGAGAAATCGATCTCGCGACCTTCGATTGTGCGCCCGCGTTCGGTCACACCGCGGACGAACGCGCCCTCCCACGTGTCGAGCTCCACCGCGAGCGCTTCGCCGGTGAACCGCTCGGTCGTCTCGCCGCGCTCGAGGATGTAGACGACGCTCCCCGAGGCCGAGAGCGTGTTGTGCTCCTGATTGAAGACGATCTCGTCCGCCTCGATCCGGTGGACGGCATCGTCATCGTCGGCGCGGAGCGTCAGAACAACGCCGCCGCTGAGGCGGATGTAGCGTTCGTCGATCTCCTCAAGCGTGAAGTAGCGGGTGCGCGACGCGGAATCCACGACGAGCGGCGGCTCCTCCTCGTCAGCGACCGGCTGCGTGCCGTACGCCCCGATCTCGTCTTCGGTGACGTCGTAGAAGTCGTACAACCGTTCGAGGAGCGCCGCCCGGTCTCCGCGCGTGGAGAGCCCGAGCGTCTCGAGCCAGCCGATGAGCTCGTAGAAGGAGGCGGTGGAGATGTCCTGGACCAGCGTCTCGCGGAAGAGCGTCGCGCTCACGCGCTCGTCTACCGGTTCCTCGGCGGGCTCCTGGGCGACCGCCGAAGGCGCCGCGGCGAACGCGAGGATGACCGCGAAGGCGAGGACGAGCGCGCGTCGCATCAACGGGCTGCCGCCTCCGCGAGATCCGTGCGCTGCGCGAACGCCTCGGCGAGGTAGGCGCCGGTGTGCGAGTCGGGGTTCGCGGCGACCTCCTCCGGTGTGCCGACCGCGACGACCGAGCCGCCGCCGTCGCCGCCCTCCGGGCCGAGGTCGATGACGTGGTCGGCCTGGAGGATGACGTCGAGATTGTGCTCGATGAGGATCACCGTGTTGCCCTTGTCCACGAGGATCTGGAGCACCTCCATGAGCTTCTTCACGTCCGCGAAGTGGAGGCCGGTCGTGGGCTCGTCCAGGATGTAGATCGTCTTGCCGGTGCTGCGCTTCGAGAGCTCGAGTGCGAGCTTCACGCGCTGCGCCTCGCCGCCGGAGAGCGTGAGCGCGCTCTGGCCGAGCTTGATGTAGTCGAGCCCCACCGCCTGCAGCGTCTCGAGCTTGCGGCGCGCCTTCGGGATCGCCGAGAAGAAGTCGAGCGCCTCCTCTACCGAGAGCTCGAGGACGTCGTGGATCGTCTTCCCGCGGTAGTGGATGTCCAGCGTCTCCCGGTTGAAGCGCTTCCCGCCGCACACGTCGCAGGTGACATAGACGTCCGGCAGGAAGTGCATCTCGATCTTGATCGTGCCGGCGCCCTCGCAGTTCTCGCAGC
>JBKHII010000084.1:0-8734 GCA_046538735.1 Spirochaetales bacterium
ACCGATGACCCCATCCTTACCATGGATGTGCTCTACCGACTGAGCTACAGGGGCACAGTAGCAGGCAACATACCAACTGGCCATGGGGGTGTCAAGTGATTCCAACGAGCAGGTCGGGCGGGTATGATGGGCCGAGGAGCAGGTATGAACGGTGAACGCAGAGAATGGCGCGAGGAGTTCCGGGTCGCCGGAGAGAAGGTCGGAGAAACAGTCCGACGGTTGGTGCGCGAGGGAAACGCACGCAGCATCATCATCAAGAAACCCTCGGGCGAGGTCATCAGGACGATCAACCTCACGCAGGGTGTCGCGATCGGGGGACTGCTCGCGCTCCTCGCACCGGTGCTCGCCGCGATCGGGGCGGTCGTCGCGCTCCTCTCGGAGGTTCGGATCGAAGTCGTCCGCAACGAGCCACCTCCAGGCGCGGAGAGCGATCCCGACGGCACCAGCGATGACTCCGAGGCGGGCGCGCCGTAGACGAGCCGGGCCCGCGCTCCGCGAGCCCCCGCTCGCGACGATCCACGCCGGCGGGAGCGGAACCGGGACCGGCAGCGCCGGCGTCCTACGCGAACGCCCCCTTCAGGTCGGCGGCCCACTTCTTGATTCGCTCGTCGGTCTGATCGCTCTGATTGTCCTCGTCGATCACGAGCCCGATGAATTGTCCGTCTCTCTCGGCTTCGGAATTGTCGTAGCTGTACCCGTCGGTCGACGTGTATCCCACGACCTGGCCACCCTTTTCCTCGACCTTCTCGGCGAGAATCGCCATTCCGTCAACGAAGGTGTCGCCGTAGTTCTCCTGATCTCCCAGGCCCATGATCGCGACCTTCTTACCCGAGAAATCAACGTCGTCCAGATTCGGGAAGAAGTCCTCCCAGTCGTCCTGCAGATCGCCGGCACCCCAGGTCGAGGTCGCGAGAACGAGGTTGTCGTAGTCGGCGAGGGTGTCCGCGTCCACGTCGGTGATGTTGTGGAGGTCGCCTCCGAGAGCCTGCTGAAGCTTCTCCGACACGTCTTTCGTATTGCCTGTTGAAGAACCGTAGAAAATGCCTATCGACATCTTCGCCTCCTTGAGCGCCTATCGTGGCTTTGATTTGCTTGAGTAGAGCATATTCTCAATGCGAGCCAAAGGCAATCGGGCGAATCGCGTGAACCACGGCGTGAGCTCTTCGAGCCTGCGGAGCCGCGGGTCAGCGGCCGCGACTCGCCCGATCCGAGGTCGGCAATCCAGACCTCGGATCGGTAGCGATTCTTGTCCGCATCCGCCTGCTGGACGACGAAGGCAACGCGTCGTCCGTCATCCAAACTCCTTCTTGAGCTGCGCGACCCACGCCGCGATTCGATCCTGCGACTGATCGGACTGATTGTCTTCGTCCAACGCGAGGCCGAGGAAGGAGCTGCCGTCCTGCGCCTCGGAGGCGTCGAACGTGTAACCGTCCGTGCTCGTCTTGCCCACGATCGTGCCGCCGGCAGACTGTACGGCCTTCGCGACAATGCCCATCGCGTCCACGAAGGTATCCGGGTAGTTCTCCTGGTCGCCGAGTCCGAAGACGGCGACCTTCTTGCCGCTGAAGTCCATGCCTTCGAGCGTACTCATGAAGTCCTCGAAGTCGTCCTGGAGATCACCGGCGCCCCAGGTGGAGACGCCGAAGACGATCTTGTCGAATCCCAGGATCTCGTCCTCGGTCGCCGACGAGATCTCGGTCGCCTCGGCCTCGCCACTGCCGAACGCCTGAGCGATCTTCTCCGCCGCGTTCTCGGTGTTTCCCGTTGATGATCCGTAGAATATGCCAATCGATGCCATGGTTCCTCCTGAACTCATCGTAGCCGGCCCGGATGGGACCGTCAACGAGGCGAGGCGAGGAGATCGGCAAGGCGGTCGGTGACCGCGGGAAGCAATTGGGGAGGAATACCGTGGTCGCCGTTGAACTCGAAGAAGGTTCGCTCCGCCCCACCGCGGTCGAGCAACGTGCCCAGGGCCACTCCGGCGTCGAACGGTAAGACCGAGTCGAGACGCCCATGGCTTTGGATCACGGGGAGGCCCGCGAACGGGCTCGATCCGGCGGCGATGAGATCGGTCCATCGACGCTCCGCGATGAGCGCCCCGGAGAAGACGAGCAGGGCGTCCGGCCGAAGCCCGCCCGAGAGCACGGCCTCGCACGCAACCATTGCCCCCTGGCTGAAGCCGCCGAGTATGAGTCTGCGCCCGGCGGCCGCATCGTTCACGGTTTCGGCCAGCATCGCACCGGACGCCTCCAGGCCGGGAGGGTCCAGCAGCGCGAGCTTGCGGAAGAGCTCGCCCGTAGCGAACGAGACGATCTCGCCCGGCTCCTCCGGAAACCAGGCACGACCGGCTCCCCAGCCGTGCGGAAGCAGGTGCGGGGCATTCGGAAACACGTAGTAGGCGTGCTCGCCCGGATCGAGCCCCCCGGCGAGCGATGCGAGATCCGCGGCGTCTGCGCCGAACCCGTGGCAGAGGACCACCGCCACGTCGCTACTCTCCGAACCCCTCACAATCGCATCGAGCATGCTTCCCCGCTTCCAAGCCTGCCGAGTACGGTCCATCGTGGATGCGCCGACCGGCACATCCACTATACCACCTCCCACCGACAGTCGTCTGGGAGGAGTCCGAGAGTCGCTCGAAGCGCAGACGATGCGGATGGCGCTGAGCGAGCAAGTTGTCTGCGTGCCGTGGGTTCGCTGCCGGCCGACCAGCAAGGTCGATGACATTTCGCACCGTGTGACGCGAGAAGTTCGAGCGCGAAGGCGCGCGCGTATCACCGACCGTCCTCCCGTGGTGGTGCTCGCGGCGCACGCTCGGAAGGGACTCCCGGCGTTCGGTATCTACGGGCGCGACGTCCACAGCGGTTCCACGAGGAGGCGACGAGTGCGGGTTCTTTGTGGTACCGTGAGCGGGTCATGTGCCGCACGAACGAGAACCTCCCGACACCCGAGCAACCGTCGGCGCCGATTCCTGAGCCGCATCGCAACTACTCGTCGCGTTTCCGGAGGCTCGCAACGATCGTTCGAGTCATGCTCCGGCATCGCAGATACGCGAAGGCCCTCCTGTGGGGAATCGCAGGTCCGCCGGCATACATCCTGACCCGTTTCTTCCTGTGGCTCGATACAATCGTCTACCCCGAGCTGCGAACGATGACCCTGACCGAGCCGGTGTTCATCGTCGGCCACCCGCGGAGCGGCACGACTTTCCTCCAGAAGCAGTTGTACCGCACGGGCAAGGCAAGCATGTACCGAACGTGGGAGCTCTGGTTCCCATCGCTGACGCAACGGCGCCTCCTCGAGCCGATAGTAGGTGCGCTGCGACAACTGGGACTTCGACAGATCGCCGGTCCCGAGACGGGTCACGAGGTCAAGCTTGACGAGGTCGAGGAGGATGAGGCGATCCTTCTGCACGAGATCGATACCGAGACGTTTACCTTCATCTGCCCATGGCTTCTTGTGGACGACGATGTATCCGACTTCGGGCTCCGCCTCGGCTGGATCAACCGCACGGTTACTCGCAGGACGATGCGCTTCTACAACGAGTGCCTGAAACGGCAGCTCGTTCACACGGGCAGGCCACACGTGGTCGCGAAGTCCACTCCGTCCGTGTTTCGGCTCCGCGAGCTCCTGGAGGTGTTTCCGGACGCCCGCATCATCTACGTCGCTCGCGAGCCGGAAGAGTCCATTCGGTCGTATCTGGCGATGCACGAGCGCCACGTGGGGCCGGAACTCACGCCGGACGAAGCCGCAACGTACTTCCGCCGGAAGTACCGGTGGGGGGTCAACCTCTACGCGGTCTTTGAGAAGCTGAAGAGTGCAGTTCCTGCCGAGCAGCTGATGATCCTGTCCTTTGAGGAGCTCGTGCACAGCACCGCCGAGACGATGAAACGGGTGCTCGACTTCGCCCGCATCGATCATCCGGGCGCCACGCTCGTCCCCCGAGCGGAGCGCCGCAGGAAACACCGGAACCCGCCGCTCGAGAGTTTCGGCCTGGAGCCGGACCGCATCGCACGCGATCTGGCCGCGCTCCGTCTCCGCTATACGGGCCGGCGACGCCGGCGCTCGGCGTGGTGAGAACCCGGTTCTCCGGCACGGTCGGCGCTCCGATCCATGGTTGCCGACGAATGGTCGTCTTGCCACGGAGCCGATCCATGAGTATGATGACCCGGTAATCGAAAGGTACTCGCAAGTGTTTCGCAACCTAAACGCAAGAGAAAGAACGGTCCTCGACCTCCTCGTCGCCGAGGAGGGCATCTCCGTGAGCGAGATGGGCGCCAGACTCGGCGTCTCGCAGGTCACCGTGCGCAACACGCTCAACGCGCTCAGCGAGAAGGGCGTGGTCGTGCGGACCTGGGGCGGCGCGAGCCCGGCCTTTCACCCCGCGATCCTCGAACGGCAGCGGACGCGTCACGAGACGAAGGCGCTCCTCGCCTCCGCCGCGGCCGAGCTCGTTGAGGACGGCGACACGATCATGGTGGAAGCGGGTACGACTACCTCGCTCGTGGGCCGGTATCTGTTCGGCAGGCGCGACGTCCACGTGGTCACGAACTCGATGCTCTTCCTCCCCTACGGCCGCTCGAACCCTGCGCTGCAGGTCACCGTGGTCGGGGGGAGCTTCCAGGCGATCACCGAATCGCTCGTGGGACCGATCGCGCTTCGTGAGCTGGACGAGTTCCACGTGCGGCTCGCCTTCGTGGGCACGGACGGTTTCAGCGTGGCGAGCGGCGCGACCACGCACCTCGTGGAGGGGGCGGAGATCGTTCGCAGGATGGCGAGCCGTGCCGACCGAACGGTCCTGCTCGCGGACAGCACCAAGTACGGCCGAGTCGGCTTCGCGCGCGTCCTCGCGCTCGAGGAGATCTCGCTCGTGATCACGGATCGGGATCTACCGCAGGAGGCGGAGGCGGAGCTTCGAGAAGCCGGGGTCGAGCTCCGCATCGTGGGAACAGAACAGGGAGGCGAGCATGGCGCATGAGGTGCTCCTGCCGAAACAGGGCAACAGCGTAGAGAGCTGTATCATCGTCGCGTGGAAGGTCGCCGAGGGCGATCGCGTCGCCGAGGGCGACGTCCTCGTGGAAGTCGAGACCGACAAGGCGACGATGGAGGTCGAGTCGACCGCGGCCGGCGTGCTGCTGGAGCGGCTCGCCGGCGAAGGCGACGACGTCCCGGTTCTGCGACCGATCGCGATCGTGGGAGAACCCGGCGAGCGGGTCGACGATCGCACGACCGCGGCGTCGCAACGCCGGCGCGACGGTGCGAAGGTCAGCCCGCGGGCGCGGCGGCTCGCCGAACGGGAGGGCGTGGACTACGAAACGCTGGACGGCTCGGGGCCCGGAGGGCGAGTGCTCGTTCGCGACGTTGAGGCCGCGCGCGCCGCGGGAAGCGGCGCAGCAGGTGCGGCTGCGGCGAGCGGGACGGAACGGGAGGCGGCCGGAGGCCGCGGCGAGTCGACCGTCGGCATGGCCCAACCGACATCTGAGACACGGATCGCGGGGGTACGCAAGCTGATCGCGGAGCGGATGCACGCGTCGGTCATCTCCACGGCTCAGCTCACGATGGACGCATCCGCGGACGCCCGGGCGCTCCTCGACTATCGGAAACGGCTCAAGGTATCGGACGACGAGTCGCTTCGCGCAATCTCGATCAACGACCTGGTGCTCTTCGCGGTGAGCCGCGTGCTCCGGCGTCGGCCCGAGCTGAACGCCACCTTCGCGGACGGCGTGGTTCGGACCTTCGCCCAGGTCGACCTGGGCTTCGCGGTGGACACGCCGAAAGGGCTGATGGTGCCGGTCGTCCGTGCCGCCGATCGGCGTTCGCTCTCGGACGTCGCGAATGAAGCGCACCGGCTCGCGGCCGCGTGCGCCGAGGGACGCGTGAAGCCGGACGAGCTCGCAGGCGGCACCTTCAGCGTCACGAACCTCGGGGCGTTCGGAATCGAGCGGTTCACGCCGGTGCTCAACCCGCCGCAGGTCGCGATCCTCGGCGTCTGCGCGGTCACGCCCCGCCCCGCCCCCGACGGCGAGGGCACGATCCCGATGATCGGTCTCTCGCTCACGATCGATCACCAGGTGGTGGACGGAGCCCCGGCCGCACGGTTCCTCCAGGATGTATGCCGGGCGATCGCGAACGTCGAGCTCACGCTCGCAGAATAAGGAGCATGGAATGCCTCGGTCACAAGTCGTGAACCCACAGGAAGTGAGGGCCGCGGGAGCGGTCACCTTCGGCGAGATCCCGATCAACGCCTACTCGGCGACGCCGAAGCAGGAGGTGAAGCGCTACGGGGCCGACCGCCTCAAGCGCGTGCTCTACGACATGCTCACGATCCGCGAGTTCGAGACGATGCTCAACGACATCAAGATGCAGGGCGCGTATCGCGGCATCGAGTACACGCACAAGGGACCGGCGCACCTCTCGATCGGTCAGGAGTCGACCGCGGTCGGTACCTGCCTCGAGCTCGGCGTGGACGACTTCATCTTCGGGAGCCACCGCAGTCACGGCGAAATCCTCGCGAAGTGCTACTCGGCGATCAGCACGCTCGATGACACCTCGCTCGAAACGGTCATGAAGGGGTACCTCGGGGGCGACGTGCTCTCGGTCGCCGAGCGAACCGCGTACGCGGACACGAAGGACCTCGCCGAGAACTTCGTCCTCTACGGCACGCTCGCCGAGATCTTCGCGCGCAGGACCGGCTTCAACCGTGGGCTCGGCGGCTCGATGCACGCCTTCTTCGCCCCCTTCGGGAGCATGCCGAACAACGCGATCGTGGGCGGCAGCGCGGACATCGCGCTCGGGTCGGCGCTCTTCAAGCGGATCAACCGCAAGCCGGGGATCGTCCTCGCGAACATCGGCGACGCGAGCATGGGATGCGGACCGGTCTGGGAGGCGATGATGCTCGCCGCGATGGACCAGTACCGCACGCTCTGGCCGAAGGACGTGGGCGGCGCACCGCCGATCATCTTCAACTTCATCAACAACTTCTACGGCATGGGCGGCCAGACGTTCGGCGAGACGATGGGCTTCAAGGTGCTCGCGCGCGCCGGCGCCGGCGTGAACGAAGAGATGATGCACGCCGAACGGGTCGACGGGTACAACCCGCTCGCCGTTGCGGACGCGATTGCGCGCAAGCGGGAGATCCTCGAAGCGGGCCGCGGCCCGGTGCTCATGGACACGATCACCTACCGCATCAGCGGCCACTCGCCGAGCGACGCCTCATCCTACCGCTCGAAGGAGGAGATCAAGCTCTGGGAACAGGCCGACGCGCTCTCGTCGTTCTCCGAGCGGCTGATCGGCGCCGGCGTCCTGGACGAGTCCTCGCTCGGAACGATGCAGGAACGGGTCATCTCCAAGGTCGAGACGGCGCTGCGCCTCGCGATCGACTCCGAGCTCTCGCCTCGCGCGCCGGGCGAGTTCATCGAGACGGTGATGTTCAGCGATTCGCCGGTCGACCGGCTCGAGGATCGCGAGCCCGAGGTGCTCATTCCGCGCGAGGAGAACCCGCGCGTGAAGCAGATCGAGCGCAAGAGCCGGAGCGCCTTCGCCGAGGACGGTTCGGAGCTCTCCAAGATGAAGGTGACGTCGTACCGCGACGCGCTCTTCGAAGCCGTCCTTCACCGCTTCTCCGAAGACCCCACGATGGCCGCGTGGGGCGAGGAGAACCGCGACTGGGGCGGCGCCTTCGCCGTGTATCGTGGGCTGACCGAGGCCCTCCCCTACCATCGCCTGTTCAACGCATCGATCAGCGAAGGGGCGATCGTGGGGTCGGGCGTGGGGTACGCGCTCTCCGGCGGCCGGGCGCTCGTGGAGCTCATGTACTGCGACTTCATGGGACGCGCGGGCGACGAGATCTTCAATCAGGCCGCGAAATGGCAGAGCATGAGCGCGGGCGTCCTCACGATGCCGCTCGTCGTCCGGGTGAGCGTGGGCAGCAAGTACGGGGCGCAGCACAGCCAGGACTGGACGAGCCTCGTCGCGCACATCCCCGGGCTCAAGGTGATGTTTCCGGCGACTCCGTACGATGCGAAGGGAATGCTCAACCTCGCGCTCCGCGGAACGGATCCGGTCATCTTCTTCGAGAGTCAGCGCCTCTACGACATCGGCGAACGCTTCCACCCGGGAGGCGTGCCGCCCGAGTATTATGAGATCGAGGAAGGCGAGCCGGACGTGAAACGGGAGGGGACGGACGTCACGATCGTCACGATCGGCGCCACGCTCTACGTCGCGCTCGAAGCCGCGGCCGAGCTCGAGGAGCGATACGGCGTCTCCGCCGAGGTGATAGACGCGCGCTTCATCAACCCCCTCAACGTGGAGCGGATCGCAGAGAGCGTCGCGAAGACGGGGAAGCTGCTCCTCGCCTCGGACGCGTGCGAGCGCGGGAGCTTCCTCCACACGATCGCGTCGCAGATCACGCAGATCGCGTTCGACGAGCTGGACGGCCCGCCGGTGGTCGTTGGCAGCAGGAACTGGATCACCCCGGCGGTCGAGCTCGAGCCCGAGTTCTTCCCGCAGAAGGAGTGGATCGTAGACGCGCTCCACGAGCGGCTCCTGCCGCTTCCCGGGCACGTCCCAACGACGGACCAAAGCGGCGCCGATCTGGCGCGAAGGTGTAGAAAGGGCGTATGAAGACGACCGCAATCCGCATGTACGGCAAGCAGGACCTCCGCATGGAGCGCTTTGAGCTGCCGGAGATCGGAGACGACGAGATACTCGCGCACATCGTGAGCGACAGCATCTGCATGTC
>JBKHII010000085.1:0-8683 GCA_046538735.1 Spirochaetales bacterium
GGCGCCGCCGCTACGCTCCGCGAACGGCGAGATAGACCGCGTAGAGCGAGGTGGTCGCGGTGATGAAGAGGCGGTTCCGCTTGGTTCCGCCGAAGGCGACGTTCGAGACGCGCTCGGGAACGAGGATTTTGCCGAGTAAGCGACCGTCCGGCGCGAAGCAGTGCACTCCGTCGCCGGCGCTCGTCCAGACGTTGCCGTACTCGTCCACGCGGAAGCCGTCGGAGGCGGGCGGATCGACCACGGCGAAAACGTCGCCGCCGGACAGGGAGCCGTCCGCTGCGACCGAGAAGCGGCGGATATGGGGCGGACCGTCCGCATCGTCGGCCTTGCCGGTGTCGCTCACGTAGAGCGTACGTTCGTCGGGAGAGAACGCGAGGCCGTTCGGCTTGCGGAAGTCGGAACGGACGCGCTGGACGCCCGAACCGTCCGGCGGAATCCGGTACAGATCCTCGCTGCCGATCTCGCTCTCGGCTCGGTGCCCTTCGTAGTCGCTCCTGATCCCGTAGTCCGGATCGCTGAACCAGACCGAACCGTCGCTCGAGACGACGACGTCGTTCGGCGAGTTGAATCGCTTCCCGTCCACGCGATCGGCGAGCACGGTGATCGAGCCGTCGTGCTCGGTGCGCGTCACGCGGCGAAGCGCCTGCTCGCACGTCACGAGTCGACCCTGCCGATCGCGCGTGTTGCCGTTCGCGTTCATGGACGGCCGGCGGAACACCGAGGTCCCGCCGTTGTCGCACCACCGCATGATCCGGTCGTTCGGGACGTCGCTGAAGACGAGCATCCGCGCGTCAGGCCAGTAGACCGGCCCCTCGAGCCACCGTCCGCCGGTCCACAGCTGCTCGAGTCTCGCGTGCGAGATGGTGAGCGAC
Source organism: Spirochaetales bacterium (assembly GCA_046538735.1). Classification (GTDB taxonomy): domain Bacteria; phylum Spirochaetota; class Spirochaetia; order DSM-27196; family SLST01; genus SLST01. The sequence goes on from JBKHII010000085.1 coordinate 873, forward strand.
CCGAATGACGCGTCGATCTTCATGTACGGTGATTCCTGCATACGGCCAGTATAGGAACGCACTTGCGCAACGACAACTATCAATATACGATAGTGGAACGAATGGAATTAATTGGCGGAAGGGAGTGGATCCCGGTTCGGAAGTCGAACCTCAAGTACTACGACGACGTGGATCTCTACTACCGCAATCCCGCCGGGAGGATCGCGCTCTACAAGCCGGCGGGCATGAGCTTCACGGACGAGGCGCTCGAAGCCAAGCCGTTCCTCGGGCATCTCTACATCCAGCCTGAGGACAAGCTGCGAGCGCTGCGCGAGGCGCAGCGCGGATTCTCCACGAACCTGACCTCGCGACTCATGAGCGCGACTCCGGAGAAGCTCGCGCAGATCAAGGAAGACCTGACGGTCATCGTGGACGAGACGCTCTCGGAACCGCGCAGCGGAAGCCTGCGTGTCCTCCCCGACTTCGTCGCGAGCATCGTAGACGGGTACTCCGGGCAACCCACGATCATCAAGTACCTCGCGCGCATCTCGCACGCCGACTACACGACGGCGATCCACTCGATCAACGTCATGGCGCTTACCGTGGGCTACTGCTACTACACGAACCGCAGCCTCGAACGGACGCAGTCGCTCGGCCTCGCGGCGCTCCTGCACGACGTGGGGAAGGTTGAGGTCGACCCGCACATCCTCACGGCGCCGCGCCGGCTGACCGAGAAGGAGTTCGCCGAAATGACGCGCCACCCGGAAGCCGGTGCCCGCATTCTCGAGGAATACTCGGACGAGATGAGCGACGCGATCGAGGCGGCGCTGCAACACCATCTCAAGCTGGACGGCTCCGGGTACCCGATGGGCCTCAAGGTCCCCGTGTCGGAGACCGGGCGCATCATCTCGATCATCGACGCGTACGAGGCGCTCACGAACGACGACCGACCCTATCGCTCGGCGATGCGGCCGCTCGCGGCGCTCAGGATTCTCAAGGACGACACGGACGCCGGGAAGTACGATCGGAGGATATTCGCCGAGTTTGCCTACTCGTTGACCGATTTCCGCTCGAGCTCGAAACGTTCGCACGCGCTCTACCCCCGCGTGGAGAGGGAATCGGTCGAACGCATCACGCGGACCTTGAAGGCCTCGGACGAAGCCACCACCGCGTAGCTTGCCTACTCGGTCTCCCGGTGCGCGCGATAGACGCTGAACGCCGGAACGCACACCGACCAATATTCGGCAGGCTCATCGTACGGGTTCGCGTACTGCACCCTCGCTCCGGTGCGATCATGTGCGCCACGCTCACGCGGTCCTCATCGCCGGCGGCGTTGCCCACGTGCTCCTCGGGAGATGTCATTCGGGACGTGGCGGCGGAGCCACGATCACGGCCCCAACGAAGAACCGGAACCGCTCGAGTTGTCCTACGTTGCGGTTCTGGAGCGCGTCCACGAACCAGGGAGCGACGTCGATCATCCTGTCGCGCGCGCGGGACCGTTCGCCGGGGTGAGTCCGGCCCACCTGGGCCGCCCGCACCGCGGGGACGACGTAGGAGCTCGAGGTGAAGTGAGCGATCGCGAGCTTCGTGAATCGCCGGGGATCGTCGCGGAGCGCCTCGCACACGTCCACGCCGCGCGGCGCGAGATCGCAGAGGCTTCGCAATCCTTCCTGCCGGTCGTCCAGGAACTCCACGTAGAGCGGGTAGAAGCTGTCGAAGATGCCGAGCAAGGCGGCCGAGCTCAGGATCAGCTCGTCGCGGACGAAGATCTCGGCCTTGCGTTCGATCCGGCGAAAGATGAGCGGGAGCGACGTCACGCTTCCGAAGATCTCGAGCGCCTTCACGGCGAAGATCGTGATCCGCGGATTCGGCGAGTGTTCGAGAATCGACTCGATCCGGCCGATGCTGTCGCGGTCGCCGAAGTGCGCGAGCGCTACCATCGACTTTGCGCTCACCATGTAGTCGTGCGATTCCACCGCGTCGCGAAGCACCGGGATCGCGCGCACGACTCGTGCCGCTCCCAGGAGCTCGGCCGCGAGGTGGGCCGTCGTGTAGCGGTGCGTGTGCACTTCCTCGATGAGCCGGTCTTCGACTTCGCTCGTCAGCGGCGAGTTGCGGAGCGCGCTGATCGCCTCGAGCCGGATGGTGAGACTCGGCGAGCCGATCCTCCTCATCAGCTCGTCCACGGGAAGCCGCGACGTGCTCTCTCCGAGCGCGGAGACCGCCGCACGCTCCTCGTCCATCGTGCGGGAGCGCCGCAGCCGATTGAGCAAGCGAATCGCCCGGATGTCCCGCGGCGAGAACAGCATGCCGAGCGCGTCCGGAATCGGGTACGCGTCCAGATCGGGAAGGGATCGGACGCGGATGAGCGGGACGAGCATGATCGCCGCCGCAAGGGCGAAGTACGCGCCGAAAGCGTGCGCGAGCGACTCGGTGAACACGCCCTCCAGGAGGCTCAGAACGATCCCGCCCACGAAACTCCCGAGCGCGCCGGCGATTCCGGTCCCGACCCCGAAGACGATACCCAGATCGAGTCGATGCTCGGCGGCTGTGATGGAGAAGAAGTAGTTGTCCGCGGTGTTCATGATCCCGAAATGGCTCATCACGAAGAAGAAGAACACGAGCGCGGGGAAGGCGCCGAGCCAGATCCCGGAAATCGCCGGAGAGACGATGAGTGGGACGAGCACGAGCAGGAGCAGGGCGAGGAAGGCAAAGAGGAGCGGTTTCGCTCCCACACGGTCGATGACGCTCCGCGTGATCGTCGCCATCACGGCTCCGCCGAGCGATCCGGCAACGGTGAAGAAAACCACCGTGCCGTCCGAGTAGCCGTAGACGCGCTTGAAGTAGACGATGAGAAACGCCTGAACCATCGAGACGACGAAGACGGCGAAGACGTTCACCACGCTCAAACGCCGGAACGGTCCGGGCGCGAACGCGACCTTCAGCCCTTCCGAGAAGCGCGCGCCGAATCCCGTTTCCGCCTCGCGTGGCTCGGGCAGCCGAAGGATGAACGCCGCCGCGCCGAATCCCGCGAGAATGCCGACCGAGAGCAGGAGCGAGTACCGCCACAACGGGCTGTCCTGCCCGAGCACGAGCGCCATGACGGTTCCCGTGGCGACCGCGCCGAGATTAGTGATGAGATGCTGGTTCGAGAGGAAGGTCCCGCGCTCGCGGCGGCGCGGAATCTCACCGACGATCGGCTTCGTCGCGGTGATACCGATACCCTTCGAGATATTGAACCCGAAGGCGCAGAGCGTGACGACCGCAAGCACGAGTCCGGTTCGATCGCGAAGAGCCGGCAACGAGGTGAAGACGACCGGTACCATCAGCAGGTAGCGCACGATCCAGAAGTACCCGAAGAGCCGGACGGCGCCGAAGCGGCGAATGAGCCGTCGGCCGATCAGGCTGAAGACGAAGGTGATCTGATACGACGCGGCGATCAGCCCAACGAGGATACTCCCGGCACCGAGCCTCAGCGCATAGAGGACCATGATGTTCCCCGCCAGGAAGCTGAATGAGATGACGTTGAAAAGGCTGAAGCGATAGTAGTCCGCCATCGCCCGGCGGCGGGAGGTCTGGGGCTGCATCGCACGTCCCTACGATTCGATCTCTGCCTTCGTCACGTAGTCGAGATCGGGAAACGATTCCCGCAGGTAGTCGTTGCCCTCCTTCTGAATCCGCCCCTGCTCGGGACCGTTGCCCCTCGGCGCGCCCTCGCCATAGCCGGCGTGCAATCGACGAACGACGTCCATTCCCTCAACGACCTCGGCCACCGGCGCGAAGCCCATCGAGTCGAGACGCGTATTGTCGGCGAGGTTGATGAAGAGCTGCGTCGTACGCGACCCGGGCCCCGCCATCGCGAAGCTGATGCTTCCCTCCGTGTTCGAGGACCGGACCGGGTCGTCCGGGATCGGCTGCTCGCGCCACCCGGCGCCCTCCTCGGGGTCGCCGCTGATTCCGAACTGCGCGACGAAACCACTCAGGACGCGAAAGAATGCCACGTCGTCGTAGAACCCGTTCGAGACAAGCTCGTAGAGCCGATCGACTCCATGGGGCGACCAGCCACGGTGCGCCCGGGCGAGGAACTCTCCCTTGGTGGTGTGAAACCGAATGGTGAACTCGTGGGGAGCCATGTTGCCTCCTGCTTCCAGCATACCGCCAAGAGGAGTGGGAAGGAAGCCCGTATGGATCGACGGTCACTCGAGCGCTGCGCGCCCCGCGGCTACGCGCCGCGGGAACGGAGCAGCTCCGCGATCGTGCGGCGAAGCCGTCGTTCGTCCACCGGCTTGGTCACCGCGGCGTTCATCCCCGCCTCGATGAAGCCACGGACCTCCTCATCGCGAGCGTACGCGGTCAGCGCGACGATCGGCACGTCCGATCGCTCGCGCACCCTCCGCGTGGTCTCGACTCCGTCAAGGCCGGGCATCTGGATGTCCATGAGGATCAGGTCGTACGACCGCCGCGCCAACGCATCGAGAACGCCCAACCCATCCGCAACGGCCGTCACCGAGTGCCCGAACTCCGTCACGAGTCGTTCGAGGTAGAGCCGGTTGATCGCATTGTCCTCGGCGAGCAGGACGCCGGCTCCGTCCGCCATATCACCATCGGACGCGGGGGCCGCGTCGCTCGCCGCGTCCTCGGCTTCTCCGTGCGGTCCGGGATGAGACTCCAACGCCTCGTCCGAGACCGGCTCGAGCGGAACCGTGAACGAGAACCTGCTCCCCTCCCCTTCGCTGCTTTCGACTTCGATCGTGCCGCCCATCAGCTCCACGAGTCTGCGGGAGATCGCGAGTCCGAGTCCGGTCCCCTTGAACGACTTCGCGTACGAGCTGTCCACCTGGTAGAACATCTCAAAGACGTGGGGAAGCGCTTCCGCCGGGATGCCGATTCCGGTGTCTTCCACGGAGAACCTGATCGTCTCGTGTCGCCGTCGTGGAGCAGAAGGAGCCGGCTCCGTGGACCGTACATCCACCACGACCGTACCACCCGGTGCGAACTTCACGGCGTTGCTCAGCAGATTCCGGAGCACTTGCTGGATTCTGACATGGTCGCCGACCCATCGCCGCGGCAGCTCATCCGCTACCGTCACGGACACGCGGCACGCTTGTCGCTCGGCGGACGGCGCGAGGATGTGCACGACGGACTTCACGTTCTCGCGCAGATCGAACGGTGCGTACTGGATCTCGATCCGTTCCGACTCGAGTTTCGTAACGTCCAGAAGGTCCTCAACGATTTCGAGCAAGGACGCCGCCGAATCGCATATGGCGCGAACGTACTCGTGCTGAGTCGGATCGAGCGACGTCTGAAGCAGGAGTTTGGAGAGCCCCATCACGCCGGTAATCGGCGTCCGAATCTCGTGACTCATGTTCCCGAGGAGCAGCGCTCGCGCCCGGTTGGCCGTGGTGAGCTCTTCCTTCGCGCGCTCGAGCTCCGCGATCTGTCGCTCGAGCGTCCGGTTCGTCAACTGCAGCTCGTGAGTCTTCTCTTCGACCGTACGTTCGGCGAGGTCGTACGCCTGCGCCAGCTCCGTGTGCTGCGCGTTCAGCGAGACGCGAATCGCGTTGATCGCGTTCACAACCTCGTCGATCTCGTCCGGCTCGCCGGAAGGAGACGCATCGTCGCCAAGGTCGAGCACGCGGCGCTCGTAGTCTGTACGCACCGACCGCAGGTAGCGCGACATCCGCATCACGCGTTTCACGACGAGCCGGTGGAACCCGACGTAGTAGATCAGCGCAACGCCCAGGATCGCCAGGGTCGGGTAGATGGAGCCAAGGAGCCCCGCGCCGATCGCGTTTCGTCGGGTCGGCCGGAGATCGAGGACGACGCGGAGCGAGCCGAGCGCGCGGGTGTCGCCGTCGTACACGTAGGTGAGCCGGAAGCTCTCCGAACGAGTCGGTCCGTCCGGAATCTCTCCCGCCTCCGCGAGCGTCTCGTTGCTGCTCCGGATCGCCAGATACGCAACCGAAGGATTCCGTGCGAGCGATCGAAGCTGCGCCTCCATCATGTCCGTGTCGGAGATCCGGACTGACTCCGAGATCGGCTCCAGTTCGGCTCGCTCGATGTGGTGCACCAGCCGGTCGAGACGTCCTCGCTCCTGCATGTACGCGAGCCACACGCCAACCAACACGCTCAGGACGATGAAGACGCATCCAAATGCCACTGCCCTGCGGAAGAGGATGCGCGCGATGCGAGCTCGCGGCTCCGGAACGGGACGTCTTCGCTCCTCACTCATGGGCATCCATCCCGTGGCGATAGATGCTCGCGAACGTTTCGTCGGCCTTCATGGAACACAAGCCTCGGCAACGGGTTCCGCGAGATCGGTGTGGTCGGCGTGCACGCCGAGAGGAAGCAGAAGGAACAGGAACCACAGCAGCCTTGTCATCGCCGTTACCGAGGAACGGTTCAGAATACCCCAGCGAGCGTGGCGACGCAACTGAGCCGCGGTGTCGCTCACCCTGCAGTTCGGCCGGCCACGAGCGGCGCATCCGGGAGGAGGGACGCGAAGCCGACGTTGAGCATCATCGGGTGGATCATGAGCCGGATCAGGATCGCGACGACAGTGGAGACCTTCGCCCTGATCTCGTCGCGGATCCGCTTCCCGGTTGGGCACCGAGCCCCCACGCGCTATACTGCCCGCATGCACGCAGCAGACCTCCTCGCACGCCCCCTCCCTCTCGGCCCGCTCACGAGCCCGAACCGGATCGTGATGCCCCCGCTCGTCATCTGGAAGGCCGGCGAAGCCGGTCTCGTCACGGACGACCACCTCGCGCACTACGCCCGCTCGGCCGGCGCGGGCCTCATGATCGTGGAGGCCACCACGATCTCCCCCGAGGGCAGACTCGCCGCCACGCAGCTCGGGCTCTGGTCGGACGACCACGTTCCCGGCCTCGCGCGCCTCGCCGGGACGATCCGATCCACGGGCGCGCTCGCGGGGATCCAGATTCACCACGCCGGCGGGAGCACGAGCACGCAGCGCACGTACGGCGCCGCGCCGCGCGTGCCCTCGCTCGTGGACGACTCGCCCGAGGGCGCGGTCGAGATGACGGGAGATGACGTGGAGGCAACGCTCGCGGCGTTCGGCCGCGCGGTCCGCCGCGCGCTCGAGGCGGGCTTCCAGGTCATCGAGCTGCACGGCGCGCACGGCTACCTGATCAGCCAGTTCCTCTCGCCCGCGACGAATCGCCGCAGCGACCGCTGGGGCGGAACGCCGGAGAAACGGCGCGCCTTCATGGTCGAGGCGATCGCAATTGCCCGGAGGGAGGTCGACGATTGGGTTCGCGCCGGCGAGGCCGGCGGCCGATCCGAACGCGTTCGCCCGGCGCTCACGATTCGCCTCGGAGTCGCGGCGAGCGGGACACGGGAGCTCCCGATCGAGGAGGGACTGACGGCAGCGGAAGCGGCCGTGGAGGCGGGAATAGACCTTCTCGATGTCTCGAACGGCGGTCCGATCGAGGACGGTCCGGCGCACGAGATTCGCGAGCGCGCGGGACGGATCGTCACGGTACCCGAATGGGCCACGCCCACCCTCCTGCTCGCGGCGCTCGTGAAGAAGCTCGTGCGAGTTCCCGTCGTGGCGGTGAACGGTGCTCGCACGCCCGAAGAAGCGGCGCAGGTCGTCAGCGGCGGCATCGCGGACGCGATTGCGGTGGGCCGCGCCACGCTCGCCGACCCGCGCTGGGCGCGCAAGGCGCTCGGCGCGGACGATCGCCCGATCGAAGTGTGCCGACACTGCTCGCCGCGCTGCCACTGGTTCCGGGAGCCTCCGAAGTGCCCGGCGCGCAAGCGCCTCGCGGCGAAGGGCGAGCAGCCGGAGGTGGTGTAGCCGGAACGGC
>JBKHII010000029.1:0-32094 GCA_046538735.1 Spirochaetales bacterium
ATCGTAATTCGTTGCAGCGCAACGCGCTGCGATTGGGCCCAGCAGGACTTGAACCTGCGACCAACGGATTATGAGTCCGCCGCTCTAACCAACTGAGCTATGGGCCCGAAGGATAGAACATTAAGGTGCTAAACGGCGGGGCCCTGAGTCAACAGGGACGGTGCGCGAGCGTGCGTTCTCGGTTTCTGTGGCCGTTTTAGTAAGAATAGACTTATCTTCCCCTTTGATGAGAGATGACGCTCGCTTCCCTCGATTCGTCGCGGAGACGCTCTCCGGATCCACGCTCGTGCTTCCCGACTCGCTCGGCGACCGGCTTGCGGTGGTGGCGCTCGCCTTTCGTCGCCACGCCCAGCCGATCGTAGACTCGTGGTTGATACCGGTTTCGAAGCATTACGCGGACTCGGTGGACGTGGAGTGGTACGAGATACCGATGCTCGCCGGCGGGTGGCGGATGGTTTCGGGTTTCATTGACGGCGGCATGCGTTCCGGTATCCGTCCCGAGCATCACGACCATGTGGCAACGTGCTACGGAGACTTGGCGCGCGTCCAAAACGCGCTCGAGGTTCACGATCTCGACTCGGCGTACGTGTACCTCGTCACCGGGGAAGGCAGGGTGCTCTGGTCGTCCGCCGGATGGGCGCACCAGCGCCGTCTTGACCAGCTCTTCGAGACGGCAGATAACGCCCTGAAGGCGTTTGAACGTCCTGACTCTCTCGACGAGTAGCCCGCAAGCAGGTATGCTCTCGGTATGCGGTTTTCGGTGCTCACGCTCAACCTGCACACGTGGCAGGAGGATGACCAACTCGACAAGTTCGACCGGATCGTGCGCTACGTCGCCGAGGAGAACATTACGTCGTTGTGCTTGCAGGCGTGCGCCCAGCGCCGGGACGCACCCCTCATCCACGGCAGCGATTCGATTCGAACGGACAATGCGGCCACGATCATCCGGTCGAAGCTCCAGGAGCAGGGATTGAAGTACGAGATGGTGTGGGACTTCTCGCACCGGAGCTTCGGCGAGTACGACGAAGGCTCGGCCATCCTCACGCAACTCCCGATTCTGGGGGGCTGCTCACGCTTCGTGTCCGCCGGCGACGATCCCGAGAGCGTCCAGTCGCGGATGGTGGTCATGACCCGTCTTGCGGTCGCTCCCAATTCGGTGATCGATCTTTACAGCGTGCATCTCAGTCCTCCGGAGCACGGACTATCCGACCAGATCGATTCCCTGCTCGGTTTCGTGGAGGAGACTCCTCAGATCCTCGAGTCGATGAAGCCGCCGCCGCCCAGGCGTCGCGGCGCACCGCGGAAACGTGTCGTGCCGGAGGAGCCGGTCGTGTCCACCAGGCTCGTCTGCCTCGCCGGCGACTTGAACGCCGAGCCTGACGACGTCGCGAAGACGTTTGCTTCCAGGAACTACCTCGAGGCGAGCTCGAGTGCCCGCAACGGCGACTCCTCCACCGGCACCTTCATTGACGGGAGATGGATCGACTACGTCTTCATCAGGCCGGCCTTGCGTCCGCAGAACGCGCGGGTCGTCTTCAGCAGCGAAGACGCTCCGCGCGTCAGCGATCACCACGCGGTAGCGGTCGAGTTCGAAGTGTAACTGACGGCTCCGCTCTCATGGTTCGCGGTCCAGAATCTCGAGGATGAGATCGGGCCGATCGGTGATGATCCCGTCCACGGATGCGCCCAGGACTCGGAGTGCCGATTCGCGGTCGTTGACGGTCCAGACGTGCACGTCCACTCCGCGGCGATGCGCGGCGCGGACGAAACGCGGCGTGATGACCTTCAGGTTCCCAGACGCTTCGGGGACCTGAAACGCCTCCATCGGTGGCCGGTAGAGCCATCCCAGGAACACGGTCTTCAGCACGTAGAACGTGCGTATTTCGGGCTCCACGCCTGAGGTCGCGAAGTCCGGGAACTTCGCGCGGAACTCGCGCATCACATCCGGATGAAAGCTTGCGACGATCGTGTTCTGCTCTCGGTCGAAACGCTGGAGCATCCGGCCGAACGCATCCACGATGGAAGGCTCGCTCTGCTTGATCTCGATCGTCATCGGTACGTCGGGGAAGGCGCGCAGAACCTCTTCGAGCGTGGGGACCACCACGCCTTGTCCGCGATACGGATGGACCGTCGTATCGAGGTGGTGCGGCCAGTGGTAGGCGGCGTCGAGCGCTCGCAGCTCCTCGAACGTGAGGTCGCGAACGGCTCCGGATCCGTTCGTCGTCCGGTCGACCGTCTCGTCGTGAATGACCACGAGGACGCCGTCCGCCGTCGCGTGGACGTCCATTTCCAGCGCATCCACACCCAGTTCCACGGCGTTCCGGAACGCGACCATCGTATTATCCGGCCGGAGGTGATTGCCGCCCTGGTGCGCGATGACCTGCCGGCCGAGGTCTCGCACCGCAGGCTTTCGTTCCGCCCGCGGGATCACGAGTCCCGCGACGCCGTACAGGATGACGATGCCGGTCACGACGGCCGCCGCGATCACCAGAGGCCTCCTCATCGGTCGCTCTCGCCGGCCGCGTCTCGAGCGTCGCGGTCTTCGCCGCCCGGACCGCCGTCTTCAACAACCACCGGTCCCGGCAGCTGCGCCGTGCGCCGCTCCTTCCGGTCGGAACCAAGGAAGTAGGCGAGCAGGAACCCAACGACGAAGGCGGCGATTCCGGTCGCGACCGGAACGATCCACGCTCCCGATTCGGATCGCGGCCAGATTGCGACGACCGATCCGAGCACGAGCCCGTTGATCGCCCAGTACGTAATGCCGTGGTAGCGCGAGAGCAGGTAGTTGATCACCTTGCTCACCGCAACGATCCCAACGACGAAGCCCGGCACGAGCACTCCCAGCACGGCGAAATCAAGGTTGCTCGCCGCGTGGATGAAGGTCGAATACATGCCTATCAACAGCAGGACGAAGCTGCCGGAGATGCCGGGTATGATCATCGTCGCCGAGCTGATGACGCCCGCGAGGAAGATCATCGCGCCGGAGGCCAACGTGACCTCGGTGATCGGCTCGCTCGCCGGAGGACGCCCGACGACTGTCATCGCGACGAGGACTCCGAACGCGAGCACGAAGGGAATGGCGTACGCGGGCTTGAACCGTTCGCGCATCGTGATCTTGATGAGGAACGGCATGCTCCCGAGGATGAGCCCCATGAAGAAGAAGGTTGTCTGGAGCGGGTAGGACACCTGGAAGAACTCGACCGCGTCCGCGAAGAGCACGATCCCGAGCGCCACGCCCACGACGACCGGTAGGAGGAAGGCGAGGTTCTTCTTCCAGCCGGTCTTGAAGAAGCCGCCCACGCTCGCGATGAGATCGTCGTAGAGGCGGGTGATGACCGCAATAGTTCCGCCGCTCACGCCGGGGATCGTGTTCGCCGCCCCGATGAGGCTTCCTTTGAGCGCGTTCACGATCGCGCGGCCTACGCCGTTTTTCATGGGAGCTCCTTATCGGCGTACGCCGCGGGTGTCGTGGTGCCGCCGCCCTCCGGGGAGAAGTGATCCGGGAAGACGGGGTGCTCGTCCGTGATGATCGGCACGTTCGTGGGGATGCGCGAGATGTACGGGAGCGGAACCTGCATCGATTCCCAGGTCGCGCCGTTGATCATGCGGAGGTCCGAGATAGCGCGCGCCGCGAGTCGCTCGTCGATCTGATTTCCCGAAAGGCTCGCTATGTCGGTCGCGGGGCTCGCCACGGCGTACGACCAGTACGTGGCGTACATCTGGACGAAGGCGTAGGCATGCCGGACGTGGCGGAACGTCTCGCCGAGCGTTCGGCCGATGCAGCGGTACGCGACCGGGCGCGCGACGGGACTCTCCGAGTGCATCGTGAACACGCCCTCTTCGGTGCGGAGCGCGCGGCGCACGAGCTCGAAGAACTCCCGCGTGTAGAGCATCCGTGACGGCCCGAAGGGGTCGGTCATGTCCATGATGATGACGTCGTAGCTCGCCGGGTGGTTTTCAATCCACGCGCGTCCGTCCTGGAAGTGGAGCGTCATCCGGGGATCGTCGAACGCGCCCTGGTGGACGCTCTCGAGGTGCTCGCGGGAGAAGGCGACAACCTCCTCGTCAAGCTCCACGAAGTCCACGTGCTCGACCGGGTGTTTCACGACCTCGCGGAGCGTCCCACCGTCGCCGCCGCCCACGATCAGGACGCGTTCCGGTTTACGGTGAGCGAGCATGGGGTAGTGGACCATCGGTTCGTGGTACTGCCAGTCGCCCTTCTCGGCGACCTGCGTGATGTTGTCGAGCAGGAGCACCGTCCCGAACTCGTCGGTCTCCACGAGCTCGATCTGCTGATACCGCGTCCGGCCCCGGTAGAGGCTCCTCTTGATCGTGTAGAAGAAGCCGTGATGATTGTTCAGGTACTCGGTGAAGATGCGCTGTTCCACGGGCACTCCCTAGAGGTTCTGGCTTTCGAAGATTTCCTGGATCTCGGTCTCGAGTAGCTTCGTGACGTCCGTGCGCTTCTTGCCCTTCAAACCCGACGCTTCCGGGCCGAAGAGGTAGTCGTCCATCGCGAGTTGCTTCTTGCGCATTTTCGTGTGGAAGATTTTCTCGCTCACGATGTTGATGTCGTACGCGTGGTAGTCGGCGAGGATCTCGTCCGCGATGTAGTCCTGAATGCTCGAGATGTCGTGGTCCAGGTAGTGCTTCACGCCCTTCGAGTCGCGCGTGAAGCCGCGGACGCGGTAGTCGAGCACGACCACGTCCGAGTCGAACGAGCGGATGAGATAGTGAAGCGCGTGCAGCGGCGAGATCATGCCGCAGGTCGAGACGTCGATATCGACCCGGAAGGTCGCAAGCCCGGTCGCCGGATCATGCTCCGGGTAGGTGTGCGCGGTGATGTGACTCTTGTTCAGGTGTCCCGTGAGCGACGCGTTCGGCGAGCCCGGCACCGGGGTGCCGTGGTCCTCGCTGACCATTGCGGTGACGCTCGCGCCGCGCGGGTCGTAGTCCTGCGTGCTCATGTGGAGCAGTTTCGCGTCGATGATCCGCGTGACTTCCTCGATGATATCGCGCAAGCGATTCGAGTTGTACGCCTCGTCAATGTACTCGAGGTACTCGATCTGTGACTCGTGCGAGCGAGCGTAGCAGATGTCGTAGATGTTGAAGCTCAGACTCTTCGTGAGGTTGTTGAATCCCTCGAGTCTGATCTTCCGTCCCTTCACATGCTTGAGCAATGACCTCTCCCAATGAGTTCTTCGCTGAATATAGAGGATGAGCACACCCAGGTAAACCGACGGAATGAGGAGGGACGGCATGTCGACGGTTCACTCGTCGTCCGATGACGCCCGGTCGGTCGACCGCCCGACAGAATCGAACCGAGTCGATAGCTGTTGGCAATCCCGTCCCGAGGCGCTACACTTTGTAGCTACGGGACCGCGGAATGATAGTGCGCAGACCACTCGTCCTCGCGGCAGCCGCGGCGCTCCTGCTGGCTGCGTGTGGTGATGGGCAGACGACAGCTCCCACGGCGGACGCTGAAGCGGACGCGATCCCTCAACCCGCAGCGCGCGACGCGTTCGTGACCGCCGTCTCGGGTGCGGTCCAGGTCGAAGGTACCGCCGGTCTCGCCGAGGCAGAGCCCGGTGCTCTCGTTGAGGACGGGCGGCTTCTTCTCGTATCCGATCGATCCCAAACCGATCTCCAGTTCGGCGAACAAGCCGTTGTTCGCGTCTTCGGTCCTGCACAGGCGGTCGCGCGTACGGTCGCGGGTCGGACGACTCGTCCCGTGATGGAAATCGAGCTGCAGTCCGGCGCGCTGACCGCCTCGGTCAACGCCTTGTCTGCGGCGGACGTCTTCCGCGTGCGGTCGCCGCGAGCGCTCTACGACGTCCGCGGGACGAGGTTCTACGTAGATACGAACGGGAACGATCACCTCGTTGTCGGTCAGGGGCAGGTCGCCGTCCTGCCACGCTCGCTCGACATCCCCGCGATCCTCGCTTCGCTCCCCACCGACGAGCCGTCCGTCTCCGAGGCGTTCGGCGATCTCGCGGACGCCGCGCCGACTTTCGGGGCGGGCGAACAGGCGCAGTTGGACATCGTCGCGCTCGACCGGAGCGAGATGCTCGTGCGGCAGCTCGCCGAGAAGCTCGAGCAGATGGACCGTGCCGAACGCGTGGAGCGCGTCTCGCTCGTGGAGGACCTGCTCGTCGCGATCCGGGAGACGGCCACCTCGCTGCCGGCGATCGCCGTCCCGGGTCCGCCGCCGAGCGAAGACGTTCGGGCGAAGCTTGCCGCGCTCGACGAGAGCCGTCTCCTGCCGATTCCGAAGGACCCGCAGGATCTTGCGCTCCTCGATACGGAGGGAACCTCGAGCCTCGTGAAGTTCACGCTGCGCACCGTCCCGCAGAACGCGCGCATCTACATCGGCGGCACCTACGTAGGAGAGAGCGTCTACCGTGGCGTGCTCCGCGCCAACCAGAGCCTTGCGATCCGCGTGACGAAGGAGGGCTACCGGGAGCGCCGCATCCAGATCGACCGGGCGCGGAGCGAGGTGCTCACCGTTCAGCTCGAGCGCCTCCCGCCCTCGATCAGCGCGGAGAGTTTCCTCAAGGCGATCCGTGCGGACGACGTGGGAACCGTGAGGACGTACGTTCAGGAGGGCGGTACGGTGGACGTCCGTACCGAGGAAGGGGTTCCAGCGGTCGTGCTCGCGAGCGGCCTCGTGCCGGTCCTGAGCGGTCAGGCCCCCGATCTCTCCTACCATCGCGAGATCCTGCGGACGATCGTCGCGGCCGGCGCAGACCTCAATACGAGCTTCGTGGTGCAGGGAGCGACGTTCAAGCCGCTTCACGCCGCGGTGCTCGCGGGCATGGCCGGATTCGACGTAACCTCGCTCGTGACCCTTTTCGTCGCGAACGGCGCCACGGTGGACAGCGTCATCGTGCTCGAGGGCGAGGAGCTCACACCGCTCGCGATCGCGGTGCGATGGGCGCTCTTCACCGGCGAGACGCAGGAGGAGATTATCAAGGTGCTGCTCGAGGGCGGGGCGAGTCTGGACGTTGCGATCAGCTTCAATGACGAGCTACTCACGCTGCGCGAGATCGCGGTGCAGTTGATGGAGCAGGGCGAGCTCGAAGACCCTGAGCTGATTCGGCTGCTGCGGCAGGCCGGCGCGGTATAGACCGCTACTCGGATCGCACGAGCACGTTGCGGTAGCCGAGACCAGAGAGGCGCTCGAGTATCGCGTCGACCTGATCCTCCGATACACCCGGTATCACGACCCGATACAGCTCCCCCACCTGCTCGATCTCCGTCGCCAGACCGTGCGAGCGGAGCATGTCCCGCTTTCGCTCGGCGTTCGTCCGCGACGAGAACGACGCGATTTGGATACGTCTTGCTACCGGTTCGGGCTCCGCGACTACTCGAAGGCGGACGCGTGCGACGCCTTCGCCGGTCATTGCGATCTCCTCCGCGGCGGCGCGCGAGAGGTCGATGACGCGGCCCGTCACGAACGGTCCGCGGTCGTTGATGCGGACGCTGACCGTGCGTCCGTTTCCGAGGTGCGTGACCTCCACGACTGTACCGAAGGGGAGCGTCTTGTGCGCGGCTGTGAGCTCGTTCGTGTTGAACACCTCGCCGCTCGCGGTCGTGCGGCCCTGGAACTTCCCGGCGTACCAGCTCGCGTAGCCTTCGAGCTCGTGGCCGGCCTCGGCTTGAGCCTCCGCGTGGGAGGCGACGCCGGTTACGATGAGGAGGACGACGATGAGGGTACGGTGACGAGGAGCCATACACTGAGTGTATCGGCCCGGAACCACGGCGTCTGGACACCGCACGTGCCGGTACATATTCTGGTTCGCGGGAGGATCCATGGTTCCAACGAGAGATCAAGCGTACGAGCTGCTCACGACCTACACGAAGAACGAAGGGCTCGTCCGGCACGGGCTGAGCGTGGAGGCGGTGATGCGCCACTTCGCGAGGAAGTACGGCGAGGACGAAGAGAAGTGGGGCATTGTCGGGCTCGTGCACGACCTTGATTGGGAGATGTTCCCCGAGCAGCACTGCCGGAAGACGAGGGAGATTCTCGAGGAGGCGGGCTGGCCGGAGGAGTACATCCGCAGCATCATGAGCCACGGCTGGGGCTTCGTGACCGACGTGAAACCGGAGCACGTCATGGAGAAGGTGCTCTACGCGACCGACGAGCTGACGGGTCTCGTGACGGCCACGGCGCTCATGCGCCCCTCAAAGAGCATTCTGGACATGACGGCGAAGAGCGTGAAGAAGAAGTGGAAGGAGAAGAGCTTCGCCGCGGGCGTGAACCGGGAGGTCATCGCGCAGGGCGCCGAGATGCTCGGGATGGAGGTCGGCGATCTGATCGCCGAGACGATCGAGGCGATGAAGCCGGCCGCCGACGAGATCGGCCTGCGCGGAGAAGTGAGATAATCGATAATTTTGTGCGCGAGGTGTTGACTCGTGCCGCGTCGCTCCCTATCTTCGGCTCTCGCGGTCGACACTGCTGCCACCGATTTGCTTCTCTGCTGAGCACCGGTAGCATGTCGGCCGCATTTTTCTGCACGGTCCGTGGCACCCCACTTCTGCAGCCTCCCGAGACTAAACCTTCCCTCCGCGCTTTGATATACTCCACGCCTATGGTATCAGCGGACTTTGGCAACGAGACCGGCGCGCCGCGTCGCAGCGGTACCGCCGTGCACTGGGCGGACCAGACGGCCGATCGGATCGTCGCGCAGAAGGGCCCGCTCGGCGGCGGAAAGGACCACTACACGTGTGCGTCCGGGATCACGCCGAGCGGCACAATCCATATCGGGAACTTCCGCGAGATCGTTTCCGTGGATCTCGTCGCGCGGGCGCTGCGCGATGCCGGCCACCGAGTGCGCTTCATCTACTCGTGGGACGATTTCGACGTCTTTCGCAAGGTCCCGAAGAACATGCCCAGGCAGGACGTCCTCGCCGAGTACCTCCGCCGGCCGATCACCGAGGTGCCCGACCCGCACGGCGAGCTCGAGAGCTACGCTGCGCGCAACGAGCACGATATCGAGGAGATCCTCCCCGAGGTGGGGGTCTTCCCCGAGTACCTCTACCAGGCCCGCAAGTACCGCGCCGGCGAGTACGCGAGCGGCATCCGTACCGCGCTCGAGCATCGCGAGACGGTTCGTCGGCTCCTGAACGAGCACCGAACCTCGCCGCTCCCGGACGAGTGGTGGCCCGTGAGCGTCTTCTCGCGGTTCAGCCGGAAGGACACGACGACGGTTCTCGACTGGGACGGTGAGTGGGGCCTGACGTATCGCTGCGACGAGACCGGCAACGAGGAGACGGTGGACCTGCGCACGACCGATATCGTGAAGCTTCCATGGCGGATCGACTGGCCCATGCGCTGGCGGCACGAGGGCGTGGACTTTGAGCCCGCCGGCAAGGAGCATCACTCGGCGGGCGGCAGCTTCGACACGGCGAAGACCATCGCAAAGGAGGTCTTCGGCTACGAAGCGCCGGTCACTTTCAAATACGACTTCATCAGCATCAAGGGGCGCGGCGGCAAGATCAGCTCATCCAGCGGGGAGGTGATCGGCCTGCGCGAGGTGCTCGACGTCTACGAGCCGGAGGTCGTGCGCTATCTGTTCGCCGGCACGAGACCGAATGCCGAGTTCGCGATCAGCTTCGACCTGGACGTGATCAAGATCTACGAGGACTACGACCGCTGCGAGCGGATCTACTTCGGGCTCGAAGACGTGGGCGAGAAGCGCGCAGCCAAGGAACGGCGCACGTACGAGCTCAGCCAGCTCCCGTCAACGCTCGAGAAGCTCACGAAGGAAGCGTCGGACCTCGTCCAGCTCCCGTTCCGAACGCTCTGCAACTTCCTCATGATCACCGCCGGCGACGTGGACGCCGCGCTCGCCCGTTTCTCCGACTACGATCCGGAGCTGCACGCCGATCAGCTCCCGCGCCTCAAGCGGCGCGCACGCTGCGCGTGGAACTGGATCACCGCCTTCGCTCCGGAGGACTTCCGGTTCGAGCTGAAGGACGGAAGCGAGCAGGCGGTGACGCTCTCGCGGGAAGAGCGTGCCGCGCTGCGCGCGCTCCGAGAAGAGGTGCGCGAAAAGCTCGATTCGCACGACGAGAGGAGCATGCAGGAGCGGATCTACGAGCTTGCGGACCAGCACGGCGTGGACAAGAAGCGCTTGTTCGCCGTGATGTATCAGGTGCTCATCGGCAAGGAACGCGGTCCGAGACTCGGAGGATTCCTCCTCACGATCGGCCGCGACCGACTGCTGCGAATACTCGACCGGTACTGAGGGATCTATGTGTAGCGACGACGCAAAGCGCGCGGCCGGGTACGCCGCGGCCGATCGGTTCGTGACGAGCAACATGCGGGTCGGCATGGGAACCGGCTCCACGGCGGTATGGGCGTTGCGGCGGATCGGAGAGCGGCTCGCGGCGGGCGAGATTTCAGACGTGGTCGGCGTTGCGACGAGCTCGCAGGCGGAGCTCGAGTGCAACCAGGCGGGCATCCCGCTGCGATCGATGAACGATCCGGAGATCGACGGTGTGCTGGACGTCACGATCGACGGCGCGGACGAGATCGATCCCGACCGGCGGCTCATCAAGGGCGGCGGCGGCGCGCTCCTCATGGAGAAGATCGTCGCGTACGCCTCCAAACGATTCGTCGTGGTCGCGTGCGAGTCGAAGCTCGTGGATCACCTGGGAACCGGATTTCCGCTCCCGGTGGAGGTCCTGCCGTTCGCTCGAATGCCGGTTCTCAAGGCGCTCGAGAAGCTTGGCGCGCGCGCCGAGGTCCGGCGGGCCGAGCGGAAGATGGGCGCGGTCATTACGGACAACGGCAACATCATCGTAGACGTCACCTTCGCCGAGCCGATCGACCCGGTCGAGATGGAGACCGAGCTCGTGCGCATTCCCGGCGTCCTCGGGAACGGTCTCTTCACACGCGTGGATCCCCTCGTGCTCGTCGGTCGCGAGGACGGCTCGGTGACGACGCTCGGCGGGTAGCCGCGAATCACCGATCGAGCAGGAGCACGATCTCCTCACGTCGCGGGATCGACGCCTGCGCGCCGATCCGCCGGACGCTGAGCGCCGCTCCCGCGGATGCGAAACGGACCGCATCGCGAAGCGGGCGTCCCTCCGCGAGCGCGGCCGCGAGGCAGCCGCAGTAGGTGTCGCCCGCCGCCGTCGTGTCCACCGCCTCCGCCTGAAAGGCGGGTACGAGCTCCACGCCGTCGTCCGAGCTCACGACCGAGCCGGCTGCCCCCAGCGTCACGATTGCCACGCTCACTCCCATCTTCCGCAGCGCACCGGCCGCCCGGCGTGCTTCCCGCTCGCCGCAGACGTTCGTCCCGGTCAGCGACGCGGCCTCGGTCTCGTTCACGACGAGCGTATCCACGTGGGCAAGGTCGTCGACGGGGAAGTCTCGCGCGGGCGCGAAGTTGAAGACGACCGGCGTGTGCTCCTCCGCGGCGATCTCGATGGCGCGGAGGACGGTCTCCGTGGGGATCTCGTGCTGCAGCAGGAGCAGGTCGCTCTCGGCGATGAGCGCGTGCGCCGAATCCAGTCTGCGGGGGTCAAGTCGACGGTTGGCTCCCGGCGCGATCGCGATGTAGTTGTCCCCCGACTCGCCGACCATGATGAGCGCGGTGCCGCTCGACTCGCCCGGCTCGCGGCGGACGTGGCTCGCGTCGATCCCGTCCGCCTGGAACTCCGCGATCATCTCCGCCGCGTAGGCGTCGTCGCCGACGCACGAGACGAAGTGAACCGCAGCGCCGGCGCGCGCGGCGGCGACCGCCTGGTTCGCGCCCTTGCCGCCGAAGAGCCGCCGGAACGTCCCGTCCGTGACGCTCTCGCCGCGCGCCGGAAGCCGCTCGAGCTTCATCACGAGGTCCACGTTCGAGCTGCCTACTACCGTGATCGCACCCGCGATTCGATCGCTCACGTGACAAGCCGCTCCAGGACGCGGTCGTTCTTGCGCCAGTTCGGATCGACCTTCACGCGGAGATCGAGATGAATCCGATACGGGAACAGCTTGCCGATCTCGCGCTGCGCTCCCTGACGGATTCGCTTGATCCCCTGGCCGCCTTTGCCCACGATCATCCCTTGCTGGCTGTCGCGTTCAACGAGAATCGCCGCTCGGATCCAGAGCTGCTCTTCGGTCTCCTTGTACTCGCGGACCTCCATATCGAGGATGTCCACGTAGATCGAGTGCGGCAGCTCCTGCCGAAGCCCCTCCATCGCCTTTTCGCGGACGATCTCGGCGACGCGGAACTCCGGCGGCTGATCGGTGTAGAAGTCGGGGGGGTAGGGTGGCTCGCCTTCGGGTGCGATCCGGAACAGCTCGTCCAGGAGCGCGTCCGTCCCGCGACCTTTGAGCGCGGAGATTCCGAGCGTGGGGATGCCCCCCAGCCGCCGGTCCACGAGTATCCCGATCCGTTGGAGCTGTTTCGGGGATACCGCGTCGATCTTGTTGATCGCGACCATTCGCGGAATCGAGTCGTGCGTGGCGACGATCTGCATGAGCGCGAGCTCCTCCTCGCCCGGCTCGCGCGACGCGTCCACGAGGTAGAGCAGCATCTCGCTGTCGCGAATCGTCTCCTCGATCAGTCCACGCATGTGCCGGTTGAAGGTGCGCGACGACTCGTGGAAGCCGGGCGTGTCCACAAAGACGAGTTGCCCCTCCTCGCGTGTGACGATGCCGCGGATTCGGTTCCGCGTCGTCTGCGGGACCGGAGAGATGATCGCTACCTTGTGCCCGCAGAGCGCGTTCAGGAGCGTAGACTTGCCGGTGGACGGACGTCCCACGACCGCGACGAAGGCCGATTTCGTCCGGGACGCTCCCTCCGTGGGTGCGGTGGTCCCGTCGTCCGCGTCACCCTTTGATACCGGTTCGTTCATGCTAGTATATTAACCGCTAAACAGCACAACGACCACGAGGGACAACTGATGGACAAGTACGACCAGACGATCGCGCGATTGCAGGACGACGATGACGAGGAGAACGGCGAAGCGCCACAGAGCAGCGACCAGCCGTTCATGGAGAAGATGCTGCGCACGCGGACGATCCTGCTCTCCGGCGAGGTCAACAAGCCGCTCGCGGAGCGCGTTGTGCGCCAGCTCCTCCTGCTCGAGGACGCCGGCGACGATCCGATCAGAGTCTTCATTGATTCTCCCGGAGGCGATGCCGACGCCGGATTCGCGATCCTGGACATGATGCGTTTCGTGAAACCGGACGTCTACACGATCGGAATGGGGCTCGTCGCGAGCGCCGGCGCTCTCATCCTCCTCGCTTCGCCGAGAGAGCACCGGATCGGGCTCCCGAACAGTCACTACCTGATCCATCAGCCGCTCTCCGGCATGCGCGGCGTGGCGACGGATATCGAGATTCACGCGCGCGAGATCGAGCGGATGCGCGAGCGCATCAACGTGCTCATCGCCGAAGAGACCGGTAAGCCGATCGACAAGGTCGTGAAGGACACCGATCGCGACTTCTGGATGAACGCGGATGAGGCGAAGGAGTACGGCCTCATTTCCAGGATCGTGACGAGCCGAAACGAGTTGGAGTAGATGGTAGAGCCCACCACCGAAGCCTGCTTCAACGGATACTCCGACCTCGAGGTGCCGGCGCCCATGACCTTCGCGCAGGGAAAGGTCCGGGACATCTTCTACCTCGACGACGAGCTCGTGATTTCTACCTCCGACCGGATCTCCGCCTTCGATCAGATCCTCGGACTCGTAGCGTACAAGGGCGAGGTGCTCAATCGCCTGAGCGTCTTCTGGTTCGACAAGACTTCCGACATCATCCCGAATCACCACATCGCGACGATTTCGCCGCGCGCGATTCTCGCGAAGAAGTGCCATGTGGTCCCCGTGGAGGTCGTCGTGCGCGGTTACCTGACCGGGAGCGCGTGGCGCGACTACCAGGCGGATCGGCCGATCTCGGGTATCCGGCTTCCGGCGGGAATGCGCTTCAACCAGAAGTTTGAGACACCGATCATCACGCCGTCCACGAAGGAGAGCGACGGGCTCCACGATCGGCCGGTCAGCCGAGAGGAGATCCTCGAGGCGGGTGTCGTGGACGCCGAGATGTGGAACGCGATCGAGGAGAAGGCGATCGAGCTCTACACTCGCGGTCTCGAGATCGTCGCGGCGCACGGGCTCATTCTCGTGGACACGAAGTACGAGTTCGGGGTCCTGGACGATGAGCTCTTCCTGATCGACGAGATTCACACGCCCGACTCCTCTCGTTTCTGGTACGCGGACACGTACACCGAGCTCTTCGAAGCCGGCGAGAAGCAGCGGAAACTGGACAAGGAGTACCTCCGTCAGTGGCTCATGGAGCAGGGCTACCAGGGCGACGGGCGTC
Source organism: Spirochaetales bacterium (assembly GCA_046538735.1). GTDB lineage: Bacteria > Spirochaetota > Spirochaetia > DSM-27196 > SLST01 > SLST01. Next base: position 14,324 of record JBKHII010000029.1, read on the forward strand.
CGCCGAAGATCCCCGAGGACGTCTTCTTCGAGGTGTCGCGCCGCTATCAGCAGGCGTTCGAGGCGATCACCGGGAAAGAATTCAAGCCGCAGGCGGTCTCAGAAGAAGCAGAAAAGCAGAAAGTGCTGTCGTTCCTTTTGGAGCGACAGGATGATACGTAGTCACACACACCCGGATCCACCTTCGGACCGGTCGTCCGACCGGCTCACCATCGGGGCGACCGTCGCGCGCGCCGCCGCGGCTGCGCTTGCCTTCGGGCTCGCGTTCGGGTCGGCCGCATCGTGTGCCGCGGGCCGCGACGAGGCCGTGATCGCGACCGTACTCAGCTACAACGTGCAGAATCTCTTCAACGGCACGGACGACGGCGGCGAGTATCGCGAGTTCACCCGGGCGGAGGGGTGGTCTCGGGACCGCTACTTCGCCCGGCTCGAACGACTGGACGCTACGGTTCGTCGGCTCTCCGCCGGCCGACTTCCGGACGTCATCGTGTTCCAGGAGTTCGAGGGCGCGGGTATCGGTCGCGACATCGCGCGCGATTTTCTGCGCGGCCACCGTCACGTTCTCTCGGGTCCTGCGGGCGAGACCGCCACACAGGTCGTGATGCTCTCCCGGCTCACCCCGACCGCGGTCAGCGCGCACCGGGTCTGCGAGATCGCCGTCGTGCCGGGCGAGCGCGGACGCCCGCTGTGGACGAGCCGCGTCGCCGTGGACGCGACGTTCGCGGGGCGTGCGCTGCGTGTGATCGGGGCGCACTGGAAGTCGCAGTCGGGCGGCGAGGCGGTGACCGAGCCGAAGCGGATACGCGAAGCCGCGCTCGTGCGCGATGTGCTTGCGTGCGCCGGCGGACCGCGTGATGCGGTCGGCTCGCCGAGCCCGTTGATCGCGACGCTGCTCGTGGGCGACCTGAACGAGGACCTGGACGAGTACCGAAGCCACGGCGGCGCGTGGCCGACCGCGCTCGTGCGATGCGAGGATCTTGAGGAGATCCACGAGCGGCACGGGCCGGTCGCGCCTGGAATCGTGTTCGCTCCGGCGGACGCCGTAGCGGACGGCGCAGGCTTCCGCACCCTGTGGAGCACGTCCGACGCACCGGGCACCTACTCGTATCGCGGCGAGTGGGAGCGGCTCGACCAGGCGTTTCTTGCGGCGCCGCCCGAGGTGGGCGGGGAGCTGCGCGTCGGTCTGGATCCGGAGTTGCTGTTCGCCAACGGGACTCCCGCCCGATACGATTCGCGGAGCGGGAGCGGGTGCTCCGATCACCTTCCGATTGTCGTCACGCTCACCAGACGCCGAGCTCCGTGAGCTGTCTCGTGACCGTGCCGGCCCAGTCTCTGTTCGCGGCGGGGCTCGCCGGGCTCGGGTGCAGGATTGTTGCGATCTTCGGTGGGTCGTCCATTCCACTGCACGCCGTCTCGGCGCGCGACTCGGCGAACTTGCCGACTCCCACGAGGTAGTCGGGCTCGAGCGCCCGGACAACGACGCGGAGGAACTCGTCGCAGATACGGAAGAGCGGTCTGCGCTCGTCCGCGGGGAGCTTGTCCGGCGTGATGTTGCGACCGGTGTCCGCCATGAACACGAGCGGGCAGTAGTTCGCGACGAAGTGCGTCGCGAAGAAGCCTTCGGCGGTCTCGAAGCGCCCGGCCATGAGGCTCCAGAGTCGGCGCCCGCTCACCTCGCTTCGCGTGCAGTCGAGGCCTTCGACCGGGCGCTTTGGATGCTCCGCTTCGGGACGGCCGATCTCTTCCGAGAGCGCCATCCAGTCGCGAACCGCGGCGATCTCGCCGAACGGTATCCCGGTCTGCGCCATGCCCCACGGTCCCGGGTTCATGCCGAGCAGGATCGTCCGCTTCGCGGTGCTCGCGAATCGTTCCAGATAGCGATCCCACATCTTGCGCGCGTAGCGCAGCGGGTTGTAGACGCACGCGACGGGCGGTGCGAAACCGATGTCGTTGACTGCGGCCACGAGCTCGTCGGTCGCCGCCGATATCGTTGCCGCCGGGTTCGGTGCCATGGTTCCTCCTAAAACAAGGAAAGCTGCTGACTCGGGTCGAAGAGCTCCTGCGTGCGGATGCCGAGAATTTCGCAGATCGGCTCGGCGATCGGACGGATCTGTCGCTCGAGATAGTGCGCGTGATCGATGCCGGCCGTGCGTTGCGAGGGCGGCTGTGGCCCTTCGGTCGTGACGAGGTACTCGATCGTGCCCTCTTGCTCGTCCGGCGGGAGGAGCGCGGCCGCCTGGACGTGCGGCGGGCGCGTACTCGTGTACGCCGAAACCGGCTTGCGCAGACGGCGGCTGTAGACGAGCTTCCCGTCGAGCTCGCCGTCGCGCAGTCGAGCCATCGTATCGCGCACGTGAGCGACCACCGCGTCCGCTCCGGCGTCTGCGAAGAGGAGCTCGAGGAGCTCGCGTTGGAGCGCGGCGGCGGCTCGTGTCCAGTCGCTGCGAATCGCCTCCATGCCCTTGATCTCGATCTCCTCGGTGGAGCCGTCACGACGGAGCGGCAGTCCGGCGTACCCTTTTGCGCGTCCGCGGATCTCCTCGGTCGCCGCGCCTGCGCCGACCGTGGCGTGGCGGATGCGCGGCAGGTAGAAGCGCGTGTACACCTTCTCGAACTCGAGCTCGAGTTTCGACTCCACTCGGTACGACTCCGCTACGAAGCTCGAGAGCGTGTCATTGAGCTTGCTGCTCAGCTCTTCTCCGCGTGCGAAGAGATCGCCCGCCTCGGGATCGGCCCCGGAGCGATCGTCGGTATGGAGCACAAAGAGCGAATCGGTGTCGCCGTAGAGCACGCGCAGGCCCTGCTCGGTGAAGCGGTCGCGCGCCCAGTGGAGGATGTACTGGCCGAATCCGGTGATCGCTCCCGAGAGGGGCGTGCCCGCGAAGCGACAGCCCGGCGACCCGAGTACGCCGTAGAACGAGTTCATGATGATCTTGTAGACGTAGCTCGCCACGGCGTCGCCCGAGCGCTTCGCCGCGTCGCGGTTTTCCCAGAAGCGATCGAGCAGCGCGGGAAGAATCGACGCCTCGCGCGAAAAACGCGCGCCGTTCGGAGCGGTGATCGTGTCGCGGTCCGGTGGCGGAGGCGGCGTGCCTTCCGGGTAGCCCTCTTCTGAGTCGACGTAGCCGACCGGATCGATGCCGAAGGTGCGCATGATCGATGGGTAGAGACTCTTGAAGTCGAAAACGAGGACGTTGTGGAAGAGCCCGGGCTGCGGTTTGATGATCGCTCCTCCCGGCGCCTCTCCCTGCGGCAGGCGATCCACGCCGAGCGTTGGGCCCACGAGTCCGCGCTCGTGCATTGCTTCCAGGTAGAGGAAGTCGAACGCCGGGATGCTCGTCCACGCGCGATTGAGGCCGATGCCGATCAGCCGGCATCGCTCGAGCGTCAGGACGAGGAGACCGGTCTTCTCGAGGATGCGAAGGACGAGCCGTGCGTCCTGGCGGCAGTAGTCGCAGAAGGCGACCGGATCGTCGCGATAGAGCGCGAGGAGCGTCTCGATCTTCTCCGTGCTCGTCTCAGCCTCAACCGTCTTGCCCTCGCCGAGAACGGCCTCGGCCACGCTTCCGAGCTTCCGGTCGCTGAAGCGCTGGGGACCGTAGCGAACGAGCCGGAGCGCGTCGAGTACCTGGCGTCCCGCGCAGCTCACCGCGGCGTTCCGGCGGCTGCCGCTCTCGTCGCGCGTGGACGGCAGGAACCGCGCGGGTTCGTGCGACCGCGCGATTGTGAACGGTATGCCGTGCCGTTCGAGACGACGAGCGATCACGCCGAAGTCGAAGTCCACGACGTTCCAACCCGTGATGATGTCGGGGTCGATCTCGACGATCCGCCGAACCAGGGAGCGGAGGAGCGACGCCTCGTCGGCGTGGGATACGATCGAAGGAGCGTCCGCGACCTCTCCCACGAGATGCACTTCGTCCGCATCGGCTCCCCACCCGCCCACGAGGCTCACCGCCAGAATCTGCTCCGTGCGCGGATCGGTCTCGATGTCGAGCGAGAGGACGGTGAGCTGTGGCTCCCAATCGGACGGGGTGAGGTCGGGGTTCATGAAGACGAGGTCCACGTGGTGTCCGGGGATCGCGACTCCTGAGACCTGCACGCTTCCGTGGATGTGGGCGTCCATGAGCGGGTGGTCGGTCGGACTCAGGTCCGCCTCGTACGTCCGCACGCCGCGGCTGCCGGCGTCGGCTGCGGCCCGACGCAGCTCGTACGGCGTATCGAACGCGAGCCGGAGCACGCGCTCGCCGTCGATCGTGCGCCGGTCGGCCGCCGTCGGGTCGTACTGCGCGACGGCGGCCCGGTCGGTCTCGCGCACGAAGAAGGCCGGGCGGTACGGATCGCGCACCGCGGCGAAGGTGCGCCCGTCCGAGAGGCGGCCGAGCAGCGCAAGACGCGAGGCGCGCGCCGGGGCGCCTTCCGAGCGCCGGACGCCGCGCGTGGGCTGGACGAAGGCGTGGACGATGAAGCCCGTCACGGTCGTGCTCTCGGCGTTCGTCCCGGCCCCGACCTCGCGTGCGGCGTGCGCCTCAGCCACGCGCGGGCCCTTCCGCGCGCGAGGTCGATTCCGTGCCCGTCGCCCCGCCGTCCTCGGCGAGCCGGTCCGCGCGCAGCTGGACGCGGTTCAGGCGGGAGCCCGCCTCGTCGAAGGCGCGCGTGAGATTTCGCAGGTGACCGCCGGCCAGCTCAAAGTTCCTTGCGAATGCGGCGAGCTCGCCCCGCAGCGCCGTGAGGCTGTCCAGGAGACGGCGCGTGTCCTCCGGGATCGCGAGTCCGCGCAGGCCGTACGCCACGGTCTGCAGGTAGAGGAAGAGCGTGGCGGGGCTGACGGGCACGACGTTCTTCTCGAGCGCGTACCGCATGAGCTCCTCGTTTCGAGATGCGAAGAGCTCCACGTAGACGCCTTCCGCCGGGACGTACATGAGGGCGAAGCCCATCGTGCCCTCGGACGGGTTGATGTAGCGGCCCGAGATATCGTCGATATGCTTGCGGAAACTCTTCTTGACGTCCGCTGGGAGCGAGTCGGTCTCGGCCAGCCGGTATCGTTGAATCGCCTCGAGCGGGAACTTGCTGTCCACGGGAACGAGGCGTGAGCCGAGCCGGATGACGGCGTCCACCCTCGTTCCGTTCGAGAACGAGTACTGCAGGTCGTACGCTCCCTCGGGAAGCCAGCTCGCGAGGAGCTCGCCCAGGATCGTCTCGCCCACCGCTCCGCGCGTCCGCGGAACGAGGAAGAGGTCGGAGAGGCCGCGGAGCTCGCTGCGGACGGTGTCGATCTGGCTGATGAGCGCCGGGAGCTCGCCTGGAGGTCTGTTGCGCCGCGAGACCACGATGAGCGCGGCGAGCGCTGCGATGAGCGCGACGGCGGCGACGGCGAGCGCGGCGTAGAGTGCCGGGGTCATGGATCGAGGGTAGTCGGGCCGACCGGCGCTGTCAAACGCGGTCGCCCTCACGGATCGCGCGCATACGCCGATACTTGGAGCATGACCACTACGACGCTTGGCCGACCGTCGCTCGATCACCTCCAGATGCGGTTGGAGGCACTCCGGAATCACTTCGATCGCCACTTCGACCGGGGACCCGTCGCCGCGGTCATCGAGGATCTGCCGATCGATTCGGCGCTGCTGCGGACGGTCCGCGATACGCTCGCGCTCTCCGGCGCCTACCCCGAGCATCTGCCGGAGATCGAGTTCGGAGTCCGACGGTTGTTCGAGCTCGTCACCGAGCTTCGGCGGCATCTGCTTCCCGTGCTGCGAGACCGGCTCGGCGTCTCCGGCTTCGCCTCCACGCGCCTGCGAAGCTCCGGCGACGACCGCGTGTACCGCGGCATGCTCGCGCTCACCTTCCCGCACAACCTGAATCGGCTTGAGGAGCTCGCCGAGAATCTCGCCTCCGTGGTGGATGTGGCCGTGGACGCTCACTACGACTGCATTCCGACCGTGGCGATAACCCCGTAGGATGGTGTATGCTGGTCTCCAACGGAGGCCGGATGCGCATTCTCGTCGCTGAAGACGAACGAATCAATCAGCTCTACATGAAGCATCTGCTCGCCGGCGCGGGGCACGAGGTCGTGCTCGCGAGCACCGGCGCAGAAGCGATCGAGATGCTGCGCGAGCAACCGTGCGACATCGTGCTGATGGACGTGCAGATGCCGGAGATGGATGGGATCGAGGCGTCGCGCCGCGTCCGCGCCGGCGAGGCGGGCGAGGCCGTCGCGCGCGTTCCGATCGTCGCGCTCACGGCCTTCGCGACGAGCGACGAACCGCACGAGTACGCGGCTGCCGGAGTGAATCGCTCGGTGACGAAGCCGCTCGAGGAACGGCGGCTCTTCGCGCTGCTCGAGCAGCTCGCGGGAGAGACGGAGGATTTAGGATGAGGCTGAGACTGCTGCGCACGTTCGCTGCGGTGATGGCATCGGCGATGGCGCTCGGCGGGTGCGAGTCGTTGCGGGAGCTCGGTCTCTCGGTCGAGCGCCCCACGGCGCGCGTGGAATCGGTATCGCTCTCGGACGTGACCTTCTCCGATCTCGAAGTCCTTACCGACATCTCCGTGGAGAATCCCAACGCGGTCGGCGTGACGCTCGCCGGCTTCTCGTACGTGCTGGACGTGGAAGGGTCGCGATTCCTCTCCGGCGACCAGCGCGAGGGGCTGCGAATCGAACCCTTCGGCGGGAGCTCGGTCCTCCTGCCGCTGCGGATCGAGTACGAGAACGTGCTCGCCGCGTACGAGAGCGTTCGCGAGCAGGACGAAGCACGGTTTGCGATCAACGTTGATCTGCAATTCGAGCTCCCCGTGCTCGGCGCGATCACGCTTCCGCTCCGGCATGAGGGAACGTTCCCGGTCGTTCGCCCACCTGTCGTGCGCGTCGCGCAACTTACGCTCGACTCGATCCGGATCGACGGGGCGCGGATGTCGCTCACGCTCGAGCTCGACAATCCGAACGGCTTCGATCTCGCCTTCAGCGATCTCTCATTCGCCTTTTCAGTTCAGGAGCGCGTCTGGGTCGACGGTTCATTCGATCGTCCGCGCGTCGTTCCGGCGAACGGGAGCGGGTCGGTCACGACCGAGTTCGGCCTCAGCTTCAGCGCCTTCGGCCGCACGGTTCGTGACATGCTGCTCGGTGAGGAGGCGATCGCGTACTCCTTCGTCGCGAGCGCCACCGTTGATCCCGGGCTCCCGATCATGCCGTCCGTCACCGTGCCGTTCTCACGCGAAGGCGCGATCGATCTGCGGAGGCGGTAGTGAACGGCTCGCTCTGGGGCCCGCTCGATCCGAGCGCGGACGGCGGCGTCAGCCGGCAGATCGGGCGGTGCCGCATCTGGGCACGCGCCGCGGAGGACGAGTGGGAGATCGCATACGTCCACACCGATCGCGATGAGGAGATCCCCGAGTCCACGGACGAATCGCTCCTCGACTGGACTCGCTTCGTGACCGTAGCCAACGACCGCCTCGAGAGTGTTCCGGCACTCCCTGACCGCGCGGTCGTCGTCCGGCCCGCCTCGCCGATAGTCATCCTCCCCGGCCGATGGGGACGGTTCTTCTTTCGCGTCCCGCTCTGGGCTCGATTCGTCTCGCAACCGGGAGTGAAGCGTACGATCATGGAGGAGATCCCGAGTCGGAGGCTTGCCTCGATCTGGTTCGGCGACATGGCGACCGGCGAGCTCTGCTACGCGATCGAGGCGCCGCTGCAGCGCAGCGTGGACGAGATCGAGATGAGCGACGCGTTCGCCGCGTGCGAAGTGGTCGTTCGCAACAGCAGCCCCGAACGGCTGCGCTTCGAGCGAATCTGCGTGCACGTGGAGCACATGCGTCTGTTTCGAGCCGGCGCGCGTCTCTGGACGAACGAGGTTCGCGTGGGGTTCCGCGGTTCGGACCAGGTGAGTCAGCTCACCTTCCTTCCGCGCCCGCCGGAGCTCGCGGGCGATGCAACGGTCGTCTGCGAGCCACGGGTGCCGCCGGAAGCGCATCTGCTCAAGCGTAGCTTCGCGCTTATACGCCAGATCGCGGGGATGTGAGATGAACGTACTTCAGGAGATCGATTGGGGTGCATTGCTGGATCCGGAGCTCGTCCTGAGCGTGTTCGTCGTGATCGGCTACTCGCTGCTCGCCTTCACCGCGCTTCGGATCGTCGTGGTGATCCTCCGCCGTGTGCTCCGGCGCAGAACGACCGCGCAGGTGACGATGCTCATTACGAAGGGCGTGAGCTACCTCGGCTTCGCGATCATTGTGTCGATCGCGCTGCTCGAGCTTGGCGTCAATCTCACGCCGGTCCTCGGAGCCGCCGGAATCGTGGGTCTTGCGGTGGGCGTGGCTTCGCAGGCGAGCCTCTCGAACATGATCAGCGGCCTCTTCCTCGTGAGCGAGAAGCCGTTCTCCGTTGGCGATGTGATCAAGACCACCGACACGGTGGGCGTCGTTGAGAGCATCGATCTGCTCTCGGTCAAGATCCGCACCTTCGATAACCTGTTCATCCGCGTCCCGAACGAGAAGCTCGCGGCGACCCAGCTCACGAACATCACGCGCTATCCGATCCGCAGGGTCGACATCCGGCTCGTCATCCCCTTCGATGCAGACCTCGTTCGTGTTGGTGAGTTGCTCATCTCGATCGCCGCCGAGAATCCCGACTGTCTCCAGGAGCCGGCGCCGCTCATCTTGCCGGACACCTTTCTCGAGTACGGTACCGAGCTGCTCTTCGGCGTCTGGTTCGCGAAGAGCGACTTTCTCAAGGTGAAGAGCGCGCTCTACGCGGCGATCCTCAGGCGTTTCTCCGAGGAAGGTATCGAGCTCGCAATGCCGCGGGGGCGCGTCTACCTATCGGATGTGGGCGAACGGCCGAGCTCCGAAGGTGATGCCGGTGGAGCGCCGACCGAGGAATCGCCGGAAGACGATCCGGCGTAGCGGCGCTCCCGCATTGACGCCCCCCGCCGATCGGCCTCCCGCGCCGTGTCCGGCGCTACCGCCAGATGGACAGGATCACCGCCGCGGCGACCATTCCCACGAGGTCGTATCCCTTGTTGACCGCGAGCAGCGAGAAGGTTCGGTCCTCGTACGCGTAGTGAACGATCGCGGGCAGGAGACTGAAGGCGAACCAGAGGAGCACTGCCACGAAGACCGCGTCCGGAATCGTCATCGCGCCGAAGGCGTTGATTCCGAGCGCCACGCCGTACGCGATCAGAATCTCGGCGAGGAGCGACAGGACGTAGTCCACGGGCTTGCTCTGTAGCTCGTCCCGGCTCTTGCCGATGCCCTTCATCCACGGCTCGGCGAAGATGCCGTACCAGAGCGCGCCGATCACGAAGTAGGCCACTCCCGAGACGAGAACGGCCCACATGTTGACCTCGAATACTGCGAACGACATGATCCCTCCTTCAGAAGCAGACCGGGCTGTGTTCCGCCGTACCGGTGCGACGGTGCCACCTCACAGTATAGCCGAGAATATTGTAGAGAGAAATGCTCAGAATCAGTATCGGACGCGAATTCCCGCGGCTCCCGCCGCCACGATGCCGATCTTGAGTGCGTCGCCGAAGAGGAAGGGCGCCACGCCGACCGCGAGGACGCGCTCCCACCCGACGAACCGGGCGAGGGCGGTCGCTCCGAAGAGGTAGATCACCGCAGTTCCGGCCGCGAGCGCGAGCACCGAGAACGCCACCCTGGTGCGATCGATCCGTTCGAACAGGCGCCCCACGAGGTAGGTTGCCGGCACGAACCCGACGAGGTAGCCGGCCGTCGGTCCGAGGAGAACCGCCGGGCCCGCCGTTCCGCCGGCGAAGAACGGGATCCCGCCGATTCCCTCGGCGAGGTAGAGCGCGACGGCGAGCGTTCCTCGTCGTGGTCCGAGAACCACCGCCACGGCGAGAACCCCGAGCGTCTGGCCGGTGACGGGAACGGGACCTACGGGAACCGCGATCTGCGCGAGCGCGCCGATCGCGAGGCTTCCGAGCAGGATGATGAGCGCGTGCTCCGCGAGTGCTGCGAGAGCCGTCGACTTCGACCCGAACGTGACTGAATCACTTCGCATGGCGCCATCCTACCCGCAATCGCCCTCGGTGTCAGCAGCCGCGCCGTGCGAAGCGGCGGTTCGGACCGGCGGCCCGGTTGCGCTTGACGAACCGCTCCGGCGGCACTACACTCTGGATTGTACTAAAGCATTAGTACAATACAGGTGGCGAGATGGCGGCGGAGAAACGACACAACGAACTGACCTTCGTGCTCGATCCGACCGGGGGAGTGCCGTTCTATCGGCAGATCATCCTTCAGGTGGAAATGGCGATCGCCGACGGGCGGCTCACGGCCGGCAGTCAGCTTCCGACCGTTCGCGGACTCGCCGTCGAGCTGCAGATCAACCCGAACACGGTGGCGCGCGCGTACAGCGAGCTCGAGATACGCGGCATCGTGACGACGCAGCAAGGGACGGGTACGTTCATCAGCGAGCAGCACGTCGATCTGACTCCCGACGAGCGCGATCAGATTCTCGGTCGGATCGTGCAGTCGTTCCTCGCGACCGCCTCCGGCTACGGGTTGAGCGTGAACGACGTGATCCAGTTCCTCGAGCGGCAGAAGGAGGGGAATCATGAGTGACCAGACGACGCGTGCGGGGTCGATCCGCAAGCTCTTTCAGATACGCGACGAGCAACCGGGGCGTCCGCCGGTCCGCCGGCACCGGGGCGACTTCCGCTTCAACACGGTCTCCGCGCTCGCGATCGCCGTGTCGTTGGGGATCGGGTTCGCGCTCCAGATGGCGTTCGGCGACGTCCCGCGAAGCGAGACGGTCGCGATGGTCGCGGCGGGCGTGCTCGCCGTCGCCGGCTTGCTCTTCATGCTGCCGTACTGGGGCGTCGTGATCGTGGCGATCGCCGGGACGTGGGCCACGCTGCCCGTTCTCTTCGAGAACGACCTCTCGATCGCGGCGGCGGTGATCAGCGCGGGGCTTCTGCTCTCGCCCGGCATCGAGGTGATCAGCCAGTGGGACAAGATCGTCGTGCTCCGGCTCGGGAAGTTCCACAGGGTACGAGGCCCCGGCGCTCTCCTGCTCCTGCCGCTCCTCGACTCGATCGCCGGCTACGTGGACACGCGGATCCGCGTCATCGACTTCTCCGCCGAGAAGAGCCTCACGCGAGACACCGTTCCGGTTCACGTGGACGCGCTCGCCTTCTGGATGGTGTGGGACGCGCACCGCGCGGTGCTCGAGGTACAGGACTTCGAGCAGGCGGTTGCGTTGAGCGCGCAGACGGCGATGCGCGCGACGATCGGCGCGAACGATCTGGCGACGCTGCTGAGCGAGCGCGAACGGCTCGGGGGAGAGATCCAGCAGATCGTGGACGCGAAGACGAACCCGTGGGGCATCACGATCCTCTCCGTGGAATTCAAGGAGATACTCATCCCCGCCGAGCTCGAAGACGCGCTCTCACGCCAGGCGCAGGCGTCGCGTGAGCACGAGGCGCGGCTCATTCTCAGTCGTACGGAGGCGGATATCGCGCAGAGCTTCACCCAGGCCGCCGACGCGTATCGCGACGATCCGGTGGCGCTGCGTCTGCGCGCCATGAACATGATCTACGAGAGCATCCGAAACAAGGGCGGACTCGTCCTGCTCCCCTCGGACGCGCTCGAGACGATGAATCTCGGGTCGGTGCTCGGCGTGAAGGCGCATCACGACCGGCACGTTGCATCAACCGGGAGCGACGCCGCAGGCCACGGCGAGAACCCGGACACGTCAACAGGAGCGTGAGATGGTCACCACGAAGAACGTAGAACGGACCTACATGAGCGGCGAGGTGCCGGTGCGCGCGGTGCGCGGCGTCTCGCTCGATATCGACGGCAGCGAGTTCGTCTCGATCGCCGGTCCGTCCGGCTCGGGCAAGACAACGCTGCTCAACCTGATCGGCTGTCTGGACAAGCCTGACGGCGGCAGCATTACGATAGACGGCGTGACGACCGAGGCGATGAGCAAGGACGAGCTCGCGTACTTCCGGCGCGAGAAGCTTGGCTTCGTCTTCCAGACGTTCAACCTCATCCCCGTCCTCACCGCGTACGAGAACGTCTCGTTCGCGCTTTCACTGCTCAAGCTTTCCGACGAAGAGGTGCGCGACCGGACGATGGGGGTACTCGAGGAGGTCGGGCTCTCCGGGATGGAGAATCGCCTTCCGTTGAAGCTCTCCGGTGGGCAACAGCAGCGCGTGGCGATCGCCCGCGCGCTCGTGAAACGGCCTCGGCTCGTGCTTGCGGACGAGCCCACGGCGAACCTCGACTCGGACACCGGCGAGGCGATTCTCGAGCTGATGGAGCGGATGAACGAGCGCTACGGCACGACCTTCGTCTTCTCCACGCACGATAAGATGGTGATGGATCACGCGAAACGGCTCGTCATGCTGCACGACGGGCAGGTCGTCTCGGACGAGAGGAGGTAACGATGAGTTTCCTCGTCGGTTTGGCGTGGAAGAACCTCTCGCGCCATTGGAAACGCACGCTGATCACCGCGGTCGCGGTGGCGGCGGGCCTTGCGATGTACATCTTCATGGACGGCTGGCTCCTCGGTGCCGATCTGCAGTCGAAACGAAACATGGTCTGGTACGAGACCGGGTCCGCGCGGATCGTGGACGCGGAGTACTGGGAGCATCGCGACACGATGCCGATTCGCTACGCCGTTGAAGAGCCCGCGCCGATTCTGGACGAGCTCGACTCGCGCGACATTCCCGCTACGCCGAGGATCACCTTCGGCGGCGAGATGATCGTCCGCTACGATCCCTTCCCGGAGGACGGGGCGCTACCCACGCGCGTGGTCGCGCTCGATCCGGAGACCGACTCGGAGGTGTACCGGCTCGAGGAGACGATCGTCTCCGGGCGGTTCCTCCGGCCCGGCGAAGAGGGCGTGCTCATGGGCGCGTGGACCGCGGAGGACATCGGGGCGGAGATCGGGTATCCGATCACGATCTCGACCCGGACGAAGGACGGCTTCCGGCAGACGATCCGGCTCCCGATCGTGGGGATCTTCGCGACCCCCAATCCCGTCATGAACCGCGGGACGTTGCTCATGGATCTGGAGGTTGCCGACTACTATCTGGAGATGGACGGTGCGGTCACGCAGATCGACACGTACTTCTCCGATCGCGAAGACGCGACGGCGTCCGCCGAAGCGCTGGCGACGGATCTGGGAATCTCCGGCGACGAGCTCGAGATGGTGACGTGGAACGAGCTCGCGGCGGAGGTGCTTGCGCTCGCGGAGGCGAAGCAGGCCGGGACCGGCTTGATCCTCTTCCTCGTCTTCATCATCGCCGCGGTGGGGGTCGGGAACACGATGCTCATGGCCGTCTTCGAGCGGATTCGCGAGCTCGGCATGATGCGCGCGCTCGGGATGACCGACGTAGAGATTCGCCTCGCATTCGTGATGGAGGCGGCGGGAATCGGGGTCATCGGATCGGTCTTCGGAGTCGGGCTCGGCGCGCTCGCGAATCTCTACATGACGACCGTCGGCTTCGACTTCAGCTTCTTCACCGAGCAGATCGGGAACATCGGCTACCGGATCGCGTCGGTCTCGTACGGCGCGTGGAATCCCACGACGATGATCGTCGCGTTCGCGGCGGGTATCGTGATGTCGGCGATCATCGCGTGGCTGCCCGCCCGCAAGGCGATGAAGATGTCCATCACCGACTGCCTCATCCATCAGTAGGAGCGAGCATGAAGCTTTCAACGATAGCGCTACGAAACGTCGGGCGAAACAAACGCAGGAGCGTGCTCTCGGGCATCGCAATCGGCGTCGCCGCCATGGCGATCGTGATCCTCTTCTCGCTCATCAACGGCATGCAGGCGGACCTCGCGAACAACCTCCAGGACTTCTACTCGGGCATGATCCGCGTGCGTCACGCCGAGTACGACCAGAACGAGATTCTCTCGCCGCTTCACCTCCGCGTGCAGGACGCCGGCGAACGGGCGGCCGAGCTCGAGTCGATGGACGGCGTGACGGCGATCTCGCCCAGGATCAACTTCCCGGCGAGTATCTATCAGGACGGCGAGACATCGAACGCACAGGGCATCGGCGTGGACATGAGCCGCGAGGTCCAATACTCGCGGCTCAACGACTACCTCGTGGAGGGTGCGATGCCCGGAGACAACACGCGCGGGATGCTCCTTGGAACGACGCTCGCCGACCGTCTCGGGGTCTCGGTGGGCGACACGCTCACGATCCTCACGACGACCATGACCCGCGGGAGCAACGCGATCACGTTCACGGTTGCCGGCACGCTGCAGTTTCCCGTGCAGGGTCTCAACGCACAGGCGCTCATGATACCGCTTCCGGCCGCGCGTGACCTTGTGAAGATGGACGACGCCGTGACCGAGATCCTCATCAAGCTCGAGGACGAGTCGCAGGCGGCCGCGGTCGCCCGGGAGATCGAGTCGCGCTGGGACTCCCACGACCTTCGCATCGCCACCTGGCGCGAGATCCCCACCTCGTACAGCTTCATCGAGTTCGCGCGGAACATCTACAACGGGATGGCCGCCTTCTTCTTCCTGCTCGGAAGCACGGTCATCATCACGACCACGATGATCGTGATCTTCGAACGAATGCGCGAGATCGGCACGATCGCCGCGATGGGGATGACCGGATCCGAAATCGTGCGCCTCTTTTTCTTGGAGTCGTTCTTCATCGCGCTCATCGCCGCCGGCATCGGTGTGGTCGCGGGGACCGGCATCTCGCTCGTCCTCGGCGAGGTCGGTATCGACATGCGGGAGGCCGTGCAGGGGATGGACATCGAGTTCGGCGGGCAGGTCTATCCGCGCCGGCGACTCGGCACGACGGTCTTCGTCTACATCTACTCGATCGCGGTGACCGGGCTCGCGGCCTTCTTCCCGACTCGGCGCGCCGCGAAGATCGAACCCGTCGAAGCGCTGCACACGGTGTAGCGCGCGACCGCTACCAATGGAGGACTACGCAATGAAACGACTACTGACGCTACTGACGCTGGTCGCCGTCGCCGCGACTGCAACCGCCCAGACCGCAGAAGAGATCATCCGCAGGCTCGAGGCGAACGAGACGCACGAGACCGCGTACGCCGAGGGCCGCATGCTCATCCATGATCGCTTCGGCGACCGCACGACCTCGTTCCGGAGCTGGTCGCGCGGCGAGGACGAGTCGCTGATCGAGTTCACGAGCGCCGGCGAGGCGGGCCGGAAGATCCTCCGCAGAGACGACCAGATCTACCTCTTCTACCCGGACGCCGCCGAGCTCATTCGGTTGCGCGGCTCGGCGCTCCGTGACTCGGTCATGGGGTCGGACATGTCGTACGAGGACCTCACTTCCGGCGGCGGGCTCCTCGCGGACTACGAGGCGAAGCTCACCGGTACCGAGACCGTGGACGGCACCGAGGCGTATCGTATCGAGCTCGAGGCGAAGACGCGCGACGTCCCGTATCCGCGCCAGGTCATCTGGGTCGATGCCGACCGCTACGTGGGGCTCAGGACCGAGATGTACTCGCGCTCGGGCGATCTGCTCAAGGTGATGGATGCGCTCGAGCTCACCGAGCAGGACGGGAAGATCTTCCCGGTCCGCGTCCGGATCGAGGACAGGCTTCGCGCCGACACGTACACCGAGTTCGTCTTCGACGAGATCCGCGTCAACGTCTCGATCGAGGACGACCGATTCTCGCTCGAGGAGCTCACATGGTAGGTTCAGGCCGACGGTCGACTCGGGCGCTTCGCGCGCTCGTTCCCACCCTCCTGCTCTTCGTCGCGGCCGGTGCGCTCTCCGCGGAGGTGCGGCCGACCGCCGGCGTGGAGGTCTACGAGACCGTCTTCCGGCAGGCGGACGACGAGTGGCGGCTCGCCTCGAACGGGCTCGGTCGCGTCACGCTCGCCGGGACCGGGAGCCGCAACGTCCGCGGCGAGCTCTCGATCCGCTTTCCCACGACCACGCTCCCGATCCCGCAGATCGAGCGTGCGTACCTCCGGTTCCGCCTCCCGTGGTTCCGTTCCACGCTCGGCGCGGCACCGCTCAGCTGGGGCGAGGGGATCCTGCTCAACGAGGCGGACTTCCCCAACCTCGGCTACGATCCGGCGCAGGACTTCCTCTCCGGCGATTACCGGGCGAACGCGCTCTGGCAGGCGCAGGTCTACGTCCCGATCGGCCCGCTCTCCTTCGTGGAGGCGGTCGTATTGCCTGCCCTCCCCGATCCTACGACCACCCTTGCCGCGCTCGCCGGCGCCGAGCCGGGTGCCGGGACGGGAGGCGGGACCGGCACCGGCGGCACGGCCGATCCGAGCACCTCCGCTGCGGCGTTCTCGACCGAGCTTCACGAGATCTCGGCGGGCGCCCGGCTCTACGTGGATGCGGGTCCCGTTGCGCTGCAGGCAGGCTACTTCTGGGACGCCTCGCGTCATCGCTTCTCCGCGAGCGTGCACGGAGCGCTCGGCGTGGACGTCTATCTCTCGGTGGCGCACGTGCTCGCCGAGACGAGCTCCGGATTCGCGGACGACCTGATCGACGGGACCACGCTGAGCGGCGGCGCCTTCCACGTCTTTTCGCTCCCGCTCGACCAGTCGCTCTCGGTCCGTCTCGAAGGCGCCGTGCGCCCGGCGGACATCGACGACGGGCTCCCGTCCGGCGCCACGATCGGAACGCTCGTGGACTACTCGGTCTCTCCCACGGTCACGGTCGGACTCCAGTCGTTGGTCCGACCGACGGATCCGAGCGCGCTCGTCGCGTCCGGCGTCTCGTGGAGCATCGACCAGGGGCTGACGCTCCTTGCGGCCGCCACGGCCACCTTCGGCCCGCCCGACTCGGACTTCGCGACCGACCGGACGGGGAGTCCGGCGTTCACGCTCGGCGCGCGGTACGTGTACTGACGACCTGGTCCGGGAGCTCGGGTCGGCCCTTGCTTGCCCACACCCGCCACCTTCGCTACGCTTGTAGCGGAGGAACCATGAACTACAGACGCTTTGGAAAGACAGGATGGGACGTCTCCGAGATCGGTTTCGGCGCGTGGGCGATCGGCGGCGCGTGGGGGAACGTTGACAAGTCGGACGCCGTCGCGGCGCTCAATACCGCGATCGACGAGGGCGTCAACTTCATCGATACCGCGGACGTCTACGGCGACGGCCGCAGCGAGCAGATCATCGCCGAGGTGCTGAAGGGCCGCAGCGAGCACGTTTACGTTGCGACGAAGGCGGGACGCCGGCTCGATCCGCATACGGCGGACGGCTACAACCGCCAGAATCTCACGGCGTTCGTGGACCGAAGCCTCAAGAACCTCGGCGTGGACTCACTTGATCTTGTGCAGCTTCACTGTCCGCCAACGGAGGTCTACTACCGACCCGAGGTGTTCCAGGTCATGGACGACCTCGTGGCCGCCGGGAAGATCCGGTACTACGGCGTGAGTGTTGAGAAGGTGGAGGAGGCGATCAAGGCGATCGAGTATCCGAACGTCGCCGGTGTTCAGATCATTTTCAACATGTTCCGCCGGCGCCCTGCCGACCTCTTCTTCAAGCTTGCGAAGGAGCGCAACATCGCGATCCTCGCGCGCGTTCCGCTCGCGAGCGGCCTGCTCACCGGCAAGATGACGCGCGAGTCCACGTTCCCCGCGGACGACCACCGCAACTTCAACCGCGAGGGGCAGGCATTCGATCGCGGCGAGACCTTCGCCGGGGTCGACTTCGAGACGGGGCTCCAGGCGGTCGAGGAGTTGCGGAAGCTGAAGCCCGCCGAGGCGACGATGGCCCAGTTCGCGTTGCGCTGGATCCTCGAGTTCGACGCGGTCACGCTCGCGATACCGGGCGCGAAGAACCCCG
>JBKHII010000086.1:0-8583 GCA_046538735.1 Spirochaetales bacterium
ATAGCGACCGCCACCGCGGTCATCAACAATTTCGGCACCAGTTTGAATCGCAACAGCAGTCCGTGATTTGCCGCCCTCTCATGGGATCACAACTCCACCTCGACCGAACCGCGCCGGACGTGAGGCGTTGTGAAGTCGTCTGCCCCGTTGGGTCCGTGAGCGACGATGATCGTATGCGACGATCCCGCCGCGAGCGGCCGATCGAGCGGGTCGCCGGAATCGAGCGGGATCGAGAAGCGAATCACCGTTACGCCGTCGCGTTCCTCGCCCTCGGCGCTGAGGATGTCGTTCGTGCCACCGTTCTCAACGTCCGGGCCGTGGCTGATCCGCCCGATACCGAAGTCGTCTCTCACGGTCACCTCGCCGTCCCGGACGAACCCGATGATGAAGTTCGCGTCCTGCATCTGGCGTGTCGGGTCGAATCCAATTGCCACCCAACCAGTCGTGACCGCGGCGAGCTGGACCGAGATCTCGTCTCCGCTGATGCTCCACTGAACGTTCACGCCGGCGGAGCTCACGCTCGTGTATCCCTCCCGGACGGGCAACTCCGGGGCCGGTTCACCCTGGCCCCCGGCATACGCTGCCGCCGCCAGCATTACGAGTATCCAGATAGTCACTACGCGTCTCATCGTGCACCTCGACCTGTGATTTCGGCCAGAACTTACCGCCGCCCGTGACTACCAGGCAAACGACTTGAAATGTCACCGACCTTGCTGAAGTGAAGCACAACGAGGCTTTCTCCCGTAGAGAGTTCCATGCCGCGACCTCGATTCTGCACGAGTCCCGCGTATCCGAATGCCCACAGCCCGCCGCCGGTCCGGTGGCGCAAGCCTCAGAAGGTCTCCGGCCCGGTCGCGACTCAGTACGCGATTCTGGATCTTCGGCTTGCGGACACAGCAAGGTGAGTGACACTTCACAAAGACTCGTCAGCGCGCCGTTCTTCTGGTAGACTCTCATGCGCACGCACACCAAGGAGTAACTCATGGCATTCGAGGTTCATCGCGGTACGAACATCTCCCACTGGCTCAGCCAAAGCTCGGCCCGGGGCGAGGCCCGCCGGGAGTGGTTCACTCAGGCAGACGTACGCCGCCTGGCGGAGTGGGGATTCGACCATATACGACTACCGATCGACGAAGAGCAGATGTGGAGCGAGAGCGGTATCCGCCAGGCGGAGGCGTTCGATCTCCTGGGACACGCGATCGACTGGTGTGACGCCGAAGGCCTGCGCGTGATCGTTGATCTTCACATTCTCAGGAGCCACCACTTCAATGCCGACGGGGTTCCCGCGCTCTACACGGATCCCGCCGCGCGGCGGAAGTTCGCCGATCTCTGGGTCGACCTCTCAGCGTTCCTCAACGAGCGCTCGAACGATCTCGTTGCCTACGAGCTGCTGAACGAGGCGGTAGCGCCGAGCTCGGAGGTGTGGAACGAAACGTGGCCGGTCCCGTTCAAGGCCGTTCGCGGCATCGAGGCAGATCGGACGATCGTGCTGGGGTCGAACCAATTCAACCAGTGGCAGACGTATCCGGATCTGGCGGTTCCCGACGACGACCATCTCATTCTGACCTTTCACTACTACAACCCCATGTTCATCACCCACTACACGGCCGAATGGTGGCACGGCGGCTCCTACTCGGGGCCGATCCGCTATCCGGGCAGGCCGATTCCCGAGTCGCAGACGATCGCTGTGGAGCGACTCAAAGACGAGGGTCTCGAGAAGGAGAACCGGCACTTCGATCGAGACGTGATGCTGGCCGACATGAAGGTGCCTCACGAGGTCGCGCGGCGGACGGGGCACCCGCTCTACTGCGGCGAGTTCGGCTGCTACCAGCACACGCCGTCGGACATCCGCGAGGCGTGGTACCGCGACATCATCGCAACGTTCGGTGAGCTCGGCATCGACTGGGCGAACTGGGACTATAAGGGCCACTTCGGCATCGTGGACCGCGAAGGGAAGGAGACCGGTGTGCGCGCGTGGCTTATGTCGTGAGCGTGCCGCGCCGTGCTTCGCTGACGACGCGCATGACCTCGAGTGCCTGCTCGAGCGTGACCGGGTAGGTGCCGCCGGTACGGATGGCGGCGTAGAGTCCGTCCCACATCGTCTGCGTGTCCACCGGGGCAACCGCCCGCGTCTCGTGTTCCCAGCTGAGCCGCTCGTCGCTGTCGTAGCCGACCGGGGGAGCGAGGTCCACGTCGCGTCGGGGGAGGCGTACGGCCGGATCGAGATACCTCAGCTCGAACTCCGTCGTCGAACCCACGAGCGTGCCCCTCGTTCCGTACGCCGTGTAGACCGGCTCCGCGATCGCAACTCCGCCGGAGATCTCGATGTCTACCACTCTCCCACCAAGGGGTCCCGTCTTCTCCGCCGTGCCTTCGCTCTCGTCCCCGGATGCCGCCCCCGGTCCGGAAATCGGCTCGCTCCGCAGCATGATGCGGACGTGGTCCTCCGCGTCGCCCGCCGCGGCGACGCGCTTGACGTCGCTCCACACCGATGCGAGCGGTCCGCCGAGCAGCTGGAGGCCATGGTCCACGACGTGGGCGCCCCAGTTGAGCAGCTGCCCGCCGCCGTAGGCCCTGACCGTCTGCCAGTCGTTGCGCCGATCGAACTTGTGCCTGCGAAGCTTGATCTCGAAGACGGTTCCGAGAATGCCCGAGGCGATGATCTCCTTGAAATGAACGAAGTCGGGGTCAAACCGACGGTTGTGTCGGACGAAGAGACGCCCGCCGCCGAGTTTCGCGTCGAGCTCGACCAACTCCCGTGCCTCTTCGTACGTCACGCACAGCGGCTTCTCCACGAGAACGTACTTGCCCGCCTCGAGCGCCGAGCGTGCGGTCGCGTGGTGGTCTACCGAGCGATTCGCCACGTCCACGAGGTCCACGCCCGGGTCGTTGATCACCTCTTGCTCGGACTCTCGAGGCTCGGCGCCGGTCCTTTGCCGCAGCTCGGCTCGACGTTCCGGGATCGGGTCGTAGCCCGCGGTGACGACAAACTGGTCCGGCCGGGCGGCGAGCTCGGGCAGGTGCCCATGCATGCCCGCGCGCCCGAGTCCGATCAATCCGATTCGAATAGGGGCGTCCATGCGGCCACCATACAACGAACGGTGGACGATCGGAAGCCGGCGAGTCGGGACGTGTTCACGAAAGCCGTCGAGTTGTACCTTTCACCGTATGGGACCCAACCGCACAACCGGAGGAGACATGAGACTGACATGCGTGGTCGTCGATGACGACGAGATGATCGTGGACTATGTGAAGACGGTGCTGAGCGAACGCGACGACCTCGACGTACACGGCTTCACGAGCGCCACGCCGGCGATCGACTTCATGAAAGCCAATCGAACGCACATTCTGATCGCGGACATCGTGATGCCCACCGTGGACGGCATCGAACTCCTTGACAAGGCAAAGGGGCTTGATCCGCTGACGAACGTTATCATGATCTCGGCGTACTCCACGGTGGGACGGGTCGTCGTGTCGCTGCAGCACGGAGCCGCCGACTTCATCCTGAAGCCGTTTGCAGTCGAGGACGAACTCGTTGCCG
The DNA here is from genome assembly GCA_046538735.1 of Spirochaetales bacterium. Classification (GTDB taxonomy): domain Bacteria; phylum Spirochaetota; class Spirochaetia; order DSM-27196; family SLST01; genus SLST01. The sequence goes on from JBKHII010000086.1 coordinate 3,542, forward strand.
CCGTGAATCAGGCCGTGTCGCGGTGGGATCGCTGGTTTACCGTGCTCAAGGAGACGGCGAAACTCAACAGCACGTGAGTCGGGGCGGGCGGACGCCCGCCCCATATCGTTACCAGTTTTCTCGTACCAACTCGAAGTAGCCTTGTGGGTGCTTGCAGGCCGGACACATCTTCGGCGGAGTCTCGCCGGTGTAGATGTAACCGCAGTTGAGACAGGCCCACACGGTCTCGGCGCCGCGCTTGAAGGCACGCCCTTCCTCGATGTTTGCTGCAAGCGCGTTGTACCGCTTCTCGTGCTGCTTCTCCGCGACGCAGATCGCGTCGAACTGAGCGGCGATCTGCGGGAAACCTTCTTGTCGGGCGGTCTCGGCGAAGTCGCTGTAGAGCTCGGTCCATTCCATCCGCTCGCCGGCGGCGGCGTGCTTCAAGTTCTCCACGGTCGATCCAACAACGTCGTCCGCGAATCCGGCCGGGTACTCTGCATGAATCTCCACGTCGCCGCCTTCCAGGTAGCTCCAGAAGCGCTTCGCGTGCTCCTTCTCCTGGTTTGCGGTCTCCGTGAAGATCTCGGCGACTTGGACGTAGCCCTCTTTCTTCGCCTGGCTCGCGAAGAAGGTGTAGCGGTTCCGTGCCTGACTCTCACCGGCGAATGCGGCGAGCAGGTTCTTTTCGGTCTGCGTGCCTTTCACGCTCTTCATAGGTCCTCCTGACCGGGCAGAGATCGCCCCGGGGTCTGTCGCAGCGGATCTTGCGAACGCTGGGCTGGAAACCGGTCAACGATCTGTACTGGATTTGTCAGAATGACTATAGCCGAATGTGATGAGAATCGCAAGTAAAACAACGCATCCGTGTTTGTTGTGAGTTAGTTTGCGTTAACTTTCGTTGAATGCGATGACATCACATTATCGGGTGCAAACCAGACGTCGCTCATCGCGATTGTCGCACACCGACACGGTCGCACTGCCACGCGATCGCGCACTCCGAGCACCGCGGCGAGGCAGGCGTGCAGACCCGTTGTCCGTACGCGACGAGGAGCTCGTTGATCTCGATCCAGTAGCGTTCGGGGAGCGAGGATCGCAGCTCGTCCTCGGTGCGTTCGGGCGTCTTGGTCGCTACCCACCCGCATCGGTTGGCGATCCGGTGGACGTGCGTGTCCACGCAGATCGCCGGAATACCGAACCCGAGCCCCAGGACGAGATTGGCCGTCTTTCGTCCCACTCCCGGGAGCGCAGTCAGCAGCTCCGAGCTCCGTGGAACGTTGCCACGGTATGAGTCGATCAGGATTCGCGCGACGGAACGAATGCTCCGTGCCTTGGTTCGGTAGAAACCGGCAGGATAGATCAGTTCGGCGATCCGCTGTTCCGGCAGCGAGAGGATGGTCTGTGGCGTGTCCGCCACCGAGAAGAGCCGCTCGCTCGCAGCGAGGGTGACCTCGTCCTTGGTACGGAGCGAGATCATCGTGGAAACGAGGATGCGGAACGGCGATTGCTTCGTGCGAGCGATCTGCGAAACCGACGGGAGCGACCCTTCCCGGGCCGCGGAACGGAGCAGGTGGACGACACGCTCCCAGTCCGGCGCCGCCACCGGCTACTTCTTGGCGCTCTTCTTCGGCTCGCTCTCGAGGCGAGCGAATACCAGCTCCTCAACGTCGCCCTTGCTCTTGTTGAGGCTGAACGACACCTCGTCCACGAGCAGCTTGAGCGCGCTGTCGAACAGCTTGCGTTCGAGGATCGGCAGCTCCTTGACCTTGCTTCGGTGATAGAGCGCTCGGACGACCGTCGCGATGTCCTTGATGCTTCCCTGCTTCAGAAGATCCAGGTTCATCTGGTACCGCATCTTCCAGTCGGCCGGAACCGGCTCGAACTCCTCCGCGATGAGCGAGAGCGCCGAATCGGCTTCCTTCTTCGGAACGATCGCCCGGATCCCGAGCTCCTCCGCCTTGTCTACCGGGACGAAGACGGTCATGTCGCTCACCTCCAGGTAGATCTCGTAGTACAGGGTTTCTTCGCCCTTGAACTCGCGCTTGAAGATCCTCGTAACTTGGCCGACACCCTGCAAGGGATAGACGACCTGCTCCTTCTCCTGGAATGCTGTGGAGGTCTTGGACTTGGAGGCTTTTTTCATCCGCACCAATATACAAAAAACGTTCCGGTCTTCAAAGGAGGTGCGCCGTCAGAAGGACGGACGCCCCGGCTCCACCGATCAACCTCCGCCTGAGGTCCGCGTCTGTGCGACCTCGTTGAAGAGCCGGCGCGCATCGTCGCCCCGGCAGAGCTCCGTTCCCGGAGTCATGACCGCCGCTGCGCCCGCAGCGATTCCCCAACGCGTCGCCGTGTCCACGTCCTCGCCGCGTGCGAGCGACCAGGCGATTCCGCCGATCATGCTGTCTCCCGCCCCGATGCGGCTTCGCACCGAGACGGTCGGGGCGCCGTACTGCTTCGTGGCGCCGCGCGTGGCCAGGAGCGCGCCGGCCGATCCGAGCGATACGAGCACATGCTCGGCCCGTCCGCTCGCGACGAGCTCTTCGGCTGCCTCGCGAATTCGAGGTCCCTCCAGGTCGGCCTCGCCCAGGATCACGCCAAGCTCGTGGAGATTCGGCTTCACGAGGTATACCCCCGCTTCGATCGCCCGGATCAGGGCCTCGCCGGAGGTATCCACGATGATGCGTGCACCCCGATCGCCGGCGTGACGCGCCAGTCCGGCGTAGAAGTCGTCCGGCGCACCGGGCGGGAGGCTCCCACTCGCAACCAGTATCGTGTCTCGATCGATCAGCTCAACCACTCGTTTCTCGATGTGGCGCACCTCTGCCGCGGTGAGCTCCGGTCCCGGCATTCCGAATCGATACTGCGTCTCGGTCGACTCGTCGGTCACGGTGAGGTTCTCGCGGATGGACGCCGCCACGCGGAGCGGCTCCCGCTCGATCGCGTCGACTTGGAGGAGGTCGTCAAGCATCTCCCCCTCCATCCCGCCGCAGACGTACGCCGTACGCGACGAACCTCCGAGGTACGCGATTGCACGAGAGACGTTGATGCCTCCACCGCCCGGGTCGCGACGAACGTCGCGGGCTCTCAGCTTCACGTCCGCCGTCACCCGATCCACGTGCGCGCTCTTGTCGATTGCAGGGTTCATCGTGAGTGTGAGTATCTGCGCCATGCCGACCTCCTTATCTAAAGGTGGCGGCAGCACGGCGCGGGGATCAAGCGGGGTCTGCGTCAGGGCCGCGAGGTCACGTTCGGGAGCGGACGTCCTGAGGCCGGGCCGAGGTACTTGAAGGGGTGGATGTCGAGCGGATTCGGGTACCACCCGTCCACAAGTTCGAGCCGGATCAGGTTGATCGAGGGCGAATGGCTGATCGGGAGCACCACGCCGTCCGAGAGCAGGAACTCCTCCGCGCCGCTCAGCGTTTCGTACCGCTCGTCGCCGGTCATCCCCATCGCCTGCCGGATCATCGCGTCGTACTCCTCGTTGGAGAAGCGGGAGTGGTTGAGGTTGCTGCCGGTCGTCCACATGTCCAGGAAGGTGAGCGGGTCGGCGAAGTCGCCGATCCAGCTCACGGTGGAAACCATGAAGGTTCCCTCCTCAACGAAGGAGAAGTAGCGCGGGTAGGCGATCGTCTCGGCCTCCACGTCCACCTCGAGCGCGTCCTCCCAGCTCTCGATCATCGTCTGCGCAACGAAGTCTCCTTCGAGTGGGGTCGGAATCGAGATCACAATCGTCGGCATACCCCTGCCTTCCGGGTATCCCGCCTCTTCGAGCAATGCGAGCGCCTGTTCCCGGTCGGTCGCCCTGATTCCGTCCGCGGACGGGTAGGAGGGGAGCTGCGGCACGAGGGTAGTCGCCGGCACGAACCACCGCTCCTCGTCGCGGATCTCGTTCCACGGCAGCAGCAGCGCGAAGGCGCGGCGCACGCGCGGATCGTCGAACGGCTCGTTGACGGCGGAGAGCTGGTAGTAGGTGGTCGCGAAGAGTGGGTTGATCACGATGTTCTCGGTCCGGTCGACCCCTTGCAGGTCGATCCCGCCTCGCACCCAGTCGATCTCGCCGTCGTTGAACGAGTCCGTCACGGCCTCGTAGTCGTCGTTGAGCAGAATCCTGATCTCCCCGTACTCGATCCGTCGCGCGTCCCAGTACTCGGGATTCTCGGTGAGGATAATCTCCTCGTTAGCGACCGAGCTCACCGTGTACGGGCCGTTCATCGGGATCGTCGTGGGATCGGTCCAATCGCGGCTGCGGAGGATCGAGGAGTGGACGGGGACGAAGCTGTGGTGGCAGAGGATCCTCAGGAAGTGCGTCGCCCGCCGCTCGAGCTCGACCTCGAGGACGCGATCCGAGATCACGTTGATTCCCACGTCGTCGGGATCGCTCGTTCGGCCCGTCCGGTACTCGCGCGCACCGGCCACCACGTCCATGAGCGAAGCGTACGCCGCGTCCGTTTCGGGATCGAGCATCATAAGCCACGTAGCGCGAAAGTCGGACGCGAGCACCGCGCTGCCGTCCGAGTAACGTGCATCCGGTCTCAGGAAGAACCGGTAGGTACGACCGTCCTCCGAGATCTCCCATCGGTTCGCGACCGCGGGAGTCGGGTCGAGGCTGTATGGGTCGTATCCCACGAGACCCTCGTAGATTCCCGAGTAGATCTGCGCTTCCGACGTCGTGTACGAGACGACGGGGTTATAGCCGATTTCGGACGGCAGGAAATTCACGATGAAGGTGTCCAAACCGGCCTGGGCCGTCGCAAAGGAGGCGGACAAGGCGAACGCGGCCGTTGCGAGAAGTGCGACGCGAAACCGTTGTACGAGCAGTCTCATGCTGCGAAAGATACTCCGCGTGGGGACGCCGTTCCAGTCGTTGCTCATCGCGATATCCTACTTGCCGTACGGCGTGTACTCGACGCTGCAGCTGCGGGCGACGCCCTCGTGGACGCACGCGCCGGCGGCGATGTTCAGACCCTTGCGAAGCGCCGCGCTCGAAGCGAGCGCGGCCTCTACGCCCATGTCCGCGATCAGCAGACCGTACGAGAGCGTGACGCTCGTGAGCGCGATCG
>JBKHII010000005.1:0-86534 GCA_046538735.1 Spirochaetales bacterium
GATCCCGCTCTTCCACGACTTCTGGAAGGGGGGCGAGTATTGGCAGGAGTCGGTCGAGCATCTGCTCGAGCAACGGGTGCCGGGGGCGAAGAGCAGTCTGTACGACCTGGTCCGGCTTGAAGAGCTGCAGGAGGCCTTCTTTCGCAACGAGCTGAAGGGCGACGTCCGGAAGCTGGTCGTGGACAGGCTGGGCGAGTATCTACAGTCGATACCGGACGAGCTGCTGGCGCGAATCAAGGAGGGGCTCCTGCCCTTCTACCACCTGAGACAGATCGGTCTGTTCGAGTTCAACCGTTTTTTCGAGGTGTTCGGCTTCAACCCCGGTATTGCGCCCCCTGAGGAGACCCCTCCGTTTCGAGACGCGCCGGCGTCCGCGGCTCTCCCGGTCCTCGAGTCGCTCTACTACGCGCTTCACTCCGCGGGCAAGATCGATCCCGATTTCTATGTGCACAGCGAGATCATCGATCGCTACCTGGAGATGAAGGAGCGGCGGCCCGACCAGGTCGGCGGTGCCGGTACCGATGGAGAGGAGCGCTCGGAGCGGGAGTACCGGCGACGGAAGACTCGTCTCGAGGAGACGAAGGAAGGCATCCGCGAGCTCCACCAGACGTGCCGCTCGCTCGCCCGGGCCGTACCGTTTGCCGACCTGATCCGTTACTACACACGAGATCCGTGGCTGAGGATCAAACCGTACGTGCCGGAGCTCAACCTGCGGGAGTTCTATCGCAGCTACCTCATGATACGACTGCTCGGCGAGCTCGACTCGCGGTTCCCCGAGATACGGCGCGGTGTCGCCGACCGGATGACGCGCGAGCTCTTCGACGCGGATCCACCGTCGATGTCGTACTTCCGCACCGGCGTGCAGATCACGCCCGAGAAGGGTGGGTTCCCGACGTTCCTGCACATGCGCTCGTTGACCGTCGCGTACAGCTTCCTGCGCTTCCTGTACCGGGGACGCATGCAGGAAATGGTCCGCATATTGAGCCGGATTCTCCCTGTTCGCCAGCGAGATTCCTCGAGCGATCTCATCGTTCACGTTTCCGGCACGGAGGCGGCGCTCGCCGATATCGAGGACTTTGACAGGAGCTTCTCTCCGGAGACCGAGGACGGCAAGGCGTTCTATCACGTGCGCTACGCGGTCGAGAACGACGTGACGATGCAGCGCTCGTACCGCAACCTCGTCCAGCAGCGAGACAGGGAGGCTGCCGCGATCGTGGACAAGGCCACGGAGCACATCTCCTCGCTCGCGCGCGTCTTTGAGACGCTTGAGCGTGATCTGACCGACCAGGTGAGAGAGCGATACGCTGCGGCCGACCACCGGGTGAACTCGCTGGACGGACTGGACCGACTGCTGCGCGAACAGCGCGCCAAGATGGAGAAGTACGTCAGCCTGATACGTCAGGTTCGGGCGATGGAAGAAGGGTACTAGGTTCCGGACGGCTCGCCGTTGCCGCGATCGATTGCCGTATCCGCCTCGATGATACGCTGTTGTGTCACTCTCGGGTCTTCGATCAGAACTCGCTTCCCTGCCACGAGATCGGCGATTCCGATCTCTCGGGGGTAGCGGGGGATGAGATGGAGGTGGAGATGATCGATCGATGCGCCGGCGGCCGCACCCATGTTGTAACCGATGTTGAAGCCGGAAGGCCGGTGCGTGCGCTCGAGCACGTTGAGGAAGCGCTTCGTGAGCGCGTCGGCACGGCTCGCCTCTTCCTCGGTCAGCTCCCGGATGTCTTCCACGTGTCGGTTGGGGAACAGCATCAGATGGCCGGGGTTGTACGGGTAGAGATTCACGCTTACGATGAACAGCTCGTCGCGGAAGACCGTGAGGTTGACCACTTCCTCCGAGTGGTCGCGTATCAAGCAGAGGATGCAACCGCTCGGCCGCGGTCCTTTCACGTACCTCATCTTGTCGAAGTTGAAGAAGTAGCTCATTGGCCGGGTTGCGGAACGAAGGACTCCAGCTCGAGCGGATCGCCGCCGATCTCGTCGGTGACCTGGAAGTAGTCGAGCAGGACCGGGTAGCGGTCGAGGATCTCGCCGTACCGCTCCAGACGCTCGAGCGTCCAGTCGGAGGCGGCCTGGGTCCGGGCGGTCTCACGCGCGGCCTGCTGGAGTGCCTCCGACCGGGTCTCGAGGACGTCTCGGGCCATTTCACGCGCGGCGCGGTAGATCTCCATGTCCGGCAGCTTGATCACTTGTGCGACCACCCCCACGATCTCGATCTCGCCGAGCGAGCGGTCCAGGCGCGAGGTCACTTCTTCCACGATACTCGAGTACGAGGAGCCGGTGGTAATCTGTTGCGGCTGCGATTCCACGATGGAAAGCGTCGCCTCGGTCGTGAGCTGCACGATTCTCGTGTCCAGCTCGTCGTAGAAACCGGGAAGGTCGTCCGGGCGCAGGCCGGTGTCTCGCGCGAGAGCAGGGAGCTCCGCAGGACGAATGCGAGACTGAACGACGAGCCGCACCGTGTAGTCGAGATCTGCCGGCTCGTCGAGAATCGATTCGATGTACGATCCCGATGGGAGTGTTCCTTCCAGATCGACCGTCGTCCGGTGCGGTTCCGGCTCGAAGACGTAGAGCGTGAGGTTGGTCGGGATCAACCGTTGCCATCGCCAGACGAACGTGCCCGGTGCTACGACCTCGGTCTCCCAGCCGTGCGTCCGGCTGAAGATCACTCCGTACCCCTCGGCGGGAATACGAATCTGGATCCAGCCGAAGTAGAAGACGACTCCTCCCAGGAGCAGCAGGAAGACGAACAAGATGGCGAAACGCTTCATTCTCCTCACTCCATTCCGCAGACCGGGAGTATGTCCGACAGTCGCGTCACGACCGATTCCGGCATCACGCCGGCCAGGTTCGGGTCGTCGTCGCGGAGACGAAGACTGCGAGCGTCTCCGGCGAAGAGGATCGTCATGCAGCCGGCCGAACGCGCGCAGAAGACATCGTTGCGGATGTCGTTCCCCACGTAGACCGTATCCGTGGAGTCTATCCCGCGCTCTTGCAACGACGCAAGCGGTCGAGCGAAGAGCGCCGGGTCGGGCTTCGCGCAACCGCGTTCGTACGAGAACGAGAGGAGGGCATGGTCGAACCCGAGCCGTTCGATCGTCGCCCCAAAGAACGCGCGAAAGAGAAGACGGGTGTAGAACTGGGCGTTGGAGACGACGCCGAAGGGGAACGATCGTGCGCGAAGGGCGTGGAGGAGCTCGGCGGCGCCCGGCATCGGCCAGACCGGATTCGTCAGCGCTTCATAGGCGACGGACAGAATCTCTACGTCGACCGGACCCGGTTCGAGCCCGTCTGCGCTCATGCGATTTACGACCCGTCTCCATATCGAGGTGATCTCGACTTCGGGATGCTGCACGCCGTGCTCGCGCGACGCGCGATGACTCTCGGCGATCGCGTCGTGGTAGAGCCGTGCCATTTCGTCCGCGCTGCGTTCGGAGAGCGGGCTCCCGCCGGCGAGCTCGAACGCGCGCCGGAACGGCGCCACCCCGGAATCGGCGTGCAGGGACGCGCCGATGTCGCCGGACGCGGAGACGAAGAGCGTGCCGTAGATGTCGAACAGGATCGCACGAGGAGAACGAGGAAGCGGCGTTCGGAGAACGGCGGTGAGCGGTGCCGGTAGCTCGACTGGAATCGGATCGAGTGGCGAGCTCTGCTCGACGAAGAGACGGACCTGTTCTTCCTCGATGGTTCCCACGAACTCATACTACGGAGAGTGGAATTGGAATGCAAGGAAGTTCATGGTAAGCTCTTGCGGTGCGACCCCACCCACGCAGCTCCGTTCTCTATCGCACGATGCGTCTCCTCGAGGGCGCAAGCGTCTTCTTCCTGCTGAGCCTCCTGCTCGTGAGCGGTCTGTTCGTCATGGGCAACTACCAGGGGTTTCTTGACTCCTCGCTGATGCTTCTGCTTCGTCTCGTGTCCACCCTGAGCATGCTCTGCATCGCGAGCGGACTGTGCTACGTCGCTGCGCTGGGGATATGGATGATTCGTCGCAGACACGTCATGGTCTTGCGGTTCGTGTACGGCGTCGTGGCCACCTTCGTGGGCGCGGTCGTTGCCGTTGCCGGCGGCGCGCTCGAAGCGTTCGTGAGGTCTTCGTGAACACGTCCGTGCCGCTGAAGACGCATCTGGAGAGCGAGCGGCTGCGGCTCGCCGCCGAGGCGCTCGAGCGCGTCCTGGCGGAGATCGCGACGGTCGTGCAGCCGGGCGTGACCACGCTGGACCTCGAGAACGTCTGCCGTCTGGCGCTCGCTCGGTACGGGCTCCAGGGGGTGCTCGAGGGATACGACAACTACCCGCACCTGATCTGCGCCTCGGTGAACAACGTTGCGGCGCACGGTCTTCCCGGCGAGTACGAGTTGCGTGCGGGAGATCTGGTCACGGTGGACCTCGCCGCCGAGCGTGCCGGCTACAAGACGGACGGGGCGTGGACCTACGGCGTGGGGAAGCTGGGTACTGAGCAGCGGCGTCTGATACGCGGCGCCTGGCGCGCCACGCTGGCGGGCGCTGCTGCCGCGCGAGCCGGACGGCGTCTGGGTGACATCGGGGCCGCGATCGTGCGCGAGGCGGCGAAGGTGGGTTGCACGGTCGTGCGCGAGTTCACCGGTCACGGCATCGGGACCGAGCTTCACGAGCCGCCGGTCGTTCCGCACGTGGCCGAGGAGGGAACCGGAGCGCCGATCGTGCCCGGTATGGTTCTGAATATCGAGCCCGTTGTCACGCTCGGAGACGGACGGGTCACGCTTCTGGACGATGGGTGGAGCTACATCACCACGGACGGAAGCTTGGCCGCGCAGTTCGAGATCACGGTGTCCGTCCGCGCGGACCGTACCGACATACTCACGCTGGGTCGCCACCGACCTACACTGTCCGCGTCGGCCCCGCCGTACGGTTGACAGCGCACAGGCGGTTACCTATATTTGCCGCTCAAGCGCCATCTTAGCTCAGCTGGTAGAGCACGTGACTTGTAATCTCGGGGTCGCCGGTTCGAGTCCGGCAGATGGCTTGACTTGAGGAATCGGCTGTGATAGCTTTCACGGCCAAGTCATATGGGGAGATTCCCGAGCGGTCAAAGGGGGCAGACTGTAAATCTGTTGGCTCAGCCTTCGAAGGTTCGAATCCTTCTCTCCCCAAACCTCCCGCCCACATGAACGACAATCCAAACGGCCGTTTCTACCGAGACGGCCTGCGCTTTTCCTGCAGTCGCTGTAATCTCTGCTGCCGATTCGAGAGCGGGTACGTCTGGCTCTCGCGTGCCGACCTCGTGCGCCTGGCCGAAGGACTCGAGATGACGAGCGAAGCGGTCATTGATCGATTCTGTCGAGTCGTGGATATCGGCGGTTTCAAGCAATTGAGCTTGCGCGAGCAGCAGAACAATGACTGCGTGTTCTGGCGCGACGGCGGCTGCACGGTGTACGGTTTCCGACCCGTGCAGTGTCGCAGCTACCCGTTCTGGGCGCACCAGCTTGCGGATCGGCAGGCGTGGGACCGGGTAGAGCAGGATTGCCCGGGAGTGAACGTCGGACGCCTCCACTCTGAGGGGGAAATCGACGAGCTGCTCGAGCGGCGGCGCTTGGAGCCGCCGCTCAATGCCGATAGCATAGAGCGATGAAGGTTCGATTCTGGGGCGTACGCGGATCGATACCCACTCCCATTCATCCGGACGAGGTCCGGGGGAAGATCGCGAGCGTCGTCCAACGTGTGCGGCCCGAGGATCTCGCTACCCCGACGACGCGGGAGCGGTTCCTCGCGAACCTTCCGCCGTGGCTGTTCGGCACCTACGGAGGCAACTCCGCCTGTATCGAGGCGCGGCTCAGCGACAACAGCTGTATCGTTCTGGACGCCGGATCGGGCATCCGCGAACTTGCCGCTTCGGTGTCGGGCGAGCTGCGACCGGTCAAGCACTTCCACATCTTCATCACGCACTTCCACTACGATCATCTGCAGGGGTTGCCGTTCTTTGCGCCGGCGTACGACCCCTCAGTGACGATCACCTTCTACAGCCCGATCGAGGGTTTCGAGGAGATCGTCAGGGGCCACATGCGGCAGCCGTACTTTCCCGTAACGATGGAAGGAGCGATGGAGAGCCGGCTCCGGTTCGAGACACTCCAACAGGAGACCGTTGAGATCGGTTCCGGCGTGGTGTCCTGGCGCAAGCACAAGCATCCCGGCGGAGCCGTTGCGTACCGGGTCGAGGAGAAGGGGAACGCCTTCATTTTCAGCACGGACACGGAGCTCGAGGAGTCGGATTTCCGAAAGACCCCGGAAAACACGCGCTTCTACGGCGGTGTGGAGATGATCATTCTCGACTCTCAGTATACGCTGGGGGAGGCGATCGAGAAGTATAACTGGGGCCACAGCTCGTTCAGTCTGGGGGTGGATTTCGTGACCGCGTGGAAGATCAGGCAGCTCTACATGTACCACCACGACCCGACCTACGACGACAACCGCCTCTACAAGAACCTGCAGTCGGCACGCTGGTACGCGCGCAATTTGGGAAACACCGAGCTCGAGGTGTACATTTCCGAAGAGGGACTGGAGGTCGACGTATGAACGACTCCGGACACCGATTGGCGCTATCGCACTCGGAGGTGGTCTCGCTCTACCTCTTCCTTTCGCGACACGAGGCCGAGCTGGACGAGCTTCAGACGGCGGTCCTGAGCCGTGTCGCCGCACAGTTGTACTCGGATCTGTCGGTCTCCGAGATGGAGGAGATCGACGCGTATTACGACGCGCTGCTTCAGCGCAGATAGCCGGCGTACCGATGGGCGTTCAGCGACGCCACGGGAGCGCCTCGAGAGAGAGACGACCATGAATCGACGACTAGGTGCATTGTTCGCATTCCTCGCAATCGCGACCGCGACGGCGACCGCACAGTACGAGCCGCCCGCCGGCGCGGAGGACGTCTACGATCTCTACTCCCCGCTCATGCTGGCCGAAGGGTCGCCGGTCGTGAACGGAGAGGGGCCGCAGGCGGATGCGGTGAATCCCGCTATGAGCGCACTCGCGCAGCGCACCACGCTCGATGCGAGCTATCTCGCGCTGACCGGGTTCGGTTCCGCGGCGGCAGGGGGCGGCTGGCAGGGTCACGTCGTGAACCTCGGCGTGGTATCGCCCACACCCGTGGGCGTGTTCAGCGGCTCGGCACACGTAATCTCGTCGCCGCTTTCGGGAATGCCGTGGGGCACGACGGTCGCCGTTCACGCGTCCGCGGCCAAGGAGCTCTACCCGGGGTGGCTCGCCGGGACCGGCATCCGGCTCGTGGGCGGAGCCGCCGACCGGTTCGATTTCGGTATCGCACTCGACCTCGGGGTGATCCGCGAAGCCGGATCGCTCGGGTTTCTGCGGAATCTGCGATGGGGTCTCGCGCTTCAGAACGTTGGAAAGTGGTACGCTCCGGTCGCGGACGCCGGTGGGCTCCCGAGCCCGTTCACACCGGTCGGCGGCATCAGCTTTGACGCAGTCTCCACCGACTGGCTCACCGTGAGCGCGGGCGGCTCGCTGTCCGCGCCGGCGTTTCAGAATGCCCGACTCGGCATCGGCGCGCGAGCGACGCTGTTCGAGACGATCTCACTCCATGCTGGTTGGAAAGCCGACCTGCGACAGATCCTCGAGCCGGATATCGCGCAGCGAAGCATCATTCCGAGCTTCGGAATATCCGCCTCGTTCAAGGCCGGTCTCGGTGACGAGGGTTTTGCCGCCGAGCGCGGCTGGACCGAGACCGAAGTGACGACAACCGCGGCGGCGGCACCGTTGGTGAACGATGTGTGGGCGATCGGAGGTGGGGTAAACGCCCCGCTTGGGATCATCGACACGTCCGGACCGCGTACTTCGATTGAGTACGGCGCGCCGCGCTACATCTCGCCGAACAACGACGGAACGCAGGATGCGCTCGTGGTTCCGATCGACATCACGGACGAGCGGTTCGTCGTGGGTTGGACGTTTGAGGTACGGAACGCGGCCGGCGATATCGTGAGAACGATCAGGAACAAGGAAGACCGCCCCGAGAACACAGGGATCCGGAACGTCGTGGATCGGATCGTGGAGCGCAGAAGCGGGGTCCCGATCCCCAGGGAGATTCGCTGGGACGGCACCACGGACAACGGGGACACCGCGGACGACGGCGAGTACACATTCCAGCTTCTTGCGATCGACGACAACGGGAATCGCGGATCGAGCGCTTCGTACACCGTCTACGTGGACGCGACCCCGCCCGTCGTCGAGATCGAGGCTCCGGAGGCGGAGCAGCTCATCTTCTCGCCGAACGCGGACGGGTTCAAGGATACCATCTCGATCGATCAGAACGGATCGGTCGAAGACGAGTGGCGAGGCGAGTTCATCAACGCCGCCGGAAGAGTGGTGCGGACGTACGTCTTCAACGAGACCGAACCTCGGGAGATCGTGTGGGACGGTCGCGGAGACGACGGCGCCGTGCAGCCGGACGGAGTCTACCGGTATCGCGTCTCGGCGACCGACCCCGCCGGGAACTCCGCGTCCGCCGAGCTCTCCAACATCATCTTGAGCACGGAAGCTACACCGGTGGAGGTCGTGATCTCTTCCGCTCACTTCTCGCCCAACGGCGACGGACGGCAGGATGAGCTCTCGATTCGGCCGGAGGTGACAAGTACAGCGGGGATCACGTCGTGGACGATCTCGGTGCGCGACGTGGAGGGCAACGAGGTTCGGACCTACAGCGATGTCGCCGGTCTTCCTGAGCCCGTGACCTTCGACGGTCGCGACCAGGGCGGCACGTTGGTCGGCGAGGGCGAGTACTTCGCGGAGCTCGAGGTCGTCTACCGGAACGGCAACCGGCCCAGCGCGCAGTCGGCCGTGTTCACCGTAGACGTGACGCCTCCGTTGGCGGAAGCGCGCGCGGACGTGGGGCTGTTCTCGCCGAACGGCGACGGCACGCTCGATTCGGTGACCTTCTTCAACGAGGCTTCCCGCGAGGAACGTTGGCGCGGCGTGATCCTCGACAGAGACGGAAACGCGGTCCGGACGTACACGTGGACCCAGATCCCCGAGCGGGCGATCGAATGGAACGGTCGGCGGGACGACGGCCGATTGGCATCGGACGGGCGATACTCCTATGTGCTTGCGACCGAAGACGAGGCCGGGAACATCGGTAGAAGCGACCCGGTCGTGGTCGAGCTCGATACCTCCGAGGGCGAGGTCGGCCTGAGGGCCGAGTTCGATGCGTTCAGCCCCAATGCGGACGGCGTCCGGGACAGACAACGTCTGTTCCTGCGAATCGATCGCGCGGACGAGGTTGCTACCTACGAAGTGGAGATTGACTCCGCCGGCGGCGAGACGGTACGCAGCTTCAGCGGCCGGGGCGAACCGGCTGAGAACGTTGTGTGGGACGGAACGCTCTCCACCGGCAGACGCGCCGGCGACGGCAGCTACCGTGCGACGCTGGCCGTCGTACTCGAGAATGGTGTTCGGCTCCAGGCGCAGACGGCACCGTTCGTCGTGGATACGCGTGCGCCCACGGTGACCATCAACACCCCGTATGTCCTTTTCAGCCCAAACGGCGACGGGAATCGCGACGTGCTGAGGATTGAGCAGTCCACGAGCAGCGAGGAGGAGTGGACCGCCGTGATTCGCGACTCCGCCGGAGAGACGATCCGGGAGTACCTCTGGCGCGGCAACGCAACGAACGTGGAGTGGGACGGCACCGATTCCTCCGGAAACCAGGTCGAGGACGGCTCTTACACCTATGAGATCTCAACGACGGATCGGGCCGGGAACAGCGTCGTCCGAACCGTGCCGGACATCACGGTCGATACCCGGGCGCCGCAACTCTTCGTGACGGCGAGCACTTCCGCGTTCTCCCCGAACGACGACGACGTGCGGGATTCCGTGGAGTTCGACCTCTATGCGAATCTGCTGGACGGCGCGGACGAGTGGCGCCTGATCATCCGCAACAGTGCCGGAACCGTCGTTCGACAGTTCAGCGGGTCGGAGCTTGCCGCGGAGCGGACCGTTCGGTGGGACGGCCGCGACGGAAGAGGCGAGACCCGGGAGGGAACGTTCATTGCCGAGTATGCCGTCGACTACACGAAAGGTGACGAGGCGAGAGCGGTTTCGTCCGCGGTGCGGCTTGACGTATCGCCGCCCGAGGCGGATGTCAGGCTCGAACCGATCCCGTTCTCGCCGGACAACGACGGCGTGGACGACGAGCTCGTGATCGGTCTCAGCGTGACGGACGCGAGCGAGATCCAGGCGTGGCGCTTTGAGATCCTCGATCGAAACCGACGCTTCTTCACCGAGTTCACGGGTCGGGGCGCCCCGGCTGCCGAGCTTATTTGGGACGGACGCGCCGCCGACGGCGAGCTCGTCATCTCGGCGGAGGACTATCCGTATCGCTTCACGGTGAGCGACGAGCTCGGCAACATGACGACGGTCGAGGGCGTCATCCCCGTGGACATCCTCGTAGTGCGGGACGGCGATCGTCTGAAGGTGCAGATCGCGAACATCACCTTCGAGCCGAACAGCCCGGAGCTCGTGCTCGATCCGAACGACGAGCGCGGGGCGAAGAACCGGGCAATTCTCCAACGGTTGGCTCAGATCTTCGACAAATACTCGACCTATCAGATCCGAATCGAGGGTCACGCGGTGAACGTGACCGGAACCGAGCGCGAGGAGCGCGAAGAACTCCAGCCGCTGAGCCTTGCGCGGGCGCAGACGGTCAGGGCCGCGATGATAGAAGAGGGTATCGCCGAGCGGCGAGTATCCACGCTCGGCCGCGGAGGGACCGAGCCGGTCGTTCCGCATACCGATTTGGAGAACCGGTGGAAAAACCGCCGTGTCGAGTTCATCCTGATTCGCTAAGCTTCCGGTAGAATGCGCGGCCGGATACCCGAGAGCGTCATCGACGAGATCGCTCGCAGAGTCGATCTCGTTGAGCTCGTGGGGAACTATGTACAGCTTCAGAAGAAGGGCGCACGCTACATGGGGCTGTGTCCCTTCCACAGCGAGAAGACTCCTTCGTTCAGCGTGGACCCGGATGCCGGTCTCTACTACTGCTTCGGATGCCACGCTGCCGGTGGAGTGTTCAAGTTCCTCATGGAGATCGAGGGCCTCACGTTTCCCGAGGCGGTGAAGCAGCTTGGCGAGCAGGTCGGCGTGGAGGTGGAGTCGTCGCAGGAAGACGAGGCCGGCAGGACACGCCGGGCGCTCGGCGAGCTCTACAACCGGGTTGCGAAGAGTTTCGTGCACTTCCTCCACGCCGACGCCGGGCTCGAGGCGCGCGAGATACTCGCGCGCCGTGCGGTGACGCCGGAGACGCTCGATCGTTTCGGCGTCGGTTTCTCGCCGCGCGACCCCTTCTGGCTCCACGGTTTTCTCGTCTCAAAGGGATACTCGGAGGGCTTTCTTCGCACCTCCGGGCTCTTCACCCGTGCCAACCCGAAGCGAGCGTTGTTCGCCGGCAGGATCATGTTCCCGATTCGGTCGCGGCGCGGCGATGTTCTCGCCTTCGGCGGTCGAATCGTCTCCGGAGACGGGCCCAAGTACATCAACTCCCCGGACACGCCGATCTACCGGAAACGAGAGAACCTCTTCGGCATAGACGTGGCGCTCAAACAGATTCGTCAGGAGCGGAGTGTCGTGATCGCGGAAGGGTACATGGACGTGATTGCGTTGCACCAGGCCGGGGTCGAGACTGCGGTTGCGCCGCTGGGAACCTCGTTTACGCCCGAGCAGGCCGCGTTTCTCACGCGGTACATCGACCGCGCGACGCTGCTCTTCGACTCG
Source organism: Spirochaetales bacterium (assembly GCA_046538735.1). Lineage (GTDB taxonomy): Bacteria > Spirochaetota > Spirochaetia > DSM-27196 > SLST01 > SLST01. Next base: position 11,767 of record JBKHII010000005.1, read on the forward strand.
GACGAGGCGGGCGCGCGTGCCACGCGCAAAGCGGCAGAGATCCTTGAGCCATATGGAGTTGCGCTGGCGGTCTCGCCGCTTGAGCCCGGATCGGATCCCGCCGATCTCCTGCAGAATGGGGGTAGTCGGGAGGTTCTGAATGCAGTATCTTCGTCGCTAACGGTCTTGGAGTTCCTTGTGCGACAGAGTCTGCAGGAGAATGCTGCGTCAAGAGGGGTGAGCTCTTCCTCCCCCGAGGCGAAGGACGCGGTACTGCGGGACATCTATCCCTACGTGGTGCTCATGAACTCCCAGGTCAAACGCGAGGAGAGTCTACGTCTGCTGTCGGACCTCGTTGGAGTGGACCAGGACGCTGTTCGCCGGGACTTCGCCGCGCTTTCGCGCTCGTCGCGGAAAGAACGAGCGGGGTCCCACGTGAGGAGAGACCACGCGCCCGTTCAGCAGACGCATGCACGGAGAGGAACACCGCTATCTCACGATCTCTTTCTGATGCTCGCGACGGTGCAGAGTCGGGAGCACTTTGCGTTTGTGCGAAGGTTCATCCAACCGGAGGATTTGGATGACGCGGTCGCGCGCGAGGTCTACATCGCACTGGAAGAGTCGTTCCGGCGAGGCGAGACCTCGCTGGAGGCGTTGCTCGGGCGCATCACGAAGCCCGAAGTGGTAGATGTCGTGCAGGAACGCGTCGCGTCCGGAGAGTTCGCCGATCACGGCGAGCAGTCCATTCGCGACGCGGTGACCGCGATTCGTCGGCGCGTGTTGATTCAGCAGCGCCGAGCCGTTGAGGCGGAGTTGCGACGGGTTGCGGCGAGCGAGGGCGGGAGCGACTATCTCGAGCTCCTCTCGGAGAAGATGCACCTCGACCGCGAACTAGAGAAGCTGAAGGGTGAGGGCTGATGACGGAACTGCAGAACGATCCAGCGATGCTCAAGCTCATCGACTATGCGAAGGGCAAGGAGCGCGTCAGCTATGAAGAGGTGCACGACTTCCTGCCCGACTCGGTGGTCAACTCCGACAAAATCGACGACGTCATCGCAATCCTGGCCAAACACAACGTGAAGCTCGAGGACGCCATTGACGACGACGGCGCCGACGAGGAAGAGGACAAACCGAGCAATCGTCGGGCCGACAAACGACGACGACTCGTTCTCGGCGAGAAGGAAAGCGCGATCGACGATCCGATCAGGCTCTATCTTCGTGAGATCGGGAAGGAGAACCTGCTCACTGCCGAGCAGGAGGTCGAGCTCTCCAAGAAGATGGAGGACGGCGAGAACATCATCAAGGATGTGATCAAGGGTTCCGGGGTGCTCATTCCGGAGTTCCACCAACTCGCGCAACGAACGTTCTCCAAACGCGATCCTCGCGAGATGAACCTCAGCAAGAAGGAGATCTCGGAGTTCCTCGCCGAGCGGCGGAGACTCGGGCAGTACTACAAGGAATCGCTCAAGGACGTCTTCCCCGAGCTGAGGGCGTACATGGAAGAGAAGCAGACGCTCATCGGCCGTGGCGGAGATCTGCTTGACGACGGAGCGCTTGCGAAGAAACGCAAGACGCTGATGAAGAAGCTCGGCGAGCTCGAGATCCACCAGGAGGAGATTCTCTACTTCTCGGAGAAGTTCACCTCGGTTGCCAGAAAGATCCGCCGGCTGCGGGACGAACAGGCGCGGATTGAGAAGCGACTCCGCGTGAGAAACATGCGTGAGCTTCGCAGTCTCGGACGCGGGCTCGCCAGCGCGGCCGAGCGCAGGAGAATCGAAGACGAGCTGGGACTCAGCGCGGACGTGATCAAGGATCGAATACGCCAAGTCCAGTTGACGGAGAAGAAGCTGACCGCCCTCGAGGTCGAGTTCGAGAACTCGATCGAGGAGATCCTGGAAATGGCCAACCAGATCGTGCGTGGTCGCACGATGATGCAGAGCGCGAAGGACCGGCTCATCAAGGCCAACCTTCGCCTCGTGGTCAGCATCGCAAAGAAGTACACGAACCGCGGGCTTCACTTCTTCGATCTGGTGCAAGAGGGGAATATCGGGCTCATCAAGGCGGTTGAGAAGTTCGAGTATCGAAAAGGATACAAGTTCTCAACGTACGCAACGTGGTGGATCCGACAGGCGATCACGAGGAGTATCTCCGATCAGGCACGCACGATCCGTGTTCCGGTGCACATGATCGAGCAGATCAACAAGGTCGTGCGCGAGAGTCGGCAACTGATGCAGATGTTCGGTCGCGAGCCGACCGACGAAGAGATCGCGGATCGACTCGGCTGGTCGGTTGTTCGCGTCAAGAGCGTGAAGAACGTCGCGCGCGAGCCGATCTCGCTCGAGACGCCGATCGGCGAAGAAGAAGACTCGTTGCTCGGCGACTTCATCGAAGACAAGGACGTGGAGAACCCTGCGCACCAGACCGCGTTCACGTTGCTGCAGGAACAGCTGCGCGACGTGCTCTCCACGTTGCCCGACCGGGAGCAGGAAGTTCTAAAGATGCGGTTCGGTCTCGAGGACGGGTACTCGCTGACGCTCGAGGAGGTCGGCTTGTACTTCAACGTCACCCGAGAGCGTATCCGACAGATAGAGGCGAAGGCGCTTCGCCGACTCCGCCATCCGAAGCGGAGCCGACGATTGAAGGACTATCTCGATCATTAGGAAGGAACCATGACGGAAGATACCATTGAGAAGCTGAAGTCGTTGCAGGACATTCTCAGCCAGAAATTCGAGATCGAGCGAGAGATCGCCGAGCTTCCGAAGGCGCTCTCCACGAAGACCGAGCTGGTCAATCGTCTGAAGAAGAGCTACATCGAAAAGAACACGCAGTACGACGAGACGAAGAAGCGAATCACCGAGCTGCGCCGCCAGATGAGCGAGGCGGAGACCGAGCGTGAGAAGTACGAGCAGCAGATGGATCTGATCAAGACCCAGCGCGAGTACGAAGCTCTCGACAAGGAGATTCGCGACGCATCCGAGCGCGAGCAGTACTTCCGCAAGGAGCTGCAGCGCGAAGAGAAAGCGCTCGAAGAGATGGGCGAGGCGCTCGAGCGCGAAGAGGGCATGATCGAGGAGCAGGAGAAGGAGCTCGAGGACGAGCAGGAGAAGATCAAGAGCGAAACCGACGACCGTCGGAAGCGGCTCAAGGATCTGGAGAAGGAAGAGAAGAAGCTCGTTCCCGGACTGGACGAAGAGTTGCTCTTCAAGTTCGAGCGGATCATTCGGAGCAAGGAGGGGCAGGGGATCGTCCCGCTCCATCGCAGCGTGTGCACGGGCTGCCAGATGATACTTCCCCTCCAGTTCGTGAACGAGGTTCGCCGCGGCGAGGAGATACTCTTCTGCCCGTACTGCAGCAAGATCGTGTTCTACATGGGCGACGAAGAGGAAGCCGAAGGGGCCTTCCTGGAGGAGGACGCGGAGGCGCTTGCCGATCTCGTGGACGACGAGTACTTCGACGAAGACGAAGGCGAAGGCGAAGCTGACGAGCTCGAAGACGACGACGAGGAAGACGTCGAGGAAGAGGACGACGACGAGGAAGAGGACGCAGACGACGACGAGGAAGAGGAAGAGGCAGAGGCCGAGGCGGAAGTCGTGGTGGAGGAGGAGGAAGAGGACGTCCTTGACGAAGACGACTCGGACGACGACCTTGAAGACGACCTCTCGGACGACGACGAGGAAGAAGACGAGTTCGCGGATGAAGAAGAGTAGCGAAGCGGGCTCGATGAGGGCAGATTGAGGCGCCGCCGGGACTCGGTCTTCCGAGTCCTGGAGGAAAGTCCGGGCTCCACAGGGCACGGTACCGGGTAACCCCCGGGGACGCGGTCGGTTCTCCGGCCGTGTCACAGAGAGTGCAACAGAAAGCATACCGCCCGCTTGCGGGTAAGGGTGAAATGGTGGGGTAAGAGCCCACCGGTTGTCGGGCAACCGGCAACGCTGGAAAACCTTGCCGGGAGCAAAGCCAAGCAGTGAAGGGACGGCCCGTCCACCACGGGCGCGCATCGCGTGGTCCGTGACTTCACGGGTAGGCTGCTCAGATAGATGGCGCCAGGCTTCCGACGCGTACGCGTCGGCGAGCACCAACAGAACCCGGCTTACGGATCTGCCCTCTTCGAGGCTGCTTGCGCGCGAGTCACGCGTGGATCCCCTTCTACGCATTATTGACTTTCTTGCCTTGCTCCGATCTAATACGACAGTCGATCATGATCTACTCCCAGCGAACAGAGACCGGCGGGCAGGGACAACGTCGTTTGATCCGCCTTTTGGTAGTTGGCCTGGGCTTGATTGGAGTTGTCGGCGGTGTCGTGGTCGCTCTCTATGCGATCGATGCCGTGCCGTTCGGAATTCGGAGACGAGACACCGAACTCGTGACGCTCTGGAACGAGTCGCAGTACGACGAAGTTGAGAATCGAGCCTCCGCAATCTTGAGCGATCGTCCGCTGGACGGTGAGGCGCTGACCTTCTCTGGATTCGCCAATTTCTACCTCGGAATCGAGCTCGTGGATCGGTCGTTGCAGCGGGAACGGCTGGATCGCTGCATCCAACTCCTGAGGAAGGCGCTTCACGTTCCCCGCGCGCCGCTGGCGGTGCAGCGGGACTACGTGCTGGCCAAAGCGTACTACCACAAGGGAGAGGAGTACCTGGACCTCTCGGCACGCTACATGGAGCGGGCGATCACGGGAGGACTCGAGGCGCCCGACAGCCGAACGTACCTGGGAATGGCGTACGCCCGGCTGGAGAACTTCGAGTCCAGCATTCGGTGGTTCGAGGAGGCGATCGCGTACTCGGAGCCGGACGAGATCAACACGGTACGTATCAAGGCGGCGGAGTCGTACGTGGAGCTCGAGCGCTACGAGACGGCCAGACGGTTGCTTGAAGAGGCGATCGCGGACTTGGAGGACGACTTCCTCGCGATGATGGCGCGAAATCAGCTCGCGTCCGTCTTGCTACTCGATGGACGGCTGGATGAGGCCGAGTCCCTCTTGGAAGAGACGATTGAGACCTACCCTCAATCCGCCGATGCTTATTACTACTTAGGGGTCGTGTACGATCGAACGGATCGCAGCGTGCAGGCTCGAGCCCTGTGGCGTACGGCGCGGGAGATCGATCCCAGTCACACACAATCGCTGCAACGTCTCGCAAATGGGGGGGGATAATGGGGATCACGAATCTGTTTAACGCGTTCTCGTCCGACATCGGGATAGACCTCGGCACGTGCAACACGCTGGTATACATACGCGGGAAGGGCATCGTGGCAAGCGAGCCTTCGGTCGTCGCGGTCGAACGCGGCACGAAGAAAGTCGTTGCGGTCGGCGAGGAGGCTCGGCGCATGCTCTGGAAGACGCCGGGCGACATCATCGCGATTCGTCCGCTTCGGGACGGCGTCATCGCCGACCTGGAGACCACGGAGAAGATGATCCGCTACTTCATATCCAAGGTGCTTCAGCGGCGGTGGCTGGTGAAGCCGCGCATGGTAATCGGCGTGCCGAGCATGATAACCGAGGTCGAACGGCGGGCAGTCGAGGAGTGCGCGTTCAAGGCGGGGGCACGCGAGGTCAAGGTCATTGAGGAGTCGCTGGCGGCCGCGATCGGCGCCAACATCCCCATCTTCGAGCCGGCAGGACACATGATCGTGGACATCGGCGGCGGCACGAGCGAGATCTCGGTGATCAGCCTTGGAGGCATGGTCGTCACGAATGCGATTCGCCTCGGAGGCGACGAGTTCGACGAGGCGATCATCAAGCACGTTCGTACGGTTCACAACCTGATCATCGGAGAGCGTACCGCCGAGGAGCTGAAGACGTCGATCGGGAACGCGAGCCCGGACAAGAAGATCGAGAAGATGGAAGTGAAGGGCACGGATGCGATCACCGGACTACCTCGTCGACTCGAAATCGACAGCGTGGAGGTCCGGGAGGCGCTTCAGGAGCCGATCAACGCGATCGTTGAGGAAATCAAGCGAACGCTCGGTCAGACGCCCCCCGAATTGGCGGCCGATATCGTGGAGCGTGGAATCGTGATGACCGGCGGCGGGAGTCTGCTGAAGGGACTGGATACGCTGATCGCGAACGAGACCGGTGTTCCGGCGTTCAAGGCAGAAGATCCCCTCAACTGTGTCGCCCTGGGTGCGGGCCGCTACTTCGAGTACGAACGCGGCATGCATAAGAACACAAAGAATGTCTACAACAGCCTCTAGTGCGCGTTCGCGAGCTCGTCGATAGACACCGAAACGGTCTCACCCTCGCGATTCTGGTCACGATCTGTCTCGTGTCGCTCGGTGTCTCCACGGAATCGATGAGCCTCAGGCCGAAAGAGATCGGCCACAGCGTCCTTGCGGTCTTCCAGCAGGGAGCATCGGCGATCGGGAGATTCTTCTCGGGAACAATTACCTCCATCCGCGAGCTTGCAGTTCTCGAGGAGCAGTACGATGAGCTCCTGGACCAGATCCGCGAGTACGAGCAGGTGGCCGACGACGTGGAGCTGCTTCGCGCCGAAAACGAGCGTCTGCGAGAGGCGCTTGATTTCCAGCACGCCATCCCGTTCGCAAGCATCCCCGCAAGGGTGATCGCGAAGGAGCCCGGATCGTTCTTCTCCGGGCTGACGATCAACAAGGGGCGCGTCGCAGGCGTGCAACGCTATATGCCGGTGATCGCCAACCAGGACGGCGTTCAGGGTCTCGTGGGGAGAGTAGAGGAAGTCGGCGCGACCACATCGGTGGTTATGCCGCTCTTCGACAGCGAGTCGTACGTGGCGGCTCGACTTCTCCGGTCGCGGCACGAGGGCCTCGTCGCCGGCGAAGGAGTGCCCGGTGGCCTGCTTCGAATGCTGTACGTTGCCAAGTCTGCGCGCAGCGAGATCTCGGTGGGCGATGTCGTCATCACGTCGGGCATGCGATCGCTCTTCCCGGAGGGCATTCGCATCGGATCCGTGGAGTCGATCCAGGGTCGATCGTACGAGACGTCGCTCAGCATTGAACTGGGTCCGGCCGTGGACTTCTCCAGGCTCGAGCACGTATTCGTGCTGGCAGAGGGCGAACGATGACGGCGACGGCGCTCTACGGTTCGCTCGTGATCGGTGCAGTGGCAGTGCTTCAGAGCACCGTGCTGAGGTTCGTGGAGATCGCGGGAGTGAGTCCCGATCTCGTGCTCATCATCGTGATCTTTCTCGCGAACAAGAACGGTAGTATGACCGGGCAGGTCGCCGGATTCGTCGCCGGGGCGGTGCTGGACATGCTCGGCCTTGCCCCGCTCGGTTTCCACGCGCTGGTCTTCACGCTTCTGGGTGCCCTGTACGGCCTGACGCGTGGGAAGATGTTCGTGGACCCGATCTTCGTGCCGGTGATCATGACGGTGGTCGCGATGCTCCTGAAAGCCGCGATCGCGCTGATCGTTGCCGCGCTGTTCGCTATCGAGAGCGTGTCTGCGCAGGTCTTCTCGAGTCGCTATCTCATCGAGATCGCGTACACGGGCCTGCTGGGACCGCTTGTGTTCGGGTTGTTGGGCTTCGTCCGGCGGCTGCAACCCGACCGACGCAGGGGAGAAATCGTCTAGTGAGTGGGGCGAGAAACAAGGGCGGCAACAGCATCCCGATGACTCGCCTATTCGTCGTGGGAGGGGCGATTGCCGCGGCGTTTCTCGTGTACGTGGGCTACTTGTTCTCGCTCCAGATCGTGGACGGCTACATCTATGCGCTTCGCGCCGAGGAGGTGACTCGACGCAGCACGGTGATCGCGGCGCCTCGCGGAAACATCTATGATCGCAACGTGAATACCCCCATCGCCACGAATCGCGAGTCGTTTGCGGTGGACGTCAACCCGGCGGAGATCGTTCGGAGCGAGATCGACGACGTCTTCGCGCGACTCGCACGGCACCTGTCGATGCCCGTCAACGAGATCTACGAGCGCATCCCTGAGCGACGTTACAATGTCTTCCAGCCGATCGAGGTCAAGAGCGGCATCCCCTTCCGCACGATCGCCGCACTCGCCGAGCAGAAGGCCGATCTTCCCGGTGTGAGCTGGCGGATCAAGCCGGTCCGCCACTACGTTGACGGCAGTTCCTTCTCCCACGTGCTTGGATACGTGGGCGACATCACACCTGAGGAACTGCAGATCCTGTATAACCGTGGCTATACGCGAGGGTCGGTGATCGGGAAGGCCGGCATCGAGCTCGAGTACGACGAGATCCTGCGAGGCAGACACGGTCAGGAGTATCGTACGGTGGACGCGCAGGGCCGACGAGTGGAGGGCGACCAGCGGAGGAGCATCGCTCCGGAGCAGGGGAGGGACGTCGTGCTGACCCTCGACCGCGAGATTCAGCTCCTGACCGAGAAGGCGCTCGGCAATCGGATCGGCGCCGCGCTCGTGCTTCATCCGCACACGGGTGAGATTCTCGCGATGGTCTCCTATCCGAGCTATGACGCCAATGCATTCTACGGTGACGGAGGAGACGAGTATTTCACGGAAGTCTCGCTCGACCCCACGGGCAGTTTCATCAACCGGACCATCCAGGCCCAGGGGAGTCCGGCAAGCACGTTCAAGGCGGCAATGACCGTGGCCGTGCTCGAAGAGGATGCGTTTTCAATCCACGACACGGTCCATTGTCCGGGATACTACGTCGTAGGAAACCGGACCTTTGCCTGCCACAAGGAGTTCGGTCACGGCGACGTCGCGTTGTTCGACGCCCTCGCGGAGAGCTGCAACGTCTACTACTTCACGATGGGCAACGAGTACCTGGGTATCGAAACGATCGTGGACTACTCGAGGGCACTCGGTTTTGGTGAACGGACAGGGATCGATCTGCCGGGGGAGCGGGCCGGTCTCGTGCCGAGTCCCGAGTGGAAAGAACGGACGTTCAACGATGCGTGGAGACCGGGCGATACCGTGAACCTGTCCATTGGCCAGGGGTTCCTCCAAGTGACGCCGTTGCAGCTCGGCAACATGGTTGCGTCGGTTCTCAACGAGGGAGTCGTCTATCGTCCGCACGTGGTGAAGGAGATCCGGGACCCGGTCACCGGAAGCGTTCTCGATACGGTCGAGCCGGAGGTGCTTCGGACCGTTTCAGTCAGCCCGTCCACGTTCCAGACCGTGAAAGCCGCGATGGAAGGGGTCGTGCAAAACGGGACGCCGCAGGTTGTGATGACGACGAACGCGCCCATGGGCGGAAAGACGGGGACATCGGAGACGGCGAGCGAGGAACGCCAGCACTCCTGGTTCATCGGCTTCGCCCCCACCAATCCCAACGATCCTACCGATTACGTCGTCACCGTGGTCTGGATCGATGCGTCAAACGAATGGGACTGGTGGGCTCCATACGCCACCAACATCATTGTACACGGGATCTACAATTCCCTGTCGTACGAAGACACCATCGAGGACCTCCGAGGCCGGCGTGACCCGTGGCTGTGGTATGGTCGAGGTCTTCCGGAGTGATGATATGAGGGAGCGTTCTTCCGTATTCAGTGTAGACGTGCTGCTTATCGCCGCCACGCTCGTTCTGATGACGGTCGGCGTGCTCTTCATCTACTCGAGCGGAGTCACGAGCGACGGCGCGTCGTTCTCCAGGGAGTGGATACGGCAGATCGTGTGGGTATCGCTCGGGCTGCTGATACTCGTTGGAGTAGCGTCGTTCGATTACGAGCGATTGCGCGATCTCGCGCCCTATCTGTATGCCGTGTTGATCGTGGTGCTGATTGGTACGCTTCTCTTCGGTCGTGTTGTGAACGGGGCGAGGAGCTGGATCGGCATCGGTGCGTTCGGGGTCCAGCCTGCCGAGTTCATGAAGGTCGCCACGATCCTCCTGCTCGCCAGGTTCCTGGAGACGCATGGCCAGTCGATTTGCGAGCCACGTACCTTCGGCGTCGCGTTTTTGATCGCGTTGGTCCCTACCGGACTGATACTGCTCCAGCCCGATCTGGGCACCGCCCTTGTCTACCTTCCGATCCTTCTCGTGATGGCGTACGTTGCCGGGGCGAAGACGAGCTACATCTTGTTCATCGTGCTCACGGGTATGCTCATGATCGTGCTGACCGTCCTTCCCGCGTGGGAACAGGAAATCCACGGTGCGGACGTGGCATTCGTCAGTATCGTGACCGACCGGCGGCTGTTCCTCATCGTCGCAGGGGCGCTCCTGCTCGTGGGCGTGCTCTCGCTCGTGGGACTGCTCGTGCTCAAGCGCGGCTACTTCCGATGGCTTATCTACTCGGTGGCAGTGGTCCTGGTCGGACTCGGTGGGTCCGTAGTGGGCCGACGGATGCTTCGCGAGTATCAGCTGATGCGGCTGATCGTATTCCTCGATCCGAACATCGACCCGCGCGGCGCAGGCTGGAACATCATCCAGAGCGTGACCGCCGTGGGGTCGGGCGGTATCGCCGGCAAGGGGTGGTTACGGGGTACCCAGAGCCATCTTCAGTATTTGCCCGAGCAGAGCACCGACTTCATCTTCTCCATCCTCGCGGAAGAGTGGGGCTTCGCGGGGGCACTCGTCGTCTTCGCGTGTTTCTCGATCCTGATGCTCCGTGGGCTGATGATCTCCGCGAAGGCAAAAGATAATTTCGCCTCGCTTGCCTCGGTGGGTATCGTGACGATGATCTTCTTCCATGTCGCGGTAAACGTGGGAATGGCGATCGGCATCATGCCGGTGACCGGCATTCCGCTCCTCTTTCTCTCGTACGGCGGATCATCGCTGTGGACGGCTCTGACGGGAGTTGGGCTCCTGATGAGCTTCCACAACCGGCGCTACCGCTACTGAACCGATGCGAGGAAATGTCTCACGTTGTACACGATCGTATACCGCCCGACGTCTCAGCGGTCGACCTCGGTCTCCTTCGCGGCGTTCCAGAGCTCGTCCATCGCGTCGAGCTCGTCGGCCGAGAGCGCTCTGCCTTGGGCCGACATCTCGGTCTCCATATGCCGGAAACGGCGCACGAACTTCGCGTTCGCTCGATTGAGCGCGGTGGAGGGATCGACCCCAAGGTAGCGCGCGAGGTTGACCGCGCTGAACAGCATATCGCCGATCTCGGATTCGAGCTCGGGCGTCGCTGAGTCGTCCGCGGACCGCCCCGATTGCAGCGCGGCGTCGCCACCGGCCTCGTGGAGCACTTCTTCGATTTCCTCGATCAGCTTGCGGCGCACGCCGTCCAGCGTTGGCCAGTCGAATCCGACCTTTGCCGCCTTACGCTGGAGCTTGTGCGCGCGTTCGAGCGCCGGAAGTGCTCTCGAGACCGAGTCGAGGAGGCCGGTGGCGTGCGGTTTACCTTCCTGTTCAACCTTGATCCGCTCCCACTGAGTTACAACGTCGTGTGTGGAGGAGACATTCGCACCGGCGAAGACGTGAGGATGGCGCCTGATGAGCTTGTCGGAGACGCCGGCGAGCACGTCAGCGACGGAGAACTCGTCCTGTTCCTCGTACATCCGGGCGAGCATCGTCACGAGCATGAAAACGTCGCCGAGCTCCTCGCAAACGTCTGGAGGCGAACCGGATTCGATTGCTTCGATGCACTCGTACGTCTCCTCAAGGAGATTGCGTCGCATGGTGTGCGGGGTCTGTTCCCGGTCCCACGGGCACCCATCGGGAGCGCGCAGCCGGACGATGATCTGGTAGAGCCGTGTGAAGGCGTCGTGCACGTTCATAGCGGGACTCTACCGTGGAATACCGTCGGGCGCAAGGTCGTAGGGATGTAAGTAGACAGAATATGTATTATCGGAAGTACGAAGGGGTGAGCCGAGACGGGGCAAAACCGCGGACGGTGTTCGGCGGGCGCACCGCCCGCAGACAAAAGCATCGCTGCGGCACGGAGCTCCTACGTGGAGTTCGACGAACTGACGAGCGCGAAAACGACCGTGATGAGGATCGATCCCACGACGGGCGGAACGATGTCCACCGTCCCGGCGATGACGACGAGGTCGGGAATGCTCGAAAGGAACATCGTCTGGGCGAGTCCGCCCAGTACCGCGCCGATGACCCCGACCAATGCGGACGCGACGGCGCCCCCGAGAAAACGGATACGGAGGAGATAGTGCGCGGCGAGCGGCGGCACGGCGCCGGCGACGAGGTACGTCAGGAATGCGATCAGAATGGCTACGCTCATTAGTATGGTATGACGATTGGCTGGACGATTACCTCCGCTGAGGAATAGACCTCGGCGAAGTCTCCGGTAACGTAGTTGATGCCGTACGACACGGCAACGAGCCCGAGCAGGTATTGCGGGGTGTCTGCAGGGTCAGGTAGATCCCCTTGGGTGTTCGGATTGATCTCGTTCTGATCGAATCCGATGGGTGCATCGGAGCTCGGCCAGAACTGCTCGTGGCGGTAGAGCGAGACGCTATCAAGCGTCACGCCGCCCCAATCGGCGATCGCAGGTCCGTCGCCCGCACTCGCGGGAAACGCGATATCGATCTGGAACTGCGATCCGCGCTGCGCGAGAGGCACCGCGAGGACGGGCCGCGACGTAAAGGTGGGCGATCCCGATTCGGTTCTCCCGTAGACGCGATGGTATTCTCTACTCGCCAGCGTGGACGCGACGGCGGACGGAGCCGCGTTCGAGATCGCGGTACGGTCGGCCGAGAAGGTGTTTCCATCCCGGCCCTGGTTCGTGTCCGGGTTGTAGAACTTGTAGAAGAGCTCGTACCCGAGAAAGCTGTCTATGCCGTTGACGGCGTCGTGCTCGACCTCGACGTCCGCCGGCGGACCGACCCGGCTGTCGAGGTCGGGCGGTGCAAGGAACACGAGCTGAGGGATCCCGCAGCCGGAGAGCGCGGCCGCGCAACCCCACCCTGCGACGACCAGGAAACGCGCGAGTATGTCACCGAGTCTGGGGCGTATCGTACTCAAGCTCGGCTTCCGTTGGCGCAATGCCGCCCTCGATGTCCAGCAGCTCGTAGATGAGAAGCGGCTTCTGCTTCCCCTTCACCCGGATGAGATCGAGCTCTCGACCGACGGCCCGGTCCCGGATCTCATTCCAGGTGTTCTCGCTCACGATGACGTTCGTACCGTATTGCTTGTTGATTCCCTCGAGCCTCGCGCCGGTATTCACCTGGTCGCCGGCGAGCGTGTAGTTGAGCCGTCCGGCGCTGCCCATGTTGCCCACCGTCATCAGGCCGCTGTTCACGCCGATTCCGATGTTGAGCGGCTTGGGAGGCAGGAACGCCCACTCGGGATCGTGATCGCGGAGGTACGCCATGCGCTCGTTGAACTCGTGGAGTACCTCCATCTGGCGAAGCGCGCACTTGCAGGCCAGAATCCGGTGATCCTTCTGCGGCAACGGCGCCCCCCAGAAGCACATGATCTCGTCGCCAACGTACTTGTCCAGCGTTCCGTTGTACTCAAGGATGACGTCGGTCATTGCCGTGAGGTACTCATTGAGGTACTTGATGAGCTGCTGAGATGTCAGGTTCTCGGACATATCGGTGAATCCGCGGATGTCCGAGAAGAGGACGGTGATCTCCTGCTCAACGCCGCCGAGTACCGGCGGTGTGTCGATGAGCGTGTCTACGACTTGCGGAGACACGTACTTACCGAACGTCTCGGTGATGAGCCGCTTCTCCTTGCCTTCGGTGAGCACCCGGTAGACGACCACGCTCACGAAGGTCAGAAGCATTGCGAGCGCGGGCGTCGAGAAGTTCACGATGAGCGCCTGGGTGTCAAAGATGAAGGTCGTTACCAGGAAGAAGACAAAGATACCGAAGAGCGTTGCGATGAAGGGCCAGAGCGGGTTGCGAAGCAGGCCCGCGGTGATCGCCGCGAGAAGGACGGTCCCGATCAGGATCGAGAGGTCGATCCAGTAGGGCACCGGGCGCAGGAATTGATCCATGATGATCGTGTTGAGCGCGTTCGCGTGGATCTCCACGCCGTACATCAACCCGATCGGTGTGAGCTTCTCGTCCTCCGCCATCCCCTGCGAAAAGGGACCGACCATGAGGATCTTGTTGTCCGCCGCGCGCGTGGGCCGCCAGGTCGCGGGGTCGGGTCCTGCGACGCCACGAGCCGTATAGGCGGCGTACGATCGGATCGGAAAGGTCTGATGTCCGTCTCGCGACGGGCTCGAACGAGGACCCATGAAGTTGATGATCATCTCACCGTCTTCGTTGATCGGGATGACGATGTCTTCCACGAGGCGATACTCGGCCTCGCGAACAATCTCGCCGGTCTCGTTGATCTCGGCGAAGCGTTCGGGGATGTAGTACGGACCCGACTGATCGGTCTCGGGATCGTACGCCTCAACATCCGGGATCGTGATGTGCTCGCCGAGGACGATTTCGAGATCGCTGAACTCCTTGTTGAAGTACTCGAGCGCGAGCGACAGCGTGATGCTCGGGATGAACTGATCCCGGAATTTCCGGACCACGTAGTAGGAGTCGTCGAACTCACCGTCGTTGTCCGTGTCCACGAGCGCGCGGGGAGCATTGCCCTCCATCGCGCGCTCGAGCCGAACGAGCGATTCTTCGGTCACGGGGTACTCGATATGGTGGTAGCTTCCGTCTCGGTCCATCCAGGCGAGTCGTTCGAACGACTCCGTATCGATGACCGTGGACGGTGAGAGCTCCTCGAGCCGGATCTCGTCCACGAGCCGCGAGACCTTGGCGATCAGCGGCTGTCGCCGGAAGACGGAATCCCAGTCCTGGTCGAAGTTGGCGTGTCCGTACCCCGCAGCCGTCCTGCCGTACGGCTGGAGCGGCGGCTCAATGCCGAAGTAAGCGCGCATCCTCTCCCAGTCGCCCTCGATTTGGGTGATCTCTCCCACATGGTCGAAGAGCGCTTCGTGTCGTGCGAAGTACTCGTCCTCGGCGGTTGGCGGTGGGAACTCGTTCGCGAGCACCGTCTCGATGAAGACCCGCCCGCTGCCCTGCATCGCCTCGATCATCATCGCGTCGCTGTAGGCGTTGTCGGACGGCTCCACGAAAAAGAAGTCGAGGAAGAGCGCGCGCTCACGGTTCGTTTGGTCCGATATGCGTGCGAACGAGTTGATGAGATCTGCGTGCCGCCATCGCGGCCACGGCCAGCGGCCGAACTGATTGAGGCTGTTCGTGTCTACGGCGATGATCTCGATGTCCCGACTGATCGAGGGATTGAGCGCCTGGTAGACGACGCCTTCCTGGTCGCGACGCCCACGGAACGCCTGCTTCAGTGTGAAGTGTGCGGTGAGGAGCTTGCGCTCCAGTCGTATCGGCACCTGCGTCGTGAAGTTCAGAAGAAGGAAAACGCCGATCACCAAGGCTCCGATGATCAGCGCGAAATAGCGGGTTTTCAGGATACTCGCAGCCACGTACGCCCCCTGAGGATGCGGGTCGGGCTATTCGCCGATTCGCCCCTCAACAGTCAGCGTGATTATACGGTTGCGGGCAAGGTTTGTCCAACTGCTTGCGGGATAATCGTCTACGAGTGTACGGTACGCTTCGGCGGCCTCCGCGACGTTATCTGTGCCTTCGAGTATCCGGCCGATCGAAAAGAGCGCCCGGGGTACCTCCGCGCTCTGCTCCGCGTAGTCATGCACGATGCGACGATGGAGCTCCAGTGCGCCGTCCGCGTTTCCCGCCTCCTCGGCCGCAACCGCCGCGTCCATGAGCGAGACCGGAGCGAGGTACGTCTCCGGGAAGAGATCGGCCACCTCTACGTAGCGATCCGACGCTTCCTGCCATCGTTCGAGCTGGGCGAGTGCGCGTGCATCGATGATGCGGGCACGAGCGGCCGCGTAGGTTCGCGGGTAGTCGTCGATGAGTTGTTCCAGCTCGGCCGAGAGTGCGTCGTACGCCTCGGGCTGCTCCGCGTCTTCGAGCGCGAGCCAGTCGTCGAACTCATCCTGCAGATCCTCCACGGTGGTCAGCGCGGCCTCGTTTCGGTTGCTCTGCACGGTGAGCACGACGATGAGCGCTACGACCGCAACGGCGATGACGGCGATGGCAACGAGCATCGTCGTTCGGTGCCTCGCGAGAAAGTTCATGACGACCGTCGCGGGCCGGCGTTCAGGCGATTCGGCGGTCGCCTCCTTGTGAAGGTGCTTCATTCATTGCTCCTCAGCGGGTGATATCGAGTTCCTTGATCAACCGGGAGAGATAGGTTCGTTGAATGCCAAGAACCTTGGCAGTTTCGGTCTGATTCCAGCCGTGGGTGCGGAGCGCGCTCTCGATGAAGTGCCTCTTGAAGAGCGTTGTCGCTTCCTTCAACGGACGTTCGGCGTAGTGGTCCTCGCCCACTGCATCGCCGGTCTGGAGAATCAGGTCGCTCGGCGTGATGTGATCGCCGTTGCAGATGACCACGGCTCGCTCGATCGCATTCTCGAGCTCACGGACGTTGCCCGGCCACGTGTACGAGAGCAGCGCTTCCATCGCCTGGTCGGTGAAGCCTCGGACGGTCTTCTTCGTCTCGCGACGGAACCGTTGCAGGAAGAAGTGCGCGAGCTCGGGGATGTCCTCCTGGCGCTGGCGCAGCGGTGGAATGTGAAGCGGGAGGACATTGAGCCGGTAGTAGAGGTCGTTTCGGAAGCTCCCCTGCTCCACCGCCTGCTCGATGTCGCGGTTGGTCGCGGCGATGATCCGGACGTCCACGGTCACCGGCTCGCTCGAGCCGAGGCGCTCGAAGGTGCGCTGCTGGATCACGCGGAGCATCTTCGCCTGGATGGTCAGCGGCAGCTCGGCGATCTCGTCCAGGAAGATGGTTCCGCCGTCGGCGAGCTCGAAGCGGCCGCGACGGTTGCTGCTTGCGTCCGTGAAGGCTCCCTTCACGTGCCCGAAGAGCTCGCTCTCGAGGAGCGGCTCGGGAAGCGCGGCGCAGTTGACGCGAACGAGCGATTTGCTCGCGCGCTTGCTCTGCAGGTGGATCTGCTCGGCGAAGAGCTCCTTGCCCACCCCGCTCTCTCCAAGGATCAGCACCGAGCTGTCCGTTTGAGCTACCCGCGACACGAGGTCGAGCTTCTCCTTGATCGCTCTGCTCGAGCCCACGAAGGTGTGGTACCCGCGGTCGGTGACGATCTGGTCCTGGAGGCTCGTGATTTCGGCGCGGACCTGTTCGAACGATTTCGCGTTCTGGATTGCGAGCGCAGCCTGGTTGGCGAAGATCTCGAGCCAGAGGCGGTCCTCCTCGTCGAAGTCCTTGCCGTCGCGCTTGTTGAGTATCTCTATGACGCCCACGCACTTGTTTCGGATGCGCATTGGCACGGCAAGGATCTGCTGCGTGGTGTAGCCGACTTTCTTGCTGATATCGCCGAAGTAGCGGGGGTCCTGGCTGACGTCGTTCACGATGAGCGACCGGTTGTGCTCGAACACCCAGCCGGCGATACCCTCGCCCTTGTTGAGCGTCATCTTCTGCACATCCTCGCCCTTGGATCCAAGCGCGATCTCGAAGTAGAGGCTCTCGTTGTCCGGACCCACGAGCAGGAGCGAGCTCGCCTCGCCCTCGGTGAGCCGCGTTGCCGACTCGAGAATCCGGGTCAGCAGCGTTCGCGACTCAGAGTAGTCCGAGTTGATGAGCGCATTCAATTCGATGAGCGTGTCGAACTTCTGCGGGTCAACCGGGCTCTTGAACATGGTCGCGAGGCCGACCGGCGGCGCTCCTCGCGCTCAGTCCTTCACGGGCGAGCGCGAGGACGACCCGTTCAGCCGTTCTCCTTGTCCTTGAGGATGTCGCCGAGTGTGAAGGTGGAGCCGTCTTCTTCCCCGATGTACTTCTGCATCTCATGCCGCTGTTCCTGGCGCGCGAGCTCGCGGACCGAGAGCGACAGTCGCTGCCGACCGGGGTTGATTTCCGTCACGACCGCTCGGATCTGGTCACCAACGTTGATCTTCTCAACGGCCTTCTCGAACGGCATCTCGCGCGGATCGGCAAGCTGCGACTTGTTGATCAGCCCCTCTACACCGCCCTGGACGCGGACGAAGACGCCGAAGTCCGTGATGCTGGTGACCTCGCCCTCGATGATGCTCCGTTCGGGGTACGCCTTGTTCAGGCTGTCCCACGGGTCTTCTGAGAGCTGCTTGATGCCGAGCCGGATGTTGTGGTGCTCGGGATCGGTCTGGATCACGATGCACTCGATCTCCTGGCCCTCCTCGAGCGCGGCGCTCGGGTGCTTGTAGCGCTTGGTCCACGAGATGTCGTCCACGTGGAGGAAACCGTCGATCCCCTCCTCCAGCTCCACAAAGGCTCCCGCGTTGGTGAGCTTCTTCACCGTGCGAGTGAGGCGCATGCCTTCCGGGTACTTCGCCTGCATCGTCTCCCACGGATTGGGGAGGACCTGCTTGAGCCCGAGCGACACACGGCCGGCCGGCACGTCGTAATCGAGGATCTTCGTCTCGACCTCGTCCCCGACCTTCAGCAGCTCCTTCGGGTGGTTGATTCGCTTCACCCACGAGAGCTCGGAGATGTGTGCGAGCCCTTCAATTCCCTCTTCGAGCTCGATGAACGCACCAAAGTCGGTGAGCTTGGTGACCTTGCCCTTCACGACCATGTCCGTGTTGTACTTCTCCTCGAAGTGATTCCACGGATCCTCGGTGAGATGCTTGAGGCTGAGGTTGATCTTCTGGTTCTCGTGATCCATCCGGATCACCTTGAGCGCGAGTTTCTGACCGCGCTTCACATAGTCCTTGGGCCGGTTGACGTGACCCCAGCTCATGTCGTTGATGTGGAGCAGGCCGTCGAATCCGCCCAGGTCCACGAATGCACCGAAGGAGGTGAAGCTCTTGACGGTGCCCTCAACGACGTCGCCGATCTCCACGTGCTCGAAGAACTCGGTCTTCCGCTTGGAGGATTCTTCCTCGATGTAGTCGCGGCGCGAGAGCACGATGTTCACGCGGTTATCGCTGTAGACGCGCTCAACGTAGAACTTGCTCTTCAGGCCCACGTACTCATCCGGATTGTCCACGCGACGCACGTCCATTTTGGAGATGGGGTTGAACGCGCGCAGGTTGTGACCCAGATTGATCTCGAACCCGCCCTTGATGGCCCTCGCTACCGTTCCTTCGACCGGTCTTCGTTCATTGAATGCATCCTTGAGCTCTTTCCAGAAGCGCTTCTCGTCTGCCTTGCGCTTCGACACAACGACACCGCCGCCAAGCGTCTCCTTGTTGAGCAAGACGACTTCGACGGTGTCACCTACCTGAGGTGACTCATCGAACTCCTCGGTAGGGACTCTGCCTTCCGACTTGTAACCGATATCGACGAATGTAGTTTCGGGGCCAGTCTGAATTACAGTTCCTTCAATCAGCTGTCCTACCTCGAGTTCTTCCAACGGCTGGAGGTACTGCTCTTGAAGTGCCTCCTGCAGCTGCTGGTGCGCAGAGGTATCGCCGTTTTGTACGTCCCTGTCTGTCATGACTGCCCTAATGCTCCTGTTGATGTGTTGTCTTTTGCTGAGAGAATAGCGTTCAACACAATGTCACAAACCTGATCTATCGTCAAGTGTGAGGTATCAATGTACAATGCGCCGGGGTCCAACTTCAAGCGCCCCACGGTCTTTGTCGTGTCGATTCGGTCTCGCTCGGCAATCCGGCGGCGCACCTCTTCGAGCGGGACCGTTTCGTTCAGGTCTTCATATCGACGTTGGGCTCGCGAGTCGATACTCGCGTCCAGGTAGATCTTCACGTCCGCATCCGGGAAGACGACCGTGGTCATGTCGCGGCCCTCGGCGATCACGTCCCGTCCGGCGGAGATGCGCCTCAGGTGCGAGTTGACGACTTCGCGGACGGAGGGTGAGGACGAGATCTCCGCCACGTGCGCATCCACCCGTTCGTCCCGGAGCTCGGTGCGGATTCGCTTGCCGTTCAGAACGATTCCGCGATGCCAGACGTCCAAGTCGAGGCCGCGGGCGGCCTCCGTTACCTTCGTAGTGTCGTCCGGGTCGATCCCGTGCCCGAGTACGTGCCACGCGATGGCGCGGTAGAAGTTGCCGGAGTTCAGGTAGAAGAGATCCGCTTTCTCGGCCACGCGTTGAGCGATCGTCGATTTGCCCGTTCCTGCCGGGCCGTCGATCGCTACCGTCACCGGTCCCTTCCTTCGTCTCTCCGGTCCGAGCGTGCCCCGCGTGCGTTCTGGAAGAACCAGTCGACTTCCTTCTGCGCCAGCGGTCGGTACTGCCCGGATGGTATGCCCTTGATCTGGACGGTCCCGATCCGGATGCGGTGAATCTTGCGGACGCCGATCTTCCAGTGCGCGAAGACGCGTCTGATCTCGCGGTTCTTCCCCTCAACGAGCGTCAGGCGGACGATTCGCGGTGTCTTGTAGCGGTACGATTCCAGACGGTACGTCTCGCCGTCCACGACGATCCCATCCTGATACGCCTTGAGGAGCTCTTCCGGCACGGGCTTCTGCAGATCAACGCGATATTCCTTCTCGATCCGGTTGGATGGATGGCTCACCGCCTTCGCAAACTCCCCGTCGTTGGTGAAGAAGATCAGACCGGACGAGAGAAAGTCGAGCCGCCCCACGCTGAACAGCCGCTCGGTGAAGTGCGGTTCGAGCAGCGATACCGCGAGGTCCCTGCCCTCCGGGTCGCTCGTGGAGCAGAGGTATCGGCGGGGCTTGTTGAGCGCAACGTAGATGTGGCGCTGCTCGAGCTTGATGCGCTTGCCGTTGACTCGGACCTCATCGTTGTCCGGGACGACCTTCGTCCCGAGCTGCGTGACAACTTCTCCGTTAACGGTGACCGCGCCGCTCTCGATCAGACGCTCGCTCGCACGGCGCGAGGCGATGCCGGCACGCGCCATGTAGAGCTGAAGCCTGATCGGTTCATTCCTCTTCGTCGTCACGGGCGAACCTCATCTGGTCTGCTTCGTCGAGCTTGGGCAACTCGGCGATGCTGGAAAGGCGGAAGAGCTTGAGGAACTCCTTCGTCGTGCCGTATTGGATCGGTTTTCCGGGTGCGTCCTTGCGACCAACCTCTTTGATCAGGCCCCGGTTGAGGAGAAGGCGCATCATGCCGTCCGCGTTCACGCCTCGCAGGTTCTCGATCTCGCCGCGCGTGATCGGCTGCGAGTAGGCGACAATCGAAAGCGTTTCCATCGCCGCGCGCGAGAGCCTCGCGTCGTTCTTCTTGCCGTAGCGTTCGCGGAGCGCCGGAGCGAGCTCCTGTTTCGGTGACAGCGTGTATCCGTCTGCGATCTCGGTCAGTTCGAGACCATGATCGGGTGTCGCGAGCGTTTCTTTCAGCTGGGCGAGCGCGTTGAGCACGACGTCCTTCGAGAGCCCGCTGATGCGCTCGAGCGAACGAAGATCGACCGGCTCGACCTCCAGGTAGAGAATCGCTTCCATGAGCGCGACCTCGGTTTCGAGCTTCACTCGCTCCCTCCGTTCTGCACGTCCGCGCGTCTGCGGATTCGTATGTCGCCGAAGAGCCGGTTCTGGTAGATGCCGATTCGGCGCGTCTTGACCGCCTCAAGCACCGCGAGGAACGCGCATACGACGTCCATCACCGAATCGGGCCTCGCGACGATGTCGGCGAAGGTGAACTCGCCTCGGTCCTCGAGGAGCTCGTTGATGAGGCTCAGCTTCTCGTTGATCGAGACTTCCTCGTAGAGATCGATGATTCGTTCCGGCGTGAGATTGGTCATCATGCTCGTGAACGTGCGCAGGAGGTCCCACACGTCGATCTGCTGCCACAGCTCGTCGTCGTCCACGAAGTCGAACGAGCGTTGCTTGCGGCGCGGCTCGATGATCCACTCCGCGTTCTTTTCCTGCTCGCTCATGAGCTGCGTGAGTCGTTTGAACTTCTGATACTCGATGAGTCGATCCACGAGCTCCTGTCGCGGATCCTCGAACTCCTCGTCATCGTCGTAGTGCGTGGGCAGGAGCATTCGGCTCTTGATGAGGAGCAGCGTCGCGGCGAGCGAGTAGAACTCGGTGATGTTCTCGAGGTCGATCTTGGTCGCGTACTCGATCGCCTGGAGGTACTGCTCGGTGATCTCGTGAATCGGGATGTCGTAGATGTTTATCTCGGCGCGCTTTATCAGAAAGAGCAACAGGTCGAGCGGGCCCTCGAACTGCTCGAGTCGAACGTGGTGCTTCGTGGTTGTGGTTTCGGGGGGTGCGTCGCTCAAGGCTCGTGTGAGTATACCCAAGAGCCCTGAGCCAGGTAAATACCCGGAGCCTAAAAGAGCTCGTCGTCCGCCGGACTTTCGGTCGCGGCGGCTTTCGCGGCAACCGTGGACGGGGATCCGCTCTGCTTGTCGTCAGACTTCGAGTCGGACGCCTTCGTGCCGGATGCCTTCGAGTCCGTGCCGGTCTTCTCGTCTTCGCCGGCCGGGTGCAGATGAGCAAACATCTTCTCGCGAAGCTGCTTCTCCAGATTGACGGCAATATCCTCGTTTGCCTCCAGGAACTGCTTCGCGTTCTCGCGGCCCTGACCGATCCGCTCCTCGCCGTAGGAGTACCAGCTCCCGCTCTTCTGCACGAGGTCGTACTTCAGCGCGGCGTCCAGGAGACTGCCGGATGCGGAAACACCCTTTCCGAACATGATCTCCATCTCAACCTTCTTGAACGGCGGTGCAACCTTGTTCTTGACGACCTTCACGCGAACTTTGTTGCCGATCGCGTTGTCAGTACCCTGGGTGATCGTCTCGATGCGGCGCACCTCGAGCCGCACCGATGAGTAGAACTTGAGCGCCTTGCCGCCGGTCGTCGTTTCCGGGTTGCCGAACATCACGCCGATCTTCATGCGGATCTGGTTGATGAAGACCAGGCACGCTCCGCTTTTGGAAATCGTACCGGTGAGCTTTCGCAGCGCCTGGCTCATCAGACGCGCCTGGAGGCCAACGTGGCTGTCGCCCATGTCGCCGTCGATCTCGGCCTGAGGGGTGAGCGCGGCGACGGAGTCGACGACGATCATGTCCACCGCTCCGGACCGCACGAGCGACTCGGCGATCTCGAGCGCCTGCTCGCCGGTATCGGGCTGGGAGACCCAGAGCTCGTCGATGTTCACCCCGAGATTGCGCGCGTAGACCGGGTCGAGCGCGTGCTCCGCGTCAATGAACGCGGCGATGCCACCTTTCTTCTGCGCTTCGGCGATCGCGTGGAGTGCGAGCGTCGTCTTTCCGCTCGATTCAGGGCCGTAGATTTCGATCACGCGACCCTTTGGATAACCGCCGAGACCGAGTGCTTCGTCAAGCAGGATCGAGCCGGAGGGGATCGTCTCGATCCCCGCGCGATTGGTCCGGGAGCCGAGCTTCATCAGCGAGCCCTGACCGAACTGTTTCTCGATCTGAAGCCGTGCCGCTTCGATCGCGCGCTGCTTCTCCTCGCTGGTCGCGTTCTGTGCGGCAGTCGTAGTCGGTGTGCTCGTGGATTTCTTGGCCATCTGTTCCCCTCCGCGTGTGAGCGCGTGCATGTCCCTCTCAACGTGGAGAAACGCGCTCGCACTTCACTTCCTGATAGTACATGCCCCCAATTCCGGCGGTCAATACGCCGACAATCAGAGTGATGAACGTCAGACGGGCGACCGCCGTCGCAACGGTTCTCTTCCTCGCGCTCCCGCTCGCGGCTCAGTCCGGAACCAGGCAACGACTCGTGGCCGATGCGATCGCTTCGCGCGGTTTCGCCGCGGTCCTGAAAGAGATCAGCGACACGGGGACGCTCTACTCGGCTGCACCGTCCGAGATTGTGGAGCCGATCCTGGCGGAGCGATCGCGTCTGACCGATACCGAACGCGAGGCACTGCTCGCGGTCTTGCTCAATGCGCACGAGAGATCGGACGACGGGAGCCGACGCGCGCTCGCACGGGCGATGCTCGGTCGTATCGATCGATTTTCCGACTGGACGCTCTTGGGCATTCTCGTGACCGCGGCATCCGAGTCGGGACTCGGTCCCGAAGACGCGATGATCGATGCGTTGCTCTCGGTTGCCGAGCGGGTCCGGCGGTGGCTCGAGGACGACGACGCGGGCCGGTCCGGCTCAGAGCGAGCCGCGATCGCGGTCGCCCACGCGGCCCGCCGCCTCTCCGCGCGCGGCCCGGCTGCGGGCGAGGTCGCGGGCAGGATCGCACTTGCCGAGACGCTTCGAACGATCGGACGACTCAGCCGTGCGTCGCGGGTCGCCGAAGACGCGCGCGAGGCGGCTCAGGCGCTTCTCGCCGGTCCCGAGCAGCCCACCCGAGCGGACGTGCCGCAGTCTCCAAATTGACTCGGTATCGAGGGTCGGGATAGACTGCGATTATGCGCGGCGATCTCCTGCTTCTCTCCACACGATCGATGAAAGAATACGCCGATCGAGTTGCGTACTACATTGAAACGTTCCCCGAGTTTCACGCGACCAACCAGTCCAAGGACTTCGTCGGGGAGCTGAAGACGGTGAAGTTCGCCGACGGTGAGATGGAGGTTGAGGTCCGGACGAGCCTGCGCGGCAAGGACGTGTTCCTCTTCAGCAACAGCGCCGGACGCAACGCGTACAACCTGAGCGTGGAAGAAAACAAGCTCGAGCTCTACCACACGGTCGATGCGTTGCGACGCTCGGCAGCGGGCAAGATTACGCTCTTCGAGCCCTACTGCTCGCCGTCGCGATCGGACAGGACGACGCGCCGGAACTCGGTCGGATTCTGGATCCACTACAAGACGCTGATGAGCCTCGGCGTGGATCACATCGTCACCTACAACCTGCATTCGGACAAGTCGCGAACGATCGTCGACCCCACACTCTGCGCGATCGAAGACATCCCGGCGATCCTCCTGCTGAAGGAGTACATCACGGACACGTTCATCAAGTCCACGAAGCATCTCGAGGAGCACGTGCGCGAGAACTGGCTCTTCTGCTCGGTGGACGCCGGCGGCGAAGGCGTGGCGAAGCGGTACGCGCAGGCGTTCGGCACGCAGCTCGTGATCGCGCACAAGCAGCGCGACTACAACCGGGCGAACGTCGTGGAGTCGATCAACATTCTCACATCGAGCGACATCAAGGGAAAGGAAATCTGGGTCGTGGACGACATGATCGATACGGCCGGTTCGGTCTACGCGCTCGTCCGTGAGCTGCACGAGCGGCAGGTCGGGACCGTGAACATCGCCGCCGTCCACCCGATCTTCTCCGCGCCCGCGGTCAGCCGACTCGCGAAGCTCCACGAGGAAGGGCTGCTCGAGCGGGTCGTTGTCGTGGACACGATTCCCTGTCCGGAACAGCTGAAGGAGGAGATGCCGTTCCTGCACGTCGTCTCGTCCGCTCGGCTGACCGCAGAAGTCATCATGCGGATGCACGAGGAAGGTAGCCTTTCGCCCTTCTTCGACCCCTTCAATGCGTGGGAGTACCTCTCGAGCCTCAAGCTGTTCATCTGAGTCGGCGATCGCGTGTGTCGAGCAGGAGCGTGACCGGGCCGTCGTTCGTGTACGTGACGTCCATGTGCGCGCCGAAGACTCCGATCGCGACCTCGATGCCGGCGAGCCTCCACGATCGTACCAGCGACTCGTAGAGCGCCCGTGCGACGTCGGGCGTCGCTGCGGCGTTGTAGCTCGGCCGTCGACCCTTTCTCAGGTCTCCGTGGAGCGTGAACTGGCTCACGGCGAGTATGCCGACGGTCTCTCCGGTGTTCGGCTCGAGGTCGGCGAGCGCGAGGTTCATCGTGCCGCGTTCATCGGGGAAGACTCGGAGCCCGGAGATCTTCGTCGCGGCGTAGGTCACGTCCTGCTCTCCGTCGCCGGTCTGGACTCCCACGTAGACGAGGAGGCCACGATCGATCTCTCCCACGACCGTTCCCTCCACCGAGACGAAAGCCGTGCGAACGCGCTGTATCACGGCTCTCATCGATCCGTCCCCGAAGCGATGCGGCGGATGCTCGCGGCCACGAGCGAGAACGAATCGCCCTCGTACTCCACCCGACCTATCAACTCGATCGGCCCCGGCTGAACATCGGCCGTGAACGGGACGCGTACCGGGACCGTTCCCTCGAGGACGCGCTCGTCCTCGTAGCCGACCAGCAGCGTGAAGGTGATGGCCTCTTCGGTAACCGCGATGTTGCTCGTCTGGCCCCTCCACCGGACGTGACACGCGTCGTAGATCCACGGCTCGGCGGCGACCTCGTCGTAGGTGAAGTTGTCGCGCGGCGGCTCTACGAAGCTCGGCGTCCGGAAGTACGAGCTGACGAGGCGGATCCGCTCCTTGATCAAGGGGCCGGCGTTGGAGAGCAGAATCCTGTTTGCCTCGCGCTGGGCGAGGTTGTCCCGGAAGGAGTTGAACAGGTCTCCCACGCGGTTCACAAGGCTCTCAATCTGCCGGTCGGTGAAGACGTACTGAAACTCTCCCGTGACCGTCGTCAAGTCCTCCGGAAGCTCCTCCTCCGTGATCGGTTCTCCTCCGGCCCGGTTGTCGCGCATCCGGGCAACGAGATCGCTCACGAGCGGCGGCACGAGGAACGCGGCCGCGACGACGATCCCGGCGAGCCCGAGCGCGACGGGTATCCATCCCGGTATGTGGAGGCCGAGCGGAGGGAAGAACCGAGTCAGTCTCCCCGACTCGGCCATCGTCACGAACTCGGTAGGGTCCTCCGTTCGTCGGACGAGGGAGAGCCCTCGCTTGGCTCGAACGTTGCCGGGATCCCGATCGAGGATCGACAGCCAGAGGTTGAGAGCGTCTCGCACCTCGCGGCGTCGCAGGTGTACGGCCGCGAGCCCGAGCTCCACGCGGACGTCACCGCCCTTGATCTGTTCGGCGCGCTGCAGGTAGGAGTACGCGCCGCCGTAGTCTCCAACGTAGAGACAGGCCGTACCGAGCAACCGATAGAAGGTGGCGTTATCGCGATAGAGGAAGACCTGGGACTCGAGCAGCGAGATGACCTGGGAGAACTTCCGCGCGCGCAGCAGCCGATCGGCTCGGCTCAGCGTCCTGGTTCCGCGCACGGCTACCGTCCGCGAACGATGCTGGTGAGCGTCTGGAGCTCGGCCTGGAGCTCGGCAACGCGAGCCGCGTCGATATCGCCGCTCGCGAGCAGGTCGTTGATCTCGCTGACGAGCGAAGCAAGGCGCGCGAGCACGGGATTGTCTCCGGTGGTCTCGGCGGCAAGGCTCGGCGGCAGGTATCCTTCCGGGGAAAGGTCTCCGAGGTATGCAACGACCGTGTGCTCCTCCGACGTTTCGAGCTGGACCGGCTCGTAGGTAAGCAGAAGCGCCGAGTCGTTGATCGAGTACGGGAGTCTGTTGAAGTTGCGAGTATTGTTGATCTCGTACTCCCAGGAGGAATCGATCAGGCGCTTCCAGTTTGCGACGAGAGCGGCTTCCGGCGGCGTGATACCTTCCGCTTGAAGCATGACCTGCAGGCCGTGCGAGGCGGATGCCGTCTCCACGCTTGCGACGTAACGATTCACCGGGCCGGGCTCGAGTCGAGATTCGCGAACGATCTGATCGAGCGCCGGCGTGACGAAGTGCGTGTTGCTCCGCTCTCCGAGGTAGGTGTCAAGGAGCACGCGAACGCCGGTGAGCACCGGCTCCTCGCCGGTATTCGTCACCGTTACGGTCATCTCGACCGCATCGTAGTTCTCCGACGTGACTCCTCGCGTGAAGCGGAACGCCTGGACCACCCGAAGGGTCGGACTGACCCAGATGAACCGTGCGCCCTCCTCGAGCTCCTCGGCATCCTGCGTGAAGTTGCCGCTGTCGCCCATACGGTGAATACGATTGCCCTCGAGGATATCGAGCGCTGAGGTTCGCGGATCCTCGGCGAGGAAGAGCGGCAGCCATTCCCCGTCGGTCGAGTCCGTCCCCACCCGGGCGAACAAGGAGAAGCGGGCCGAGCTCTCGTGAAGGACGAGTCGCAGATCGCCCCGGTCGACCGTCAAGCCGAAGACTGACGCCGCAACGAGCAAAACCACGGTCGCGATGAAGAGGCGCTTCATTCCTCGCCCTCCTCGTCGTCAAGCAGCAGCTCCTGGAGCTCGAGCGCCTGCGCCTTGAGCGACAGCAGCATCTCCCGCAACTCGAGGTCGGCCTGGACCGAGCGTTCGTCCTCGGGCGGCGCTGCCTGCGCGCCCTCCGTCTCTTGTTCGGATTCAAGGCCCGGCGCGTCGCCTTCGCCGGTCTCGAGGCGCCGAAGCCGGGCGAGCAGCTCGTTGATCCTCCCCTCTCGCTCGGAGAGCGTCGTCTCGAGCTCCTCGATTCGTTGGTTCAACGCCGCAATCTCCGCCTGGAAGTCCTCGGTTGCGAGCCCGGATAGACGTTCACGGTACGACTCGAGTGCTTCCTGATACGAGCGTTCGCGTCGCTGGTAACTCTCGAGCGCGGAAAGATACTCCTCGTGACTCCACTGGAGCAGCGTCAGAAGCTCGTTCTCGCGGCGGGCGAGCTCGATGATGTCCAAGCGGTAGCGGGCCGCCTCCGCGCGGTAGCTCGTTGGATGGTTGTCCGTGACCTCGGCGAAGAAGCGTTCGGCCTCGTCAAGTCTTCCGAGCGAGAACAAGGACTCGCCCGACCAGTAGAGCGCATTGGCGTAGAACTCGCTCTCCGGGTAGTCCTCCATGAACTCCGCGAATCGCAGAATCGCCACATCGTACTCGCCGTCGAGGTAGAAGATCCTCGCGCGCTGGTAGTGGGACTCCTCGCGATACGGGTGATCGGCGAATCTGGACAGGAAGAGGTCGAAGCTGTCTGCGGCCTCCTCGTACCTTCTCAGAGCCATCTGCGTGCGCCCCGCCCAGAACAGCGCGTGACCCTCCCACGCCGGGATGTCGTCCCGAGCGAGTGCTTCCTGGAACGACTCGAGCGCCGTTTCCAGCGTGCCGGCTTGGAAGGCTCGAAGGCCGTCTGCAAGCTGAACGGGTACCTCTTCCTGAGCACCGAGCGACCAGGTCCCGATGAGGAGGAGAAGGGCGATGATGAACTTGGCCTTCATTGATGGACTACCTCTTCTCTCATTCTCGGCCGCACGCTCCCGCGTTTTAGCCGTTCCCACCGAGATGCTGTGCTTCATTCTACGCGATTTGCATGCCTTTTAACATCGA
This sequence comes from Spirochaetales bacterium, assembly GCA_046538735.1. GTDB lineage: Bacteria > Spirochaetota > Spirochaetia > DSM-27196 > SLST01 > SLST01. The sequence continues at coordinate 40,620 of JBKHII010000005.1, forward strand.
GACTTCTCGAGACGGGTCCGGGCTCTCGAAGAACGCAGATCCACTGACCAGAACATCGGCTCCCGCATCTCGCACGAGCGGTGCGGTCTCGTCGTTGATCCCGCCGTCCACCGCGATGTGGAAGGAGAGCCCGTTGGCTTGCCGGATCCGACTCAGCTCGCGAATCTTCTCCACGCACCGCGGGATCATGCTCTGTCCGCCGAACCCGGGGTTCACGGTCATCACGAGAACCAGGAAGACGTCGCCGAGTAGCTCGCCGATCGCGGAAACCGGCGTACTCGGGACGATTGAGATCCCCGGTTTGGCTCCCGCGGCGGCTATTCGTTGTACGGTTCGGTGCGCGTGCACGCCTGCCTCTATGTGAAACGTCAGGTGATCGGTGCCCGCTTCCGCGAATCCTTCCACCATCTCCTCCGGATGCTCGACCATCAGGTGGGCGTCCAGCGGGAGACGGGTCCGCTTCCGAATGTCCGCGACCATCTTGGGCCCGAAGGTGAGATTCGGGACGAAGTGGCCGTCCATGATATCGAGGTGGACCCAATCTCCGCCGGCACGTTCGATGCGCTCGAGCGCGGATGCGATGTCCGCGAAATCGGCCGAAAGTATGGACGGAGCGGCGAGAAACGTTCCGGGAATCCACGGGGTCGCGTTCATGCGTCCTACTATACGATAACGGCCCGCGGGTGGAAAAGCCGCACGTCGCATGAATCGGGTCATTCCCACCCTTGCCCGCGAAACGCTCCTTCGAGCGAGCGATTCGGGGCGCGAAGACGCCCCGTCTGACATCCTACGTTGACGAAAGACTTTGCAGCCGTATAATGAACATGTGCAAGCGCCGAATGCATGAGCATATGCGGGATAGAGATACGGATGAAGCGAGAACCGAGCATTTGCTCGCGCAGGCGAATGCCGCGATACGACGGTACGATCTCGAGGCCGCACTCTCCCACCTCGAAGAAGCGCTTGCCGTCGACTTCGAGAGTACGGACGTTCTCAACGCGCTGAAGTACGTCAACTTCTGGCGCGAACGGGAGCGCCAGATTTCCGGTATCGGCCACGCGTTCGAGCGTGGTCAGTACCTGTTGGATCAATGGCCGATCTTTGACAGTTTCGTTCGCAGGGTCGGCAAGCCCTGCGAGCCGTGCCTTCAGGCGCTGCGGACCTACGTGTTCGGGTCGGCGCTGGCCGCCTTCGAACGACTCTTCATCGAGTCCGAGGGGAGCGATCCCGAGCTCCTCCTGAGAATCGGGCGCTGCCACAAAGGCCTGGGGGCATACGATCGCGCCGTCCAGTATCTGGAGGCAGCCGCTGCGGAGCGGCCGGAGGACGCGGAGGTAGCGGCGGAGCTCGCGGATGCGTACGCACTCGTCAACGAGGTTCCGGCGGCGAAGGCGTTCTTCCGAGAGGCTTTCTTCCTGGACCCTCAGCGTGTACATTTAGAGATGCTTGAGTCTCAGATGATCCGTGCCCTGGCGGACAAGGTCTCCGAGCTTGGTCTCGAGGGCGACCAATTGCTCGAGTGGCTGCCGGTCTACGGTGTCATCTTTGGGGTGCTGAACGTAAAGCGGGAACTCCGATCGATTGAATACGGGAAACTGAAGCAGAGCATCTATGCGCTCGAACGCGAGCTACGAGAAGGCCGTTCAGGCCGGGGCCTCGTGGAGCCGCGCTTGATCAATCGTTACTTCTGGCTGATCGACCACTACGTAGCGACGGGCGAGGACGCCGGCAAGGTCGACGAGGTGCTCCTGAAGCTTCGAGCCCTGAACGACCGCATATACAGACAGTATACAAACTAGTAGGAGATAGAGATGTCCGAACAGCTCATCGCACAGGTCTCAGAACTGCTCAACGAGGAAAAATGGACCCGTGCTACGCTCAATAACTACACCGTCGGGAACTTCGAGGAGCTGGATGACGTTCTCGATCGCGTGTTCGAGTCGGGAATCCAGGATGAGGTGCTCGAAATGTGCGACGAGCATCTCGTGCACACGAAGAACAGCATCATCGCGCTCTACCTGTCGGGCGTTATTCACCTCAGCAAGCAGAACGTGGACGACACGAATCTCGTAACGCTGATCGAGATCTTCGTGGACAATCACAAATGGAGCATCGTTGAGTACCTGTGTCGCCGTATTCTCGAGTTCGGGGAGAACAAGTTCGCGCTGCGGACGCTTGCCGAATGCTACGACAGCGAGAACCAGCAGGAGAAGAAGTTCGACGTCTGGGAGCGCCTCATCCGGATCGACTACGACGAGGCGGACATCGTCCGCCACCTGGCAGAGAAACGAGAGGAAGAGGATCAAGTCGACGAGGCCGTGGACTACTACAAGAAGGCGCTTCACCGCTATATCAACAAGCGCCTCTTCAACAGCATCAAGGAAGTCTGGCACAAGCTCATCCAGTATGCGCCCGAAGAAACCGAGTTCTTCTATCACGCCGAGAATCGCATTGCGAAGATGGTGAGTGACGAGCGCGCCGTCCAGCTCCTCGAGGATCTGTATCCCCACTTCAAGGGGAAGAAGGACTGGAACACCGCGATCGAGATCCTCAAGAGAATTCTCGAGTACGACTCCAAGAACCCGTGGGCCCGCAAGGAGATCGTGGAGTGCTTCGAGGCGAAGTACGCGGAGCACAGCCAACTCGAGGAGTACATACGCCTCTCGAACCTGAACCAGAGCTGGCGAAACGTGCATGACGCGATCGCAGACTTTGAGAAGCACATCGCGTTCGACGAGGGGAACTTCGTCTTCCACCGCAGTTGGGGTGTCGGAATCATTCGCTCGATCAAGGGCGATCAGATCGTCGTGGACTTCGCGCGGAAGCGAGGCCACAAGATGACGCTCAAAATGGCGGTGAATGCACTCGACATCCTGCCCAAGGATCACCTCTGGGTGCTTCGCAGCGTATGGAAGAAGGACAGGCTCCGGAAGAAGGTGAAGGACGATCCGGTGTGGGCGCTCAAGACGACGATCAAGAGCGCGGACAACGCAGCGGACATGAAGCGGATCAAGGCCGAGCTCGTTCCCTCCATCCTCACGCCGAGCGAGTGGTCGAGCTGGAGTACGAAGGCGCGCGGCATCCTCAAGACGAACAAGATCTTCGGCGTTCTCACGGACAAGGCGGATCACTTCGTCGTTCGGGATCAGCCCATCACGCTTGGGGAGAAGACGCACAACAAGTTCAAGAGCGCCAAGAGCTTCTTCGAGAAGATCAGGATCCTCGAGGAGTTCATGGAGTTCATGGGGTCGGACGAGGATGCCGGGACCGACAGCGAGTTCTTCCGGGAGATGCTCGAGTACTTCACGGCCTTTCTCAAGAGCGCGAACACCGTGAACGAGCATGTCGTCGCGAGCAATCTGCTCGTCCGGAAGATCGTTGAGCGCCACCCGTATCTCAACCCGAACATCGATCTCGATTTCAAGACGCTCTACGAACAGATCGACAACGTTGAAGACATCTTCTCGAAGATCGACTCGAGCGACCTCAAGCGAGAGTTCATCCATGAGCTGAAGGAAAACGTGGACGAGTGGCCCGAGCTCTACGTCAGGCTGTTCCCCTCCTTCCTTTCGCGCGACATCATCGGCGAGCTCGAGCGAAGCGGCCACCAGGATCGGCTCGTAGAGCTCTTCACGAAGGTCTTCGAAAACTACCGGGACTATCGGGAGCCGTTCGTCTGGCTTGCGCGCAACGTCACGGACGACCGCTGGTTCACGAAGGTCAACGTGAACTACGAGAAAATTCTGATCGCGATGATCCACCTCCTCGATCTTACGTTCCGGGACATCGACAACCGCAAGGAAGTCAGTCAGAACAGAAAGATCAACCGGCAGATCCATAACTACCTGTTCAAGGACGGCAACCTCGAGCGGTACCTGACCGAAGCGGACGAGGACGGGATCAACCGAGTCTACACGCTGGTGAACGACGTGAAGGACCTGGATCCGTCGATCAAGATCGAGCTGAAGCAGCAGATCATGGATCAGCATCCCGGCTTCCACTTCTACGGCGAGAAGGGGCGCCCGGATACCGTGAGTCGCGGAGGATTCATGGTCACGGCGAGCGCGTACAACGAGAAGCAGCGGGCGCTCAAGCACCTGCACGAGGTCGAGGTGCCGCATAACTCCAAGGAGATCAGCGAGGCCCTTCAACACGGCGATCTTCGCGAGAACGCCGAGTACAAGGCCGCGAAAGAGCGCCAGGACATGCTGAACGCGAGCGCCGCCCGAATGAAGGAAGAGCTCGACAAGGCGACGATCATCAGACCGGACGACGTGGACACGGATGCGGTCTCGTTCGGAACCAGAGTTTCGCTCCGCGACGACGCAGGCAAGACGGAGGAGTATGTGCTCCTGGGGCCGTGGGAGAGCAATCCGGAGCAGGGAGTGATTTCCTATCTCTCGCCTCTGGGCCGCGAGCTCCTGAATACGAAGGTCGGCGAGGATCTGTCGTTCACGATCAACGAACGCGAGTATCACTACACGGTCGAGAGCATACAGAAGGCCGAGTTCAACTAGGGCGGACTACTCGGTCGTTCCGGACTCGAGATCGGCGTCGGCGGGCGAATCGGACTCTTCGGGCTCCGGTTCAGGGTCGTAGTCGATTCCCATTCGCGACAGCGAGGCGATCGCCGTTCTCCGGACGAGTCCGGGCGGGTTGTCTCGCGCTATTTGCTTCAGCTGTTCAACGTGTTCGGAGATCCCTGCCCCGCCGATGCCTCGCATCGCGTAGATGCGAACGACGAAATTCGGATGCGAAAGCAGGCGCACGTAGAGCGGCTCGAATGCCGCGTGGGGGTGCTCGCTGATCATCCGCCCGACCGCGTCGAGCAGACGGGATCCTTCCCGATCCCATTCCTCGGCCACGATCTCGGCGAACGTCTCCGCCGCCTGTGTCGGCTCCCGGTCCGCAAGCACCTCGATCGAGAGAATCCGCTCGGCCTGTGCGATGCGCTCGTTCGTGGCGAGATCGGCGAGGACCTCGAACGACGCGCTACCGTCCACGCGTGAGAGCGTCCGGATCGCCTCCTCGCGGACGGGGCGTTCCGGATCACGCCGCGCCTTGTAGGCGATCGCATCGATTGCGTGCTCGGCGCCCTGCTCGGCCAGGCCTTCGAGGGCGGCAACGCGAACGCGCCAGAACGAGTCGCGAAGCGCGTCCACGAGGAGCTCTCTCGTCTCGTCGGTGTCGTAGTATCCAAGGGCGTGCGTGGCGTACGCCCGCAGGTTGCTGTCGTCGCTCGACAAGAGTTGCGTAAGCAACGGCACGCTCTCCTCCGAGCCGATCTTGCCGAGACTCTCGGCCGCGTACTGTCTCAGCGCGCTCTCCTCGAACTCGTCCGCGACGATTGTCGTGAGCAGCGGCAGTCCTTCGGTGCTCCCAGCATCGCCGAGCGCCCTGATCACCGCAGATCGCACGTCGGTGGAGTCCGCCTCTTCGTAGAGGTCGAGCAGCAATGCGATCGCCTCCGCGCTTCCATCGCTTCCAATCGCTCCGATCGCCACGGACGCAGCGAGCAGGTCGCCGTCCTCCGCGATTTCGCCGTACGCGGCGAGGAGCTCCGGGGACGTGCGGTTGACGACCCGGGAGATGTACGCCGCAGAGACGCGAAGGAGATCGTTGTCCAGGAGCGTGTCCGAGAGCAGGAGGCGCTCCACGGGGTCGGCGAGCGCGGTCGATTCGGTGCGCGTGAAGTACTCGAGGATCTCGGTTCGCAGGTCGTCGTTCCTCGTCTCGGAGAAGCGCGTAATGAGCTCGTCGTTCAGCCCCACCTCACCCGATTGCTCGATTTGTTCGAGAATGGATATCACTTCCGAATCGATGCCGTAGATCAGCGTCTCGCGCCACGACTCGAGAAGGCTTGTCGCCTCGGACTCGGCGTCGGTATCCTGCGCCCCGACCGCCGTAGGTGACGCCCATCCCAGGATGAGTACGAGAAGCACCGTCAGGAGCGATGCTCGCCCGAGCGAGGTTGCCGTGCGGGCGCTATGATTGGGTTGGCTTCGTTCCATGTGTGCGTCTCCGAATCAGGGAGGTGGCGACTTCGACTCTGAGGACGAAGAAGCCTCCAACGAGCAGTGCGGCGGCAAGCACTCCGATGACCGCGATGATGCCGAATGCGCCGACCGAGCTGCCTGCCTGCCACCAGGCTCCGAGCCACATTCGGGCGAGGAGCACAACTACGACAGAGGGTATCGTAGCGACGATCGTCTTTCCAAGGGTCGCGAGGATTGGGCCGATTTCGACTCCCGAGAGGACTCGCCCAGACCGCGCGAGCAACGCGATCGCGCCGAGCGTGAACGCGACCGAGTTCGCGATCGCGAGCCCGGTCACTCGGAGCGGCGTCTCCTTCAGCCAGAGCGAGAGTGCGATGTCAACCGCGACGACTCCCACGGCGGCGATCGTAGGAGTCCGGTAGTCCCCGTAGGAGTAGAAAAAGCGCTGCAGAAACGTGAATACGCTCACTCCGGCCATCCCCACGCAGTAGGCGGTGAGCACCTCCGCGGTGCGGAGCGTGTCGCCCAGCTCGAACGCGCCGCGTTGAAACGCGACCGAAACGATCTCGCGCCCGAGGAGCGCGAGGAGAATCGCGGACGGCACGAGGAGCGCGACGATTCCGCGCACGCCGAAGCCCAGCGTGTGCTTGAGCGCCTCGTGGTCGTTCTCGCCGGCCTCGCGGCTCATTCGCGGGAAGAGCACGGTCATGATGCTGATGCCGAAGATTCCCTGCGGCAGTTGCCAGAAGATCACCGCGTTTGCCAACGCCGAGCTGCTTCCGTCCTCCAGGCCGCTCGCGAAGAAGAGCGCTACCTGCTGATTGATCGCGAACACGCTGCTTGCGGCAACCACGGGAAGCCACTGCCGCATGATCCGTCGGAAGTAGGGGTTGGAGAAGTCGAACGACGGCCTGAAGTCGAATCCGAGTCGCTTGAACTGCGGTGTCTGCATCGCGATCTGGGCGAGACCGCCAACGAGAATACCGACCGACATCGAGTGCAGACCGATGCGGTCGTGAAGGAGAAGAATCGACGATATCACTGCGACGGAGAAGACGATCGGGGTGACGGCCGGCACCCCGAAGAGGCTCCGGCTGTTGAGCGTACCCATGAGCACGGCGCTGACGCTGATAAGCAGCGTGTAGTGGATGAACCAGCGAAACAGGTCCGCGGCGAGCTCCTGGCGAGACGGCTCGGGGAAGTCGAGTATGAACCTCGTGATCGGTCCGGCGAAGACGACCGAGAGGATGAGGACCGGAATCAGCACGAGATACTGAAAGGTGAGCAGATTCCTGACGATCTGCCCGGGTACGGCGTCGGTCTCGCCTGCGGTCTGCGACTGCTCCGCCCGGGCGGACGCCTGCGAGAGCACGGGAATGAACGCGGATGAGAGCGCCCCCTCAGCGAGAAGTTTTCTCAAGTTGTTTGGAATATTGAACACCGCGTTGAGCACGTCCGCGCTGCCGGTGGCCCCGAAGACGGCGTTCACCGTGGCCTGTCGCACGAAGCCGAGCACGCGTGATACTGCGGTGACTCCCATGACGAGTGCCGTTGAACGGGCGCTTCGCGATAACGTCTTCTCCACGGTTCCACTATCGGTCTGTGTGGCGCTCACGTTCACCCTCCGAGTACCTCGTCATCACTGCGTCGCGGTATTCCGTGTACCGACCCACGGAGATCGAATGCCGTATGCCGTGGAGCAACCGGGCGAAGAAGTAGAGGTTGTGCTCGGTCGCCAGCATCGGCCCGAGCATCTCCCCCGTCTTGAACAGATGGCGCAGGTACGACCGTGAGTACCGTGAGCAGGTTGCGCAGCCGCACTCGGGGTCGATCGGCCCGTGGTCGTCGCGATGCTGTTCGTTCTTCAGGACGAGCCTCCCGTTCCACGTCAGGACGGTGCCGTTGCGTGCGATTCGAGTGGGAAGCACGCAATCGAACATGTCGATGCCGGCCGTCACCGCGTGGAAGATGTAGTCCGGGGTCCCGATGCCCATCAGATAGCGCGGCTTCTCGGACGGCAAGAGCGGCGCGGTGTGGGAGAGCATGTCACGGAACACGGCAGGCTCCTCGCCGACCGAGAGCCCGCCGATTGCAACCCCCGGGAGGTCGAGCTCGCCGATCTCCTGCGCCGATTGCGTGCGAAGCGCGGGGAAGAAGTTGCCCTGCACGATACCGAACAAGGCTCCCCGATAGCCGGCGTTGCGATGCTCGATCCAGCGATCGCGCGCCCGGTGGGCCCATCGTGTCGTCGTGGCGAGAGCCGCCTGAGCCTCTCGCTCGGAGACGCCCGGTGCCGTACACACGTCCAGTGCCATCTGCACGTCGCTGTTGAAGGCAACCTGCGTGTCCACGACGTTCTCAGGCGTGAACACGTGGCGAGAGCCGTCTACGTGCGACTGGAACCGAACACCCTCCTCTCCGATCGTGCGCAGGGCGGCGAGCGAGAAGACCTGATAGCCGCCTGAGTCGGTGAGGATGTTGTGTGACCAGCTCGAGAAGCCGTGGATGCCGCCGTGATCGCGGATCACGTCCGGACCCGGTCTGAGGAAGAGATGATACGTGTTCCCGAGAATGACGCGGAATCCCATCTCTTCGAGCCGCGAGTGATGGATTGCCTTCACCGTGGCAGCAGTCCCCACGGGCATGAATACCGGGGTCTCGACCTCGCCGTGCGGGAGTCTCAGCAGACCCGTTCGTGCGTCTGAGCCATGGTCGCGGGAGGTGATGCGAAAGATTGATTCCATCTATGTCCTCGAGAACCTCAGGAGCGCGAATCCGATGAGTATGAATAACAGGACTCCCGCCCACGCGCCCAGGATGGGACTGATGAGTCCGGAATACGCCAGGAGCCCGGAGAGCATCTGGGTCACGTAATAGACGACCGAGACCGAGAGGGAGACGAGCAGGCTCATGAGCAGGATGTTCTTGCGAAACCTTCCCCCAACCGCAGTGGCGATCAGGACCACGATGAACGGTGTGAGGGCGAAGGAGAATCGCTCATGGTACTTCGTGAGGTCCTCGCGGTATGGAAGACCGGAGGTGCGCTGCGCCTCGACCCACTCGCGCGCCTCCTCGAGGCGCATCTCGTCGATATCTCTGCCCACACGCCGGAAGGCGTTTGGAGAGAGCGTGAACTCGGGTAGCTTCTCCCGTGCCGAGTACCGCTCCACGAATCCCTGGTCTCTCCTCGTGAAGAACCTGGCCGACTCGACCAGCCACGCCGTCTCATCCCACCGGGCGGTTCGCGCAGAGACGATCTCCTGGACGAGCCCGTTCCCGTCTCGGCGTATGAAGAGCGCGCCCGATAGCGTCTGCGTCTCGTCGCTGTAGAAGTCCGCGCTGTAGAGATAGCGCGATCGTTCGCCCAGACGGGTTACGTTGCTGTTGCTCCGGCTGCTCGAGACGTTCAGGAGCTCTCGCTCGAGCACATTCTTGCGCGCGAGGGTCTCGATCACGACGTACTCCTCGAACAGGAACGCCCCTACGCTCAGGAGCAGTCCGGTCGCAACGAGGGGCAGGACGAATCCGCGGAGTGAGACTCCGGATCCAAAGACAGCGATCAGCTCGTTGCGGCTGTAGAGCGTACCCAACGAGAATGCCACGGCGAACAGGAGCCCCATCGGCAGCGCGAAGTGAAGGCTCTTGGGAAGATAGAGCGCCTGAACGCGGAAGACATCCGAGAAGGGTACCTCCCGGTCGATGTATGTGGTGATATTCTCGAAGAGGTCAACGAGTTCCAGGATCGTGACGAAGAAGGTGAGCGCGATCAGGAAGACCGGAACGAAGCCTCCCATGAGCATCCTGTGGAGCGTGAGTCGGTGTCTCATCTGCGAGCCTTCCACGCGTACGCGCCTACTCCGAGCGCGAGGATGATTGCATTCGGAAACCACATCGCCGTGGCCGGTGAGATCGCCGGATTGTTGACCCCGACCGTCTGCCCTGCGATCAGCATGCTCCAGTAGAGCGTGGAAACGAGCAGGCCGATTCCGAATCCGACCGCGCGGCCCGCTCGCCGCGTAAGCAGCCCGACCGGGAACGCAAAGAGGATGAAGGTCAGGCACGCGAACGGGATGGAGAATTTCTTGTGGAACTCGAGCTCGTAGTTGCTCAGAGTTCGGTCGCTGATGATCCGCCGTGCCTCATCGTTCGCGCGTCTGAGCGTGCCGTTGAGATCGGATGTCAGGCGCTGGAGCGTCGTCTCGCCGTCCCGCACGGCGGTGATCCCCTCGTAGTATTCGGTTGCCACCGTCTGAACGAGCGAGTCAACGAGGCGCTCCTGTTCAGCGATCCGGTCCTCGAGTGAGGATCTGCGTTCCTGGATGACCTGCCAGACGTCGTACGAAGCCGTCTCTCGGGGACCAGGGTTGCGCAGGCTGAACGTGATCTCCTCGAGCAGGATATTGTACTCCATGGTGTCCGCTTCGCTGTACGAGAAGTCGCCCCGACGATCCGGTACCGTTGAGTGCGTGAAGACGTCCGACAGCATCATTGAGACGATGCCGGCCTGTCCACCGGGTTCGGTGAGCTGCGCTTCGGAAGCCGCGATCACACGCTGCTCTCCCTCCTCGGTCGTGTCCAGTATCACGAGATCGTTGATGCGTCTCCCTTCGACCTCACCGGTGATGATGGTCGACTGCTCGTAGTTCTTCACCGTGAACGACTCGAGCTCGAGTTCCGGGTTGGAGAAGAGCAGCTCGCGGTAGAGCCTGCCGAAGTTGATCGTGCCGAGCGGAAGGAAGTAGTCGTTCATCACGAAGGATCCGAGCGAGAGCACCACGCCAAGGATGAGGAGCGGTCCGAACAAGCGCCGATAGGGAACGCCGGAAGCCTGAAACGCGATGATCTCGTTGTCGGATGAGAACCGGCCGATCGTCATGAGCGCGCCCACGAGCGCTCCGAACGGAAAGGAGAGCGCCACGATCGAAGGCAGCGAGTAGAAGATCAACCGAGCGACGTCGAGCGGTGGTACGCGCCGCGTCAGGATCTGCTCGGCCAGAAGGAGGATCTGATTGATGAAGAAGATGAAGAAGAAGAAGAGAAAGGCGACGAAGAAGCTGAAGAGGAACTCGCGCGCGACGTAGGTGGTAATCCGGGAGTAATGTCGCGCCATCGCTAGCGTCCCGTGGAGCCGAAGCCGCCCTCCCCTCGCTCAGAGGTCTGAAGCTCACCGCCGACCCGCACGAACCGTGCCCGACTCACCGGCGCGATGATGAGTTGTGCGATCCGATCCCCATTCTCGATCGTGTACGGCTCATCGGACGTGTTCAGGAGGAGCACCTGGAGCTCGCCACGGTAGTCCGAGTCGATCGTTCCCGGCGCATTCAGCACCGTCACGCCGTGCTTGGCGGCCAGTCCCGAGCGCGGACGCACCTGCCCCTCGTAGCCCTCGGGAATCGCGAGTCGCACGCCGGTGGGTATCGAAGCCCGCTCCCGGGCTCCGATCGTGTACGGCTCGCTGAGCGCCGCCCGGAGATCGGCGCCCGCCGCGTGATCGCTCGCGTAGGTAGGGCCGCGTCCCTCCGGATAGACGGCTGGAATCTCTATCATTCTTCCCGAGAACCGCGATCTCCGGTGTCGCGACCGTGGTGCCGCCGGTCCCCGCGATCGCCCCCGTGAGGACGCTCGCCTCGATGCTCGGAACCGCCGCCCGACTTGCCGTCCTTCTCGTCGTAGATGAGGCTGAGGTTCACGCGTCCCATCTTGTCGATCTCGATGATTCGGACCGGAACGTCCTGGTTCATCTGGAGGATGTCGGTGACCTTCTCCACGCGGAACGGGGCCATCTTCGAAATGTGGACGAGGCCCTCTCGGCCCGGCAGGTATTCCACGAAGGCGCCGAAGTCCACGATGCGCCGCACGACTGCGTCGTACGTCCGACCGACCTCGGGTTCCTCGAGGAGTCTCAACAGGCTCGCCTTCGCTGCTTCGGCCGCGTCCGCGTCCTTGCAGTATACCGTCACCGAACCGTCGTTCTCGATGTTGATCGTGACGTCGTGCTTCTCCGAGATGCTCTTGATCGTCTTGCCGCCGGGTCCGATCAGCGTTCCAATCTTCTCCGGGTCAACGCTGAAACTCACGATGCGCGGAGCGTACCTGCTGAGCTCGGACCGTGGTGCATCGATCGCCTTGTCCATGATGTCGAGGATGTGCAAGCGGCCTCGACGCGCCTGGTCGAGCGCGATCCGCATCACGTCGGCGCTGACGTTCTTGACCTTGATGTCCATCTGGAAGGCCGTGATGCCCTCGTCGGTGCCGGCGACCTTGAAGTCCATGTCCCCGAGGTGATCCTCCTCGCCGAGGATATCCGAGAGAACGACGAAGTCGTCGCCTTCGGTCACGAGGCCCATCGCGATGCCGGCGACCGGCTTCTTGATGGGTACTCCGGCGTCCATCATGCTGAGCGTGCCGCCGCAGACGGTCGCCATGGACGAAGACCCGTTGCTTTCGAGGATCTCGCTCACAATGCGAAGCGTGTACGGGAAGCTCGCGTGCTCGGGCAGCACCGCTTCGAGCGCGCGGTGCGCGAGGTGGCCGTGACCGATCTCGCGTCGACCTGTGCCCATCCGGCCCGTCTCCCCGACCGAGAACGGCGGGAAGTTGTAGTGCAGGAGGAAGTTCTCTCGACCGTCCTCCTCGATGTTGTCGATGATCTGCTCGTCGCGTTGGGTGCCGAGCGTAACGACGGCGAGCGCCTGGGTCTCGCCGCGCGTGAAGAGCGCCGAGCCGTGCGTTCGCTCGAGGATCGAAACCTCGCTGGTAATGGGGCGAATGTCCTCGGGACCGCGCCCGTCCGTACGAACCTTCTTCTTGAGGATCGACGCGCGCACGATCTCCTGCTCCATGTCTTCGAAGAGCGCGGAGAACGCCTTCGCGTGCTCGTCGCCGATCTGCTCGGCGAACTTCTCCTTCGCTTCGTTCTTCACGGCCTTGATCGCCGCGCTGCGCTCCATCTTGCCCTTCACGAAGCAGGCTTCCTCGAGCTTGGAATACGCGTACGAGCGGATCTCCGCCGCGGCGGCGAACGTGTCCTCCGACTGCGGGATCGGGAGCTTGTCCTTGCCCGCGGCGAGGCGAAGCTCGACCTGGATCCGGCACAGCTCAACGATCGTGGGGCGTGCCTTCTCGATCGCCTCGATCAGCAGCTCCTCGCTCACCTGCTCGGCTCCACCCTCGACCATCGTGATGCCGTCCTGCGTCCCCGCGACGATGATATCGAGATCGGAGTGCTCGAGCTGCTCGTAGGTCGGATTGATCACGAGCTCACCGTCTACGTATCCCACGCGAACCGCCCCGATCGGGCCGTCGAACGGAATGTCGCTGATGGTGACCGCCGCACTGGCCGCGTTCATCGCGACGACGTCCGGTATCTGGACGTTGTCCGTTCCAACAACGGTCGGCACGACTTGAATGTCGCGGCCGAACGCCTTGTTGAAGAGCGGTCGCATGGGGCGGTCGATCAGGCGGCACACGAGGATCTCGCGATCCTTCGGCCTGCCTTCCCGCTTCAGGAAGCCGCCGGGGATCTTGCCTGCGGCGTAGTACTTCTCGTTGTACTCGACTTGCAGCGGAACGTAGTCGAGACCTTCCACAGGCTCGGAACCGCAACAGGCGGTCGCGAGTACCGCGCCGCCACCGTAGGTCGCGAACACGGCGCCGTTCGCCTGCTTGGCCATTCTGCCGGTCTCAAGGACCAGTTCGGTGCCGTTGATTGTGAGACTTACACGATGCATTCGTTTACCTTCTTGCTTGTGCTGCACTCTGGGAGGACCACGGGCGGCGCACGGCTTGATGTGCGTGCCGCTCCGGCGTGCGTCGAGTCGAAGTTACGGCGAAGCCCGGCTCCGACGTGCTCTCTACTTGCGAATCCCGAGCTTCTGGATGAGGGACCGGTACTTCTCGAGGTCCTTCTTTGCGAGATAGTCGAGCAGCCGTCGCCGCTGACCCACGAGCTGCAGCAGGCCGCGCCTCGAGTTGTGATCCTTCGAGTGGGTCTTGAAGTGTTCAGTCAGTTCTTTGATTCGTTCGGTCAGCAGAGCGATCTGAACCTCGGTTCGGCCCGTATCCTTGGCGTCCGAACCGAACTCGGCAACGATTTCGCTCTTGCGCTCCTTGGTCAAGGGCATGAAACGTACTCCTTACTCGTAAAACCTGCGATCTTTGATGACAATATATCGAATAGTGTCGCCTGCTGCCAGAGGCCAGCTCAAGTAATTTCTTCCTATCTGGAGTTCGACGCTGTGCTCCCGCGTCCCCACGAGTACCGCGTCATAGCTTCCCGGGGGCGGCACGATCTGTCCACCGGCAGGCAGCAGACGCGTCTGCGTCATGGCAAGGGAGGCTCGTCCCGCACGCCGCTCCACTCGTTCCCGCCCGATGTCGAGCGCGTACGGCCGCCCGAGCATTCGCTCTGCGTCACGGATGCTCCCACGCAGGATCAGGTTCCTGATTCGCGTGCTCGACACCGTATCGGACTCCAACGTGACCGGAGCGACCTCGAGAACCTCCACGCTCGACCCCGCGAAGTGCTCCTTGATCGCAGCTACGTCGGTATCGAGACGGTGGCCGCAACGGAAATCGTGACCCACGACGAGTCGCCTCAGGTCGAACCGCGCGCCGAGGTCCCGCAGGAAACGGCGCCCGGGCGTGTTGCGGAACTCACTCGTGAAGTCGACGAAGACCGCGATCCGCACGCCGAGCGCGTGGAGTACCTCGCGACGCTGTGGAAGGCTCATGATGAAGCCCGGCACCCGGCCCTGGACCAACAGCTCGGAGGGGTGTCGCTCGAACGTCACCACGACGGGAGTCCACGGGCTGTCCACGACCCTGCGGATGAGCTCCTGGTGTCCGGCGTGCAGGCCGTCGAAGACGCCGATCGTGACCGCACACGGCTCGTTGGCGAAGCGGTCGCCCGGGTCGTGCCAGGATACCTCGGTCACGACTCTCCTCCCCGTGGGAAGACGATATCGTAGACGAAGCCGTCTTCCTCCATCCGGCCGATCGCGAGCGCCTCGCCGTGGTGCGTGAGGACGATCGTTGTCGCCGCGGTGGGCAAGGAGCCCGAGGGATCGAGATCAGACGCCGCGATTCTGCGCCCGTTGGACGCGGAGAGCGCCGTTGCATCGCCGACCGCCACCGACGCGACGTTCGGAAGACGCTCGAGGACGCGCGCGATCTCGTTGAGATGCCGCGGGATCTGCAAGCCGTCTGCCGGGACCGCCTCCCCGACTCCGAACGGCCCAATCTCGGTTCGCCGCAGCTCGCCCACGTGGGCGGAGCTACCGACCGCGCGTCCGAGGTCCCGTGCAATCGACCGGATATAGGTCCCGGCCGAGCACGCAATCTCGAGCCGGAGCGACTTCAGCAGGCCGTGTTCCGTTGCTTCGTCTACCAGGCGCAGGTCGTGGACCGTGACGCTGCGGGTGGCGAGCCGCGGCTCTTCTCCCCGGCGCGCGATTTCGTGTGCCCGCCGTCCGTCTACATGGACCGCCGAGAACGCCGGGGGCAGTTGTTCGATCTCGCCCCGAAAGGTATCGAGTGCCGCCCGGACGCGGGCGGCGGACGGGAGATCGGTCTCGCGGGTCGGCGAGCCGGTACGGTCGTCCGTATCGGTCTCGCTCCCGAAGACGAACAGCGCGTCGTATCGTTTCGGGAGGCCGTTGAAGTAGCGTGCGGTTCGCGTTGCCGGTCCTACGAGCGCGAGAAGAAGCCCCGTGGCAAAGGGGTCGAGCGTGCCCGTGTGACCCACCTTTCGCGTGCCCACCGCGCGTTTGACGGCGCCGAGCGCTGAGAACGACGTGATTCCACCCGCTTTGTCGATGAAGACGGCGCCGATCGGTGCTCGTCGCTCTGCCATGGCTAATCCGTGGGCTTCGTAGCCGACCGAGCTTCCTACGAAGGCTGCGAGACGCTGGTATCGATCGTTCGGTTGATCTCGAATCCGTCCTCGATGCTGTGATCGGTGACGAACGTCAGCTTCGGCGTCTCACGGAACTTCAGCTTTCGTCCGATACGTTGCTGGATGAAGCCGGCGGCGTGATTCAGACCGTGCACCGCCGATTCAAGCTCGTTGCGCTCCTTGAACCCCGATACGCGCACCTTGGCGTATGCGAGGTCCTTGGAGACGCTCACCCCGCTCACCGAGACCATGGAATCCACGCGAGGATCCTTGATCTCGTTTCGCAGGATGAGCGAGCTGATCTCTTCTCGCAGCAGGCTCTCGACCCGCCGTAGACGTACGTTAGCCATTCGTATCCTCGAGCGTCTTGGCGATCTCTTCCATCTCGAAGACCTCGAGCTGGTCGCCGGTCTTGAGGTCGTTGTAGTTCTCGACCCCCACACCACACTCGTAGCCGGCGTCGACTTCCCGGGCGTCGTCCTTGAAGCGCTTGAGGCTGGATACCTTGCCGGTATAGACCTCCACGCCGTCGCGGATGACGTGAACGCTGGAATTGCGCTTGATCGTGCCGCTCGTGACGTAACATCCGGCGATCACGCCGATCTTGGGCACCTTGAAGGTGTCGCGGACCTCGACCTGACCAATCGTCTTCTCCTTGTAGTCCGGAGCGAGCATGCCTTCCATCGCGTTGCGGATATCGTCCACCACATCGTAGATGATGTTGTACTTGCGAATCTCCACCTTCTCCAGATCCGCGAGCTGCTGCGCGCTCGGGGTTGGACGAACGTGGAAGCCGATGACGATCGCCTCGCTCGCGGCCGCAAGTCGGATATCGTCGTCGTTGATCGCGCCGGCTGCCGCTCGAATGACCGAGAGGCGGATCGCCTTGGTCGAGAGCTTCTCCAGGCTCGCCTGGATCGCCTCCACCGAGCCGTGCACGTCGCCCTTGATGATGACGCGCAACTCGTCGACCTCACCCTCCTGGATACTGTCGTAGAGGTTGTCGAGCGTGATCTTCTTGACGTTGCGCGCTTCCTCGACCTTGCGAAGCTCCTGGCGCTTGTCACCGACCTGTCGTGCAACCTTCTCGTTCTCGGTAACCTGGAACGGATCGCCGGCCTGCGGGATACCGGTGAATCCGAGGATCTCAACGGGCATCGCCGGGCCGGCTTCGGTGACGCGTTCGCCGCGATCGTTGAACATGCTCCGAACCTTGCCGGGATAGACGCCCGCGACGAAGCTGTCTCCGATCTTCAGCGTTCCGCGCTGGATGAGTACCGTGGAGACGGTACCGCGGCCCGGATCGATTCGGCTCTCGATGATCGTACCCTCGGCGTCGCGCTTGAAGTTCGCCTTGAGCTCGAGGAGCTCCGACTGGAGCAGGATCGTCTCGAGTAGATCGTCGATACCGGTCCCCTTGAGCGCGGATACCTCCACGAAGAGTGTGCTTCCGCCCCAGTCTTCGGGCATGAGGTCGAGGTCCGAGAGCTGCTGCTTCACACGGTCGGGGTTCGCGTCTGGAAGATCGACCTTGTTGATCGCTACGATGATCGGCACTTTCGCCGCCCGGGCGTGGTCGATCGCCTCCCTCGTCTGCGGCATCACGCCGTCGTTGGCTGCGACGACAAGGATCACGATGTCCGTGATCTGCGCGCCGCGGGAGCGCATCAGCGAGAACGCTTCGTGACCCGGCGTGTCGAGGAACGTCACCTGCTGATCGTCCCTCACCGTTACCTGATACGCGCCGATGTGCTGCGTGATCCCGCCGAACTCGCCCGCCACCACGTCCGCGGAGCGAATCGTATCGAGGAGCTTCGTCTTTCCGTGGTCAACGTGGCCCATGATCGTTACGACCGGCGGCCGGATGACCATGTCTTCTTCGTTGTCTTCGGCGGTCTCGATGATCGTCTCGTCGTACAGCGAGACGATGTTCACCTTGCAGCCGTACTCCTCGGCGAGGAGCGTGGCCGTGTCGGCGTCGATCTGCTGGTTGATCGTCACCATCATGCCCATAGCCATCAACCTGCCGATGAGGTCGGAGGCCTTGAGGTTCATCTTGCGGGCCAGCTCGCTGACCGTGATGACCTCCATGATGTCGATCTCCTTCGGAATCGGGTTTGCACGAGGAGCAGACTTCTTCTGCTTGTAGTGGATCTCCTTCTCCTGGTGCTTATCCCGCCGCGGGTATTCCCGCTTCTTCGACTTGTAGAACTTCTTGCCGCCCGGCTTCTTGTCTTCGGCCGGAGGTGGTCCACCGGGTCGCGGCGCGCCCGGGCGCGCCGGGGCGCCGGGCCGCGCCGGGGCGCGGAAGGAGCGTGCCGGGCCGCCCGGACGGGGTCCGCCGGTGCGTCCGCCGCCCGGTCCACCGGTACGGCCTTCGCTTCGCGGTGAGCGGGCGCCGGGCTGGCCGGTGCCCCGACCGGTCCGAACGGACTCGCGGACCGAGGGCGGCGGTTCCTGGAAATTGCTCACGGTGAAGCGATTCCGCTTCTCCGGACCCGGCTCCTTCTTGGCCGGGGCCGCGTCCTGTTTGGGAGCGGCCTTCTCCTTGGGCGCCGCCTGCTCCTCGGGCTTCTCGGCCTGTGGAGACGGCAGCTCGGCCTTTGGTGCTGCGGTTGCAGACTCGGTCACCGATTCGTCCGCCGGCTGTTGCCGCCGAGTCTTTGCCTGTTCTCGGACGGAGGGCGGTACTTCGTCGGCTTTGCGCACCACAGACGGCTTATAGTCGCTCGTGGACGGGGATTGCGCTGTCGGCTTTTCGGTTGCCTTCTTGGGCTTTGCCTTGGTCGCCTTGCGTCGCACGACAACACGGACCTTCTTCCGGTCCTCGTCCGCGTGCGAATCGTGTTCGTCCTTGCGATGCTTTATGAGAGTCGTCTTTGGCTTCTGCTTATCCTGGTCTTCTGCCATACAGCTCCTTCGGCTTCCGCGGCACTAGTCGGCCTCGGTATTATCCTCATCCTCTTCGATTATTTCAACATTGTCCGAGATGATTGCCTGAATGGCGGCGACGTCATCTTCGGTGATACCCTCGAGACCGCGGAGCTTGTTCTCCGGCATGTCGAGGAGATCGAGTATGTCGTTGATACCGGCCTCGTTGAGGATGCCCACGACACGATCGCTGATTCCCGGAAGCTCGGAGATCAATGTGATCTCCTCCTCTTCGTCTTCGGGCTCCTCGACTTCTTCGGCGTCCGCCTCCGCTTCTTCGAGAGCTTCTTCCGGTTCTCCGTCTTCCGGCTCCTCGCCTTCCGTGTACTCCGTCTCGGAGTACTCTTCCTCCGAGTACTCTTCGTCGTACTCCTCGGCGGTCTCCTCGGTCTCGATGATCTCCACGTTTTCCGCGATGATCTTCTTGAGCAAGGTGACGTCGTCCGCGCTGAGCGCCTCGATCCCCTCGAGCTCGTCGTCCGCGAGGTCCACGAGGTCCTCGATGTACTCGTAGCCGGCGCCCTCGAGCGCGGAGACGATGTGCGGCGTAATGTCCGGCAACTCGGAGATGCGCGATATCTCGTCCGCTTCTTCGGGCAACTCGCCGAAGAGCGCGCTCACCGCGCGTTTCGTCTCGGCGCTCAGATCCATCTCGGCGAACTGCTCTTGGGTTTTGACGTCGATGCTCCAGTCCGCGAGCCGATTGGCGAGCCGGACGTTCAGTCCTTGTTTGCCGATCGCGAGCGAGAGCTGACCTTCGGGAACGACCGCGAGCGCCTGCCGCTTCGCCTCGTCGAGAACCACGACGTGGCTGACTTCTGCGGGCGAGAGCGCGTTGCGGATGAACTCGCGCGGATCGTTGTCGTACTTCAGGACGTCAATCTTTTCGCCCTCGAGTTCGCGTACGATGCCCTGGATGCGAACGCCGCGCAGACCAACGCACGCGCCGACCGGATCCACGTCCTCTCGGTTCGAGTAGACCGCGATCTTCGTGCGGTATCCCGGCTCGCGAACGATCTTGAAGATCTCGACCGTCTGGTCGTAGACCTCCGGAACCTCGAGCTCGAAGATTCGCTTCACGAACTCGGTATGAGTGCGCGTGAGCACGATCTGCAGGCCGTTCGGGTTCTTGTTGACCTCGTAGATCATCGCCTTGATCCGATCGTTCGGCCGGTAGACCTCGCGCGGACTCTGATATCGCTTGGGGAGAATGCCCTCCGTCTTCCCAAGGTCCACGAAGATGTTGCCGTTTCGCTCCCGCTGGTAGTAGCCGATGATCATCTCACCGACCTTGTCCTTGAACTCGCTGTAGAGCGTGTCTTTCTTGATTTCACGCAGCGTCTGGCGCGCCTTCTGCTTCGCGCTCTGTACCGCAACCCGATCGAACTCGTTCGGGTTGATCTCGATCAGGAGCTCGTCGCCCAGCTCACACTCGTCGTTGTACGCGAGCGCCTCGTCCAGTGAGATCTCGCTCACCGGATCGTAGACGTCTTCCACGATCTTGCGCTGCGCGTAGAGTGTGACGTCCGCCCCTTCATCGCTGAAGCGGACCACGGCGTTATCCGCAGTTCCGTACTTTCTCTTGTACGCGGCGAGGAGGAACTCTTCGATTGTGCGACGAACGAGATCTTCGCTGATCCCGTTGTCCTGAACGAGCAACCGGATGGCATCGCCCAATTGATTCGACATTGGTCTTACCTGACCTCCTGTGTATGGTCCAGTTTGGCCTTCTGTATCTCCGCGTAGGGGATCCTGCGGACCCCTTCCTCGGTTTCGATCTCCACAGCTTCGTCGTCGGCGGCGCCCACGACACCCCCGAGCCATTCATCCGTCTTCCGCTCGAGTATCTTCACGCCCCTTCCATGGAAGACCGCGAACTCGCTGTTGTCCTTGATGGTGCGGTCGATGCCGGGACTCGCCACCTGGAGCGCGACGTCCCGATCGTCCAGAAGAAGCTCAAGACGAGGCAGAACGGTCTTGTGGACCTCGGCAATATCGTTGATCCCAACTCCCTCCGGCCGATAGATTACCAGATTGGCGTGGGTACGTCCCTTCACAACGCTTGTGTGAAGCTCAACGATTCTGAACCCTGCGCCTCGAACGATCTCGTCGAGCTGCTCGCGCAAGGCGCCTGTCGCCTCCGACACGTCCCCTCCTACCCGAATACAAAAAAAGAGTCGGTGGCCGACTCTTCCTCGGGAAGACGTAGTTGACTACACAGTACCAATACGGGCTCGCCAATGTCAACGCTTGCGGCGAAGCAACGACGCGCGAAATCCGTGCATTCTGCGCTCGGCGATCTCCTTGAACGCGCCGCGAGCCTCACGCATCAGCCTGCTCACGCTCGTGCTGCGCGAGATCGCGAGCAGCTTCCCCGAATCGTCGAGCAGCGCGTCCGCGGTGTGGACGATCTCCTCGCTCCACCGGGAGCCGGGCGTGGGATCGTCGTCCACGACGAACCAGTCGAAGTCGCGGGAAGGATACAGGTCGACGATTGACGCGGGGGTTGGGACCGCCTTCACCTCCGTCTCCTCCGCACCGTTCGAACGGGCGTTGCACTGCGTCGCGCGCAGCGCGAGCACGTCGCGATCGGTCGCGACCAGCCGGGTCCGCGCGTTCGAGACCTGCGCGAGCCCGACCGCCAGATGTCCCTGGCCGCATCCGTAGAGCAGCACCGATCCGCCCACCCGGTTCGCCCGCAGGAGATCGAAGGCGAGCGCGGTCCGAAAGCTCAAGCCGTCGAACTCGGGAAGGTTGTACACCGTCTGCATCTCGTACGGACCGGCCGGTCCCGTGAAACCCGCAGTGGTGCGAACGTATTCCCGAGGCAGCGCGACCGGGGCGTCCGGTGCATCCGCCGCCGTCGGCGGGACGGCGCATCGAAACACGACCGCCGCATGGTTCGCCGTGCGCGCCTCCGCGACGGTTGCGGCCCCGATCTCGGAGAGCGTCTTCGCGAGGAATGCTGCGAGCGGCTTCACGATCACGACGGCGGCCGTTCCGTCGGAGAGGCTCGCGCGACGCGCGAGCCCGCTCAGGAGGGAGCGCAGCACAGGGTCGCCGGCCTTGGCCGGCACGTTGGAGACGACGAGCTCGCGCCCGGAACTCGTGCAGTCGGGAACACCGAGTGTCGCGTCGGCCTGCACCTTCTCGAGGCCGTTCAGCCTCGCGTTTCGCCCGGTGAACGCGACCGCGCGCGCGTCTCGGTCGTACGCCTCGAGCGGGAGCTCGGCGCTGCCCGCGAGCGCGATTCCGAGCGTACCGGTCCCGCACCCTACGTCCACGATCCGATCGAAGCGGGCTAAGTCGGTTTCCTCGGCGAGCACCGAGAGCAGGAGGTGCGTTCCTCCGTCCACGCCCGCGCTCGAGAAGAGCGACTGGGAGAGGTCGAACCGGAAGCTGTGCTTCCGGTAGCGGTAGTCGACGCGCCGAAAGACGAGCGAGTCCAGATAGTCGTTGGCGTGCGCCATACCGGTAGGATACGACCGGTCGCGGCGGGAGTGAACCGATTCCGCGGTGGAGGGGGCGGTCAGTATTCGATCGCGAACGTTACCACGATGACTTGCGCTGCCCCGGCCTGCTTGAGTCTCCTCGCGCACGCGTCCGCGGTCGTTCCGGTGGTGAGCACGTCGTCCACGACCACGACGGGCGCCGTTCCGATAGACGCTCCGGTGAGGCGCACCGCGTTGCGCAGGTTCTCGCGGCGAGCCTCGTAGGAGAGTGACTTCTGCGAGCGGGAGCGTGCGAGGCGGAGCGCTCGAGCGACCGGATAGCCGGTGAGCGTCGCAATGTGCCGCGCGAGGAGCTCCGCGCCGGAGAATCCCCGCCGCCGAACGGTCGCGGGACGAGAGGGCGCCGGGACGAGCATTGACCCGGGCTTGGCGCTCGCGGCGACCAGGGGCGCCATCAACGCTGCCATTTCGCGGGCGAGACTCACGTGACGGCCGAACTTGAAGCGCTGCACCACCAACGCTGCCGTGGCGTCGTACCGCGTGGCTGCGACGGCTCGGTCGAAGGCGAACGACTCGCGCCTGCACCGCTCGCAGACCGTGATCTCGCGCGGGAGCGGGATGCTGCACTTCGAGCACCGGTTGGGATGATGAGCCGGGGCGCACGCCGCCCGGCAACGCGGGCAGAGCTCGCCTGCGTGCGCGAGCTCGTGCAACGGGCGCGAGCCGTACCGGTAGCGTTTGCCGCACACGAGACAGCTCGGGGGTGCGAGGAGATCGAGCATCGTCACGGAAGAACCAACCGCGGCTTCACGATTCGTGCATCACTTCGATTGCCCGCTGCCGAATCGGGATGCTACCTTCTCCTCAAGGCATGCAGAAGTACGACTTCGTAATGGCCGGCGGCGGAATGGCCGGATTGAGTCTCGCGCACGCGCTCGTGACCGGTCCGTTTCGCGACAGCGCGATTCTCATCGTGGATCCCGAGACCAAGGGAGAGAACGATCGGACGTGGTGCTACTGGTCGGCGGCTCCCGAACGCTTCGACCGGATCGCTTCCGAGTCGTGGTCTCGCCTCCGCTTCGCGTCGCACGAATGGATCCACGATTTCGATCTCGGCGAGTATCGGTACTCCATGATCCGAGGCGCCGATTTCTACGACGACGTGCTCGGCGTCCTGGAGGAGAGCTCGAACGTGGAGTTCGAGCGGGGCCGCGTCGTGGAGATCGTGGATGAGACCGACGGAGCGCTCGTGCGAACCGAGAAACGCTCGGTCCGCGCGTCGTGGGTGTTCGACAGTCGGTTCGATCCCGCCGAATACGAGCAGCGTACCGGTCCGCACCACTACCTGAAGCAGCACTTCGTGGGGTGGACGGTAGAGACCGAAGACGCGCGCTTCGAACCGGAGGTGGCCACGCTCTTCGACTTCCGGACCCCGCAGCACCACGAGATGAGGTTTGTCTACGTGCTGCCGTTCGGCGAGCGGCGTGCGCTCGTGGAGTACACGCTCTTTTCCGCGGAGCTGCTCGAGGACGAGGAGTACACCTCGGCGATCGAGTCGTACCTTCGTGACGTGATCGGGACCGAACGCTACCGGGTCGTCGATCGGGAGCGCGGCGTCATTCCCATGACGGACGAACCCGTGAACCGGCGCGAGGGCGAGCATACGCTCGCAATCGGCACGCGCGGAGGGACGGTGAAGGCGAGCACCGGCTACGCGTTTCGCCGGACGCAGCACGACACGGAGGCGATCGTCCGCTCGCTCGCGGAGCACGGTCATCCGTTCGATCTCCCGACTCCGCCGTGGTGGTTCGCGAGGCTCGACACGATGCTCCTTCAAGTCATGCATCGCCGAGGCGAGCTCAGCGAGAGGACCTTCACGGGTCTGTTCTCCCGAAATCCTATCGAACGGCTCTTTCGGTTCCTGGACGAGGAGGTTACGGTGGCGGAGACGCTCGCCGTGATGACGACTGTTCCGATTCCGACCTTCCTCAAGGCGTTCTGGCGAAGCATCGTGCTCGGAAAGGTGTGAGAATGTACGACTTTGCTCTGCGGGTGCTCGACCCTATCTCCCTGGGGGGTGTCCTGATCGCGCTCTGGGTCGCCGTCATGATTTCGGTTCCCATCGTCCGCTGGATCGGCGGCGAGGGTGCCGAGCACATCGGAATCGCGGCCGGCGTGTTCGCTCAGGTCGCTGCGGTCGTGGCCGTGCTCTTCGCGGGATACGGAGCCGGCGCGGTCATCGTGATCATCGCGGTTCCCGTTCTCGGATGGGTGAGCGAGGTCGTGGGATCGCGAGCCGGCGTGCCGTTCGGACCCTACCACTACACGGACGTCCTGCAGCCGCAGGTCGCGCGCGTGCCCGTGCTGATTCCGCTCGCCTGGCTCATGATGATGCCGCCGTCGTGGGCGGTTGGTGCGGTCGTAGCGCCGAACACGCCTGTCCTGCAGTGGGTGGTGGCGGCGGGGGCCTTCGCCGCGTGGGACGTCTATCTCGATCCGATGATGGTACGCTGGCGCTTCTGGGAGTGGCGTCGCAAGGGATTCTACGAGGGTATTCCTCTGGTCAACTTCCTCGGGTGGTTCGCGGTGGCGTTCGCGATCACGGCGTTGCTCGCGTTCCTTGGTCGCACGATCGGCGTAGCGCTCGTTTCCGGTGTTCCGAGCGCGCCGCTGATCCTCGTCTACGCGGTGACGTGGCTCCTCATGTTCGTGGGGCAGATGCTTTTCTGGAAGCTGCGCGTATCAGCAGTCGCGGGGTTTGTTGCGATGGGGCTCTTCGTCGTGTTGGTCGTCTCCCGGGTCGGCCTCTAGTCACTCGCCGGAGCGGTTGCGGCGTCGCGAGAGCTCTTCCTGCCATCGGGCCATCCGGGCAAGCGCGTCCACCGGACGCATCTCGTCAAGATCCGCCACCGCGAGCTCCTGGAGGATGAGCTCGCCCGGCTCGAAGAGATCGACCTGCGAGCTCTCCAACCGGGGCTCCCGCCGGATCGGTCGCTCGATCTCGGGCTCCTTCCGAGCAAGTATCTCCTCCAGGACTTCCTGCGCGCGCGAGATCACGGGAAGCGGAACGCCCGCGAGCCGCGCCACATGGATACCGTACGAGTTGTTCGAAGGTCCTTCGCGCACCTGCTTCAGGAAGACGATGCGATCGCCGTCCTCGGCGACCGTGAGCGAGAGGTTCACGATCCCGGGCGCATCGATCGCAGTGAGCTCGTGGAAGTGCGTGGCGAACAGCGTGCGAGCCCTGATCGAGTGTGCGAGGTACTCGGTCACGGCCTGCGCGATCGCCATTCCGTCGTTCGTGCTCGTCCCGCGTCCGATCTCGTCCATGATGACGAGGCTCCTGCTCGTGGCGGTGCGGAGGATGAACGCCGCCTCGTTCATTTCAACGAGAAAGGTCGACTCTCCCCTCGCGAGGTTGTCGCTCGCCCCTACCCTGCAGAAGATACGATCCACGACACCGATTTCGGCGTCGTCCGCGGGGACGTAGCCTCCGATCTGCGCGAGCAGGGCGATGAGCGCGGCCTGTCGCAGGTAGGTGCTCTTGCCTGCCATATTCGGCCCCGTGATCAGCGCGAAGAAGCGATCGCCGGTGTCCAGCCGGATATCGTTCGGGACGAACGACCCGCTCGGAAGGTGCGCCTCCACCACGGGATGGCGTCCTGACGCTACGAGGAGACGTTCCTCGTTCGTAATACGAGGCGCCGCGTAGCCGCGCACCGTGGCGGTGTGCGCAAGCGACTGCAGGACATCGAGCCGGGAGAGACTCGCGGCAAGGTCGAGGATCGGCGCGAGGCTCTCCTTGACGTGCGTGCGGATCTGCAGGAAAAGATCCCGTTCCAGATCAACGATGCGCTCCGCGGCGTCGTTGAGCGCGCTTTCCAGCTCGGCGAGCCGCTCGGTCGTGAACCGCTCCGAGTTCGCAAGACTCTGCCGCCTGATGAAGTGAGGCGGGACGCGTTCGGCGTTCGACTTCGTGACCTCCAGGTAGTGTCCGATGATCTTGTTGTAGCGAACTTTGAGGCTTCCGATTCCCGTTGCTTCGCGTTCCTGCGAGACGTAGTCCTCCAGGACCCCACGGGAGTTGTCACGGAGCTCGTGGAGTCGGTCGAGCTCAGCGTTGTATCCGGGGCGAATCAGGCGGCCCTCGGTGAGCAGCGTGGATGGTTCGTCGAGGAGCGAGCGAGCGAGCTCAGCATGAAGGTGAGCGGCCTGCTCGCGCGCCTTGGCGCCGAACTCCCGGCAGTAGTCGAGCTCCGAGAGCGGCCCGCTGCTCAAGACCTCGGCGAGCGACAGAGCGTGTCCCAGGGAGGTGCGAATCGCCACGAGATCCTTCGCGTGCGCACGTTCCATCGCGACGCGGCCGGCGAGGCGCTCGAGGTCGAGGACGTGGGCAAGCTCGTCACGCAGGCGGACGAGCTCCCGCTGATTTCGGTAGAGCATCGTGACCTGTCGCTGGCGAGCGCGAATCTCGTCCGGGTCACGAAGCGGCGCGAGCAGCCATCGACGCAGGAGCCGCGCCCCCATCGCCGTCCGGGTGAACGAGATCGTCTCAAGGACGGTGTAGCGGGCGGACCCGTCGTGGAGATTGGCAACCAGCTCCAGGTTGCGGATCGTGCTCTCGTCCAGCCCCACGCAGTCCCGGCTCTCATCCACTCGCAGCGAACGGACGTGCGCGAGCGCGCTCTTGGTGTTGTCGTTCACGTAGTCGATCAGGAGTCCCGCGGCGAGCGGGGCCGGCGAGCCGGCGTCGATCCCGAACGCCTTCAGGTTGAGTACGCCGAGAAGCTTGCAGACTCGTTCGTGCGACGCGGTCGGGTCGAAGTTCCAGTCGGCAAACCGGTTGACGAGCACGCGTGCTTGCTCGCCGAGCGTGCGCGAAACCGCATCGTCCGCGAGCAGCGACTCCTGGACGAGAACCTCGCTCGGCTGCAGACGCGCCAGCTCTCGACGAAGGAAGACGCCGGCCTCCGAGCGCGGGCACGAAGCGATTCCGAACTCGCCGGTCGAGAGGTCGAGATACGCGAGCGAGAGGCGGTTGGGGGTTGCGGCGACCGAGAGGAGGTAGTTGTTCGCGGTCGCCTCAAGGTAGTCCTCTTCGGTTACGGTGCCCGGCGTGACGACCTGTACGACTTCGCGATCCGCGAGACCCTTTCCGTCCGGCTGCTTCACCTGCTCGCAGATCGCCACCTTCCTGCCGGCGCGAATGAGGCGCGCGATGTACCCTTTGGCGGCGTGATACGGCACGCCGCACATGGGAACACCCTGGCGGCTCGTCAGCGTCAGACCGAGCAGATGCGACGCCTCGGTGGCGTCGTTGCGGAACATCTCGTAGAAGTCGCCGAGTCTGAAGAACAGTATCGCGTCCCGGTGCTCGTCCTTGATCCGGGCGTACTGCTGCATCATCGGCGTGGCGTCGGGCATTACCGGAACCTGGCGAGAAGCTCCTGAATGATCTCTTCGGTGATGTCCACCTCGTCGCTGTACCAGAAGAGCGACGTACCGAGCGCCGTGGACTCGAGAACGACCGTATAGCCGTTGTCCTGCGCGACGAAGTCAACCGTGTCGTAGAGTTGGTTGTAGAACTCCTCTTCGGCGAGCTCTTCTTCGAGCTGTGCCTGTTCGGCGTACCACCGCTCCCGCATCGCGGTGATGTCCTCCTCGAGCGCCTGAATGTCCTCGCGAAGTCGCCTCGCGGCCGTTCCGTCGTTCCGGTCGAGGGCATCGGCGCGTCTGCTCTGATACTCGGAGAGCGTCTCTTCGGCGAGTAGGAGGTCCGTTCTGAACCTCTCTTCCGCCTCGCGGTACTCGCGCACCGCGGCGGAGTCCTGATAGAAGCTGAGCACGACCTGATTCATGTCGAATACTGCTACCGTGGTCAGCTGCTGCGTGTACGCGACGCCGGCTACCACGAAGAGCAGTGCCGGGATCACGATCCGTTGAGTGCGGTTCCCTGCCCGCAAAGCTTTCATCCTCATGCTCCTTAGAAGAGTAGATCCGTTCCGATCGCGAATACGAAGTCGAGACCGCCTGCGTAGTTCGGAGCGTCGGTATCGCCGAACCGGAAGAGGTCGCCTTCCTGCCACTCAATCTCGCCCGAATCGTTGAATCGGAAGCGCTTCGCGAGGTAGAGCCGAATCGGGAACTGCGGAATCGTGAAACGTATTCCGCCGCCGAATCCGAACAGCATATTGCTGATACCGAGGTTTCCGATCTGCGACGGCTCGTCCCAGACGGCAACGGCATCGAAGAAAAGCTCGCTCCATAGGAGCTGTTCAACGATGGGGGTTCGCAGCTCGACCCAGTTGTTCCAACGAGCCTCGGCGCCGGATCTCACGTCCCACCCGCGGCCGATGTACATCGGATTCGTGGAAAGCAGGTCCGATCCCGCGACCGGTTGGTCGAGGTCGGCGTAGCGGTCGGGAACCCAGAACGTGGGGAGGATGAACGACATGCCGGAATGCGCCGCGAGCACCGTCTTCCAGTTCCACCACTCGACAACCGGGATGTCCCACAAGGTCAGGTAGCCCTCTGCGCGCGAGTCGGTCCGAATGAAATGGCGATCGCCGAGCAGGAAGCCTCCGGTGAATGCGACGTCCTGGCTGAGCAGGTATCCCGAGGACGGCGCGAGGTAGATACCGCGGCGCCGGTCGAGCGAGGCGCTGATCCCCCATTTGTTGACGAACTGCCACTCGTCCAGGTTCGCGCGCAGGTCGGCGTTGTACGGACGAACCTGTTGTGGGTCGTACCCTACGTAGTTCAGCGACGATCTGAGCGATGTGGAGAGTGCAAGCGTTCCGAGCGAGGTTCGGAATCGGTAGCCGGTGTTGGCGCCGATTGAGATGCTCCACTCCACGTAGTCCATCAGGTACTCGCTCGGAATGTCCGATACCGTGCCTCCGGCGTACTCGTAGTCGGTGACGAGGTCGTACTCAGCAATCGCGCCGGCCGTGGCCTCATCAGGGAAGATGTCGCCGGCCTGGTACGTGGTGCCTTCATACACGGTTTCGCGACTGAAGACGTAGTAGCCCTGGAACGGGTCGGGGACTGCGTTCGGATCGTCCTCGGAGAAGACCGGCCCGAGGATATCCTGCGGGACGCCGCTTTGAACCGACCGGTTGACCGTGAGGTCGGCGCCGAGCGACCACCGCTGGTCCGCGAACCATCGCTCGAGGAAGTTCACCGAAACCATCTGCTCGATCGGGGACGCCTGGAGCTGGAAGCCGAAGGTCTGACCCTGCCCGCGGAAATTGCTGTCCTGCCACCCGATCTGGCCGGCAACGGGGAAGTCCGAACTCCCGCCGAAGCTGACGCCGAAGACGATGTTCGCCGTCTGAGCCTCCTCTACGTTGATGATGAGGTCCATGAGACCTTCCACGCTGCCGTAGGGCATCTCCGGGTTGACCGCGGAGAAGTACTGGAGGCTCATGAGATTCTGAACGCCTTCACGTATCTTGGCGATACTGAAGACGTCTCCGACCTGGAGCGGAATCTCGCGGAGGATCACTTCGTCCGCCGTCTTGTCGTTTCCGCGGATGATGATGTTCTCGATGTGCGCGCGGGGTTGTTCCTGGATTTGCATCGTGTACGAGATCGAGAGAAGCTCCTCGTCGCGCTCCTCGGTCACGTTGAAGTCGTTGTAGATGTAGCCGTTCTGGTAGTATTGGTCCTGGACGAGCGTGAGACCGTCCTGCAGACGAATCGCGTTGAGGATGCTCCCTTCGCTCAGGCGAACCTGCGCATCGAGCTCCTCATCCGTGAAGATCGTGTTTCCCTCGAACGAGATGCCACCGAACGTATACTGGTTTCCCTCCTCCACGTAGACGGTGAGAATGAGAAAGGTCCGTTCGTTCTCCTCGTCGCGCTCCGTCTCCTGGACCACGTCCACGACCTCCGCGTCCACGTAGCCGCGCTCGCGGTAGTAGTTCTCGATGCGTAACCGGTCCTCTTCGAGGACCCGGTCCTGGAAGACGCCGGCGTTGAAGATACTCTGTGTTTTCGTCTCCATCTGGCCGCGCAGGGTCGAGGCGGAGGCGTAGCTGTTGCCGGAGAAGTTGATCTCGCGGACGGTGACCTGCGTCCCTTCGCTGATCGTGAAGATGACCGCGTGGCGGGTCTCGTCGCCCTCTTCGGTCTCCTCCACTCTGCTCGAGACCTCCACGTCCGGGTAGCCGCGCTCGAGATAGAGATCCACGATTGCCTGCTCGTCCACCCGGCGTTGCGCCATCGTGATCATGTCGCCTTGCGTGAGCAGAATCTCGGCGAGCAAGTCGGCGGTCCGAATACGCCGGTTTCCGACGAACCGGATCTCGTCCACCGTAGGCCGCTCCTCGACCGTGAAGCGAAGAACCACGCCGCCGCCGCTCTCGGGTCGAACCGCCTCCGGCACGATACTGGTGAAGAAGTCGAGCGCGTAAAGCCGGCGCTGGAGCTCGAGGAAGTCGCGGTCGGTGAAGGGCTCCCCGATGTACGGCTCCACGATGGGCCGTAGCTCACCTTCGGAGACCGAGGACAGCCCCACGAAGCGAATATCGGTGATCGTCTCGCCCACGTACCAATCGTTGTCCTGAGCGAACAGGGGTACGGAGATGAGGATGAGTAGAATAGCCAGAATCCGTCGCATGTAATCTCCCGTCACCTGAGTATACCCGTTAGTACGAGTAATCCCAGGAGAAGCTGATCGTGTTATCGGAGAGGAACAGGCTCTCCCAGTCGCGGGGCGACCATGTCCACTCGAGCAAGAAGAACGGAGTCTGCCATTCGAGTCCCACGTCCCAGTCGATCTCGATACCCGCGAGGCTCTGCGATCCGGTCGCAGACGGCTCGGGAGCGCTGAGCTGTACGAGCATCTCCGCGAAGAGGTCCGTCCCTAAGTACTTACCCACAAAAAGCGTTGTGTTGTCGAGATACTGTCCAAGAGAGGGCACTTGATTGTCAAGTGGGTAGACACC
This sequence comes from Spirochaetales bacterium, assembly GCA_046538735.1. Taxonomy (GTDB): domain Bacteria; phylum Spirochaetota; class Spirochaetia; order DSM-27196; family SLST01; genus SLST01. The sequence goes on from JBKHII010000005.1 coordinate 71,845, forward strand.
GTCGGGATCGATCGCACCTCGAAGCAGCTGCTGGAAGAGCTGCGTCCGAATGCTGAACAGATCCAGCGACAAGGCATCGCGGACCGAGTTCTCGAAGCCGCGTATGATCGCGAACTGGCTCACGACGTCGCTCGCGAGCCATGCAGCGTCCTCCAGGTCGATCGGACCGCCGCTCTCACTCACGAAGACGTTGCCGCCCAGAAGCGCAAGAATCGCTGCCTCGCTCAGCGGCGGATCGCTCCGCCACTGCGGCGCGAACTCGCTCAGCGGGCGTTCGTCCGCCACGAGGTAGATCGTCACCGGCCCCTCGTCCGCGACCTCACGGATCTCCGCGTTCACCGTGAGCAGCGGATCGAACTCCTGTTGGTCCTCGTCGAAGGTGATCCGCCCTTCCCGAATGTAGAAGCTGCGGTCGAAGTAGAAGACCTCTCCGCCCTGAATCTCTACGCCGCCGGTCACCGAGAAGGTGCCCGCTGCGCCGTCGTAGACGATGCGCACGGATTCGTCCACGTCCGCGAAGCCTCGGAGGATCGGCAGCGCGTCCGTGGGCCATTGGAACTGAACGCCGCGATCGGTGTGGATCGTGATGTCCACGCGCGTCTCAGGCGGCTGCCGGTCGGTCGCGCCGCTCTCCGGTCGCTCGGTGAGCGTGATCGTCGTGGAGGATGCGGTCACGCTGCCGGATATCCGGGTAGAGCCCCGGTCGCCGTCTATCGTGATGGTCCCCGTGGCCTCACCTTCTACCATCACGCCGCCGAAATCGTTGGCAACGCGCACATTCGAGTCGTCCTCGGTCGCGATCGACACGCGGAACGCCTCCGGCAACCAGCGGTTGAGCGTGGCCTGCATCGAGACGCGCGCGCGCGCGGGGCCCGCGGATACCGTGGACTCGCGAACGGTGAGGATCTTCTCGTCGAAGACGAGGAAGGTCCGCGCAGGTCCGAGTGTGTCCGGGATGATGCTCAAGTCGGCGGTGACGTCCTCGGCAACAAGGGTGCCGTAGAAGTCGGGGTCGTTGACCGGTCCAACGATCCGAACACTGCCGGTGCCCACGCCGCCGGTGAAGATGAAGTCGGGCGTTGCGATGATCGACCACAAGCGCGGCACATCCGCCCAGACATTCGTCAGGTCGGCCTCGATCGATCCGCCCTCGAGAAAGCCGACGGCATCGAACCGGATCGGGATCGGCGAACCGAAGCGACCTTCGAATGCGCCGTCCGGTCCGAGCGACGCGACGATTGCGTCGTTCGGACCGCCGGAGATCGACGTCGTGCCCGCCGCGCGAGCGATGCGGAACTCCCACGCCGAGGGGAGATCCTCCTGGACTGGGAGATCGGAGAGCAGGACCGTTCCGTTGAAATCGGACTCGGCCACGTCGGCGAGATCTCGGAGGTCTTCGAACGCGCCGGCGACCTGTACCCCGACCGGAACGTCGCCCTCTTCGCCCGGTTGCACGACCGTTCCCGAGAGGCTGAGCGATCCGTCGGCGGTCGAAAGGACGCCGCTCACGCCCTCGGCACGACTGCGCACATATCGTCCGGACGCATCCACCACGCGAATAGCATCAGGATCGATCTCGACCGTCGCGCGAAGCTCCACGGGGTCGGTGTTGAATCGACCGTCCACGAGCGCGCCGCTCACGCGCGTTGAGAGCGCGTCCAGCGGTCCTGCTACCTGGATACCGCCGGTCAACGCTCCCCGCACCGTCTCGATCCCGAGGCGTCGGATTGGGAGCGATTGCAGGGAGGCCGAGGCGTCCAGACGACCATCGGCGAGCGAGGCGCTGATCTCGTACGCCTCGGGTTGATCGTTACCGGCGGGCGCGTCCGACGGCGCCTCCGCCGGCGACGGTCCCGCGTCCGTCTCGGAGAGGACGAGCGCGACCGTCCCGCTTGGCGACGGGAGATCCCACGAGACCTCCCCGTTGCCGGTGAGCTCCGAGAACGCGTCGGAGTACGACAGGCGGGCAATCCGACCGCCCGAGTCGGAGAACGAGCCGCGCACGCCGATGCGCGCGGACGGCACGGTAGCGATCGGAACGCCGCGTGCATCAAGGTCGTCCACGTTGACGGTCCAGTCGTCCGGAGAGAAGTAGTACCCGTTTGCGGCGAAGGCCAGGCTGCTCTCGTCCGGTCCCTGCAGCGGCAGCGGAATGTCGCCGCTCGCACGGAAGATTAGCTCCCCGCGTTCTCCGAAGTAGAAGCGAGCGTCCACGTCGTACAATCCGCGAATCGCCAGGCTGTTTGACGGGTCGAGCACGCCGCTGAACCGGTAGGCGACGTCTTCCACGACCACATCGCTCTCGAACGCGATCGTCCCGCCGTTGCGAACCAGGGCGGAGAAGTCGCCACGACCGCTGTACCCATGGTATCCGGCGGTGACGTCCCGGACGAGGAGGTCGCCGTCGTCGTAGGCGAGCGAGAACGAGAGGTGGTCGCTCGGGATCGCCGAGTCGAAGGCGTAGAACAGGGGAACGTCCACGCTCAGACCGTCGGTGAGGTCGACGATCGCCCGGGCGTCGACCACGGTGGAATCGGGCAGCATCGAGAGGTCGGGGACGGAGAGATCGGGGAGAATCGCATCCTGGATTCGGAGGAGCGGCTCGGGGCGGACGTGCCGCGCGTCCACGCGCGCCGACCGGAGCGTTCCGTCGGGCTCGTGCAGCGTCTCGATCTCCAGACGCGACGCCCCTCCGGGTCCGAGATCGATCGTGACCTCGGCCCGAGGCTCGGACTCCATTGCGAGGCTTCCGCGCACCGATTCGATCGGAGTTCCCGCGTAGCGGAACGGATCGGTCTCCAGTCGAATCACGTTCGCGAAGGAACTGAGGCGGGCGGTGAGCGTGAGCGGTTGCGCGTTCCCGTAGCGCAGGTCGCGCACCGAAAGCACACCGCTCGGTCGCAGAGGTGCGAGCTGAATATCGCCACGGTACTCCGCGCGGCCGATCGGAGCGTCGTAGACGAGCTCGTCGATCGACACGCCCTCGGCGTCGCCGTCGAAACGAAGCGTGAGGTCGCCCTGCGGGATCTCGGGGAAGCCCGTGACCTCGGTGAGGATCGAGCCTCCGAACTCCAGTGAGTCCGGCGTGACGGTGGCGTTCGCCTGACCGCGGATCGGAAGACGAAGGTACCGGTTGAGCGCCGCGTAGCCGCCTTCGAGCTGAACGAGATCGCTCAGACGGTACCCGTCCGCGAGCACGCGCGCGTAGAGCTCGCCTTCCGCGTCGATATACCGCACGTAGATGTCGATCGGATCACGGTTTTGCACGTTGCGCGCCTCGAGCACGCCGTTGCTGAAGCGGACCTGCAGCACCTGGCTGCGCAGCGTCGCAAGATCGCTCGTCAGCTCGGGAAGCGAGACCTCGAGCAGCGTGTCGCCGGTAGCCACGTTGATCGTTCCGAAGGCCTCGAGCCGCCCTCCGATGCCGGAGACGGGAATGCTGTCCGGGGTGTCGCGCAGCCGTGCATCGCCCTGGACGCGAACGGAGATCGTCTCGTCCGCAAGCGTCGTGGAGAAGAAGAGGCGCTCGGTGTCCAGGCGTCCGATGCTCGACCGGATATCCAGGTGGATGTTGCGGCCGCTCACGAGAAAGTCGTCCGGGAGGAGATCCGCGAGCGAAGCGGCCGCCGTGGATTCGCCGGTCGGGGCGCGGGACTCGGGGTCGGCCTCCGCGGATGAGCCGTCGGCCCCCTCGGCTCGTGTTCCCCCGGTGCTGCCGCCGAGGATGTCCGCGAGCAGCGCAGTCAGGTCCGTCTCGGAGCGCGTGTCGAGTGTGAGCTCGGTGTTCTCGATACGGATTTCGGAGAACGCCTCGGAGTACCGTCCTTGGAGCAGTCGGAGCGGGCGGTAGTAGACCCGGAGCCGGCCGACGGTCAGGAGATCGGCCGGTTCGCCCCGGCGACCGTGGATGGTGAGGTCGCGAACGCTGAGATATCTGAGGATCGAAGGAGAGACGCTGGAGTACGTGACCTCGCGCCCGATGAGGTTCTCGAGCTCGGTCACCGCCTGATCCTTGATCGTTGCGAATCTGCGCTCCAGTTCTGCGCGGATCGGCCCGAGCACGATGACGACGGCCGTCAGTAACAGCACGACCGTCCCGAGCTGGACGGCAAGGCGTAGTTTAGGCCTTCTCAACGAATCATCACCACCTTGATCGGCACCTCTCCACCGTATAGTCTACCACAGCGCATGCTCCGAAAAAAGGCGGATTCGTGAAGCTGATGTCTCGTAACGACGATCGGGCGCCGCTCGCGCGCTTCATCGTCTTTGAAGGAATCGACGGTTCAGGCACCACAACGCAGACCCGGCGTCTCTCCGAACGCCTGCGAGCCACGGGCGTTTCGGCCTGGCTCACGAGCGAGCCGACCGGCGGCACGATTGGTCGGGTGGTCAGACAGGTCCTCTCCGGGGAGATCGAGGCGTCTCCGGAGACGATCGCGTACCTGTTTGCCGCCGACCGATCGGATCACCTTACCAGGACGGACGGTATACTCGAGCACCTCGAGCGCGGCGACCTCGTGATCTGCGACCGGTACGCGTACAGCTCGCGGGCGTACCAGGGCGTGGAGGCGGATCCCCGGCTCGTGCACGAGCTCAACGCGCGGTTTCCGGAGCCCGCCGTCGTGTTCTTCCTCGATCTCCCGGTTTCCGAGGTCGACGCACGCCTCGCCGGGCGCGAGCTCCGCGAGATCTACGAGCGAACGGAGTTTCAGGCCCGCGTGCGCGAGCGCTACGTTGAGGTGCTGTCCGCCGTGCCGGACACAACGCGCGTGGTGACGCTGGACGCGACCGCGCCGGAGGACGAGATCGCGGAAAAGATCTGGGAGACCCTGGAGAAGGCGTCGATACTCTAGCCGTGGACCGACGTGGATTCGCACGCGTCGCGCTCGTCGTGGGGCTGCTGCTCGCGCTCACCGCCGGTCGCGCGGACGCGTACCGACTCATCTACAAGGAACAGCTCTACGAGCTCAATCATCAGCAGCTCTCCATGTATCCGGAGGAGTTCGCCGAGAACATCAGGTGGCTCGAGCTCGCGCTCGAGGCGGACTTCGCGAACCCGCTCTACGCGATCGCCGAGATCGCGACGCCTCGCGAGCACCAGTACTACCGTGCGCTCTTCTGGATGCATCTCAACCTGCACCTCGTGAACCAGTACCTCGGGTGGGGCTCCAAGTACATGAAGCTCGAGGCGTACTACTTCAACTATCCATGGCGCCGGGACAACCTGGAGAGTTTGCTCCGCGCCGAGAGTCTCTTCGAGATCGCCCGCCACTACTGGACCGAGGCGGTTCGATGGAGCGCCCAGGCGGCGCAGTTCCCGTGGTTGAATCTTGAAGAGGTACAGCACTGGGAGGACCAGAGCTACCGCATCGAGCACGGCGAGCTCGACTACGGGGCGATCATCGACCGGCACATCGCGAGACTCGAGCGCGTTCGCGCGGAGTTCGAGGCGATGGACGAGAACACGTTCTAGCTACCTGATCAGCATTGCATCGCCGTAGGAGAAGAAGCGGTAGCGCTCGCGTACGGCTTCCTCGTACGCCGCGAGGATCGTCTCCCGGCCGGCGAAGGCGCTTACGAGCATCAGGAGCGTGGAGCGAGGCGTGTGGAAGTTCGTGAAGAGCATGTCCACCGCGCCGAACTGGTGCCCGGGGCGAATGAAGATGTCCGTCTCCCCGCGGAACGGGACGAGCTCGCCGCGGTCGGGATCCCACGCGCTCTCGAGCGTGCGAACCGTGGTCGTCCCCACCGCGAGCAGTGGGTGTCCCTCCGCTCGTGCCTCGTTGAGCCGTCTCGCCGTTTCCTCGGTGAGCTCGCACTCCTCTTCGTGCATCGTGTGCTCGCCGATGTCCTCGACTCGCACCGGCAGAAAGGTCCCGATTCCTACGTGGAGGCGGACCGTCTCGGTCCGAACGCCGCGCGCCCGTAGCTCGTCCAGGATCCGCGGGGTGAAGTGGAGGCCCGCGGTTGGGGCGGCGACCGATCCCGGCTCCTTCGCGTAGACCGTCTGGTAGCGTTCCTCATCCTCGGGCGCATCCTCGCGCTCGATGTACGGTGGGAGCGGGACGTGGCCGTGCCGCGCGAAGTACGCCTCGTCCAGCGGTGAGTCGAAGCGCAGCATCACGAACATCTCGCGGTGCCCCACGACGCGTGCCGTCCGACCTCCCGGGAAGGCGATCCGGTCGTCCGGTTTCAGGCGGCGCGGCTTCTTCGTCATCGCCTCCCATCCGGTTCGCGGCGGGTGGTCGGGGAGCTCGCGGACGAGGAGGAACTCGCGGTCGCCGCCGTCACGGTCGCCTGCGTCGCCGGCCCGGACGGGGGCGGCGTGGGCCCCGGTCGCAACCGGCCGCCCATAGAGCCTCGCCTTCCGTACGCGGCTGTCGTTGAAGACCATCACGGTCCGGGGCGCCACGAGATCGGGGAGGTCGGCGACCGTGCGGTGCTCGGTTCGGCCGGTTGTGCGGTCGAGGACCATGAGGCGAGACTCGCCGCGATGCTCGCTCGGGTGCTGCGCGATCAGTTCGTCCGGAAGGTCAAAAGAGAAGTCCGTCGTTTTCACGGGGAAGCTCAAGTCCAAGGTGTTCGTAGGCGCGAGGCGTCGCCACTCTGCCGCGCGGCGTACGCTTGAGGTAGCCGCATTGTATCAGGTAGGGCTCGTAGAAGTCTTCGAGCGTGTCGATCGCCTCTCCCACCGAGATTGCGAGCGTTTCCGCGCCGACCGGTCCGCCGCCGTAGGTCGTGATCACGGTCCGGAGGATGGCGCGGTCGTGCTCTTCGAGCCCTTCGGGATCGATGCGCAGCCGACCCATGCCCTCGCTCACGATCGACTCCGTGATCACGCCGTCGCCGAGCACCTGCGCAAAGTCGCGCATTCGCCGGAGAATCCGGTTTGCGACGCGCGGAGTGCCGCGCGCGCAGCGCGCGAGGAGCTCGACCGCATCCGCGTTCACCGATACGCCGAGGATCGTTGCGCTGCGCTCGATGATCGAGGCGAGGTCGGCGAGCGAGTAGTAGTTGATGCGAACCGTGATCCCGAACCGGCTGTAGAGCGGCGCAGCCACGAGACCCGCCTTCGTCGTTGCCCCAACGAGCGTGAACGGCGGGAGCGGGATGCGGATCGTCCGCGCAGCCGGCCCCTGGCCGATGATCCAGTCGAGCTCGTAGTCCTCCATCGCGATGTAGAGCATCTCCTCGATCGCGGGTTTGAGCCGGTGGATCTCGTCGATGAGGAAGACCGTGCCCTCGGTGATCGTCGTGAGAATGCCCGCGAGGTCCTTCGGCTTCTCGAGCGCCGGAGCCGAGGTCACCTTGAACTCGGTCGCCATCTCGTGCGCGAGGATCGAGGCGAGCGTCGTCTTCCCGAGTCCCGGCGGGCCGCTCAGGAAGACGTGGTCGAGCGCCTCGTCGCGCTCGCGCGCCGCCTGCACGAAGACTCCGAGATTCTGTTTCAGCTCAGCCTGTCCCTGGAAGTCGCTGAGCCGCTGCGGACGGAGCTTGGTTTCCAGCGCGTCTTCTGCCGAGCGTTCCTCGGCCGATTCCTCTCCGTGGAGCAGACTCATCGCCGGTAGTATACCCTACTCGCCCGAGAGTCGGACAATGGCCTGGCGGAAGATTTCCTTCTCGGCAGCGGTCGGATCCGCGCCCGCCGAATCGGCGAGCTCCGAAGCGAGCGCGTTCACGACGGAGATCGTCCTGGAACGGTCGAATCCCATCTCCACGAGCGCCTCCACGAGCTCGACGTGGCCGCTCGTGCCCTCGGCGCTCTCGGCGACGAGCTTGCCGCGCAGCGCGAGGATCATCTTCTGCGCCGTCTTGCGGCCGAGGCCGGGGAGCCGGACGAGACCGTCCACGTCCTCGGCCTCGAGCATGCGGATCAGCTCGGAGGGGCTCGTCGCGGAGAGCATCTTCACCGCGGCGCGCGGTCCGATCCCGCTCACCCTCGTGAGCTCGAGAAACACTCGCCGCTCATCCGGGGAGGCGAATCCAAAGAGCCGCATCTGGTCTTCGCGATGGTAGAGGTAGGTGTAGACGCGGACGCGGTCGTCCGCATCGTTCGAGGCGAGTGTCCGTAGCGTGAAGCCGCTCACCTCGAGCTCCCACTCCACGCCCGCGGTCGTGAGGAACAGCGCGTTCGGTCCGCGGCCGGTGATCGTTCCGGAAAGGCTATTGAACATCGGAGATTCGCTCCTGCAACGGTCGATGCGCGATGTGACAGATCGCGGCCGCGAGCGCGTCCGCGCTGTGATCGGGCCTGGGAATCTCCGAAAGCCCAAGCAGAACGCGCACGAGCTCCTGCACCTGGCTCTTCTCGGCACGCCCCTCCCCCACGATGCTCTGTTTGATCGCCTGGGGAGGATACTCGTACGCCGGCACGTCCGCGAGGGAGAGCGCGAGGAACACCACGCCGCGCGCCTGCGCGACGGGGATTGCGCTCGTCGCGTTGCGCGCGAAGTAGAGCGACTCCACGCCCGCCTCGTCCGGAGCGTACTCGGCGATGAGCCACTCTACCGTCTGGAAGATCGTGCGCAGGCGAAGCCCAACGTGGGTGTTCGCGGGCGTCTCGATCACTCCGTGACCGATGTGCGTGTAGCGGGAACCGTCGGTCTCAACGAGGCCCCAGCCCGTGGAGGCGAGTCCGGGATCGATTCCCAATACGCGCGTCATTCTTCGGGTTCGTAGTCGTCCGGAATATCGATGTTCGTGGAGACCGCCTGGACGTCGTCGTTGTCCTCGAGGAGCTCGATCAACCGCAGTGCCTTCCGCGTGCCCTCCACGTCAAGCGCCACGCGCGCCTCGGGGATCTTCATGATCTCCGCGTTCTCGTGCTCGTACCCGGCGTCCTGCATCGCGGCGAGGACCGTTTCGAAGTCGTCCGGTTCGCACGAGACCTCGATCATGTCGCCGTCCGAGGAGACGTCCGCCGCGCCGGCCTCGAGCGCGTGTTCGAAGATCTCGTCTTCGGTGTACTTCTCGCTGCTGTAGGCGAGGATTCCCTTGCGGCTGAAGAGGTACGAGACGCATCCGGTCTCGCCCAGGTTCCCGCCGTGCTTGCTGAAGATGCTCCGGACGTCCGCGGCGGTTCTGTTCCGGTTGTCCGTGAGGCTGTCGACCATGATCGCGACGCCGCCCGGTCCGTATCCCTCGTACGTGATCTCCACGTACTCCATACCTTCGAGATCGCCGGTCCCCTTCTTGATCGCCCGGTCGATATTGTCCTTCGGCATGTTCGCGTCGCGAGCCTTGAGCACCGCCTGGCGCAGCCGAGGGTTCGCGACCTCATCTCCCCCGCCCATCCGAGCGGCCACCGTTATCTCTTTGATGAGCTTCGTGAAGAGCTTGCCGCGCTTCGCGTCCGCAGCGCCCTTCTTGTGGCGAATCGTCGCCCATTTACTGTGTCCTGACATCTGCCGAAAACGGTACCACCGCGGGTGAGCGGTGTCAATATCGTGGCCGTATCTGGAGTTAGGCCGACGCGGGACTCGCCGCCCCCTGCCCTCTCACAGGACGTCCAGCAGCGCGACGAGCACGCGATTCAGCAGGTCCATCCCCCGGTGCGTGGGGCGTATCGTGTCCTCCGCGGTCACCACGAGCCCGGCCGCTTCGAGCATCCGCGCGCGTTGCAGCAGCGGCTCCCGGACCGTGGCGAGCGCGCCGTCCGCGCGGATCCCCTCGCTCGTTCGCAGCCCCAGCATGATACGCTCCGCGATGAGATCGCGTTCGTCCAGAGGCTCGATCTCGCCGCTGAGCGGTCCGCTGCGAGCGAGGTAGGCCGCGTGGTCGCACGGCTGCGTGACGCGGATCGCAGGCACCATGCTCGGCGGCGTGGCCGCGCCGGGCGCGTCCAGCGTGGAGACGGCGGAGGGGCCGAGTCCCAGGAACCGCTCGCCCCTCCAGTACGCCTGGTTGTGCCGGCATTCGGAGCCGGGGAGCGCGAAGTTCGAGACCTCGTAGCGCCGCAGCCCGGCCGCCTCGATCGTCGCCACGACATCCGGCCATTCGTCGTCGGCCTGCGGCGGCCGAACGGTTCGCGCCGATACGGCGCGCTCGAGCGGCGTGTCCGGTTCGATCGAGAGTCCGTAAACCGAGAGGTGGTCGACTCCGAGCGCCAGGAGCGCTCGCAGGTTGCGCAGGAATCCGTCTCGCGTGGAACCGGGTGCGCCGTGGATGAGGTCGAGCGAGAGCGCGCCGTGCCACGCGCGACGGATCGCCTCGATCTCGGTGAGCGAGGAGAGCCGCCGGCCGAGCACCCGCGCCGCCGCAGGCTCGAGCGTCTGAACGCCCACGCTGAGCCGATCCACGCCCGCCTCCTCGAGAACGGCCGTCAGCTCCGGAGTGGTCGACTCCGGGTTCGCTTCAACCGTGATCTCAGCAACCGGAGCGCCAAGATCGCGTGGCCGGCTGATCAGGCTCAGCAACGAGGCGGGTTCCAGCGTCGTCGGCGTTCCGCCGCCCACATAGAGCGTCCGGACGGACGGCAGGAGTCCGGCGAGCTCGTCCATGTCCGCGACGATCGCGCTCGTCATGACCCGAGTGGCCCCAGGGGTCCAACCGGTGATCGAGTGGAAGGCGCAGTAACCGCATTTCGCGGTGCAGAACGGGACGTGAACGTAGAGCGCGGCCGGGAGGCTCATCCGAGGAGGTTCAGGGGCGACCGAAGCGCGAGAGCGGCCGGAAGCGATAGGAGAGCTTGGCGATGATGTGCTCGTGCGTGACCACGCCCCAATGGCGCGAGTCGAGGCCGGCGCTTCGGTTGTCGGTGAGCACGAAGTACTCGCCGTCGGCGAGCGTGACCGCTTCCGCTGCCGCGCCGAAGGGATCGAGGGCTTCCCAGCCGGCGGGACGCTCGTCGATCTGCAGCTGATACTCGGCGGACGTCAGCGCGAACTCGCTCACGAATTCGCGCTCCCCGGAAGGCTGCACGTAGGCGACGAACCGCTCGATCTGAATCGTGTCGCCCGGCACGCCCACGATGCGTTTCACCTGGACGGACGATTCCCACGTCCGGCCGTCGCCGACTCTCCGGTTTCCGAGCGTGACGAATCGCACGATCGGATCCGCGAGACGGCCGGCCCATCCGGGGCGCGGCATGTAGGGCGGACGCACGGCGACGATGTCGCCACGCACCGGCGGGCGTATCCCCGGCAGCACCCACCCGAACAGTCGGATCCGTGGCCCATAGACGAGCGGCAGCGCGAAGAGGCGGTCGCCCTCGGAGATCGTGGGCTCCATGGCGATGCTCTCTTGCTCCACGCTGCTCAGCAGCACCGTCGTGACCGCCTCGTAGACGAGGAAGAACAGGAGGAGAACGCCAACGATGCGTCGAAGCCTGCGGCGAAGCGAATCGGTCTCACGGTATGTCTCATAGCGCCGCGAGGAACGGGGCAGCATCTACCGAATCACCCCGATGCGGTGGAGCGGCCAGTACTTGATCATCGCGCGGCCGAGGACGTCCTCGAGCAGGACCGGACCGAAGGAGCGGCCGTCGCGGGAATTGTCCCGGTTGTCGCCGAGCGGCAGGATTCGCCCGAGCGGAACGTACCAGCCGAGCTCGTAGTACGCCGCGCGCGCCGCGGTGCGGGCGTCGTGCGGATTCGCCTTCAGGAGGTAGGCGGTGCGGGCTCGATCGAGCTCGAAAGGGTCCAGGTCTCCGTTGCGTCGCACCGCGGTGAGCGCGGCCTCTCCCGCCGCGTCTACCCGAAGCCCGAGCTCGTCGCGAGCGATCGCGACGCCCGCCTCCGGGTACTCTCCGTAGAGCTCATGCGGGATGAGACGGCGTATCTCGTAGTCGAGACCCTGGGTCGGTGCGAACTCACGTTCGGCAATCCAGTCGGCCTCTCCCGGGGGGCGCACGTGGAGCTCTCCGTCGCGCGTGCGGAACCGGTCGCCGCCCACCCCAACCGCGCGTTTGATCAGGAAGTGTACCCGCGGCTCGCCGGATTCGTCGCGATCAATGTCGACGAGCGAGAGCGTGACCATGTAGAGCACGCGCTGCACGATCTCGACGAGCGTGCCCCTGGATCGGTACTCGGGGCTCTCGAAGATGACGATCTCGCCCCGCTCGGGCTCCTTGAACCCGGGAAGCTTGACCAGTCCGGGCAGGAGCTCGGGCCCGTAGATGACTTTGTTGACGAAGATCCGATCTCCCAGGAGGAGCGTGTCCATCATCGAACCCGAGGGGATCCGATACGCCTGGAGGGCATACTGGTTGATAAGCAGCACGACGCCCGCCGCCCAGAGGAACGCCTCCAGCCAGTCCACGACCACGTGCTTCTGTTGCTGTTTGATCTTCTTCCGGACTCTGCGGCGCGCGCGCCACGTGAGGAAGCGCTCGGTGAAGCGTGTCAGGCGATCCGTCCAGGTAGCGTCCATTTTGTGGAACGGTAGCATGGGCCGGTCGCGTTGACAACCCGAGGAGCGGGTTCCTATAATCCGCTGATGAGCAAGGAAGAACAGCCGAATCCCGAAGAGATCGAGGTCAAGCTCAAGCCGGTGCTCGGTCTCGAGCCAACAGCATACGTGCCGGTCGTCTACGGGGTTCTCCTGGCGGTCCTGCTCTTCTTCGTACTCGTATTCCCCGGCGTCGTTCGCCACGGATCGAACGTCACCGTGATCTCCACCCCGGGGTGGGGCTCGCTCTACGTGGATGGAACGCGGATCGGGACGACTCCCGGCACCTTCTTCGTTCCGGCCGGCGAGCGCGAGATCGAGGTGCGTCGCGCCGGCTTTCGGTCGGCGAGCGAGCGAGTCCGTGTTCCCGGACGCGTTCTCGGTTCGTGGGTCTTTCCGAGCCGGATGACCGTTCGCCTCGCGCTTCCCGAGCCCGATACCGACGAGTTGCTCCGAACGGCGCTTCACGAGTTCTCCGGGTGGTCGCTCACCGGAGAGGCCAATGCGAGGTACCAGTTCCCGCCGATCGCGCGGCTCCTCGCCTCCGACCTGCGCGCCGCGTCAGCCGTCGCCGGCTCGGCTGACGCGCAGCGGTCCTGGAGCCGATTCGTGACCCTCGCGCTCCCGCACGTCACCTCTGAGGCGCTCCTGAACGATCTCGCCGCCGGTGCGACGAGCATGGGGGGGCAGACCGCGGTCGCCGTTCCGTCCGGCATCGCCGCCGCTGCGCAAACGCTTGCGAACGCGGCAGACGAGGCCGATCTCTTGCCGCTTCAGCTCCTGACGATCCTCGCACCGGAACGGGAGTCGATCGTGGACGGCGGCGCTTGGGACGCGTTCGGTACCGCGCGCGCGCAGGAGCTCATCGCGATGCAATTCGAGGGCTCCGGGTTGCCGGCCGGGCGCCGCGAACCGTTCCCCCTCGGCCTCACCTTCGTCTCGCTTCCCGGTGGCGAGGTGGTGCTCGGCGGCGAAGAGCGCGCCGCGCGTGGAGGCGACATCCCGTTCCGGACGAGCGTGAGCGAGTATCGGATCGGTGCGACCGAGGTCCCCTTCTCCGCCTTCGAGGCGTTCCTGGATGCGGTTCCTGACTGGCGTGCCGAAAACCGAGACCGGCTCGTGACGCGTGGGCTCGTTGACGAGGCGTATCTGGACCAGATCGGCCCGCTTCGGGCCGATCCGCGACGGCCGGTCACCGGGGTCTCGGCCTTCGCTGCCGCCGCGTTCGCCGAGTGGTACACGACGCTGCTCCCGGGCGGCCTCGAGGCCCGGCTTCCGACCGAAGCCGAGTGGGAGTTCGCGCTTCGCGTCTCGGCGGCCGAGGACGGCGTTCTGGCCGAAGCCGGAGTCGACTCGCCGGTTCCCGTGAGCGAGGCCGGCGGCGACGGACGGACGTCTATCGTGGGCATGGTCGGGAATGTGTGGGAGTGGACGAGCGACGCGTTCGCCGGCTTCGCCCACGTGCACCCGGAGCCTTCGACCCGCGCGACGCAGAACGTCCCGGCGGCGCATCGTGTCGTCCGCGGAGGCGGCTGGGCGACCGAACCGATCGGTTTCCAGCCGGGCGACCGAGGGTCGCTCGACCCTGCGTGGTGCTCTCCCTTCGTTGGTTTCCGCCTCGTCATCTCCCCAACGGACCGGTAGTTTCGTAGGTTTTCACCATGGCCGAGCCCACAAAAACGATAGCCCGCAACCGTCGGGCATTCTACGACTACGCGATCGACGAGAAGTTCGAATGCGGCATCGAGCTCGTCGGCAGCGAAGTCAAGTCGCTTCGTGAAGGCAAGATCGCCTTCGGAGATTCCTACGCGCGGATCCGCGACCACGAGCTCTGGCTCGCCGGCCTCCGCATCTCCCCCTACGATCAGGCGAGCATCTTCAACCACGACCCGGACCGGGAGCGCAGGCTCCTGGTCCACAGGCAGGAGATACGGCGTCTGAAGCGCCGCGTGGACGAGCGCGGATTCACGCTCGTGCCGCTCCAGCTCTACTTCAAGGGCGGACTCGTGAAGGTGGAGCTCGGACTCGCGAAGGGAAAGCGCGAGTTCGACAAGCGGCAGACGATCAAGAAGCGCGACCAGAAGCGAGAGGCCGAGCGCGAAGCGAGGGAGAGACTGTGAGCTACGCGCCGTCACGAGACGAGCTCTCCGATCTACGCGAGTTCGCGGTTCGAGTCGCTGCCGAAGCCGGCGAGCTCACGCTCACCTACTTCGGGACCGACCTCCGGGTCGAGACAAAGCCGGACGAAAGCCCCGTGACGCGCGCGGACCGAGAGGCAGAGCTCTTGATCCGGGAGCGAATCG
>JBKHII010000030.1:0-31559 GCA_046538735.1 Spirochaetales bacterium
CTCCGTGCTCCAGACGGTGAACCGGATGGTGCAGGAGAACGAGCAGAAGCTCTAGACCGTGGGTCGCGGCGGGCGCCGATGCGGCGCCCGTTGCGCTCCCTGCTTGCCGCGCAGCACATACATGACGGCGCTGACCCCTGACGGAATGTAGGCCCACCACGATCCGAGCAAGAGCGGCGTTTCCACGAGCAAGATCAGGATTGACGAGCACATCGGATGCCGGACGACCGAGTACGGACCGCGGTCGACGACGGTCTGGTTCCGGTCAGGCTGCAGCCGCGCCGACCCGACCGCGAAGCGGTTCGTCGCGATGACCCACGTCGACAGCGCGTACTCGGAGACGACGAGAAGCGCTCCGGGCACCATGGTCCGGCTCGGCAGCACGGTCCATCCGAATCGCCGGCCGACTCGGTCCGAACGCCTTGCCGCGTCACCGCTCAGAACGGCTGCGAGCCCGCGTCCAACTTCCTTGACTCCTCCGTGAGACCGGCCGTCATCTTCGTCAGAAACTCGGCGATAATGAGGAGCTCGCGCTCGGTGTAGGCCGCAACCACCTCCTGGTTCGCGCGCCGGATGCCCGATACGAGACTCCGGGCGTCGCTGGAGGAGGACTCGTCGATCTCCACGATGACGCCTCGTCTGTCGTCCGGATTGGGTCTGCGTCTGACGAACTGTCGTCGTTCCAGGCGATCGATCATGCTGGTCGTCGCGCCGGACGTGAGCCCCGTGAAGCGCGCGAGCTCACCCGGAGTCGAGGCACCCCTGATGCCCAGTACCGTCAGGGAGAGCGACTCGGTGAGACTGAGTCCGGCCCGTTTTGCGAGCGCGTTCCGAAAGAGGATCGTCCCTATCCCGTACTCCCGAGCGGCGAGGAGTGCCTGTTGTTCCGCCTTGCCTCTTGTTTCCATAATGCTGATCTTTTAACTTGACAATCAAGTATCTCGACAGTCAAGATATATGAAGAGCATAGCAGGAGGAGGGTTATCATGGCAACAGCATCGCAGAACGGTGGGTTCTCGAAAGAAGAGCGCGAAGCAATGAATGCTCGCTCGAGGGAGCTTGCCGCTGAGAAACGCGCCGAGAAGAAGCGAGCTGACGGAGAGCAGGCCGTCATGGAGGCAATCGAGGAGATGGCCGCCGAAGACAAGGCGCTCGCGAAGCGAATCCACGAGCTCGTCACGTCCACGGCTCCGGACCTTTGGCCGAAGACGTGGTACGGCATGCCTGCGTACGCGCAGGACGGCAAGGTCATCTGTTTCTTCCAGGCGGCCGGAAAGTTCGGCGGCCGCTACGCGACATTCGGCTTCAACGACACTGCGAGACTCGACGACGGCAGAATGTGGCCGACGTCTTTCGCTATCGCCGAGCTGACGGATACGGAGGAAGGCAGAAACGGCAACGAGCGAGAGAGTGTACGCGCTCATCGTATGACTGGTCGTTTCATCTAACGGGCCAGATAGGTCTCGATGCCGCCGAGCAGCATGTCCACCGCGAGCGTCGTCAGGATCATGCCCATCAATCGTTCGAGCGCCTTGATGGCGCGACGACCGAGATACTTGCGGAGGACCTCCGCAGATAGCAGTATCAACGCGCTCACGAGCCACGCAATCAGCAGCGCGACGAGCCAGTGGAACACGCGGCTCGGGTACTGCGTCGCCAACAGCACGACCATCGCCATCGCGGAGGGCCCGGCCACGAGAGGCACGGCAAGCGGCACAAGTAGCGGCTCCTGGCCCGGCGTGTGATCGGCGCGTGCATCGCGTTCCGTACTCGAGTCGGGCCGAGGGAAGATCATGCGAAGCGCGATCAGGAACAGAACGACGCCGCCTCCTACGCTGAGCGCGGGTTCGCTGATGTGGAGCCCCTCCAGGATGTACTTACCGAAGAAGAGAAAGAGCGAGAGAATCGCCAGCGCAATCACCATTTCGCGAACGATGATCCGCAGTCGCCGGCGAGGCTCGATCTCTTCGAGCAGCGAGAGGAACACCGGAATGTTGCCGATTGGATCCATCACGAGAAAGAGCGTGATCGTCGCGCTGATGATAGTCATGGCAATCCCCCTTGAATCAGTCCGTAATCGCGCTTGAGCGCGAGCACGCGCCGCACGCCGCGATTCACGTCGTCCTCGGTGATCTCGCCCGTAGCGATCAGGTCTTCAACCATCGTCACGAGCTCCACGACGTCGTAGCTGCTATAGAGAAGAATGAGGTCGACGTCGTACTTGAAGAGGCGCACGAGCGTCTCCGGAAGCGAGTAGTTGTCGCGCAACGCGCGCATCTCGAGACCGTCCGTCATCACGACGCCCTCGAAACCGAGCTCGTGCCGGAGGATGTCGTGCAGAAACACGCGGGAGAGGGTCGCGGGATAGAACGGATCGATCCGATCGAAGAGGATATGCCCGGTCATGACGACCGGGACGCCGGTCTCGATCGCCCGCACAAACGGCGCGAGGTCCTGACGCGAGAGCCGGCTCCGCGACGTGGAAACGACGGGCAAGGCCGAGTGCGAGTCCACGGTGGTGACTCCGTGCCCCGGAAAGTGCTTCGCCGTCGCGACGATTCCGGCGCTCCTCATCGTCTCCACGTACGCCTCCACGAGGTCGGAGACGACTCGCGGATCCGGCCCGTAGCTCCGGTCGCCGATGATCGATTCGGAGGTGCCGTTGCGCAGATCGAGGACAGGCGCGAGGTTCATGTTGATGCCGAGTCGCTCGAGCTGCCGCCCGGTGATGTACGCCGCCGCCCGAACCAGCGAGGGGTCTTCGAACGCCCCGATCGACGCGGCGGGTGGGAATCGCACGAAGCCGGGGAAGCGGAAGGTTTCCACGCGTCCGCCTTCCTGGTCGGTACAGAGCAGGAGCCGGATCTGCGGAGTGGCGTGCGATGCCACGAGCTGCAACTGACCGGTCAGGCGCCGGATGCCGGCCGCGGTCTCGAAGTTCCACGGGTAGATGATGAACCCGGCGGGCGAGACTTCCAGGATCTCGAAGGCCGCTCCCTGCGACACGAAATGCCCGTTGACGGGAGCGATGAAACGCTGGCCGATGCGCTGACGAAGCGTCAGCGAGTCGAGTAGCTCCTCGATCCCGGGATCGGTCTCCGGTCGCGGCACGCGAGTGACGGGCGCGGCGGTGCGGCGACGATTCCCGGGATCGTGCACGAGATCAGGATAGGTCGGACCGGGCTCGGGTAACGGCGACAGCCGGGGAAGGTCGGTCAACGAGCCCGGGTACCCATTCGGCAGTCCCGCGGCTTCCGGATCGCGATCGGTCACGCAGCCCGTCAGGGCGATGAAGCTGAGCAGGATCAGAATGGGGGTTGCTCTGCGACGGCCGGAGACCATGGAGTCCCATCGTAGTGCCGGCGGGGCCGCTTTTCAAGCCGGGCTGCGGACGCCTACGGTCTGACTCGCTTGCGATCTCGAGGAAAGAGGGAGGCTTCCTTCACGTTGGACAGGCCCAAGATCTGTTGCGTCAGCCGCTCGAGCCCGATCGCGAAGCCGCCGTGCGGCGGACACCCGTACTTGAAGATCGTGCAGTAGTCGCCGAGGCCCTCTTCGGTCAGTCCGAACTTGGGAAGCGTCTCCGTGAGCATCGCATACTCGTGGATGCGCTGCCCGCCGGTCGTGATTTCGAGCCCACGGAAGAGCAGATCGAAGCTCTTCGTCTTGAGGCCGTCCGGATACGTGTAGAACGGTCGCTTTTTCCGGGGAAATCCGGAGACGAACACGGCGGGCACGCCGGCGGTCTCCTCGGCCCATGCGCAAAGCTCTCGTTCGCCTTCCGGGTTGATCTCGAACACCTTCTTGCCGCCCCGGTCCGAGATGATCGTCTTCGCCTCGTCGTGGTCGATACGTGGCGTCGCGGCCATCTGCTCCGCGGTGGGAACGCTCGCGCCGAGCGCTTCGAGATCCGTGGCATTCCGTTCAGCGACCACGCGGAAGATGTGGCTCAAGAGACCGACTTCGAGATCCATGAGATCCTCGTGGCCGCTGATGAAGCCCATCTCCACGTCCAGCGACACGTACTCGTTGAGGTGGCGCGGCGTGTCGTGCTTCTCCGCGCGATACGCCGCGCCGATCTCGAACACACGCTCCATTCCGCTCGCCACCATCGCCTGCTTGTAGAACTGCGGCGACTGCGCGAGGTAGACGCGGTCGCCGAAGTAGTCGACCGTGAAGAGACCGGTGCCGCCCTCGGTGCCCGAACCGATCAGCTTACTCGACTTGATCTCCGTGAAACCGTTCGAGCGCAGGTAGTCGGCGAAGGCGTCCGCGATGGTCGCCTGGACGGCGAAGATCGAGCGCACCTTGGGGATGCGCAGCGAGAGGATACGATTGTCCAGGAGGGCGTCCAGGCCGAGCGAGTCGGGATCCTGGTTGATTGCGATCGGAAGATCGCCGGTCGCGGGGCCGAGCACCTCGGTCTCGGTGACGTGGAGCTCATAGCCGCCCGGCGCCTTCTCGTTCGCCTGGACGGTCCCCCGAACGGCAACGACGCTTTCGTTTGCGGCGCTCACCTTGCCGTCGTACACGAGTTGGCCGAGACCGCTCCGGTCGCGCAGCAACACGAAGGACACCGCGCCCAACTCACGAATGCGGTGGACCCACCCGGCGAGGCGAACCTCCTTGCCTTCGTGATCTGCGAGGTCACGGACGAGTATTCGATCGATCATTCGGTTCGCTCCATCATCCGAGCGACCGACTCGCCATCCCACTCGTCGCTCGCGAGGAGCACGGCGAGGAGGCGGGAGTAGACGCTCTCGGTCGTGAGTGTCCCCATGGGGATCGCGCCGCCGCGCCACAGGTCGTGGCTCGTGACGTACGTGGCAAAGTCGACGTTGCCTTCCTGCTGCGACGTGCAGAAGAACACCACACCGCGCTCCTGTCCGTACTCGAGCGCGCCACGGAGCGAGAACGGAGACTCGCGCAGGTTCGCCGTTCCGGTGTCGTAGAGCTCGAGCACGAAGAAGCGCACGCCCGCGTCTATGAGCGCGATCAGCGAGCTCGCCGGCATTCCGGGAAAGACCTTCGCGACGAAGCTCTGCTTCACCGCGGCTTCCAGTCGGAAGGCCAGCTCGGGCTGAGCAAGCTCCATGTTCCCGTAGAGCGCCACCGTCGTGCGTGCGGCCGCGTCCGCGCTCCAGGTCCGGAAGGCCGGTCCCTCGGCCGACCCGCCGGGAACGCGTTCGAACTTGAGGTTCACCGCCGGCAGCTCGTACCCGCCGAACACGACCGTCACGCCCTGCGCGCCGGAAACGGCAACCCGCACAGCGTGCTTGAAGCTCTCCACGCTCTCCTCGGCTTCACCCGTTGTGGAGCTCGCCACGAGGACGATCGGCACGGACGTGTCTCCGAAGAGCCAGTGGAGGAGCCCGGCCGTATAGGCGAGCGTGTCCGTCCCGGTCGCGATCACGACACCGGAGGTCTCCCCGGATCCAACGTGTGTCGCGACGGCGTGGATGAGCGCCGCCCAGTCTCGCGGAGTGATCTCCTCGCTGAGGAATCGGCCGATCTCGAGCTCGGCGTAGCGGAGATCGTTCGGAAGCGTGGGATCGTTGCGTACCGCGGCGATCAGAGCTTCAACGTCTCCGGGAACCACGACGCCGTCTTCGCGCGTTCGCCCGGTGATCGCGCCACCGAAGCTGAAGACACGGATGAACTTGAGCGCAAGCCGTTCGCCGAGAACGCGTTGCACGAGCTTGGGGTCGGCACGCCCGCTCGTGGCGCGCATGACCTGCCCAACGAGATAGCCATGCGGCTTCGTATCGCCGCCGCGTATCTGTTCAACGGCTTGGTGATGCTCCGCGAGCACGCCGTCTACGATCTTCCCGATCGCCTCCGGATCGGTGATCTGTTCCCAGCCGCGTTCGGCGATGATCGCGGCAGGATCCTTGTCGTCCTCGAACACCGCAGCGAGCGTCTGCTTCGCCAGCTTGCCGTGGATGCGGCCCTCCGCGAGGAGACTGAGCAGCTCCGCGAGTCGCCGCGGCGAAAGCGGGCTCGCGGCCAGCGTCGTGTTGCTCCGGTTGAGGAGCTTCTGCACGTCGCCCATGAGCCAGACCGCCGTCTCGGCGGCGGGCGCACCGGCTCTCACGGCGGCCTCGAAGTGGTCGGCGGTTTCACGCTCCTCACAGATGAAGTCCGCCTGGGCCTCGGTGAGCGAGTACTCGCTCGCGAGCCGCGCCTTGCGCTGCGGCGGCAGCTCCACGAGCGAGGACTCGACCGAGGCGAGGAACGATTCGTCCGCACGGAACGGCGGAAGGTCGGGCTCGGGGAAGTAGCGGTAATCGTTGGACGACTCCTTCACCCGCATCGACTCCGAGACGTCCCGGTTCTCGTTCCAGAGCCGGGTCTCCTGCACGATCGTGCCGCCGCGTTCGAGGATGTCCTGCTGGCGATCGATCTCGTAGGTGAGCGCCTTCCGGACGAATCGGAAGGAGTTCATGTTCTTGATCTCGACCTTGGTGCCGAGCCCCGCCCCCTCGACGTTGACCGAGACGTTCGCATCGCAGCGGAGCGAACCCTCTTCCATGTTGCCGTCGCAGACGCCGAGGTAGCGAACGAGCCGGCGGAACTCCTGCAGAAGGTGCTCGGCTTCCTCCCCGATCTCGAGGTCGGGCTCGGTGACGATCTCGAGCAGCGGCGTCCCCGCCCGGTTGTAGTCGAGCAGCGACTCGTCGCCGGCGTGGATCATCTTGCCCGCGTCTTCCTCGAGGTGGCACTCGCGTATCCGCACTCGCTTCTTGCGCTTGCGGAACTCGAGATCGATGTGCCCGTTCGTACCGAGCGGAGCCGCGAACTGGGAGATCTGATAGTTCTTGGGAAGATCGGGATAGAAGTAGTTCTTGCGCTCGAACTCGCACAGCGCGGAGAGATCGCAGTTGAGGGCACGCGCGACCACGTACCCGAGCCGCATCGCCTCTTCGTTGAGAGCCGGCAGCGCGCCGGGATAGCCGGTGCAGACCGGGCAGATATTGGTGTTCGGTTCCTCGCCGAACGACGTTCGGCACCCACAGAAGACCTTGGTGTTCGTGGCGAGCTGAATGTGGATTTCGAGACCGACGTACGAACGATAGCTCATCGCGCGCCTCCGAGCTCGTCCACCACGGGCCGGGCGTAGGCCGGCGGTCGTTCAACGGGTAGCTCCCTGGCGAGTGCCTCCGCGAACGAGAGAAGCCGCTCCTCGCTGAAGGCGGGTCCCATCGCCTGAATCCCGACGGGAAGCCCGTGGAATACGCCGGCGGGAACGCTGAGCGCCGGGAGCGCCGCGAGGTTCGCCATCGTAGTGAACCGATCGGCGACTTTCTGCTGGAATGCGTCCAGCTCGCTCTCGCCGTGCTTGAACGCGGCGGTGGGGAACGCCGGAAGCATCAGGAGATCGTAGCTCTCGTGCAGCTTCGCGAGCTCCTGACGGATCGCGGTGCGGATCTTCTGCGCCCGTTGGTAGTACTGCTCCTGGAATCCGCTTCGCAGCACGTAGGTCCCGAGCAGGATCCGCAGCTTCACCTCGCTTCCGAAGCCCGCCGCTCGAGAGGCGCGAACGAGCTCCTCCGGGTTCTCGGCGAACACCGGTCGCTCACCGTAGCGGACGCCGTTGAAGCGCGCGAGATTCGCGCTCGCCTCCGCGGTCGCGATCGTGTAGTACGCGGGAACGACGTAGTCGGCGGTCGTGAGCTCCACGTCTTCTACGGCCACGTCCAGCGACGCGACCGCCTCCCGGACGCGCGCGTACGCGGCCGCGGTTCGTTCGTCCAGACCCAGATCGCCCGCGAGAAAGGCGACACGCCGGACCGTGGCGGGAGGAACCAACTCGCTCTCGGGAGCGCTCACGGACGTCTGGTCCATGATGTCCTCGCCGGACGCCGCCTGGTAGACCGATCGGATCAGTTCGAGATCGTACGAGAGGATGCCCGCGACCTCGAGCGACGACGCGTAGGCAACGAGTCCATAGCGCGAGAGCGTGCCGTACGTCGGCTTCAGACCGTAGACGCCGCAGAACGAGGCGGGTTGCCTCACCGATCCGCCGGTGTCCGTGCCGAGCGCGAAGGGCACCATGCCGGCCGCGACGGCCGCCGCGGAGCCACCGGACGAGCCGCCGGCGACGCGTTCGGTATCCCACGGATTGTTCGTGGGACCGGATGCCGAGTTGTCCGTGGAGGAGCCCATGCCGAACTCGTCCAGATTGGTCTTGCCGACCGGAACGGCACCCGCCGAGACGAGACGCGAGACGATCGTTGCATCGTAGGGCGAGACATGGTTTGCGAGGAACTTGCTCCCGCAGGTCAACTGGAAGCGTTGTACGGCGATGTTGTCCTTGACGGCGAACGGTACGCCGGCGAGCGCCTCGCCGGCGGGGAGATCGGTTGCCGCGGAAGAGCGGCGTGCACCGTCGAACTCCAGAAAAGCGTGAAGCGCCTCATCGCGCGCTCGTACGGTTCGTTCGTAGTCTACCGGCGACGCGAGGACGGATTTCCAGCTTGCATGGGAGGAATCGCTCATTGGAGAGGTCCTACAGCACGTTCGGGATCGCGATGAACCGATCTTCCAGATCCGGGGCCTGCTCAAGGATCTCGTCGGCGAGGTTTCCTTCCGAGCGTGGAGCGTCCGGGCGAAGACGGTTGCCCTCGTTGAGCGCGTGGGTCGTCGGTTCCAGGTCCGAGACGTTCACACGGTCCATGAGGGAGAAGTACTCGAGCAGCTGAGCTACACCGTGCTCGAGTTGTTCACGCTCGTCCGCGGTGAGTTCCATGAGAGCCAGTTCTGCAGTGATGTCAAGCTCGCTGCGATCCATTGAGCGAACTATGCAAGCTTCATAAAGGGATGTCAAGCAAGGGGTTCCGTGAATCACCGTCTACGACAGCGCCTTGTCTACGGCGGCGACCAACTCCTCCGAGGTGAACGGCTTCGCGAGTACCGCGATCGCGCCGTAGTGCTCGACCAGACGCGTGATCGACGCGTCGCCGGGGATGATACGGCCGGACATGACGGCGATCGGAAGGCCGGGCGAGGTGGAGCGGATCTCCATGATCGTCTCGATACCCCCCTTCTCCGGCATGACGAGATCGAGGAGCATCGCGTCGCACGGTGAATCGCGGAGCGCGGAAAGCGCATCCTTCCCGCTCGAGGCGGTGAGGGTCTCGTGTCCGTGCGTCTCGAGAACGCGGGAAACGAAGCGACAGATCTGATCGTCGTCGTCTACGACAAGAATGCGAGCCATTTCGTCACCCCGGGCACCGATCGTGGCGAATTTGACAAGTGGTAGGGGACAAAGTATCCTCTCGCAAAGGCTTACCCATGGTCAAGCCTACACGGAACCGAACGAAGCGTAAAGAGCGAGAGCATTGGACACATTCAAGGACGAGCCCGCTGCGGGCTCTTCAACGTCGAAGCGCGAATTCCCGAGCATTCACTTCTACGATCAGGATTTCGTGGATGTCTACAACCAGACGTGGGCCTGGTCCGGTGACTTCTGGCGCAAGCCCACGACGAGAAGTAAGCTCGCCGGACGATTCTTCGCGCATCCCGATTCACCGACGATCGCTCAGTTCGACACCATCATGTCCACGTTCTTCCTCGTGTACAGCAACCGCATCTACCCTGCCGGATCGCAGCTCGACAACTTCTACGCGAAACAGGAAGACGACGGAGCGATTCGCGGAGAGTACGCGGTAAAGGACGGAAAACCGGTCCTCTCCAAGGACAATCCAGAGGGAGTTCAGCCGCCGCTCTTCTCGTGGGCCGAGTACAACATCTATCACAAGATCGGCAACAAGAAGCGCATCCGCGACGTCATGCCGGTGCTCGAACGCTACTACGAGTGGCTGGACAAGACATTCAAGGACGACTCCGGCCTCTACGCCGTTCCGTACGCGGCAACCACGATGGCCAACTCGCCGCGCAAGCCCGCGTACTATCTCGTGGATTTCAACGCGCAACAGGCGCTCAACGCGCTCTACATGGCGCAACTCGGTGAGATCCTCAACGACAAAGAGATCAGCTTCCGGTACAACCGACACTTCTTCTCGCTCAAGACCCGCATCAACAATCTGATGTGGAACGAGGACGACGGATTCTACTACGACCTGGACAAGGACGAGCGGCAGGTCAGAGTCAAGACGATTGGGAGCTTCTGGGCGCTTCTTGCCGAGCTGCCGAACGAGGACAAGTCGGAAAGGCTCATCGCCCACTTGAGCGATCCCGAGACCTTTGGAACCGAGAATCCCTTCCCGACGCTCGCGGCCAACGAGGAGCAATTCGTCGATCGCGGCACCGGGTTTCGCGGTTCGGTCGTGCCCCCGTTCACCTTCATGGTCATCAAGGGCCTGGAGAAGTACGGCAAGTACGAGTTCGCTCGGGAGTGTGCGATCCGTCACCTCTACTACATCCTGGATACGCTGCACCCGGAGGGGAAGGAGAAGGGCCAGGTGTGGGAGGCCTATCTCCCCCGCAAGGACGGCGCCGCCCAGTGGCCGGGCAAGAAGGACTGGCCGCGCCCGCACTATCTGCCGTACGCCGGGCTCGCGACGGTCGCTCTCATGATCGAGAACATCATCGGCCTCTACGTGAGCCTTCCGCGAAAGACGGTGGACTGGATCGTCCCCACGTTGGAGATCATGGGAATCGAGAACCTCTCGCTCAAGCGCAACATGATTACGATCCTGAGCAACAAAAGCGGCCGGGGTTGGGAGATCCGCCTCGAAAGCGAGAAGCTCTACTACTTCACGATCGACGTTCTCGGCAAGAAGCGCAAGACGCTGCCGATCCCATCCGGAAAGTGCAGCATGCTGATCGACAAGCTGTAGCTCAGCGTTGCGCGGGCTCAGATCCTGCCGAGCCGTCGTCCGAAGGCGTGGCGGTGAGCACGAGCGTGCCTGCCACGATCACGGCGATCCCCACCCATTGCAGAACGTGGACTCGCTCGGCAAACCCGACAACACCGCCAATGACCGGCACCGCGATGAAATTGACGTTGAACGCGGGTATGACGTGGATCGCCTTGCCCCGACCGTACGCTATCTGCAGGACGAAGAATGCTCCCATCGAGAGACCCAGCCACAGGAAGAGGTGCGGGTTGATCAGGCCCACGAGCCGATCCCACGCCAGGCTCTCGGCGAGCGGAAAGGAGATGACGGGCCCCACGTCCGCCACGATGGTCGCGGCGTTCTGATAGAGCATGGACGCTCCGGCAAGCGCCCCGCCGAAGCCACCCAGAACGATCCCGATTCGGGGGCTACTCCGCGCGAAGAACCACAGCACCGAGTAGGCAACGACCAGCACGACCGTGAACCCGTGCAGGATGAGCCACCGCGGTGACGGCTCTCCCTGCGGCCGGGCGAAGAGACCGATCAGCGCGCTTGCCGCGATGATGAGCGCGATTCCCGCCACGTCTTTGCGCACGATGCGCTCGCCCATGACGAAGTGGGAGAAGATCGCGAGCGTGACGAGTCCGCTGCCGGCCATTGCCCCAACGAGCGATACCGCGCCGATCGAGAGCGCGACGAGCACCACCACGACCGAAAGGATCGTGCCGATCGTGGCGGCGACCCAAAGGATCCATCCCCCAAGCGGACGCTCGTTCTTGTGCTCAAGGCCTATCTTCTGACCGGCCTGCGAGATGTTCATCAACGAATAGCCCGCGAAGGCGAGCAGCAGCGTGATCAGCGTTTGCAGTTTGGACCTCCCGCGATTCCGTGCATACCTTTCATAGTGTGAAGGTAAGCGTCATTATCCCAACATACAACGAAGAAGAATACGTGCCCAAGCTCCTCGATTGTCTGGAGCGCCAAACGTTCGACGACTTCGAGGTCATTGTCGCGGACGCCGACTCGACCGACCGCACCGCCGAGATCGCTCGCGAATACGGCGCGAAGGTCGTTCCGGGCGGCATGCCCGCCGAGGGGCGTAACTCCGGCGCGGAGGCCGCCCAAGGGGACTACTATTTCTTCTTTGATGCCGACGTGAAGTTCAATAGGCACTTCCTCGCGCGCGCCTACAACGAAATGCAGAGCCGGTTCATCGACGTCGCCACGTGCGAGGCGCACCCGCTCTCCAACGTCCCGCTCGATCGACTCATGCACAACTTCGCAAACGTCTACGCGAGGCTGAGTCAGTACACGAGCCCGAAGGCTCCCGGCTACTGCATTCTCATCCACAGCAGACTCTTCCACCGCGTCGGCGGCTTCGATACAGACGTCACGCACGCCGAAGACTTCGATCTCATTCGCCGCGCCGCGGAACTGCGCCCGTTTCGCATCCTGGACAGCGTCCACGTCAACGTGAGCGTGCGCCGCTACCGGAAGGAAGGTCGCCTTGCGTTCATCGGCCACTCGCTCGGCGTCTCGCTTCACCGAACCTTTCGCGGGGAGATACGGGACGACTTCGAGTACGAGTTCGGCAACTTCGAGAAGTCGGAGAAGAACGCGCAGCTCCGCCGGATCGAGCGCGGGATCAACAAGCTCACGCGACGCCTCCGGCGGGCGAGCAAAGCGAAGAAGAGTACCGACGATGCGCCCGACGAAGAGCAGGATGCCGCGCTGCGTTCCATGCAGACCCAGCTGAAGGAGCTCTACGACAGGCTCTGGGACGACGACTCGAAGGACGGCTGAGTCTCCACGCGTCCCGACCTGCAGACGTCCCCGTACCACGCCGCGCTCGCCTTCGGGATGCGCTTGAGCGTGCCGAAATCCACGTAGACCAGCCCGAATCGCTTGGAGAGCCCGTACTCCCATTCAAAGTTGTCCAGTAAGCTCCACACGAAGTAGCCGCGAACATCGCATCCGTCTTCCATCGCCCGATGAAGGTGGCGGAGATACGCGCGCAGATAGGCGATCCGGTCGGTATCGTGAACCGCCTCCTCAACGTGCCGGTCCTGGTACGCTGCGCCGTTCTCGGTGATGTAGATGGGCGGATTGTCGTAGGTGCGATTGATCCACGTGAGCGTGTCGAAGAGGCCGCTCGGATAGACCTCCCAGTCCATGTCGGTGAACAGGACGCCCTCGTATACGGGCTTCATGAGTT
This sequence comes from Spirochaetales bacterium, assembly GCA_046538735.1. Lineage (GTDB taxonomy): Bacteria > Spirochaetota > Spirochaetia > DSM-27196 > SLST01 > SLST01. Next base: position 13,018 of record JBKHII010000030.1, read on the forward strand.
GAAAGCCGACGATCGGCAGGAAGGTTCTGCGCGCGATGTAGCGCGAGTAGTGGTTCACGCCTACGAAGTCGAGCGGACGGCGAATGAGCTCCATGTCGCCGCGGCGGATGCTCCGGTTCAGGAGGCGAATCGCCCACGCGATCTCGCGCGGATAGTGGCCCTTGAGGATCGGATCCATGAAGAGCCCGTTCACGACGGCACTCATTCGCTCGGCGACGCGCCGGTCCTTCGCACGCAGCGGATGCACCGGGGAGAATGCGTTTGCGATGCCGATTCTCGCGTCCGGCTGCAGCGCGCGGATCGCGTCCACCCCGAGCCCGTGGGCGACGAGCAGGTGATGCAGCGCGCGCAGCGCCTTGAGCGCGCTCTTGAAGCCGGGGGCGTGGCGCCCGGCGAGGTAGCCGGCGCCGATGACCGTCATCGGCTCGTTCAGCGTGATCCAGCTCTTCACGCGGTCGCCGAGACGCTTCACCACGGTCTCGGCGTAGCGAACGTACGCGTGCGAGGTGCGCCGCGAAAGCCAACCGCCGCGACGCTCGAGCGCGAGCGGGAGATCCCAATGGAAGAGCGTGACGAACGGCTCGATACCGCGCTCGAGGACCGCGTCTACCATTCGATCGTAGAAGTCGAGCCCCGGTTCGTTCACCGGCCCGCGTCCCTCCGGATAGATCCTGGGCCAGGAGACCGAGAAGCGGTACGCGCCCACGCCGATTCGGGTCAGGAGGTCGAAGTCCTCAGGAAAGCGGTGGTAGTGGTCGCACGCGACGTCTCCGGTGGTACCGTCCTGGATCGCTCCCGGCCGGTGCGAAAACTCGTCCCAGACCGAAGGGCCCTTCCCATCCTCGCGGAACGCCCCCTCGATCTGGTACGCGGCGGTCGCACAGCCCCAAGTAAAACCATCTGGAAACGAGAGAAGCGGCATGTATTCAACGTAGGTGCAAGCCGAGCACCGCGTCAAACGCGCGACCGGCGCGCATACGCTCAGCGGGGTTCCGAACCCGAGCGCCTTGCAGCGTCCCGGCCTCGGACTATCCGTACGTGGTGCGGAACCAGTTGATGATGCGGCCGGCGATGCTGACCTCGCCGGGAACGTTCGGGAGCTCGTCCGGTGTGTACCAGTCGGCGTGAACGATCTCGGACCGATCCGGCCGGAGCTCGCCCGCTTCGTACTCCGCCGTGAAGCCGAGCATGAACGAGTGAGGGTACGGCCACGGCTGGCTCCCGAAGTAGCGGATGTTCCGAACCGAGATCCCGACCTCCTCGTATACCTCGCGCCGGACGCACTCCTCCGCCGTCTCGCCCGGTTCCAGGAAACCGGCCGGAACGCTGTGGAATCGCCCACGGAACCGCTGCGACTGGCCGAGCAGAAGCCTGCCCTCGCGAACGATGCCTACGATCATCGCAGGTGCGAGCCTCGGGTACTGCACGAAGCCGCACGAGGGACACCGCTTCACGCACTCGTCCGCCGAGGGTTGCGTCGGCGAGCCGCACCGAGAGCAGAAGCGGGTGCTCTCGTCCCAGTCGACGATCTGTATCGCCCGACCGGCCAGTGCGAGCTCGTTGTCGCCCACCGTTCCGAAGAGCTCGCGATAGCCCACCTCCACGTGATCGCGAGGAATCACCGACTGCGTGGCGCGAAGGGAGTAGGCATAGACCGGACCGTCCGCGGAGTCGGCGATCTGGTGGAGCGCGGCCGTATCGTCCGAAGCCGACGCCGGATCGAGGTCGCTCAATCGCGGGAAGCGGAAGACCGCGCCGGCCGGAGCGTCCGCCGAAGGTTCGCCGATGGGCTCGGTGCGTTGGACGAACACGCCGGTGTTCCCCACGAGGAGCACCGGCCCGTCCGCGGCACCCGCGGCTCGTGGATCGAACCGACGGTAGCGATAGTGCGGGTCGGGACCGGGTAGCGCGTGCGCCTCGCTCACGTCCGCGCGGCCTTCGGCAGCATGCGCAGGAGAATCCCGGGCGCGACGCGCCGCAACAGCAGCGCGAGCCAAAGCTTCGGCGTCATGGCCACGAGGAACTCACGACGGCGGGCGGCGATCTTGTTGAGGATGTGGATCGCACACTCCTCGGGCGTCCGCCCCTCTTCCTGATTGGCGTCCATGCGGCCGTGAGCGGTGCCGTTCGCGGAGACCGCGTGCGTGCTGATCTCGGTCTTTACGTAGCCGGGCACCGCGAGCGAAATCGTAATGCCGCGCGGCTCGAGCTCGCCGCGCATCGCATCGAAGAGCGCGTGCAGCCCCGCTTTCGCTGCGGCGTAGGCGGTCCGTCTGGGCGGCGGAATGAGGGCGGCGAGGCTTGTGACGGTCACGATGTGGCCGGACTCCTGCGACACCATCCGCGAGGCGACCGCGTGCGTGAGCCGCATCGTTCCGAGCAGGTCCACGGCGAGCACGCGCTCGAGCACCTCCGGATCCGCCTCCACGAAGGCGCTCCGCATGCTGATTCCGGCGTTGTTCACGAGGACGTCTATGCCGCCGAGCTGGTCCCACGCGCGCGTGGCGATCTCGCCGAGTCGCTCGCGATCGGCGAGATCGAACGGAAGGACGGATACCGACGCGTGCCTCGCGGCGAGCACGCCGAGGCGATCCGCGCGGCGCGCGCTCGCGAGCGTGGCGATTCCGGCTTTCCCGAGGATGTCCACGAGCGCCTCACCGATCCCGGAGCTCGCACCCGTGACCCAGACTCGTTTGCCTCTCAGGTATCGTTCCCAATCCGCCATTACTGATCCTCGAACTCGGACGCGGGTGGCACGTCCGCCTTGGCCAGCGAACAGAGCACGTTGTCCGTCAACGGCGAGATCGCGGCGATGCGGTTGGCCTGCCGCTCGACCATTCGCTCGAAGAGGTTTCGGACGAAGCGCCCGTTTCCGAAGCTCTTGTCGCGGCGCTTGTAGAAGTAGGTCAGCAGGCGGAGGATCTCCTTGCGTGCCGGACCGGTCAGCGTGAACGAGGCGTTCTTCATGAAGACGTCGAAGATCTGCAGGAGCTGTTCGGGTTCGTAGTGGTCGAAGTAGAAGAAGCGGTTGAAGCGGCTCTTGAGCCCCGGATTCGAGTTGATGAACTCCCTCATCTCGTCCGGGTAGCCGGCCACGATCACGGCAAGCCGATCGCGGTTGTCCTCCATGCGCTTCAGCAGCGTGTCGATCGCCTCTTGACCGAAGTCCTTGTCGCCTTTGTTCATCGCGAGCGTGTACGCCTCGTCGATGAAGAGGACGCCGTCCATCGCCTCCTGCGTGACCTCGTCGATCTTGATCGCGGTCTGTCCCACGTAGCCGGCGACGAGTCCGGCGCGGTCGGTTTCTACGAGATGCCCCTCGTCGAGAAGACCGAGGCAGCGGTAGACCTTGCCCAACAGGCGCGCGATCGTGGTCTTGCCGGTGCCCGGAGGACCGTGGAAGACCGCGTGAAGGCTCGTGGGCGTGACCGGCAGGCCGCGCTTCTCGCGCTCCTGCTGCACTTTGATGAGGTTCACGAAGGTCTTGATCTGCTCCTTGATCTTGTCCATCCCGATCAAACCGTCGATCTTCTCCATGACCTCCTCGAGGCTCTCCTCGGGTTCCTTCTCGCGCTCCTTCTTCTTGGCGACCTTCTTCTCCTTCTTCTCGCCGCCGGCCGCCGCTTCCGCAGCTGCGTCGCCGTAGATCAGCTTGCGGATCTTCTTGAGTTTCTCTTCACGCCCGGCGTTCACCTCGCCGTCCGCCTTGATCGCGACCTGCGCGAAGCTGTTGTACGTGGCGGCGACTCGGTCGAAGTGCGTCGTGTCTTCGTTCTCGTCGTAGAGCTTGAGGTAGTTGAGGCTCTTGAGCGACCCGTTGCGCGAGCCGCGGGCGACCTTCTGAATCTCGTTGTTGAACGTGTGCCACTGAGAGAGGATCGCCTTGCGGTGGTGGAGCGGCAGCGAGTCGTACCGGAAGAGATCCTCCACGAGCCTGCGGTCGTTCACGATGCGCTGGCGCAGAGGCATGAAGACCATGGAGATGAAGAGCCGCGCCTCTTCCGGGATCTCCGGCTCGTCGCGAATCGCGATGTAGGTGAGGTGGAAGAGGTCGTCCACCATCTGCTTCATGAACGTAGGCTCGCCGTTGAACTGCTTGTACTCGTTCACGCTCACGAAGATCTTCTTCGCTTCGGTGTGCAGGAAGTTGAGGTTGGCGAGCCGGTCTTCCTTGCCTCCGGCCTCCTGCCCGACCTCCTCGACCGGTCCTTCCACCTTCTGCGTGAGGTTCGCGAGGAAGGAGTTCACCTGGTTCACGTTCGTGACCGCGGTGAGCGTGACCTCCCCCTCCACGAGCCGGATCGTGATCCGTGTGGACGAGTAGCCGCGTTTCGTTTCGACCGAGAGGATGTTCTCGTAATCGAGCGCCTCGGGCGGGCGTTTGCTCTTGCCGGAGATCAGGAAGAGAATTCTGCGGTCGGTCGTGCAGAGGAGCCCGGGCGCGCCCGAACCGGTCCCGGTAATACCGATCCCCTGGTAGAAGCCTTCGAGGACGTTCTCTACGCTCTCAGCCTGCTCGAGATTCCGGTCGAGGGTGGCGAGGATGTTCTTCTTGAAGGATACGTGTGTCCAGTTGGGAATCTGATGGAGCTCCCCCTCCAGGTCCCGTGCCGTCGGCATAGTGGTACTTAATCACGGATGGCCGCTTTTTTCCAGTTGGGGCGTGGTGCCGAAATTGTTGATGGTCGCCCGGGTCTCAGTCCGCGAGCAACTCATCGATTACCGGGCGGAGCACCGCACCGAGCTTCTCGTAACCCGCGGCGACCGGATGGAGCTGGTCGGGCATGAGCTCTTCGTTGATCGAACCGTCGTCGTCCAGGAAGATCTCGCCGGCAGAGAGGTAGCGGATCGCGGGGTCGGCGGCGAGGCGTTCGATCCGGCGGTTCACGCCGTTGATCGTGTCCCGGTAGTACGGCTGCTCCTCGGTAGCGGTCGCCGGCGTGCGCGGGCCACGAGGCAGGATGCCCATGAGAAGGAGCTTCGCCGCCGGGACGCGCGCTCTGATCTCGCGGACGACGAGCTCGATGCCTTCCGCCACGGAGTCGCCGTCGTCCTGGGGCAGGTTGTTCGTGCCGATGAGCAGCACGACGACCCGCGGTGAGAATCCCTCAAGCTCGCCGTTTCGGATGCGCCACAGGAGGTTCTCGATCGCGTCGCCACCTACGCCGAAGTTCGCGGCGTTCAGATCGCCGAACCAGTGTCGCTGCTGCTCGGGGTTGTCGTTCCACCGGCGGGTGATCGAGTCGCCAAGGAACAAGACGTCGATCTTCTGCTCCCGAATCATTTTCAGGAAGGTCTCGTGCCGCTCGATGAAGTGGTCGTCGTCGCGGGTAGCCGCGACGGTGGGACCGCGTCTGTTGTCTGACATGGTGCGAACGGTACCACGGCCGGCAGTGCCGACTCAACGGAGACGGACGCTCGTGTGGCGGGGGGCGCGTGACACGCTTGCTCCTTCGTAGTAGCCTCCGCTCGCATGGACGCACGCATTGGCGAGCTCGCCGCGCTCGGCACCGCGCTCTGCTGGACGGTCACGGCGCTCTCGTTCGAGTCGGCCGGAAAACGGATCGGCTCGCTCACGGTAAACATCATACGCCTTGTCATGGCTGCGGCACTCTTCGTGGTGTACGGTTGGTTCGTGCGCGGACTCGCGCTCCCTACGGACGCCTCGGCCGCGGCGTGGGGATGGCTCGGACTCTCGGGGCTTGTGGGTTTCGTGATCGGCGACCTGTTCTTGTTCCAAGCGTTCGTGGATATCGGCGCCAGAGTCAGCATGTTGATCTACGCCTCGGTGCCGCCGCTGACCGCGATCATGGCGCGCTTCGCGCTGGACGAGCGGCTGACGGCGCTCGGTATCGTGGGGATGATGCTCACCGTGGTGGGGATCGCGATCGTCGTGCTGAAGCGGCCGGCGCCGGGCGAGGTTCGCCCGCCGGTTGCCGCGGCTCCTCACGCGGTTCCGGGAGACGGCGCGTTGGACGCCGCTGCGGACGGCGCGGTCGAAGCACCGATGCACCGACCGCACCACCTTCGCGGAGCGCTCTTCGCGTTCGGCGGCTCGCTCGGACAGGCCGCGGGCTTGATTCTCGGCCGGATCGGCGCAGGGGTGACGCTCGATCCGTTCGCGGCAACGCAGATCCGAGTGTTTGCCGGGATCGTGGGCTTCGTCCTTCTGTTCACGGTGTCGCGACGCTGGCGCGCGGTGGGAGCGGCGCTCCGAGACGGGGTCGCGATGCGGCGCGTGGGAGTCGGCGCGCTCTTTGGTCCGTTCCTCGGGGTCTCGCTCGGTCTTTACGCGGCGCAGAATACGAGCGCCGGTGTCGCGTCCACGATCATGGCTCTCGTCCCGGTGTTGATCATCGTCCCGTCCGTGATCGTGTTCAAGGAGCGGGTGACGGTTCGAGAGGTGCTCGGCGCGATCGTTGCGGTCGTTGGTGTGGGGCTTCTCTTCCTGTAGCGCTCACGCGACGAGGTTTCGCTCGATCATCCGGGCAAGCAGGCGCGCCGCACGACGGTCGAGCTGCAGCTGGTACATTTGCCGGCCGCGCGTCGTCAGCGTGACGACCGGCTCGTCCAACTCGATGCTGAGGATCTCCTCCCACGCGAGCCATGCCGTCGTCGCTCCCAGCGTTCCCGCGATCCCGATTCCGTGTCGCGTGATCACGATGACCCATCGGAACGCGCTGTAGACGGCGAGCGCGGCGAACGCGCCGAGGATGAGCGTGACGAACCAACTGGTGGCGTTCGGGCCCGATGCCTGCAGAATCCCGGCGGCCGGTATCACGAGCGCGAAGGCGAGGAGCAAGCGGACGTTGCGCTGATATCGGGGTCTCCGCAGTCGGATCCGCATTGCTCCACTCCCTCATCGGTCGCCGTGCAGGCGCTACGTCGTTTCGGTCAGGATCGATTCGATCCGATCCATTACATCGTCCGTGAGCTTCGGAACTACGTCAAGCGCCTTCATGTTGCTCTCTACCTGAGACGACTTGGACGCACCGGTGATGACCGTGCTCACGTTCGGGTTCTTCAGGAGCCACGCGATGGCCATCTGCGCGATCGGGATTCCGAGGTCGTCCGCGACACCGCCGAGCTTCTTGACCGTTGCCAGCTTTCGCTGCCCTTCTTCGCCTTCGAGCATCTTCCGGAGCCACTCGTACCCTTGCAGGTTCATCCGCGAGTCCTCGGGTATGCCGTCGTTGTACTTGCCGGTGAGGAGCCCCGAGGCGAGCGGCGACCAGGTGGTCGTTCCCATCCCGTACTCCTTGTAGAGCGGCGCGTACTCCTTTTCAAACCGCTCCCGGTGGAGCATGTTGTACTGCGGCTGTTCCATGAGAGGCGGAATCAGGTTGTACTGACGCGCGATCTGATGCGCCTGCGTGATCTCCTGCGCGCTCCACTCGCTCGTTCCCCAGTACAGCACCTTGCCCTGCGCGATGAGGTTGTGCATCGCCCAGACGGTTTCCTCGATCGGCGTATCCGGATCGGGACGATGGCAGAAGTAGAGGTCGAGATAGTCGAGCTTGAGGCGTTCGAGCGCCTGATCGCACGCTTCGACGACGTGCTTCCGGCTGAGTCCGACCTGCGTGGGCTTGCGCTCGGGAGCCGAGCCGAAGAAGACCTTGGACGAGACGACGTAGCTGTCCCGGCGCCAGCCGTTCTGCTTGAGGACCTCGCCCATGATCGTCTCGGCCTTGCCCGAGGCGTACGCCTCGGCGTTGTCGAAGAAGTTCACTCCCGCGTCGTAGGCGGCGACCATGCACTTCTTCGCCTCCTCGACCTGCAGTTGTGTGTCAAAGGTTACCCATGCGCCGTACGAGAGCGCGCTCACCTTGAGGCCGGAACGGCCCAGATTTCGATACTCCATAGCTCCTCCTGTATAGGATATGTTGAATGTAATAGGATGGGAGGAGTCGCGCCAACCGAACCGGTGCTATCCCGGGATCGCCGTGTCCAGCGCGAGCTCGATCATCTCGCGGAAGCTCTTCTCGCGTTCCACGGGAGGCAGCCCCTCTCTCGTCACGAGGCTGTCACTGACCGTGCAGATTGCGAGCGCTTTCGCCGAGGCGCGGGCCGCGAGCGTGTAGAGCGCGTTCGCTTCCATCTCAACGGCGAGCACGTTGTACTGCGCCCAGTGCTTCCACGCGTCCGGATCGTCCTGGTAGAAGGTGTCGCTCGAGACGATACCGCCGGCATGAAACGTGACCTCCCGCTCGGCCGCGAGCGAGCAGGCCCGAGAGAAGAGCTCGTAGTCCGCGGCCGGCGCGAAGTCCATGCCTCCGAACCGCAACCGGTTGTGCGAGCTGTCCGTGGACGCCGTCATCGCGATCACGATCTCGCGCAGCTTCACGTGTTGCTGGTAGGAGCCGCACGAACCGATTCGAATGAGCGTCCTGCTGCCGTAGTCACGAAGCAGCTCGTTCACGTAGATCGCGAGCGACGGCATCCCCATGCCGGTTCCCTGCACCGAGACACGGGTTCCCTTGTACGTCCCGGTGAAGCCGAGCATCCCGCGAAGCTCGTTGTAGCAGACAACGTCCTCGAGGAACTCCTCGGCAGCGAACTTCGCGCGCAGCGGATCCCCCGGCAACAAGACGATCTCCGCGACCTCGCCGCGTTCGGCGCTGATGTGTACGCTCATCCTCTCATTCTACCGGCGATTCGTAAGAGCGCACATACCCGATCGCACCGTTGACGACCACTCCCCGATGACCTTCCGCGGCGACTCGATTACTATTGCCCCAATGAGCAAGCTACGTGTGGCAGTGGTCTTCGGCGGGCGATCGGCCGAACACGAAATAAGCCTCCTCTCCGCGCAGAATGTCGTCGCGAGTCTCGATCCCGAGAAGTACGAGCCGGTGCTGATCGGCATCGACCGGGAAGGCCGCTGGTTTCTGAACGAAGGGTCGCTGCACCTCCTCGACTCACAGGACGCGGCGAAAATCAGGCTCTCCGAGGACTCGACCGAGGTCGGGCTCGTCTCCACCGGCCCCTCGAGCCACCTCGTGAAGAACGGCGGTGGAGAGTTGGGAAAGGTCGACGTTCTCTTCCCTGTCCTCCACGGCCCCTACGGCGAAGACGGCACGATCCAGGGTCTCGCCAAGCTCGCCGACATCCCGTGCGTGGGAGCCGGCGTGCTCGGGTCCGCCGTAGGCATGGACAAGGACGTGATGAAACGGCTCCTTCGCGACGCCGAGATCGCCGTGGCACCGTTCTTGGTAGCACGCGCGCACCGACCGACCGAGCCAACCTACACCGAGGTAAGCGCGACGCTCGGCCCGCGCCTCTACGTGAAGCCGGCGAACCTCGGATCGTCCGTGGGTATCTCACGGGTCACAAACGCCGCCGAGTACGCCGCGGCGCTCGAGGAGGCGTTCGCCTACGATCGCAAAGTGATCGTGGAACAGGAGGTGCGAGGGCGCGAAATCGAGTGCTCGGTGCTCGGCAACGAGGAGCCGGTCGCCTCCGTTCCCGGCGAGATCGTTGCCGGCGACGGCTTCTACTCGTACGCGGCGAAGTACATTGACGAGCACGGCGCCGAGCTCCGCATCCCGGCCGATCTCACCGAAGCCGAGCGCGCGACCGTGCAGGACACCGCGATCGCCGCGTTCGAAGCGCTCTGTTGCGAAGGAATGGCGAGGGTCGACGGTTTCCTCACGCCCGACGGGCGCTTCGTGGTCAACGAAATAAACACGATCCCCGGGTTCACGCGTATCAGCATGTACCCGAAGCTCTTCGAGGCCTCGGGAATCGGAGCGTTCGAGCTGACCGATCGGCTCATCCGCCTCGCGCTCGACCGCCACGCGGCCGAGTCGCGCCTACGATTGACCCCGCGGCCCGAGTAGCAGCCGGCTTACAGCAGCCACAAGGTCGTGTCGGTGATCCTGAAGACGGCTCGCGCGTAGAGCACCATGTTGTCCGCTTCGAGCGAATCGAGCCCCTCGTCGACCCACTCCACATGGTCGCGAATCGCGAGGTCGTAGCCGGAATCGAGGTACATGCGGATCGTCTCGATCGGCGTGGCCCCGATCTGCGCTTCGTTCCGGTCGGCCTCGCGATACTCGGCCAACTGCGCTGCGGTCGCCGCGAGCGCGGTGAAGTACACCTGGCGGTCGGCGCCTTCGAGTACCGATGGGATCGGGCCGACGAGTATCGTGGTGGTGCCGTCCGCGCTGCGCTCGACCTGCACGACGTACTCCTCTTCCTTGTTGTGGATGAAGGTCACGTCGCCGGCGAGCACGTCGTTGTAGAGCATCCGAGCGTTCTCGTCCTCCAGCGAGTAGAGCCCTCGCAGCATGAACGTTATCGACACGTTCGCCGCATCCTCGAAGACTCGATTCTCCTCGCTTATGGGCGCGATCGTCGCACAGGACGTGAACGCAACGACCAAGGCGATTGCGACAACGGGAATGCGTATTCGGCGTTTCATTGGAGCCTCCCTTTTCGTGACGTGGTCTATCTACGCTACGGGAACACTCCGGTGAGTTGAATCCCACGCTTGGTCTATTCGTACCGCGCCCCGTGGCCGGTGGCCGCAGCTCACGAGCTCCCGCGACCGGTGAAGAGCTTGACGAGCGGGTTGCCCAGGAGTCGGTCGATCAGGACGCGCTTGCCGATCTGCTGAAAGACCTCTGCGTACGTGGGATACGGATGGACGATGCCGGAGAGCTTCGAGAAGGGCACACCGAGCGAGGCGACCACCTGCACCTCGCCGATCATCTCTCCGGCCCGATCGGCGAGAATCGACGCCCCGAGCACCCTGCCCCGGCGGTCGAGCACGAGCTTCGCGCGTTCGCGGGACGGGCCGGCGGTGCGGGTCCGGTCCAGATCGTTGAGGTCCACGTCGTACACGCGGATTGAGTCACCGTGTTCCCGCCGAGCCTCCTCCTCCGTCAGCCCGGTTCTCGCGAGCTCGGGCTCGGTGAAGGTCACCCACGGCACGACCCCATACCGAAACCTGCGCCGCAGCGGAAGGATCGCGTTCTGCGTCGCGCGGATACCCTGCGCATTCGCCATGTGCGAGAAGCGATAGGGGCCCACGACGTCACCGACCGCGTAGATGTTCCTCGCGCTCGTTTGCAGGAAGTCGTTCACTGTGATCCCGCTGCGATCGTACGCGACACCTGCGGCGTCGAGGTTGAGCGAGTCCGTATTCGCCCGCCGTCCCACGGCGACGAGAACGCGCTCGGCGCGAAGCGATTCGGTCCGTCCCGCGCGCTCGTAGACGATCCGGAGGCGATGATGAACCGCCGAGCCGCGATCTCCTCATCGCCGACGCGAAGCCGTTCTGCGCTCGTGAATCGCGCCTCGCCCTGCCGGAACTCGATCCCTCGCCCGCCGAGCGCCTCGGGAGTCTCGTGCGAATACACCCGCTCGCGCACGCTCCTCGCGTAGGACAGCGCCGACGCGCTCTCGTACTCGAGACCCGGGCACGCGGTTCGCGCGTTGTGGACGCGCGAGGCCTCGTGGATGAGCGCTTTGCTCGGCACGCAGCCGGTCCATGTGCACTCGCCGCCGGGCCGTCCCCGATCGACCATCAGGACCCGTTTCCCGAATCCGGCCGCCGTGACCGCGCAGGTAATCCCTCCGGACCCGGCGCCGATCACCACGACATCGTAGCGTTCCATCACAGCTCCTTCGTCGGCGGGACTCGCACCGACGGTACTGCCAAAGGTCGCCCGTGACCGGCAGATCGTCAAACCGAGGGTGTGCGAACGAAGGACGAGGGCTACCTCCGCGAGAGCACAAGCGCGTTCTCGACCGCGATGGCGGCCATATTGGCGAGTGCTCCGCACAGGTCAATGATCGATTGGGGCAGGTCCGTGCGTCGTTCGGTTGCTCCGGCGATGTAGACGCCGATCGAGTGACCCCGGGCGACGAGGGGCACGTAGAGAATGGAGTAGAGGTGCCGGAGCTCGGAGATCGCTCTCTCGTGGTCGGTGAACGGTTCACGGTCGGTATCGGCGACGAATACGGGGGATTGTTCGGCGACGGCTTTCGCGATGTGCGGATGGTCCGCGAGGAGAGCACGCCGGAACTCGGCGGGAAAGTCGTGCGGAAGCGCCGGTGTGGTCGCTTCGAGCGTGATCTCGTCGCCGTCCAGGAGGTAGACCGCTCCAGCGTTGAGCCCGGCCGGCTCCGACAGTCGGTCGGAGGCCGACTGCAGAATCGTCTGCAGATCGAACGTAGCGACGAGCTCGCGGCTCACGCGGAGTATCGTGGCGAGCATACCGGCGTTCTGCTTGACCGCGAGCTTCGCCTCGTGGAGCCGAAACGCCATCTTGATCGACGCGAGGAGCACGGTGTCGCCGGAGTTCTTCACGATGTAGCCGTACGAGGAGATGCCTTCGGTCTTCCGGACGATGCTGGGATTCGTGTGAGCGGACAGGAACACGATCGGGACGTCTCGCACGCCGAGGATCGCTTCCGCGGCTTGTGAACCGTCGATCCCCTTTCCCAGATTGATGTCCATCAAGACCAGATCGATCTCCGAGTCCGCAGCCACGAGCTCCACCGCCTTCTCGCCCGTGTGGGCGAGCATGACGTTGAACCCGTTCCGCTCGAGCACCTCTTTCTCGGCCATCGCGATGATGGCCTGGTCTTCGACCAGGAGTATCGTCTTGCGGTCGTCGTGCGCGGTCATTCGATCGGACATAACGTTGTGACTTCCAGTATCGTGGATGCGGGAGTACGCCGCAAGCCGTGTACGGCTGCCGGAGGTGACAGACGGGATTTCGGTGTCACAATGCCCTCGTTCGCGTGTCTCATATGGGAGAGTTGCACGAACGGACCGGATTCGGAAACGTACGTTGATCCCGAACTCAGCAGGCTGATCGATTTGGCAGGGAGGTCACCATGAACACGGCGCTCGTTGAGCTGTTCTGTACTCCGCCCACGACTTCGTTGACCGGGTTCGATCAGAAGGTCCTCTCGGGCGCGAAGAGATCGGTCGTGCCGTTCGAAGATCAGCAGCTCTCGTGTTACTCCTGGGGAGAAGGCAAGACGGTGCTCCTCGTGCATGGTTGGGGCTCGAGGGCGAGCCACATGGCGTTGCTCGGTCGCTCGCTCGCACGAGCCGGCTTTCGCGCGATCGGCTTCGACGCGCCGGCTCACTCGTCGGTCGATCCGGACCGAGCGAAACCGACCTCGAACATGTTCGAATACTGTCGCGCAATCGCGACGGTCCTCCGAGAGATCGCCCCGGTCCATGCCGTGGTCGGCCACTCACTCGGAGCGATCGCCTCCGTCTACGCACCGGCAGGCATCCGCGGGGATGCACGGGAAGACGCGGGGGTCGGGCGTGTGGTCCTCGTGAGCACACCGCCGTCGGTCGAGCACGTTGTCCGCGCCTTCTGTCGGCGCAACGGCCTGGACACCGCTCGGTTTCGGGAGCTGCGGGCGAGCCTGGAGGAGTCGTTTCAGTTCTCGATCGACGCCTTCGACCTCCGCGCGACGCTGGCTGAGACGGACGAACGCACGCTGATCGTCCACGACAGGGACGATGAGGAATTTCCCTACTCCGAAGCGTACTCGCTCGTCGCCGCGAGACCCGGAATCGAGATGTTCGAGTCTCAAGGATGCGGTCACGAGCAGATACTGTTCAGTAGGCGGGTTCACGCGAGAATCGTGCAGTTCCTCGAGTAGCTCGATGATCGACACCCTCTCGGGATCGTCCTGACAAGAGGATGTCCGACGGACTCCATGGGACGCACGCAAGGTCCCTCAGGCGCGCCTCTTCTGCGCCGCGATATCGGCGGCCGACACGGACGGGTGATGGTACCTACCTCGTCTTGTCGTATTCCGCCCGGAGATCTGGATCGCATGGGAGGGACAGTAGTGAAAGCAGGCGAGACAATATGCGCAGCGAACGTTCGGCTGCCATGCGGGCCGTCCACCGCGCATCACGATCTTGTTGGAGAGACACACCTGAGCGCAGGTCCCGCAGCCCGTGCATGAGTCGTTCGCGTAGAAGGAGCGCTCCATGTTGGGAAACCGAACGAGCTGGAACCACCTGCGGACGAGCGGGTAGATCATGTGTGAGAGCACGAACCAGCCGGGGTGGTCCTTGGGCCGATGCACCGCCCGCCGCGAAACGATCGTGGCGATCCGGTCCACGTGGTCGAGCATCTCACGCTCGACTCGCGCGCGCTCGTCCTCCGAGTAGACCTCGAAGACCGGGACGTAGGTTACCGGCATCTCGAACGCGAAGCACGCGTGGAACCGCTCGCCACGAGGCAGCAGCTTGTCCATCGTGGTGAAAACGGTCTGAAAGCACTCCCTCGTTGTGACGGCGAACTTGTAGGAGCCCGGCTTGAAGGAGGCACGCTCGAGGAAGCGCTTCACCGGCCACGGGAGCCCGAGCGCGTGGATGGGAACGACCAGCCCCACGGCATCCGCCGTACTCGTGATCGCTTCTCTGCGGCCGAGCCGGGCGATGGGGATCAGCTCGGCCTCAGGCAACCGCCTGGCGAGCTGCCTGGCCACGTGAAGCGAGTTGCCTGTTCCCGAGAAGTAGTAGATCTCGATCACACTCTCATGCATTGTACACCCGTTCGTGTCGCGTTGCGCACATCCGGAAGGGACTGCGACGAGGACACGCAGCTGAAACACCGATCGTGAGGCGATATGTTCCTTCGCAAAGGAAGAAAGTATGAGAAGAAGGAACTCGCTCGTGTTCGCAGTCGTGGCGATCGCCGCCGTACTCGTGTCCTGGAGCTGCGAGTTGATCGCTCCGGATGGAGGAGACGAGGCGACGGTTGAAGACCCTGCGCCGGAGTTGGAGCTACGCGTCGACTCCGTCCGCTACGAGAATGGCGGCGAGCCCTACTCGTTCGGAGGAGTCGCAGTCGGCGAAACGGCGACCGCCGCCGTCCGGATCGCGAACGTGGGAACCGCAGACCTCACGATATCGGGGGATCGCGCGTTCCGATACCGACAACTACTCCTTCGTGGTCGATCCCGACCTTCCTCTGACGCTCACTCCCGGTTCGCACGAGGAGCTCGATCTCGTCTTCGCCCCGGGTGCCGAAGCCGACTACCCCGCCACCCTGAGCATCGTGAGCAACTCGCCCGAATCGGAGTTCACGGTGAACATCGAAGGTAGATGCCCGGGGACAACGTATTCGCTGGCCGTGGACGTGGAAGGAAAGGACACCAATTTCGTCTACGTGTGCTGGCTGGAGGATGCGTCCGGAGACACGATCCAACACGTGTTCGTCTGCACGCGCGCGGGCCTGCCGGACACGACGGGGCTTCTGAAAACCGGCCTTCCGATTTGGAGCAGAACCCCGGGCGGAGCATGGGAGGAACACCAGGATGATATCGACGCCGTCACGAGCGCGACGGTCCGGGACGACTTCTCGCTACAGGCCGAACTCCTCGATCCGTCCGTCCGGCAGTTCAGGGTGCTGTTCGAGATCGACCGCTCGACAAACGCGAACGCGTACTTCAACGACCGGCCGTCATTCCTCTACCGATCCGATCTGATCGACCTGGACGACCTCCAGCCGTCGTACTCCTTCGAACTCGTAGGCTGGATGATCAACGACACCCTCACCGGCACGTACAGCCAGGCGCCGCTCGATCTCGACGAGTTCCCGTTCTTCGATGAGGTTGACGACGCGGTGTTCAACTACCGAACCGAGCTCGAGTACATCGAGAACACCGGCGGCGGATACGACGACATGATAGACCAGATCACCGCGACGGTGACCGAGGGATAGCCGCACGACGCCTGTCCGGCGGGAAGACGATCAGTCTTCCGCGGGGTCGGAATCGAGCGGACTCTGCGTGCCAAGCGTGTTCCGGCTCGCTACGTGCGTGTAGACCATCGTGGTCTCCAGGTTCCTGTGCCCCAGCAGTTCCTGGACGGTACGGATGTCCGTCCCCGATTCGACGAGATGCGTAGCGAAGCTGTGCCGCAGGGTATGGACCGTTGCCCGCTTCCCGATGCCCGCAACGCGAACCGCGCGTCCGAAGGCCCGCTGCAGCGTACTCGGGTGGACGTGATACCGGTAGCTGCGGCCGCTCTGGGGGTCGACGGAGATCCGCTCCGAGGGAAACAGCCAGAACCAGTTCCACGACTTCTCCGCGGAGGCGTTCTTGCGCGCGAGCGCATTGGGCAGCGGCACACCGGGATTGCCCAACCGGCGATCAAGCTCGAAGAGGAGTCTCACCTCGTTCATGTGCCGACGCAGGTCTGCCCTGACGGCCCGGGGCAGAATGGCGTACCGATCTTTGGCTCCCTTCGCGGAGCGGATCGCGAGCCTGGCGTCGGCCTCCTCCACGTCCTGAATGCGAAGATTGAGACACTCGCGAAGCCTCGGGCCGCCACCGTAGATGAGCCGACCCATGAGCCGATAGGTCGACGGGAGCACGCGTAGCACCTTCCGGACCTCTGCGCGCGTCAGCACCACCGGCAGCCGCCGCGGCCGACGCGAACGAATGGACTCGCGCAACCCTTCGATAGGCCGATGCAGCACGAACCGGAACAGAAAGAGCAGCGCGTTGAACGCCTGTTCCTGAGTGGACGAGGCAACCTGCCCCTCGACGGCGATGTAGCTCAGAAACCGACGAACGTGTCGCTGATTCAGATCCCGGATCGACGACCCCAACGTGTACGCGAGGAACCGACGGACCCAGCCCAGGTAGGTCTTCTCTGTGCGGTACGATTTGTGCTGGAGGCGGATGAGCTTCCGTGCCTCGTGCACGAGCTCCCGACGATCCGCCGGGAGCGGCGCGTCCGGGGACGCCGTCCGCACTCGGTCGACCGCGTACCAGTAGTGACGCAGCGCCTCCAGCGCCTCGGAGGTCGTGGCAGCCGTAGACGTCCGACCGAGCGCCCGCTCGAACGCCTCAAGCGCAACCTGTCGGTCACGCACGCTGCGAGGAACGAGCGCACGAAACCGACGTACGTACTCGACCATGCGCGCCGCCGCGTTCTCCGTCAGATGCGCCACCTGGACCAGGTAGGTCAAAAACTCCGCGTCGGGCAGCGCAGGTTTGGGAGCAGACGAGCCGGACGCACGGGAGCGCAGCGAGCCCGACCCATGCGCGGGCACCGACGTGGTGGGCGCGCCGGAGGGTCTGCGGTCAACAGCGGGCTGTCCGGGACCGCGTACGCTCTTGGAGTTCGGATCGTCGTGGCGGCGCCCAGGGGCGCTTCGCGCGCTCCTGTCGACGTTGTCTTGGGGTTGCTTCGCTTGCATCAACCCATACAACGGGTGAAATCCTTCGCGTGCTTCACAACTCGCGATGTTGTGACGGGGAGTGTTGGGGGGAACTGGCGAGAGAAGATGTTATGCAGAACCACGCACTCCTTTGCGGCGGCGCTTCGCCGTCCTGGCTCAGCGCAACGTCATGCAACGGACCTCCGGGTTTCCACGGATGCGTGCCGATGACTTCGTCGTCGCTCTTGTGGCAGTCCGAATCTTCTCGGTACGAGACAGGAGAGCTCGAACCGAACGTGAATCAGGCAACCGGGATGGGCACAGCGACCAGCCGTAGTGCCCCGTGATCACTTGATAGGGCTTCTTGGGCGTGTCGCCCGGTTCTCACGGTGAGGAGCTTTCGGTCTCCCGGCCATGTTCCTCACTCGCGTCGGCATGACCGCCGCCTCGTCGACGGCGAAGATGTCCAACCCGGTAGATCAACACTCCGGCCGCAACGCCCACCAGTATCCCGTTCAGCATGATGTCGAACGAGTCCTCGAGGCGGAGTATGGCCGTGTGGCGCCCGACATAGGCGAACAACACTACGGCGGCGGCGAGCATCCCAATCGGTATCCGTCCGAACACGGACTTCTTCCATCCTGCGAGGCCGAGTCCAGCTATGGTTGCCAGTCCAATGATAATGAAGTCCAAGGCGCCGCACTCCCTATGACGGTCAACTATCCTGAAGCGTTGACCACGCTCGATCCGTTGTCAACCGGTTGCACCGCGCCGGCGGCACATTGTGTGACAATCTCCATCATCTGGTGTACATCGACACGAAACCAACGTGGAGATCGAATGGCGGACCAGCGTTGTCCTGATCCGGGCGAGACACCCCTGCCGGGCAATTGCACCTCCCACCGGGTAGCGCCCCCCCCGTGGACCTCCGCGCGTCGGAGCTCATCACCAGTGTAGGCGTTCGCCGAGACCCGATCGTTCCTGACCTTTCAAGAGAGGGATGTTTGTCCTGGCGGGCTTGGCGGTGACCTCTATGCGCGGTTCCGCCCGAACGGGGGCGCCGGACATGGTCCCGTTCGGGATCGCTGTGCCTGTCGAGACGAGTGGAATCGCCTTCATCCAGGTGCCCACTGCATTCCAAGAGACCAAGAGCACGTCCATGTGCTCTTGGTCTCCCTGACGGGGTGGCATCGGGGTTCTGCATAACAACGCCATCCAGTTGACGCCTAACTTCATTGTCTCAATAGACTTATGACCCGAGATTCCACGTGCTCGTCTGGCCCTTACGGGCACGACACTCGCTGGGTACGGCGCAACTGATGGCGTCCGTTATGTGGCGCTACCTTGCTGCCGTTGTCCCCGAAGCGTCTGTTTCAGCTT
>JBKHII010000031.1:0-31551 GCA_046538735.1 Spirochaetales bacterium
CGATCTCTCGCTGAACGACGTCGTCTGAGCGTCCGTCCGTCCCCGCGCCGGTTGCCGGCGGCGTAGCCCGCGGGCCGGACCACGCGCTCGCCGCGGGGTTCTCGTCTACAACTTCCCGGACTCCTTCGCGATATTCATCGCGGTCTCCACATCGAGTTTCTCGATCTCTTCGGACGAGCGCTTCTCTTCGGGAAGCGTGATGTTCTTCGAGCCGACCTTGATGTAGGGTCCGTACTTGCCGTCGTGCACGGCCACCTTCTTGCCGGAGACCGGGTCGGTCCCCAGATCCTTCAGCAACTTCGACTGACTTCGCCCGCGTTTCGGCTGCGCGAGGATCTCAAGCGCGCGAGGCAGCTCGATGTCGTACGCGTTGTCGTCTCCCTTGAGGCTGCGGAAATCGCCGTCGTGGACCACGTAGGGGCCGAAGCGACCGTTGTTGGCGACGACCTCCTTTCCCGTCTCCGGGTGCACGCCGAGCGTCCGCGGCAGGCTCAGGAGTCGTACCGCCTCCTCGAGCGTCACCTCGCGCGGTGACTTGTCCTTGGGAAGCGTGGCGCGTTTCGGCTTCGGGTTCTCGTGCGTCTTGTCGCCGAGCTGGAGATAGGGGCCGTAGCGGCCTACGAGCGAGTAGATCGGTTCCTCGGTCTCCGGATGGTAGCCGATCGGGACCGGACCGTTCTTCTGGATCTCAATGATCTCCTGGACGTCCTCTTCGGTGAGGTCGGCCGGGGCGATCTCTTCCGGGATCGACGCGTGAATCTCCTTTCCGTCCACCTGCTGCACGATGTAGGGACCGAACTTGCCGATCTTGATGTCCGGGACGGACGTGAGCTGCGGGAGCGAAACCGTCCGCGACTCCTCCGGCTTGATCTTCGACTCGCGCTCGTCCACGCGGCGCTTCAGCCCGTCGTCTCCGAGATAGAAGTGCTCCAGGTAGTCGCGACGGTCGCGCTCGCCGTACGAGATCTGGTCGAGCGCCTGCTCCATTTCGGACGTGAAGCTGTACTCGATCAAGTAGTGGAAGTGCCGCTCGAGGAGCTGCATCACCGCGTAGCCGGTGTACGTCGGCACGAGCGCGTTGCCCTGCTTGCGGACGTATCCTCGTTCGAAGAGGACGCTGATGATCGAGGCATAGGTCGACGGTCGACCGATGCCTTCCTTCTCGAGGCGCTGGACGAGGCTCGCTTCGGTGTACCGCGCAGGCGGCTTCGTCTCGTGAAAAAGGCTGTCCAGCTTCTCCACGAGGACCCGGCGACCCTCGGTGAGCTCGGGGAGGAAGGTCTCCTTGTCGTCCAGTGCTGCCTCAGGATCGTCCTTACCCTCAACGTAGACGCGGATGTAGCCGGGAAAGAGGATGCGCGTGCCGGTAGCGGTGAAGACGGCGTCGCCGGTCCTGATCTTCGCCGTGACCGAGGACTTCTTCGCCTCCGCCATCTGGCTCGCGAGCGTGCGCTTCCAGATCAGCTCGTAGAGCGCCTTCTCCTTCCCCTCGAGGCCGGATTCATCCGGGTGGACGAACCGTTCGCCCGCCGGCCGGATCGCCTCGTGCGCCTCCTGAGCCTCCCGACTGCTCGCAGCGAACTGCCGTGCCTCCTTGGACAGAAACTCGTCGCCGTAGAGCTCCGTGACCGCGCCCCGGGCGCCGTTCAGGCCCTCCTGCGACAGCACGGGCGAGTCGGTTCGCATGTACGTAATGAATCCCCGTTCGTAGAGGCGTTGCGCGGTGCGCATCGTCTCGCGTGCCGAAAGGCGAAGCTTTCGGTTGCCCTCCTGCTGCAGGCTGGACGTGATGAAGGGAGCCGCCGGCCGCGAGCTGAACTGCTTCTCTGAGAGCGAGACGACCGTCCACTCCGTCGCCTCGATGTCGGCCGCGAGCTTTCGCGCCTGCTCCTCGTCCAGCACGACCACGTCGCGATCCTTCAGGACCGACCCGTCGATCGGATCGAAGTCCTTCCCGCTCGCGACGCGTTTCCCGCCGACCGATTCCAGGCGCGCCTCGAAGGTCGTGGTCTGCGGGTCCTCCTCTCGGCGGAGACTCGCGCGCAGGTCCCAGTAGACCGCCTTGCGGAATGCGATCCGCTCTCGCTCGCGTTCCACGATGAGCCGCAGTCCCGGCGACTGGACGCGTCCGGCCGAGAGGCCGTAGGCGATCTTCTTCCAGATGAGCGGCGAGAGCGTGTAGCCGTAGAGGCGGTCGAGAATCCGGCGCGTCTCCTGCGCGTTCACGAGGTTCATGTCGATGTCGCGTCCGTGCTCGAGCGCGTGCTCGATCGCGGTGCGGGTGATCTCGTGGAAGACCATACGACGGACGGGAACCTTCGGCTTCAGCACTTCCACGAGATGCCAGGAGATGCTCTCTCCCTCGCGATCCTCATCGGTGGCGAGGAGCAACTCGTCGGCATCCTTCAGCCGTTCCTTCAGCTCCCGGACGATCTTCGTCTTGTCGCGGGGAGTGATGTAGAGCGGCCCGAAACCGTTCTCGACGTCTATGCCCAGCCGAGCCCAGTCGTGTTCCTTCATCTTCCTCGGGATGTCGGCCGCGCGCTGCGGAAGATCGCGGATGTGACCGATGCTGGCCTCCACGTGGTATTCGGGGCCGAGGAAGCGCTTGATCGTGCGCGCTTTCGTTGGGGACTCGACGATGACGAGTTTCTTCGCTGCCATAATCCTTCCTGAGTGTCCCTATGAATACAATCACCGTCGTCAAAGTGTAAAGGGGCTACTTGGGTCGTCCTCTCCAAAACCGACGGTAGCTTCCGAAGACGTACTTGGCCGTGAGTCTGTTGGGCACCGGGTCGTCGCCGCCGGTGTAGAGCCCGCCCACGCACCGAAGGAGTCGCATCAGCCCCGCGAGTGCGCCGAGAAGCCCGTGCTGCAGAATCGCGCGGCGCGTATACTCCGAGCAGGTCGGCGAGTAGATGCAATGAGGCGGGAGCGCCGGCGAGACGACTTTCTGGTAGAGCCACACGGGAACCGCGAGCACGATGCGAGACGCGTGCAGGAGGCGTGCGGCGAACGAAGGTCTGTCGGCTTGATCTTGGAGGCGGGCCATTGGTATGCTTCGAAGGTACTCAGCCAAAGAGGGAACCGCAAGTTGGGACGACGAAGTGGACGAGGACGCTCCAGACGACGGGGCGACCAGAACCAGAAGGCGCAACAGAAGCAGCCGGTATACGACCCGGAGAAACACTTCATGCCGCCTCCCGTGCCGAAACGGGAGTACGAGGTGGATCCGGTCACCGGCGAGCCCATCTCGGACATCCTCACCGCGATTGCCGATCCCGAATCGGGGCGACCGTTGAACTTCGATTCGATGGTGCGTCGGCTCGAGGAACAGGAGGAGCTCGCCGAGAACGAACGCATCGTCTACGTGGGCAGAGGGGCGTTCGGCGTGCTCGTGGAGCAGAAGGGCAAGAAGCCGCGCTACTTCATCCGCAAGCGGATCCAGATCGAGGACGAGCACGAGAAGTACCCGTGGCGACGAGAGCTGAGTCCCGGCATTTCGCGCGACTACGTTCCCGCTCCGCAACCGCTGTCCGAGCTTTACGACGAGGCGGAGGCGGACGTGAAGGGCAGCGGCTTCGGCAAGGCACAGCCTTCCATCTACCTCCCCAAGAACGACTAATCTTTGCCAACGCATGCGAATCAACTATGATGAGACCATGTCTGCCCCCGGGCTCCTCTCGAGCGTGGAGCGTCTCAACGTCTACATGGTCGGTATCAAGGGGACCGGGATGGCCGCGCTCGCCGAGATCCTCGTGGCCCGCGGGGCTACCGTAACCGGTTCGGACGTGGAGGAGACCTTCCACACGGACGAGCTTCTGCGAAACGCGGGCATTTCGTTTCGCGAGGGCTTCGCCGGCAGCAATCTTCGTGACACTACCCCACGGCCCGATCTCGTGATCCATTCGGCGGCGTACGATCCGAACGATCACCCCGAGCTCCTGGAGGCGCGCCGACTGGGCGTTCCCATCATGCTCTATACAGAGGCGCTCGGTCGGCTCTCGGCGCTCTGCCCTTCGGTCGGCATTGCCGGCGTTCACGGCAAGACCACGACGACCGCGCTTGTCGCGGCGATCGTCCAGGAGCTCGGGCTTCCGGGAACCGTACTCGCCGGGAGCGCGCTTGCCGGCGTGGGAGGGCGGGCGACGCTCGTCCAGGGCAACGAGTTCTTGGTTGCGGAGACGTGCGAGTACCGCAGACATTTCCTGAGCTTCTCTCCGCGCGCGATCCTCGTGACGAGTGTGGAGCCCGATCACCTCGACTATTTCAAGGACGGGGCCGACGTTGAGAACGCCTTTGTGGAGTACGCCGACCGGATCGCGCCGGGAGGATCGTTCGTCTACTGCGCGGACGACCCGGGCGCCTGCCGAGTGGCGGCCGCGGTCGAGTCGCGCAGGAGCGATCTCGCGCTCCTTCCGTACGGGTTGTCCGCGGACGGTCCGGGTCGCGTCCACATCGGCGCTCGCGGCGCCGGCGCCGTCGACTTCACGATCGGAGGTTCGCCGTACCGCCTTCGCGTTCCCGGCGACCACAACGCACTCAACGCGGCGGGGGCGCTCCTCGTTTCGAGGCTTGTCGCGGCGTGGTCGGGTTCCGGGCTCTCGGACTCCGAGTTCTCGGTCGGCGCGGCGCCGGCGATCGAAGGCTTCCGCGGTACTCGCAGACGCGCCGAATTCGTCGGCGAGGCCGGCGGCGTGATTGTCCTGGACGACTACGCGCATCACCCCACGGCAATTGCGAAGACGCTTGCCGGTCTGCGGAGTTTCTACCCCGATCGACGGATCGTGCTCAGCTTCATGTCGCACACGTATTCGCGGACCATCGCGCTGCTCGGGGAGTTCGCGCAGGCGCTGGCGGCCGCGGACATCGTGATTCTCCACGACATCTACGCCTCGGCTCGCGAGGCGAATCCGGGCGACGTGGACGGCGAGATCCTGGCCGTCGCGACGCATCGGCTCAACCGGAACGTCCACTACGTTCCGGGCGTTCTGGAGGCGCTTCCGCTCGCGGAGCGGGTGGTGCGGTCCGGCGATCTGTTCGTGACGATGGGCGCCGGCGACAACTGGCGCCTTGGTACGAGGCTGCTCGATCGGCTTCGTGCGGAGGTTGCTCAGTGATCAGCATGACCGGATACGGCCACGCCGAGCGGATGGACGAACGCGTGCACGTTACCGTGGAGGTGAAATCGGTCAACAACCGCTATCTGGACGTCAACGTGAACGTGCCGAGCAGCCTCAACCCGCTCGAGACCCAGATTCGCGAGCGCGTGGGCGCGAGCGTCACGCGTGGGCGTGTGGACGTGTTCGTCCGAATTCGCGAGCTCCAGGAGGATCTCCAAGTTTACGTGGATCGATCCGCGCTCGGCGGCTACCTCGCGGCGCTGGAAGAGCTGCGCCGCGTGTCCGGAGTCACCGATGAGATCCGGATCGAACACCTGCTCGCGCTCGAAGGCGTGATCAAGAGCGAGCCCCGCGGCGATCGCGACGAGTACTGGGAGCTTCTCGTTCCGTTGCTCGATGAGGCGGTCGCAGAGTTCGCGCGGTCACGTCGCGGTGAGGGCAATCGACTTGCCCATGACGTTGCCACGCAGCTCGCCCGGGTGGAAACGGCGCTCGCGGTGGTCGAAGAGCACGCGCGCGAGATCGACATCCAGGTGCGGACGAACCTGCGCGAACGGTTCACCGAGGTCGTCGGCGACGCGGTAGAGGAGAGCCGGATGCTCGCCGAGGTCGCGGTCCAGCTGACGCGGTTCAGCATCAACGAGGAGATCGTACGGTTGCGGGCGCACCTCGAGAGCTTTCGGTCCACGATGAGCGCCCACGGTCCGGTCGGAAAGAAGCTCGACTTCCTTTCGCAGGAGATGCACCGCGAGATCAACACGATCGGCTCCAAGAGCATCGTACTCGCGATCAGCGAGCAGGTTGTGGAGGCGAAGGACGCCGTCGAGAACGTTCGAGAGCAGCTGCGGAACGTGGAGTAGGGATGAAGATAGCGATTTCGGGCAAGAGCGGATGCGGGAACTCCACGGTCACGCAGAAGGTGGCCGATCGGCTCGGATACCGACGAATCAACTACACGTTCAAGGATATCGCGAAGGAAGAAGGCGTCTCGTTCGAGCGGCTCTGCGAGATGGCGGAGCACGACAGCCGGTGGGACATTCGCCTCGACAAGAAGCAGGTGGAGATGGCCGGACGCGGCGATTCGGTGCTCGGCTCCCGGCTCGCGATCTGGCTCCTGGACGACGCCGATCTCCGCGTCTATCTCGACGCGCCCCCGGAGGTGCGGGCGAGTCGCATCCAACGCCGGAACATCGAGAACCACGAGAAGCCCACGAGCTACGAGACGGTGCTCACCCAGACGGTCGAGCGCGATCAGCGTGATCACGACCGCTACCTCCGCCTCTATGGAATCGATAACGACAACTTCGGGTTTGCGGATCTGTTGATCGACGCGAGCGAGCTGAGCGCGGACGAGATCGCGGACCGAATCGTGGCGGCCACCCGCGAACGGGAAGCCGCCGGGTAGTCGGAAGCCACGCCGGCGCCGCAGCCGATCCTACGGCGCGGACGCGGAGGCTTCCTCGAACGCATCGAGCATCCGCTCAATCCTCAGCCGAGATATCAGGAACTCCGCCTCGCCGTCGCGAACGACCGCGGCGTAGTTGGCGTTGTGCTCCGGGAAGGTGACGGTGAGCTCTCCCATCTCGCTGTTGAGCTGGTAGGTGATGGTCGCAAGCCGCCGGCCGTCGCGACGCCACGATTGGCCCGCCGGAATCTCCGCGTCGAACTGAAGTCCGATCGCCCACTGGTAGAGGTCCTTGAAGAGATCCTCGTCGATCTCCCGGTCGTTGAGGTAGTACGCTTCCTCGGGCTCCTCCTCGCCTTCGACCGGCGTCCGCTCGATCCGTCCGGTGTACGTCGCGTTCGGCGCTTCGATCACGAATGAGTCCACGAGATCGATGTTCACGATGAGCGCGAAGGCGCTGATCGAGTCGAACGGGTCGGTCGCGACGATCGGCTCCACCCCGTTCACGATGAAAACGCTCGGCGTCTCGGCGAACTTGGCAAATCGACCGGAGCCGGTCTCGCGGCCCACGAGGAGCTCGAGCTCGGTGTCCTCGTCGGCAATCTGCAGCCGCGCGAGCGGAGGCTCGAGCCCGTAGTCCGAGAGGTCGTCCGGATCGTCGTCCACGAACTCGCCGATCTTGAGCGACGAGAGGGGCCCTACGATCTCGTCCTGCAACCAGTTCGAGCTCACCTGGAACCGGCGGTCGAACGGCTCGGTCACGATGTAGCGCGAGAGGTCGAGCTCCGGGTCGGTATCCCACTCGGGAACGGGCTCTACTCGGATTGTCCGTCCCTCGAGGGTTTCGAGCGTGAGCTCGCGGAACTCCTCGACCGTGATCTCAGGGATCGTACGGACGCGAAGCGCGTCCAGAGTCGAGAAGAACGGATTGATCCAGGAGTTGTAGACCGTGTAGACGTTCTCGTCCCCCGGCCGCATTACATAGTACGCGTCGCGCGACGGCGTTCGGCCGCCCACCGAGATCTGCCGGCGCTCGCCGTCCTCCCGGAGCACCGTGACCACGATTGCCGGGTCGGCGAGACCGAACTCGGAAGGATCGTCAACCTCGCCGATCACCCGTCGGCTCGTCAACGACGAAGCGCCTCTCACGATGCTGCCGATCCTGCGCGAATCGAACTCAACGTCGTGCTCGTAGACGGGCAGGAACTCATCGCCGTCCGTCCGCTCGAGCGTGATCTCGGATGTGCCGGTATCGAGCGTGATCGACTCGATCTCGTCTCGCGGGTTCTCGAAGAGCGGCACGCGGCCCGGGTCGTCCTCCATGCCCGGAGCGGGCGTGTCCGCAGCCGCGTCATCGGCGTCGTCGCCATCCGACTGGAGGACGACCAGCGCCACGACCATCGCCGCGATAACCGCGACGATGGCTCCGAATCGTATCCAGCGCTTCACAGGTGCCGCCTCCTCAGCCAGGTGACGAGACCCGCGATCAGAATGCCGAGCGGAATCACGACGACGAACAGGCCGCCGAAGATGAGCTTCTGCATGCCGGTCGTCTGCAACGGCTGCTGCAGCGTGATCTTGGGCCTGATGGAGAGCGTTTCGCTCTGATCCTCGAGCCAGCCGAACGAGTTCATGAGGAAGTCCAGGTTCCCGTTCACCTGATCCACGAGCGAGATGAAGTCCACGTCGCCCACTACGACGATGCGCGTGATTTCTTCGTTCGTCGTGAACTCGCGGTCGATCGCCTGAACGGCAACCGGGTGCGGGCCAGGAATATCCTGTGCCGTCATCTCCGGCGTCGCGATCTCGAGCTCGGTGCGGTAGAAGCTCTCGTCCGAGGTCAGCAACAGCGGCTCGATCACGACGCTGCGCGGCTTCGTCGGGAGCTCGATCACCGGGCGCGCGAGCGGCGTGAAGACGCGGTAGTCCGCTTCCTCGAGCGGCGTGGTGATGTCGGTCTCCGCGAGATCGGCCCAGAGCTCGAGCGGCTGACCATTGTTGTAGTTGCGGTTCGGGTCCACGACGACAGCCGCCGGAATTCCGATGCCGTAGCGCTCGAGGAAGGTCGCGAGGTTCGGGAGCTCCCCGGCAGCGAGTTCGAGCGCGATGAACGCCTTGCCGCCGGCCTGGAGGAACGCCCCGAGCTTCTCTGCTTCGGGCTCGGAGATATCGGTCCGGGGGCGAACGATTGCGACGATCGAGCCGTCTTCCGGGACCTGGGGTGCCTGCGCGAGATTGAGTGTACGAAGCTCGAAGTTGGAGTTCTCGAACTGCTCCCCGAGCCGCCGGTACGCGCCGCCGCTCGTCATGTCGATCTCACCGTGGCCGGTGACTTGGTAGACGATCGGCGTGCGACCCGTCGCGACGAAGACGAGCGCGTTCGTGATGCGCCGCTCCACGTTGAGCCCGAGGAGCTGCGGCGCCTGAGGATTGCGCGTATCCACGCTGAACAGGTCGTAGCTGCGGATGGCGCGGAAGCTGTCCTCGCCGGCGACGATGACGCTTCCGTTGCGCAGGCCTTCGCCCTCCGGATCGTACCGTGAGACGAACGCCGGGTTCTGCTCGGCATCGACCGTCTCGATCCGGATCCGGGGCGACGCCTGCGCGTAGCGGTCGAGCGCCTCCATAATCTGCGGGTTCTCCTCGTTTCGCTCGGCGAGCACGTAGATCGTGACGTCCTCGTCCAGCTCGTCCAGGATCTCGCGCGTCTGCTCGCTCAGTGTGTAGACCGAGCTGTCGGTCAGGTCGGCCTGCCACCCGAGCGTCTGCACGAGTACGTTGAAGACGAGTACCGCGACGATGATCGCGAAGGTCACGATCGCCGCGTACCCACCGTATTTCACTTTCGGGTTCGTGAAGATGTCTTTCAGATTGCTCATTGGGGTACTCCTACGCCCAGCGTCGCTTCTCGATCAGCCGTACCGTCACGAAGAGGAAGACCGACGTGAAGCTCAGGTAGAACACGACCTCTTCCAGCTCGATCAGACCGAGCGTGAAGCTGCCGAACCGCTCGAGCAGGCTGAACCAGTCGAGAACCTCGGCGATGAGACCGTCAAAGACCGCCGGCTGCACAACGTGGAGCACGGCGATCGTCGCCGCGCCGAGCACGAGGATCGCGCCTCCCGTGATCAAGCTCCTGGTGTTCGAGTAGAAGAACGCAGCGAGCCCGATGACGATTGCCGCGGCGAAGATCGTACTCGATACCGCGTCCGTGGGCGCGACCGACTTGACGAGGTTGAGGAACCAGATCAAGAGCAGCGCGAAGAAGGTGAAGAAGGCGGCGCTGACCTGGTTCTCGCTCACCGCGGAGATCAGGATGCCGACCGAGATGAACGACGAGCCCATCAGAGCGAAACCGATGTAGCCTCCGACCGTCTGCCAGACCGCGAGGTCTCCAAAGACGCCCACTACGATCGCGTAGAGGATCGTCACGACGAGCGTGAGCAGGAAGACGACGAACGCGGCGAAGAACTTGCCGAGCACGATATCGGTCACCGTGATCGGGCTGGTGAGCAGGAGCTGATCGGTGCGTTGGCGCCGCTCCTCGCTCAACAGGCGCATCGTCAGGAGCGGCACCGCGAAGAGGTAGAGGAAGAGGATGCTCTCGAGGAACGAACTGAAGTAGGAGCTGCCCGAGATGAGATTGCCCGCCGTGAAGAAGAACCCGGAAACGAGCAGGAAGAGCCCCATGAAGATGTACCCGATCGGGGTCTGGAAATAGGTGCGAAGCTCTCGCGTCAGAATCGCAATCATGAGACGGCCTCCTTCACACCGCTGGTGAGCTCGAGGAAGATCTCTTCGAGCGTTGCGTTCTTCACGCGCAGCCCGATCAGCGGCACGTTCCTCTTCGCGAACGCCTCGAAGATCGCCCTGCGCAGGTCCTTGTCCTTCTCGCTCTCAACGAGCATCTCGGTCGTGCCGCTCTCGGTCGCCGGCAGCACCTCGAGTCGGGTGACGCCGGACAGGTTCGCGAGCGCGCCGCGAGTCGCCGATTCGTCCGCCGCGGCGGTGATCACGATCTGGCTCGCGTCAAAGAGCTCGCCGCCGAGGGTCGCCGGGTCGCCGTCCGCGACGATACGACCGTCGTTGATGATCATGACGCGGCGGCAGATCTCGCTCACCTCGGGGAGGATGTGCGAGCTCAAGATGACCGTGTGCTCGGAGCCGAGATCGCGAATGAGGTCGCGAATCTCGATGATCTGCTTGGGATCGAGACCGGAGGTCGGCTCGTCCAGGATGAGAATGTCCGGGTTGCCCATGAGCGCCTGTGCGAGACCCACGCGCTGACGGTATCCCTTGGAGAGGTTTCCTACGAGCCGGTTGTACACCTCAACGATGCCGACCGTGTGCAGGCCGCGCTCGATGCGCTCGTCGGTCTCGTTCTTCGGCACCTGCTTGATCTTGCAGACGAATCGCAGGTACTCGCGGACCGTCATTTCCGTGTAGATGGGCGGGTTTTCCGGCAGGTACCCGATTCTGCGTTTCACCGCTTCGGGCTCCTCGAGGATGTTCACGCCGTCGATGAGGACGTCGCCCTCGCTCGCCGAAAGGTAGCCGGTGAGGATGTTCATTGTCGTGGACTTGCCCGCCCCGTTCGGCCCGAGGAATCCAACGACCTCTCCTCTCTCAACGCCGAAACTGACGTTGTCCACCGCTACGTGCGGACCGTACCGCTTCGTGAGGTTCTTCACCTCAATCATGCGCAGTCCTCCTTTTGATGTGCTGTGATGCAGAGACAAAATACATGGTATGCGATATCCCGTAAAGGACGCCTGGGTCCCACCGGCCCGCACGCGAGCCGTTCGTGCGGACGTGGTAGAGTGGAGACATGGCGACCGTGGCGCTGCGCTTCTACGAAGAGCTCAACGATTTTCTGCCGCCCGAACGGCGCAAGACCGCATTCTCCGTCGCCATCGACGGGACGCCGTCCGTGAAGGACGTGATCGAACGCTGCGGAGTTCCCCACCCCGAGGTCGACCTCGTGCTCGTGGACGGCAGATCGGTCGGCTGGGACGAACGGCTCTCCGGTGGCGAGCGCGTCGCCGTCTATCCGGTCTTCGAATCGATCGACATCGGCGAGGCGCAACGCCTGCGCCCCGAGCCGCTTCGCGAGCCACGCTTCGCGGTGGATGCGAGTCTCGGGGCGCTCGCGACGCTCCTGCGGCTCCTCGGGTTCAGCGCCACGTACGAGAAGGATCAGGCCGACGCGGCACTCGTCGCGCTCGCGTCCCGCGAGCAACGGATTCTCCTCACCCGCGACCGCGAGATCCTGAAGCGAAGCCTCGTCTCCCGCGGCTACTACGTGCGCTCGTCCGTCCCGGAGGAGCAGGCCGCCGAAGTCGTCGCCCGCTTCGACCTCGCCGCGATCGCCCGACCGTTCTCCCGCTGCACCGCCTGCGGCGGTGCGCTGCGACCGGCAACCTCGGACGAAGTCGAGGCGAACGTGCCGCCGAGGAGCCGCGAGGCGTACGACGAGTTCTTCGTCTGCGCGCGATGCGGGAAGGCGTTCTGGCGCGGCTCGCATTGGGAAGAGCTCCGATCAAAGATCGAGCGCATCTTTACAGCCGTCCACTCCCTTTGGTAGCTTAGTCGCAGACCGGTGAAGTAGGAGACGCGCGAATGATCCTCCCTCTCAATCTCCTGGAGGAATACCAGGGGAATGTGTACGAGCTTACCGTTGCGGCGATCCGTCGCGCCTATCAGATCACGATGACGGGTGACGAGGAGCTGGACGAGCACGACGGCAAGGTCGTGTCGACGGCCGTGAAGCAGATTCTCACGAAGAAGGTGCAGTACCGCATCGAGGAGTAGCGTCTGTCCCGCAGGCCGGTGCTCTTTCTCTTCGGCCCCACCGCGGTCGGCAAGACCGGCCTGCTCGAGACGCTCGCCGACCGTCCTGTCGAGGTCGTGAGCGCCGACTCGATGCAGGTCTATCGCGGCATGGACGTCGGTACCGCGAAGCCCGATCCGTCATTCCGATCCCGCGTTCCGCACCATCTCATCGATATCCGGAATCCTGACGAACAGTACGACGTGGGCGCCTTCGTGCACGACGCGGACGAGGCGATCGCGGCGATCCACGGCCGCGGCCGGGTTCCGGTCGTCTCGGGCGGTACGGGGTACTACTTCAAACACCTGTTCCTCGGGCTGCCCGAGTCGCCGCCGAGCGATCCGGCGGTGCGCGCTGCGGTACGCGAGCGTGCGGATCGGGAGGGGCTGAGCGCACTCTACGCGGAGCTCGGCCGAGTCGATCCCTCAACCGCCGCCCGAGTCGGCGAGAACGACCGCTACCGGATCACGCGGGCGCTCGAGGTGTACGAGCAGACGGGCAGGCCGCTCTCGAGCTTCGCGATGGTCGGCGAGCCGCGGGCCGATCTCCGGGTCACGTCCGTATGCGTGACGCGCGACCGGGAGGAGCTCGGGGTACGGATCCGCCGGCGCGTGGACGAGATGTTCGCCTCGGGGTTACGGGCGGAGGTGGAGCGGCTCGTGAGCGCGGGGTACGGGCCGGCCGACCCCGGTCTGCGCGCGATCGGCTATCGCGAGTTCTTCGCGGAGGACGGCGCCGTGCGCCCGGTGGGCGACGACGGGGCGATCGCCGCCGAGATCGCGCGAAACACGCGTCGATATGCAAAACGGCAGGAGACGTTCTTCCGGCAGCTCCCGGACGTGACCGAGGTGAGAATCCGCGACGAGGCGATTGCGGGCATCGCAGAGCGGCTTCTCGGCCGCCTTGACAGCGTATGACCCCTTCGATATCTTTCTGATTTCACGCAGTCAAGCTTAGCTTGGTCGACCAATACAGGAGTTGCCGCTGTGCCATGTGGACGGAAGCGCAAGCGTAAGAAGATCTCTACGCACAAGCGCAAGAAGAAACTGAGAAAGAATCGTCACAAGAAGAAGGGCAAGTAGTAGCCTTCTGAGGGCCGCCGTTCGCGCGGCCCTGATCCTCCTATCAGTATCAGACCACTATTCGCGGCACTCGCTTGTGCTAAGCTTCGATGTGCCGATACTCTCAAAAGGGGCCCTGCGGTTCTCGGAGTATGCGGCGAAAGAGCCTGAAGTAAGTGGACTGGCTGAACGATATCTGGGTATTACGTACGATCGTCCTGCCTGCGCTGGACGTCCTCATCCTCGCGTTCCTGATCTACAAGGGGTATCAGGTGCTCGTGCAGACGCGCGCCGTGCCGTTGATCAAGGGCGCCGTCCTCGTGCTTCTGACCTACGGCGTCGCCTACTTCCTCAACCTGGATACGCTGCGTACGCTCCTCGACTTGCTCGCTCCGAGCCTCGTGATCGCGCTCGCCGTGATCTTCCAGCCTGAGTTGCGCAAGATCTTCACCCGGATCGGGCAGGGGAGAATTCTCCGGCTCTCCGGGCGCTCCGAGTTCGAGGAGCTGGACGCGGTGATCACCGCAGCCGAGGTGCTCTCGTACCGGCGGCGGGGGGCGCTCATCGTCTTCGTTCGGAACGTTGGGCAGAAGAACATCATCGAGAGCGGGACGAGGCTGGACGCGCAGGTGAGCTCGCCGCTCCTGCTGACGATCTTCTCGCACGACACCGCACTGCACGACGGTGCGGTTGTCGTGGACGAGGGCAAGCTCGTCGCGGCCGGATGCTTCCTCCCGCTCTCCGAGCAGCAGGATATCCGGCGCAGCTTCGGCACGCGACACCGAGCGGCGCTCGGTCTCGCCGAGGAGAGCGACGCGGTCGTCCTGATCGTTTCCGAGGAGTCGGGCGCCGTCTCGCTCGCCTACGACGCGAACCTCTACTACAACCTGGGCATGGACGAGGTCCGACGCCGGCTCGCCGAGCTGCTCGATCTTCAGGAGCCCGCCGCTCTCGAGGAGGAAGCCGTTGGCATCGAGGAGTGAGCTCGTCCGGCGCGCGCTCGAGAACTGGCCGGCCAAGATCATCGCGCTCGGCATCGCGATCGTCGTGGTGCTGTTCAACGATCTCGCCGACGTCTCCGAGCGCTACTTCAGCGTGCCGCTCGAGCTCCGACTCTCCGGGAGCGTGGTTCCCGGTCAGGAGCACACGAACCGCGTCCGCGTGCAGCTTCGCGGTGAGGAGGCGCAGATCTTCGAGGTGCTCGAGGAGGACATCGTCGCGTACGCCGACTTCACCGAGCACACGAATGAAGGGGTCTTTCAAGCGCCCATCGAGGTAGAACGCACCGGGACCGCGCTCGACCTGGACGCGCTCGAAATCTCGGTCGAGCCCGCGACCGTGACCGTGACGCTCGAGGAGAAGCTCATACGCAGTCTGGAGGTCGTCCCGAACATCGCGGGATTCCCGCCGCCGGGCTACGAGCTCAGCGACTACCGAATCTCCCCCACGACCGTGGATGTTGAGGGGCCGAGGAGTCGGGTCGAGGATCTTACGCAGATCCTCACCGAGGAGATCAGCCTCTCGGGGCGCACTGCAGACTTCTCCGAACGCGTGCGTCTGCAGCAACCCGATCCGCTCGTGGAGTTCCCCGGAGGGACGATCGTCGATTTCCGGGCGCTCATCGTGGAGACGGTGATACAGACGAGCTTCGAGAACATCGAGGTCTCGATCGTCGATCTCTCATCCGAGCTCGCCGTCGTTTCCGACGTTCCGACCGGGACGATCCGCGTCCAGGGAAAACAGCTCGATGTAGAGAGCGTTCCACGCGAGCGCATCGGATTGTTCGTGGACGCCGGCACGATCAGCGAAGCGGGCACCTACACCTTGCCCGTGCGACCGCAGATCCCCGGCGGCATCCTCGTTCTCGGGATCGAGCCGGCTCGTATCGAGTTGACGGTGATCGAGGCCGCGGCAGCGGCTCCCCGACCGGCCGACGGCACGGACGCCGAGGCCGGCGGTGTGCTCGATGGAGGCGACGCTCCCGGAACGACCGGGGGCATCGGCAACGAGGCGGGAGGGAGCGAGTGATACTGGGCATCGGCGTGGACCTCATTCAAGTCGCCCGCATGGACCATTGGGTGAGCCAGGAGGGGCTGCTCGAGCGGTTCTTCCATTCCGGTGAGCTCGAGGATGCGAAGAGCCGCGGCAAGTCGATGGCGCTCTCGCTCGCGGTCCGGTACGCCGCGAAGGAGGCGCTCGGCAAGGCGATGGGGATCGGCGTGCAGCACTTCTCGCTCAAGGAGGTGCAGGTGGTAAACGATCCGCTCGGCAAGCCGGAGATTCGCCTTCACGGTCAGGCGCAGAAGACCTTCGAACGATTCGGAGGCAAGCGAATCCATCTGTCGCTCACGCATGAGCTTGACAACGCCATCGCGATGATAGTTATTGAGGGATAGATGGCCGATCTGACGTTCTTCTCGAAGACGCCCATCACGTGTCCCGTATGCGAGTCGTCGTTCTACCGGGAGGAGCTGCGGACCGGGCGCGGCCGGCTCAATGCCGGTGATCTGACCGCGGAGCTCCGCAGAACCTACCTTCCGTCGCAGAAGTTCGGCGAGGTCTTCCCCTTGGTCTATCCGGTCACCGTGTGTCCGTCCTGTTACTATGCCACGTTCCAACAGGACTTCGCCGAAATCCCACCGGAGGCCGTGGAGAAGATCCGGACCGAGGAGCAGCGGCGGATCAAGGATACGCGCCTCCTGTTCGACTCGCTCGATTTCACGGCACCGCGCGGACTGGAAGAAGGCTGCGCGAGCTACTACCTCGCGACCGCGTGCTACGAGCACTTCCCCGCGGAGATGTCGCCCACCTTCAAGAAGGGCCTCTGCTGTCTTCGGGCCGCGTGGGTATGCAACGATCTCCACCGCAAGCGACCGAACGACAACTTCGATTACCTCGCCCGGGTGTTCTACCGGAAGGCACGATTCTTCTACGCGTACGCCGTTGCGCTCGAGCAGACCGGGAAGGAGACGCTGAGCGGCGCCGCCAACCTCGGCCCCGATCTCGACAAGAACTACGGATACGACGGCGTGCTCTACCTCACCGGGCTCCTGGAGTACAAGTTCGGTCCCAAGAAGGTTCCGGACAAACGACGCACCGCGCTCGAGCGTGCGAAACGAACCGTCGCGAGGATCTTCGGCATGGGAAAGGCGAGCAAGAACAAGCCCGCCGCGATCCTGGACAATGCCAGAGACGTCTACGAAGAGATCACGAAGGAACTCGGCGAGGAGAACCGCGACCCGGAAGCCGCCGCGGCGAATGCGTAGCTCCGATTCCACGCGCAACATCCGAGTCACGCTTGCGTACGACGGTACCGACTTCTCCGGTTGGCAGATCCAGGCCGAAGGTCGCACCGTGCAGGGCGAGGTCATGAAGGCGCTCGAGCGGATGCACCGGCACCAGGTGAAGCTCTACGCCGCCGGCCGCACCGACTCCGGCGTCCACGCGGAGGGGCAGGTTGCCAACTTCTTCACCGACATCGACTCGATTCCCGCGGACGAGTTCTTCATCGCGCTCAACTCGTACCTTCCCCGCGACATCCAGGCCGTTGCGAGTCGCGAGGTCGACGCGGGATTCCATGCGCGCTACTCGGCGCGCAGACGCGTCTATCGCTACTCCTGGACGCACTCCCGGTCGGTTCGTCCCTCGCTCCGCCATCGTGTGACGAGGCTCAAGCACCGTCCCTGCATCGCCCGTCTCAACGAGCTCGCCCGCCCCCTGCTCGGTTCGCACGATTTCTCGACCTTCACGCTTCCGACCGAGCCGAGCGAGAACCGGGTGCGCACCGTGGAGAGCGCGGCTTTCTTTCCTGCCGGCGAGCTTGTCGTCTTCGAGATCAGCGCGAACGCGTTTCTCTGGCGCATGGTGCGCTCGATCGCAGGGACGCTCATCGAGCTTGACAAGCTCGCCGCCGAACCGGTAGAGGTGGAGGCACGACTCGCGGCAAAAGATCACGCCGCGGCCGGACCGTCGGCACCCGCGCACGGCCTCGTGCTCTACCGCGTGGACTATCCCGGCGACCCGTATGGAGCCCCAGAGTGAGTGAACGCGCCGGCGCATATTGGCGACTACTGAACAGCGTAGAGGATTATCTCCGATACGGCGAACGATCGGAGCATCACGAGCCCGCGAGCGTCCGCTGTCTGGAGGACGCGCGCCCAGGCGACGGCGGTCCCGGCGGCGGACGCGCAGTCGTCGCGGGAGCGCCGAACGCCTCCGCGACGGCGCCGCCCGCCGTTCGGTCCACGGCTTCTGCCGAGCGCGAGGGCGACGACGACGAGCTCGCCGTCCGCC
This sequence comes from Spirochaetales bacterium, assembly GCA_046538735.1. Taxonomy (GTDB): domain Bacteria; phylum Spirochaetota; class Spirochaetia; order DSM-27196; family SLST01; genus SLST01. Next base: position 17,713 of record JBKHII010000031.1, read on the forward strand.
GCCGCCGGCTCGCGATGCTCGAGGAGCGCGTCCGATCGTGTACGCGTTGTCCGCTGCACGAGGGAAGGATGAAGGCCGTTCCCGGCGACGGCGTGCTCGACCCGCTCGTCATGGTGATCGGGGAGGGGCCCGGCGCGGACGAGGACCGACGGGGACTCCCCTTCGTGGGACGAGCCGGCCAGTTCCTGGACAAGTGGCTCGAGGCTATCGACCTCGATCGGAACACGAACGTCTATATCGGCAACATCGTGAAGTGCCGTCCTCCGGGCAACCGCGACCCGCGTCCGAACGAGTCGGAGACGTGCCTGCCGTACCTGCGCGAGCAGATCGATCTGATTCGCCCGCGCGCGATCCTGACCGTGGGCCGGGTCTCCACCGGCATCCTTGTGGGCACGAACGCCGGGATCGGAAGCCTGCGTGGTCGCACCTTCTACTACAACGGCATCCCGCTCATCCCCACGTACCACCCGAGCGGCGTCCTGCGGAACCCGGACCTCAAGCGGCCGGTCTGGGAGGATCTGAAGCGCCTGCGCGCGCTGATCGATCGGGACGGCGGTGCCGACCTTGCCGGCGGCGAAGCGGGTCCGTCCGGCGGCGGCGAAGCGGACGGCGACCGTGCCTGACCCGGCTTCGGGAAGCCGTCCGTTCTCCAAGGAACGCGCCGGGGCCGCTGCCCCGGAGAGCGGCCCCCCGCTCGCGCCGTATCTGGAAGTCGCCTGCGCAGTCCCCGTTGATCGTCTCTTCACCTATCGGGCACCCGAGGACACGGCGGTACCGATCGGAAGCCGCGTCATGGTGCCGTTCGGCAGGCGAAGCGTGACCGGGTTCGTCGTGCGCCACCGCGCCGAGCCGCCGGAAGGGCTCACCGAGATCAAGCCGATTACGCGCGTGGTGAACGCCGAGCCGCTCTTCAACGAGCGCTACCTCGAGCTCGCCGACTGGGTCCGCCGCATGTACTTCGCCTCGCTCGGCGAGACGCTCTCGGCGATGACACCCGGCGGCCGGCGCGAGACGAGCCTCCCCACGCTCGGCGGCGACGAGGTCGCGCCGGCGGAGACCGACCTCGAGCTCTCGGACGAGCAGAAGGTCGCGCTCGAAGCGATCTTCGCGGTGGAGTCGGGGCTCTTCTACGTTCACGGCATCACCGGCAGCGGAAAGACCGAGGTCTTCCTCCAGGCCGCCGAGCGAACGATCGCCGAGGGACGATCGGTGATCTACCTCGTGCCCGAGATCGCGCTCACGCACCAGCTCGTGGAGTCGGTCGCGAACCGGTTCGCGGGCTCGGTCGCGCTCCTGCACTCGCGGCTCACGCCGTCGCAGCGGCTCACCGAATGGCAGCGGATCCGCCGCGGCGAGGCGCGGCTCGTCGTGGGCGCGCGGAGCGCCGTCTTCGCTCCGGTCGGCGACCTCGGGCTCATTGTGCTCGACGAGGAGCACGACGGCTCGTACAAGTCGGGCTCCTCGCCGCGCTACCACGCACGACAGGTCGCGATGAAGCGGGTGGCGGACGCCGGCGCGCGGATGGTGATGGGAAGCGCGACTCCCTCGGTCGAGGCGTGGCACCTGATGAGCGACCGTCGGCTCACCCCCATCTCGCTCACTCGTCGCCTCTCAGGCGGAGCGATGCCCACGCTCGAAGTCGTGGACCTCCGCACCGACGAGGGGCCGCTCTCACGGCGCCTCCTCGCGGCGCTCAAGGAGACGCACGACGCCGGCCGCCAGTCGATCCTCTTCCTGAACCGGCGCGGCTTCTCTCACTTCTTCCACTGCCGAACGTGCGGCTACGAGATGAAGTGCAAACACTGTTCGGTCGGGCTCACGTACCACAAGGAGCGCGACCTCATGGTCTGCCACTACTGCGGCTACCGCACGCGCCCGGTGACGCAGTGCCCCGACTGCGGTTCCTTCGACGTGGGCTACTCCGGTTTCGGCACCGAGCGCGTGGAGGAGGAGCTCGCCGCGCGCTTCCCCGACTGGCGCGTCGCCCGCGTGGACACCGACTCGGTGCGCAAGAAGGGCGTGCTCGAGGAGACGATCGCGTCGTTCAGGAAGGGTGAGATCGACGTCTTGCTCGGTACGCAGATGGTCGCGAAGGGTCTCAACTTCCCCGGCGTGAAGCTCGTGGGCATCATCCTCGCGGACACCGGGCTCCACATGCCCGACTTCCGCGCCGCCGAGCGCACCTTCGGGCTCGTGGTGCAGGTCGCCGGACGAGCGGGGCGCTTTCACCCGGACGGCCACGTCATCGTGCAGAGCTATGCGCCCGAGAACCCGGCGATCCGTCGCGCCGTAGAGCACGACCTCGCCGGGTTCTACGCAGAGGAGCTCGCGGTGCGAAGCGACCTCGCCTTTCCGCCGTTCGCGCGGCTCATCCGGCTCGTGGTGCGCGCGCGACGGCCCGAGCTCGCGCGCACGAGCGCGGGCGAGCTCGCTGCCGCGTGCCGCCGGAGCCTCCCGAGCGCGGACGAGATCCTCGGACCCTCCGAATGCCCGCTCTCGATCATCTCCGGCAACGCACGCCACCACGTCATCGTGCGGACGAGCCGCTTCGGCGCGACCCACCGCGAGCTCGCCCGCGTTGTTGCGTCCGTCGCGATCCCGAACGGCGCGCATCTCGAGATCGACGTAGACCCCGTGTCGCTGCTGTAGCCCCCGGGGCCGTCGGAAGGCGTGGCTTCGCGTGCCGGACGCGCCGTGCGGCAGCTCCCGCGCTACGATTCGATCCTGGCGTACGCGCGGAGCGATGTCAGCGTCTCGAGCGTGACGATACTCTTCCACTCCGCTCGCGCCCGCTCCCACTCCTGCGGATACTTGCCCATCCACGTCCAGTTCGGCTCCCAGCTCCCGTCCGCGGTCTGCCGGTCGACGAGGTAGTCGAGGTGCGCGTCGATTGCCGGAGCGAGCGAGGCGCCGGCGAGCGGCGACGGCTCGGCGAGGAGCTTCACCGGCCCCGCCGAGTACGACGACCACGCCTCCGGGCGCGTTTCCACCAGATCCGGCAGCCTCCGTGCGAGGTTCTCCCGCGCGGCCCGAACGAGCTCGGCCGTCCGCGCAGACTCCGGCGCACCGGTCGCGTCCGCGACCGAAACGCCGCCGCCGGTCGCGGCGCCGTTCGTCAGGGCCGGGTTCGTCGCGAGACACGCCGCGTCCACGAAGGCGCCCCCGCCCCCACCGAGCGCATCCGTGCCCGCCTCGGCGATCGTCGCAAGCGTGTCGTGGAGCAGGGGAGCGAACTCGGGAATCGACTCGCCGGCCCCCAGGCGCACGAGCCCGTCCACGATTCGAGCTCGCGGGATGATCCGGAATCCGTCGAAGGTCTCGGAGAGTCTCCGGAACGGCCCTTCGCCGCCCCGGTCGTTCCACCACGGAGCGCGCGGGGCGGCCTGCGCCTCCGGTGGGAGGATCGGCCACACCATGCCGCCACGATCGTAGGCCGCAGCGAGGTGCCGCGCGGCGCCTGCCACGAGCTCGTCGTCCTGCGTCGCGCCGATCTCCGCGAGCGTCGTGAGCGCGATCCCGGTCAGATACGCGGATGACGCCGGTGTGCGGACGTCCGGCTCGAGCGCGCGGCCGAAGCCGCCGTCCGGGTTCCGATACGCTGCGAGCGCCTCGCGCACCGGTCCCGCGTCGGCCCCCGTGAACCGAAACGCGAAGAGCGCGCGTTCGAGCGGGCGCGCCTCCCGCGCGAGGAACTCGGCAGCTCTCGCGAAACCGTTCCGTGTCAGTTGTTGCATCGAATGCCTCCTGCGCGCACTCTCGCACGCGAAGGGTGACAACTGTGCGTCACCGTTTTTCGTAGGCGCGCGCGATATCGCGTGCGAGCCCGGCGACGGCGTCCACGAGCTCGGCGGGGGCGATCGCGCGCGCCTCCAGACCCATCCCCACGATCGCCCGGGCGAGCCACGCGTAGTCGTCCGGCGGGCAACGGACCCGGAGTCGTGGTCCGTCCGGTTCCCGGTGGACGCGGAGGCGGCGGAAGGCTCGCTCGGCGTCCATCGCCCCGCGTTCGGTCAGTTCCACGACGACCTCGGGAAGCGAGGGGTCGCCGTACGCCGGGGCGGCGCGCGCGACGGGGTTGTCTTCGAACGGATCGTGCGCCGGTCGCAGCGACTCGATCCGGTCCACTCGGTAGGTGCGGACCTCGCCGCGCTCGTGCGAGTATGCGCGCAGGTACCAGAACCCCTCTTCCAGATAGAGCTGTTCGGGCCGGAGCGTCTGCGTGGAGCGGCCGCGGGTCGAGGTGTACTCGACTCCGATCCATCGCTCGTCGTGGAGCGCCGCGAGAATCGCCTCATGGTGCGGCAGCGGTTCGGACTCGTTTCTGCTCGTTGGGGCGAGGTCCACGCGGCCGAGCAGCGCCTCCACCGCAGGCCGTACGGTCGCGGGCACGAGCGCGCGCACCTTTGCGGCGAGCGACTCGCGTGTCGCGGCCGCCGCGATCGAAGGGGCACGCTCCACCGCGCGCAGCCCCAGGAGCAGGAGAAAGGCTTCAGCACGGGTAAGCGCGAGCGGGCCAACGGTGCCCTCGGGAATCGAGTAGCCGCCGTTCGGGCCCCACTCGGCGACGACCGGGATACCCATCTCGCAGAGCGCCTGGACGTCTCGCATGATCGTGCGCCGAGATACCTCGAACCGGCGCGCGAGCTCGTCGCCGGTACGCCGACGTTCCTGAAGAACGAGAAGGATTGCCGTCAGGCGGTCGATGCGGTTCACGCTCGAATGGTAGCACGTCGCACCCCCAGAATTGACCCCTCCTCCGCCATTCCGTACCATCTGAGGGGGATGGAGATCCAAGTCTACCCGGCCGAGATACTGCGTCGCCGGGCATCGCTCGTGCCCGATCCGTCTGCCGTGGCGATCCGTGCGCGCGAGATGATCGAGCTCATGCTCGCGAACGACGGGATCGGGCTCGCCGCGCCGCAGGTGGGAATCGCCGAGCGGTTCTTCGTGCTCAGGCTGCCGCGCGATCGGGAGCGGGTCTTCGTGAATCCGGAGATCACCGAGCGATCGAGACGCACCGTCCGATCGGACGAGAGCTGTCTCAGCCTTCCCGGAATCTCCGTGGACGTGGAGCGCGCCGCGCGAGTGAACGTACGCGCCTGGGACGAGCACGGCGAGCCGTTCGAGCTCTCAGCGCGCGGCCTGCTCGCACGGGCGATCCAGCACGAGCTCGATCACCTCAACGGCGTGCTCTGTATCGATCGGATCGACACGAAGCGGCGCGATCGGCTGATCCGCCGCCTGGAGGCGAAATCTCATGGAACTACATCTGGTACTCCATCCTGACGAGCTGCTCCGAGGGAAGTCGGAGAAGGTTACGGACATCAACGACGAGATCGTCGCGCTCACGGAGGCGATGATCGAGAAGATGCACGCGGCACGCGGCATCGGGCTCGCCGGCGTCCAGGTCGGCTACCTGCACCGGTTGTTCGTTGTTCACGTGGACGGCGACAAGCCGCGCGTATTCATCAACCCGTCGATCGTCGAAACCTCGGTGGAGACCGTCGACTACGACGAAGGGTGCCTGAGCATTCCGGCGATCTACGCGGACGTCAGGCGGCCGCAGGCCGTCCGCGTGCAGGCGTGGAACGAACGGGGACGACCGTTCAATCTGGATGCCGACGGGCTGCTCGCGCGCGTCATCCAACACGAGTACGATCACCTGAACGGCGTGCTGTTCATCGATCATCTGGACGAGCAGGTTCGCGACACGGTGATGGCCGACTACGATCCGTCGGTCGATCCCGCGAGCGCCTCGCGTCGGTAGGCCGGATGCGCGTCCTCTTCGCAGGCACCCCGGAGATCGCCGTCCCGTCTCTCGATGCGATTGCAGCGTCCGGACACACGCTCGCGGGCGTGCTCACCGCGCCCGACCGGCGCAAGGGGCGCGGCAAGACGGTCTCGTTCTCGCCGGTGAAGGAGCGAGCGCTCGAACTCGGCGTTCCCGTCGTGCAGCCCGAGCGGCTCAGGACGGAGGCGCGCGAGGAGATCGGGCCGATCCATCCCGAGGTGCTCGCGTGCTTTGCCTACGGCAAGCTCTTCGGACCGCGCTTCCTCGAGCTCTTCCCCGTCGCGGCGCTCAACGTGCACCCGTCGCTGCTGCCGCAGTACCGCGGGCCGGCTCCGATCCCGGCCGCGATCCTGGCCGGCGACCGGCGAACCGGCGTTACGATTCAGGACGTCGCGCTCGAGATGGACGCCGGCGATATCCTCGCCCAGGCGACGATCCCGCTGTCGGGAACGGAGACGACCGCGACGCTGAGCGACACCGCGGCCCGCGTCGGGGCCGAGCTTCTCGTGGACGTCCTCGATCGCCTCGCCGCCGGCACCGCCGTGCGAACGCCGCAGAACCACGCGGCGGCGACCTACACGAGCCTCGTGGAGAAGACCGACGGCCTGATCGACTGGAGCGACTCCGCGGCGCACATCGAGCGCATGGTGCGCGCGTACACGCCGTGGCCGCACGCGTACACCGGTTTCGGCGGCGAGCGACTGGCAATTCTGGAGGCGGCCGTGGCTCCCGGATCGTCACCCGAGCCGGTTCCGGGGCGGGTCGCGCGTGTAGACACGTCTCTCGGTATTCTGGTAGAAACAGGGAACGGCCTGTTGGCGCTTCGGAGGCTGCAGCTCCAGTCGCGTAAACCTTTGGACTGGAAGAGCTTCCTGAACGGCGTCCACGATTTCCACGAGGCCGTGCTCGGAGGTCCTTGATTGCGAGAAACGTTCTGGGATCGTCTGCGGAACATCGTCCCGTCCCGGTACGATGACCCGGACGTCCGACTCTTCAAGATCCTGATCTATGCGCTGGTCGGCGCCGTCTTCCTGATGATTCTCGCCGGTCTGACCACCTTCCTCTTCTCGCTCCGCGGCGCGGAGGAGACCATGGTTCCGGACGTGCAGAACGTGGAACTTCTGGACGCAATGCTTGCGCTCCAGGAGCGAGCGCTCGCCGGGACCGTGGAGGTACGCTATTCGGCCGATCCCGGCCTCGCGGGCATGGTGATCGGTCAATCGCCGCCGCCGGGCACGCTCGTGCGAGCCGGCAAGGAGATCGAGCTTATCGTGAGCCGCGGCGCTCGGATCGACCGCATCGGGACGTACGTGGGTCGCTCGATCACCGAGGTCCGCGCCGAGCTGCGTGCGATGTTCGCCACCGGCGAGCAGACGATCGAGCTTGCCGAACCACAGTACGTCTTCAGCGAGGAGGAGCCGGGAACGGTCATCGCGCAGGACCCGGCTCCGGGAACCGAGATTACGGAGATCACAACCGTGGACCTCGTCGTGAGCCGTGGGTCAGACGTGGAGCGGATCGAGCTGCCGTCGTTCGTGGATCTCCCGTTCGAGACGGCGTTGCAGCGACTCTCGCAGAGCAACATCCCGTTCCGTTTCAACGTTCGGGCTGCCGAGCCGGATGAGCGGTCGGGTCTGGTCGTTGAACAGGATCCGCAGCCTCAAGCCGAGGTAGCCATCGGCAGCTTCGTGAACCTGACGATCACGAGACCGGCCTTCGTACCCGAGGACGAGGTGTTCGGGATGCTCGAGCGCTCGTTGCCCGACTACCCCGTAGAGGTCGAGCTGACGCTGGAGGCCCAATCGCCGACCGGCGATCGCGAGGTCGTCTTCAGCATGCTGCATCCGGGTGAGATTCTCTCGGTACCCTACCAGGTGCCCGAGAACTCATCGCTGATACTCTATCGGTCGGGGCAAGAGATCTTCCGGACGATTGCCCGCAGAAGCGTGGACGAGCCGGTTGAGGACGGGGAGGCGGACGGGTAACCGTCTCCTCCTCCGGCAGCGCGTCCGGTGCCGGAGAGAACGCAGGACGGCTCCCTAACGGGTAAGGGCTCGCAGAATCGTGCGGCGCACCCCGTGGAACACGAGCAGCATCCCCGGCGGAAGCGGACGCCCCGCCGCCATGATCTCGAAGTGGAGGTGAGGCCCGGTCGCGCGACCCGTCATCCCCACTTCGCCCACCTTTGCCCCGCGGAACACGATCCGGCCTTCGCGAACCGACGTGCGCGACAGATGTGCGTAGCGCGTCGTCCAGCCGAAGAGGTGACGGAGATCCACGTACCGGCCGTACCTCGGATCGCTTCCCACACCGATCACGCGGCCCGATCGAGTCGCTCCGACCCGCGTCCCCACGGGCGCCGCGATGTCGAGTCCGGTGTGGTGCTCGAAGTCGAACAGCCGCTCGGAGTCGGGGGCGTTCCGGATGAAGAAGCGCGAGCTCGTCACGCCGTCCACCGGAATGAGGAAGGGCGGCACGAGCGTGAATCCCACGATGAGCGCGGCCGCAGCGAGCAGCGTGACCCGCCGGAAGCGCCTTCGGAGCGAGCCGGGCCGCGAACCGACCCGCCCCGATGCCGTCGCCTCGCGCCTGCGGAGCTCGCGTCCGGCCTCCCGCTCGAGGAGTCGGAGGCGTCTGCGTTCGTCTTGTGTCGCGTCCATCGTCTTGTCCGTCGTTCGATCAGTGGGTATACTGTTCCCTGCGGTCGGCCGGGAGCGAGCGTCGTATAACGGCATTACCCCAGCTTCCCAAGCTGGTGACGCGGGTTCGACTCCCGTCGCTCGCTCCGGGCCGGCAGCCGCGTTCTTCCTATCCGGCTCAATCCTCGGACTCTATGTCGCCCGCTTCGATCAGCGCCTTCGCCTGCGAGATGCATACGCGAGCGGCCTGCTCCTCCGAATCGAAGTAACGTGTATCCTCATGCATCGGTGCCGCAACGTTGACTTCGTTCCCCTCCGGGTCGACGATCGTCGCGGCCTCGAAAACCCATTTGCCCGCGTGCTCTTCGGTGGCGGGCCGAATGTTGGGTTTGATGAGGTACCCCTTGTGCTCGTACGGCTCCATCACGCACCTCCGTAGCTAAGGTAGCGCAAAAGCGCCGGAGCGAGAACTCGGCTTGTCACCGGCAGCGCAATATGCGAACTTTGACGAAAACCATCCGGAGCAACTGATGCAATCTGACGACTTTCGCGGCCTTGTGCTGAGGAACACCCTCACGAACCGAATGGAGCTGTTCAGCCCCCGGAATCCCGGCGAAGTGAAGATCTTCACCTGTGGTCCGAGCGTGTATCGACGGCCGCACGTTGGCAACTACCGAAGCTTCCTGTACGAAGACATCCTCGTCCGATATCTCGAGTACCTGGGCTACTCCGTGGACCGCGTCATCAACTTCACGGACGTTGAAGACAAGACGATCTCCACCGCGGCCGAGGAGGGGACGGACGTGATGCAGCTCACGACCCCGGTCGTTGAGACCTTCCACAAGGAGTGCAAACTCCTCCAGATCAAGCTGCCGAACCACATTCCGCGGAGTTCCACGAGCGTAGACGACGCCGTGGAGCTCATTCAGACGCTCATCGACAAGGGCCACGCGTACCGGCACGATGGAAACGTATACTTCGATCCGCTCACCTACGAGGGCTTCGGCGAGATCTACGGCCTGGATATGAGCCGGTGGCCCAAGCACAAGGTGCGGTTCAGCAAGGACACGTACAACGGGCTCCGTTGGAACCTGGGCGATTTCATCCTCTGGCACGGTCACGAAGGCGACGACAAGATCCACTGGGATACGGCGATCGGACCGGGCCGCCCGGCGTGGAACGTTCAGGACCCGGCGATGATCAGGCAGACGCTCGGCTACGAGCTCGACATCCACTGCGGCGGCATCGACAATCTGTGGCGTCACCACGACTACAACCGCGCGATTATGGAGAGCGCAGGCGGTGTGGAGTTCTGCCGCTACTGGCTCCACGGGGAGCACCTGATCGTGAACGGCGACAAGATGAGCAAGAGCAAGGGCAACGTCATCTATCCGGAAAACCTCGAGGAGCGCGGTCTGGACGGACAGCACATCCGGTTCCTGCTCATCTACGGCTACTACCGCGACAAGCTCAACATCACGGACGAGTTCATCGATCGGCGCCGCAAGCGTCTGGACGAGCTCCAGCAGCACGTGAAAGACCTCCTCTCCAAGCGCAGCAGCCCCGCCGCGGCGACCGCGCGGATGGAAGCCGCCGCGCGCGAAATCGTCCCGATCTTCGAGCACGCGATGAACAACGACCTGCGCGTGCGCGTCGCGATCGACGAGGTGAAGGGCGTGGTCGACGAGCTGCACCACCTCTGCGGAGGGAAGGGACTTCCGTCGACCGTACGGGAGACTGCCGAGCAGGGGCTGCGCAAGATCGACGAGGTGCTCCGGGTGATCTTCCCGCGGCGCTGAGCACGAAGTCCGGAGAATGTCACTGACCCTGCAGGTCGATCGCTCGGAACTCGCGGTCCGGACGTGACTTGTGGCGCTGCATGAGGGACGCGCAGCGGTACTCTGCCATCTGCCGCTGCGATCGTGGGTTACGGAGGCCGATCTGCAAGCTTGGTGACATTTTCCTGGATTTCGGAGGAAAACGTCGGGCTCATCCTGATATCCATCTCCGTTCAACGCTCACGGACCCGATCCCGTTCGTCTATTGCGGTTGATATACTACACATGTGTATAGTACAATCGCAGCGTATGGGACAGGCACCTGCGAGCCTCGACTTTGCGAGGCAGGGACAACTTTGCCGTGCTACCGATCTTACCTCGCCTACCCACGGGGAAGGCGAACGGTGGGGCCTCTCCGCCTTGCGCGGCCGGCTCACCGAGCTGGTCGGCGGCGCAGATTCTGCGAACATCACGATTGCCGCGCGCCTGATCCTGCACGCACAACGGGAAGGCGATTTCGCCGCCTGGGTCGCCACGCACCGTGACGTCTTCTTCCCCCCTGACGTTGCGGCTGCGGGGATCGACCCGGCGGCACTTCCCGTCGTGTGGGCCGTGCCCGAGGAGGCTTCCCCGCGCTCCGCGGGCAGGCTCAACTCCGCGGAGCGGTCGGTAACCACGATCGGGACCCGCCCGAGGATGGCCCGTTCGGCGACGAGGGCGAGCCGCGCCGCCGAGCGCCTCCTGCGTTCGGGCGCCTTCGGGCTCGTCGTCATCGATCTCGCGCGCGATCTGACGCTCAGCGCGGCGTCGCAGGGAAGGCTCGTGCGGCTCGCCGAGCATCACGATGCGCAGGTGCTTATCCTGCGGCGCAAGCGCGAAGACGGGATCTACTCGGGGTCGTTGGTAACGGTTCGGGCCGAGAGCTCGTGCGAACGCATCGGTCCCGGACGGTTTCGCGCAACCATTACGAACACCAAGGACAAACGGGAGGGGCCTGGGTGGACGACGAGCGAGGAGTTCGATGGTCCGCCTGGCTTGTATTAGCCTCCCCAAAATCGATCTCCAGATCGCGGCGCTCCGCAACCCCGAGTGGAAAGAACTTCCTGCGGTCGTCGTTACCGAGGAGAAGCCGCTCGGTCGCATCACCGCCTCGAACAAGGCGGCGTACGGCGCGGGGGTGCAGCCGGGGATGCGCTACGCCTCGGCGCTGAGTATCTGCCCCGAGCTCCGCGCCGGCGTGGTCGAGCAGCGCGAGCGCGAAGCGTTGCGCGAGCGGTTGATCGAGCTGCTGCGCGGCTTCACGCCGGAGATCGAACCCGCGAAGGACGATCCGGCGCTCTTCTGGGTGAACGCGGCAGGACTCGAGCGGATCTACGGCTCGCCCGCGAAGTGGGCCGGGTCGATCGAAAACGCGATTCACGCCGAGGGGCTCGTCTGCAGCATCGCCGTGGGGTTCTCTCGATTCGGGACGTACGCGGCCGCGAAGGCGAAGCGCCGGATCACGGTCTTCGATCGCGAAGACGTGGAGGAAGCGGCGGCGCTGCGCGCTCCGGTCGGGGTGCTCCCGCTCGATCACGAGGTGTTGCTCCGCTTCCACCACCTGGGTATCACCACGATTCGCGACTTCCGCCGCTTCTCCCCGGGAGCGCTCCGCAGACGGTTCGGCCCGGAGGTCGAGCAGCTCCAGCGGTTCGCCCGAGGCGACGAGCAGCTCCCCATCCAGGCGGTGGGCGAGCACACCGTGTTTCGGAGGGAGCTGCGACTTCTCTATCCCGAGGCGTCGGTGGAGGCGCTGCTTCACCATCAGCTCGCGCTGCTGCGCGAGCTCGTCTCCCAGGCGTGGTCGCGGCAGCAACTCGTGAGCGAGCTCGTGCTCGAGTTCCGTCCGGAGAGCTGGCCGGGGACGCCCGAGGAGTGTCGCCGCGAGCAGATCCTCACGAGCCGTCCCACGCTCGACTACGACAAGCTCGAGCGATTGGTGCGCCTGCGTCTCGAAGACCTTCGCCTTGCCGGTCCCGTCGTCCGCCTTGCGCTCGAGGTCGCGCTGCTGCCCACCGAACGCGTCCAGGAAGACCTCTTCGCCGCGCCGTCCCGTCGCGATCCGCAGAAGGCGCTGGCCGCAATCTCGGAGCTCTACGCAGAGCTCGGCAACGACGCGGTGCAGGTCGCCGAGCTCGCGGACGGACACCTTCCCGAGGATCAGTACCGCTGGCGCCGAGTGGAAGATCTGCCGCCGCCTCGACCCGCCACGGGCACCGAGGGCTCGCCGGTGCTCGTGCGGCGAATCCTCCACGAGGCGCTTCCGCTCGCGCGTCTGCCGAGCGAGTATCGCGACCCCGCCGTCTCGGGCCCGTACGAGTTCTCCGGCGGGTGGTGGCAGAACTCGTACCGGCGCGAGTACTACTATCTTCGCGATCGCTCCGGGCGCCTGCTCTGGGTCTACTTCGACGCGCCCGCCGAGCGGTGGCTCGTCCAGGGGATCGTGGAATGAGCCGCTCGCCACGCCGCACCTACGCGCCGTTGTGGGTCAAGAGCAACTACAGCTTCCTCGAAGGCGCGAGCCACCCGGACGATCTCGTCCGCGAGGCCGCCCGACTCGGCCTGCCGGCGGTCGCGCTCACCGACCGCGACGGCGTCTACGGCATCGTCCAGGCGCATCAGGCGATCAAGGAGCTTCAGGCCGACGGTTCACTCGAGGGCGCCGACCCCTCGGTCGCGGACCGCGCCGCGGCTCAAGCCGGCGCCGTGGCAGACCGCGATGGCGCCGGCATCCGCGCCGACGAACCCCTCGTGGCGCCGCCGCGCCTCATCGTGGGATCGGAGGTGACCGTGGAGCTCGCGCCCGGCACTCGCGCCTCGATCGTGCTTCTTGCGGAGGACCGCGACGGCTACGCGAACCTCTGCGGGCTCATCAGCGCCGGTCGGATGCGCTCGCCCAAGGGCGAGAGCGTCGTGACGCAGGACGAGGTGTGCGAGCGCGCGAGAGGGCTGCTCGCGCTCTTGCCCGGATCCCCGGCGGCAGCCGGGCAGAGCGAGTCACGCGTCGACCTTGCATCCCTCTCGCGCGCAGACCTGGAAGAGCGCGCCCTCGGGGCGCTCCGCGACGCCTTTGCGGACCGGCTCTACCTCGCGCACGCGCGCCACTTCCGGCCGGGCGATCGGGCGGACTTCGCGCGGAAGCGGGAGCTCGCGCGTCGATATCGCATCCCGATGGTCGCGGCGACCGAGGTGCTCTACCACGCGGCCGAGCGGCGCGAGCTTCACGACGTGCTCACGTGCATTCGTCACGGCGTCACGCTCAACGAGGCGGGCTCACGGTTGCCGGCGAACGCGAGCCATGCGCTGCTCTCCGCCGAGGAGATGTACGAGCGCTATCGCGACGCTCCCAGGATGGTGTCACGCACCCTGCAGATCGCCGAGCGCGCCGCTTTTTCGCTGGACGAGATCGACTACCGCTACCCGAACGAGCGGGTGCCGGCCGGCTACACGACCTCCGAGTGGCTCTGGGAGCTCGCCTTCGCCGGCGCGCGACGACGCTATGGCGGGACGATTCCGGCCGACGTGCGGAGCCAGCTCCAGAAGGAGCTCGCGCTCATCGACGAGCTCGAGTACGGCGGCTACTTCCTCACGA
>JBKHII010000032.1:0-31547 GCA_046538735.1 Spirochaetales bacterium
GTCCGCGAGAATCGCCTTGATCTCGTCATCACTCATTTCCGTGGTGACTTCCTGGCTACAGCTCGCAAGGGATAGGATGAGGAGGAGTATCAGAGGAACGGAGCTGTATCTACTCATGGTGATACCCCCCATTTCATCGGAAGTATGCTAAAGCGCCAGGTGAAGGTTGCCCAACAACAACCTGGCGAATTGGGCAAGGTTGTGCAAGCAACTGAACAGATGTGAGACGGCACGCCAAGGGCGCGTCGGCGTTGCCGGGGCGCGTCGCTACCCTGGGAGCGCGACGTGACTCACTCTCCGACGTGGGAGGGAATCGACCTTCCTTGCCGGGATGCATGACCTCATCTTCCTATGATCGCGGGACTCTGCTTGATGCGGGCACCTTCGGAGGATCCGAAGTGATCAACGAACGCACGGAGGAAGTCGTCACAAATCGGGTTCCAATCGATCCGGGATACGAACACTCAGGTCGATCCCGGCCGCCGTGCCTCGGATCGAGGACGTCCCTTGCCCCCCCGCATCAGCGGCAGGAGTCCGATTGCGGCCAGCACCAGCACACCGGTGACCATGAACCCGACCCGGAAGTGACCAGCCGCTCCGACCGCCATCAGCACGGGCGGAGCGACGCCGCCGCCGGCGAGATTCGCAAGGGGGATCGCCAGCGCGACCGCGAGGTGTCTCCGTGCCGGCGCGGTCACCCCGGCGAGCGCGTTCAGGCCGACGGGGAAGTACGCACCCACGATCATCGGTTGGAGAAAGACGCTCACCAGGAGGAAGGTGCCCGACGACGCGCCGAGAAGAAACGTCACCACGCCGGTCACGACCAGGATGGTCGTCACGACCTTGCGAAACCCGAACCGGTCCGTCAGTCCCCCGGCCGCCATGATGGCGGCGAAGCCCGTGATCCTTGATGCACCAACGAGCGTGTTCACCAATTGCTCGGAGAGCCCGTGCTCGACGACGAGATAGGTCGGGAGGGCCGCATAGACACCCATCGCCGCGATCGCGGCGACGATGAAGAGGCTCGAAACGACCCAGAACTCCGGGTTCTTCAGGAGCTCGGCGAGGTTCGCGAAGTTGGGCGGAGCGGCCCGCTCGGAGCTTGCGCGTCCGAACGCCGCGAAGAGAAGCGCGACGCCCACCGCGACCGAACCGACCAACAGCAGCGTGCCGCGCCACCCGAAGAGGGGCGCGAATACGGCGGCGAGGATCGGTGCCAGGATGAACGCGAGATTCGGCCCCGATTCGTGAATCGCCAACGCCTTGCCGCGATGCTCGTCCGGCGCGATCGTCGTCACCGACGCGATGCCCGATCCCGGATAGAGACCGTTGGCGTACCCACCGACGAAGAGCACGATGTGGAAGTAGGCGGTCGAATCGGCACGCGACAAGGCAGCCAGCGAGACACCCCCCAGAAGGACCGAGAGGAAGATTGTCCATCGATGGGTGATCCGCTGCGCGACGAAGCCGGAGGTGAAGAGACCGGTCACGAAGCCCGCCGAAGCGGTCAGGAAGAAGGTCGATGCCTGGTCGTAGGTGATGCGGAGGTCGGCGGATATTCGGAGCAGCAATGGTGCAAGAAGCAGCCGCGGAATGATCCCGAAGAAAACGACGACCATCAGGAAGAGAATCGATGGAAGGACGGGTGCCAGACGAGATGATCTCACCTCTGCAGAGTGCCGCATCGTCGCCTACTCCGCAAGGTGACGGGGCGGATAGTAGTGCGGGGTCCTGAACCACCGCAGACCGACAAAGGGGAGACCGTCATCGGTCACAATGACAACCAGAGATCTGGCTTCCTTCGGGATGACGGACCATGAGAACGGACGTGATATGCCGCCGTCAGCCGCGGAAGCTGCCGCCTTCCTCGGCGAGCCGGACGATCGGGGCGGCGGGCTCGAAGCGGGCACCGTGGTCGTCCGCGTACTGCCTGAGCGTGTCATTGACCGTGCTGATTCCGAGCGTATCCGCGTAGCGGCAGATTCCGCCGCGGAACGGCGCGAAGCCGATTCCGAGCACGAGCGCGAGGTCAAGGTGCTCCGCGCTGTCCACGATTCCTTCGTCCAGCGCACGGGCGGCCTCGTTGAGCATCGCGAACATCGGCCGGTGGATGACGTGGAACTCGCTCGAGGAGCGTCGTCTTGGGTTGCCGGTGCCGTCACCGCTTTCACGGATCAGCCGGGAGACGACGGGGTTCACGCGCGGCGCGCCGGAGTCGCCGTAGAGGTAGAAGCCTTTTCCTGCCTTCTTGCCGAGCAGGTCGTGGTGCTGCCCCAGCTTCGAAAGGAAGCTCCCCGCGCGCATTCGCTCGCCGTAGCCCCGGATGAGCGACTCGGCAACGTCCTTTGCGATGTCCAGGCCGACTTCGTCCAGGAGGCGGAACGGGCCCATCGGCATCCCGAAGCCCTCGATGACGCGATCGACTCGGGCGAAGTCCTCTCCTTCCTCGGCCATGACCAGCGCCTCGTTGAGATACGGCATCAGCAGCCGGTTCACGAGGAATCCGGGGCAGTCGTTCACGACGACCGGGACTTTCCCGAGCCGGACGGCGAGGCGGCCGATCGTCCGCACGGTCTCGGCGGACGTCCGGCTTCCGGCGACGACTTCCACGAGCGGCATCCTGTTCGCCGGGTTGAAGAAGTGCATCCCGCCGAAGCGCTCCGGGTGATCGAGCGATGCCGCGAGCTCGTCTACGGTGAGCGAGGAGGTATTGGTCGCGATGACGGTGTCCGCCGCAACTCGCGACTCGACTTCCGAGAGAACCGTCGACTTGATCTCCGGATTCTCCACGACGGCCTCCACAACGAGGTCGGGCAGGCCCAGATCGTCGTAGCTCGTGGTGCCGTGGATCTTGTGCATTCCGAGGACGACCTCTCGCGACGAGTACTTGCCTCGGTTCCTGAGGTAGTCGTAGACGGAGTGCGCCGACTCGTACCCGCTGCGGATAGCCTCCGGGAAGATGTCCTTCATGACGACGGGGATGTCCGCGTGCGAGAAGAGCCAGCTGATTCGACCTCCCATGACGCCGGCGCCGAGCACGACCGCCCGGCCCACGTGCCTCGCAGCGCCGGAGATCGCGTCCTGGCGCTTGGCCGCCTCGCGCGAGAGGAAGAGGCTCACGAGATTCTGAGCGATCGGCGACGGGATGAGCTCGGCAATCGCTGCCCGCTCGCGACGCAGCGCTTTCTTCGCGGACGACCGCGGGACGGTCCGCAGGAGGCGCAACGCTCGAAGCGGCGCAGGGTAATTCCCGTGCGTCTTCGCGAGGGTCTGCTTCCGTGCACCGCGGAAGAGGATCGCGCGGCCGATCGGATTGTTCTCCGAGAGCTTCACGGCGAGCGGCTTCCGCCGTCGCTTTTTGAGCACGCGCTTCCTGCCGGCGGGTGTAAGGATGCCGGGCGCGAACTTCTCCTTCGTCCACTCCTCGGCGAAGCCGTCCGGATAGAGCGCGTCCGCGATCCCGCGCTTCACGGCGGTCTTCGCGTCCACCGGCTTGCCGGTGAGGATCATCCGGACCGCCTGCGCCATCCCGGCGACCTTCGGCAGCCGATAGGTGCCGCCGAATCCGGGGACGATTCCGAGGTTCGTCTCGGGGAGCCCAAGGCTGGTCCTGGGATGATCGGTCACGACGCGGTAGTCGCAGGCGAGCGCGAGCTCGAGCCCGCCCCCGAGACAGGTGCCGCTCACGAGCGCGATCGTTGGTACCGGGAGCGCCCGGACGCGCGCCATCAGCTCCTGGCCGAGCCGCGACTTCTCCTCGGCCGCCTCGCGATCGCGGATCCGAACGATCTCCTTCAGATCGGCGCCGGCGACGAAACACCCGGGCTTGCCGCTCTTCACCACGACATACTCGAGTGAGTCGGACTCCGCGACTGCGGACTCCGCGTCCGAGAGCGCCGCGGCGAAGTCGTCCACGACGGTGGACCGGAGCACGTTGAGCTTCTCTCCGGGAAGATCGATCGTGAGAAGACCCGCCGCCCCCTCGCGGGTGAAGGTGACCGACCTCGTATCGCTCATGCTACCTCCAGGAGGAGCGCCGCGCCCTGGCCGCCCTGCACGCAGAGCGTCGCGAGCCCCGTGTTCTGGTTGCGCCGCCGCAGCTCGAGCAGAACGTGGATGATCAGTCGCGTGCCGGTCATGCCCACGGGATGGCCCAGCGCGATCGCGCCGCCCTGCGAGTTGAGTATGTCGTCCGGAATCTCGCCGAGCGCCCGGTCGCGCCCCAGGTGCTTCTTCGCGAACTCGTCGCTCGCGAAGGCCTTCATCACGGCGAGCATCTGCGCGGCGAAGGCCTCGTTGATTTCAATGTAGTCGATGTCCGAGAGCTTCGCGCCGGTACGCTCGAAGAGCCTCGCCGTGGCAAAGGCGGGGCCCAAGCCCATTCGCTCGGCCTCGAGCGCGCCGTAGGCGAACTCGCGCAGGTAGCCCAGCGGCTCTATCCCGCGGCGCTTCGCCTCGTTCTCGGACATGACGACGACCGCGGCCGCGCCGTCCGTGATCTGCGACGAGTTGCCGGCGGTCACCGTGCCGTTTCGCTTGTCAAAGTAGGGCGGGAGCTTGGCGAGCGCTTCCATCGACTGCTGCGGCCGGGGACCCACGTCCTCGGAGACGAGCTCGTGGTAGCCGGGCACCTTCGGGACGGGGTAGATCTCGCCCTCGAAGAGTCCTTCTTCCTGCGCCTTCGTCGCGAGCCGGTGGCTCCGCAGCGCGAACCGATCCTGCTCTTCTCGGGTGATGTGGAAGTCACGTGCGAGGACTTCCGCGGTCTCGCCCATGATGAGTCCGCTCACCGGATCGGTGAGCCCCTCCATCAGGCCGACCCGCGGCTTCAGCATGGAGAGGCGGAATCGAGAAAGGACCTTGGCCTTGGCGCCGAACGTCTTTGCCGTCCCGAGCGAACGCATGAAGTCCTGGAACTCCTTTGGGTAGATCAGCGGGATGTTGGTCATGCTCTCCACCCCGCCGGCGAGATACACGCTGCCGTACCCGAGGAGGATCTTCTCGGCGGCGCTCGTGACCGCCTGCATTCCGCTCGCGCAGTTGCGGTGGACGGTGAAGGCGGGAACGTGGTTCGGCAGCCCCGCCTTGAGCCCGATGACGCGCGCGATGTTGGCTGCGTGCGACGGCTGCGCGACGTTTCCGATGATGACTTCGCTCACCTCCTCGCCGCTGATCCCGCTCCGCAGAAGCGCTTCGCGCACGATGATCGCACCGAGGTCGTCCGCCTGCGTCTCCTTGAGCGCGGTGCCGGCCTTCGCCATGGGCGAGCGGACGCCGGAGACGATTGCGATTCGCTGATTCACTTCCAACCCCCTATCTCCGCGTAGAGCTCGTCCACGATCTCCCGGTAGCGCTCGAGGATCGTGTTCCGCCGCGCCTTGAGCGTGGGCGTGAGCTCGCCCTCCTCGACGGTGGCGGGCTTCGGAATCATGGCGAAGCGCTCTACGCGCTCGGCGTGGTGCTGGTGACGGTTGACCTCGTCCACGTGATTCTGCAGGTGCGCGTGGAAGAGCGCGCTCTGGAGGAACTCGTCGTCCGGCATCTCCTGCGCCTGGAGCTCGTTCTTGATCGCCGGAACCCGATCCATGTTCGGGAACAGAAGCGCGACCACGTAGGGGCGATTATCCGCGAACACGACCGCGGTCTCCACGGCGTGGTGCTTCTCGAGCGCCTTCTCGATCGGGACCGGCTGCACGTACTCGCCGGTCGACTTCTTGAGGACCGACTTCTTTCTCCCGGAGATGAAGAGGTAGCCCTCCTCGTCCAGCGCGCCGAGGTCGCCGGTGTGAAGCCATCCGTCCTCGATCGTCTCCGCGGTCGCCTCCGGCGCATTGTGATAGCCGCGCATGATGTTGGGACCGCGCGCGAGTATCTCCTCGTCGTCGCCGATGCGGATCTCCACGTGGGGGAACGCTTGTCCGACCGAGCCGAGCTTCCGGTGGCCCGGGCAGTTCGCCGCGATGACGGGGCTCGACTCGGTAAGGCCGTAGCCCTCGTAGACGGGAATGCCGATGTTCGTCACGAAGCGGGCGACGGTCTCGTCCAGCTTCGCCGAACCGGAGATGAGGAGCCGGAAACGACCGCCAAGGCCCTCGCGGAACTTTCGGTAGACGATCGCTCCGTAGAGCCGGTCGAGGAGCGACGGCGGGGCGGGCCGCTCGCCGGCGTCCGGCGCGGGTCGAAGCTCGCGCGTCTCGGCGCGGCGAACCGCCGCCAGCGCAATCCCACGGAGGACCGGCGGTTTCTCGGCCGCCGCGGTCGCCATGCTCTCGTGCACCTTCTCGAGGATTCGAGGGACCACGGTCATGACCTCCGGGCGCACTCGCTTCACGTACGAGCCGAGTTCCTTGGGGTCATCCGCGAAGAAGACGTTCGCGCCGAGCGCGAAGTAGTAGTACATCACCATCCGCTCGAAGATGTGCGCGAGGGGAAGGACCGAGAGGACTCGAGGCCGCCGGGCGATCCGGAATCGTTCGTCCGCGCCGTAGACCTGCGAGACGATGTTGCGTTGCGTGAGCTCCACGCCCTTCGGGAGCCCGGTCGTGCCGCTCGTGTAGAGGATCGTCGCGAGATCGCCCTCCGCCACGCGGCCGCACAGCTCAACGAGTCGGTCGGGATCGGCGCGGTACGCCTCGCGCCCGCGCTCGAGGAGTCGGTCGAAGCGTTGGTGCCGGCCTTTGTACGCGAAGGTGACGATCTCCACCTTGCCCTTCGCGTGCCGCTCAGCGAACGGTGTCTCGGCCGGGTTCCCGATGAACAGGAAACGGATGCCGGAGTCCTGGATCTCGTGCACGAAGCTCTCCGGCGAGATCTTCTTGAAGATGGGAACGGTGGTACCCCCGGCGATCTGGATCGCGAGGTCGATCATGATCCACTCCGGACTGGAGGGAGCGATCAGACCGACGGTTTCTCCCCTGCGAAGACCAAGATCCTTCAGTCCGAACACGAGCGCAGCCGTCCGCTCGCGCACTTCCGCGCCGGTGAGCGTGATCCACGAGCCGCCGTCCGGGTAGTTGAACACGGGCTTCGAGCCATTGCGCTCGGTCGTCTCGAGGAAGAGCTCCGGCAACGTTCTGCCGGCAACCATCGCATCCCCCTACTTCGCCTGCATCTGCTGCTCGATCTCACCGGCCACCGTCTCGTACTTCGCATGGATCATCTCCATGTCGAAGTCGTAGAAGCGCCGCAGCATATCGTCCAGCTCCTCGTTGGTGAAGTACGCCTCCGAGTTCGGAAAGAAGCGCCGATCCTCCTTCTCGATGTGTTGGGGATAGAGATCAAGCAACGCCTGGAACTTGTCGAGTACGACGGAAAGCTGGTCGCGATCCCCGGCGGCAAGCCGGTTTCGCGCTTCCACGAGCTCCGCGGTCGTCTTGCGGGCGAACTCGTGCTCGCTGATCAGATCCCGGCGGAGCTGCTCGTCCTCATCGGCGAGCTTCTTCCCCTCCATGTCGTTAAAGAGGATGTCCTCCTCCTTCCCATGGTGGCAGTCGTCCGCGTAGGTCCGCATGAAGTCGACGAACTGATCGATGGCGGCCGGATGGAACTCTCCCCCATCCTCCAGCCGCTTCTTCTCGTTCCGGATCGCACCAATCACGCGCTCGATGAGTCGGTGCTCGACCATGAGACATCCGCGCGGTTTGGGACACTTGTGGTTCTGCTTCATTACCTCACCCCCCTCGTCATCGTGTCCAACGTACGAGGGGTGAGGTGCGAGTACGATAGGCGGAACGGCCTACGCGGTCGGTCGCGAACCGACTACTTCTTCGTCAGATTGAACACGCCGTCCCAATCGCGTGCGGGGGGCTTGCGCTTGAACGACTTGCAGCGCTCCACGTAGTACATTGCGGGGCCGTCCTCCGGGTATTCCTCGAGAACGGTCTGGAAATACTGCATGGCCGTGTTCCAGTCCTTCTGCTCGAACGCGTTCAACCCGGTATTGAAGGTCCGGAGCTTGTCGATCAGCGACGGGTCCTCGTCGACCTCCTGGCGGAGATCGATCAGCTCGTAGAGTCGGACCGGCTCGCTGATTCCCACGACGCGAACGCGGTCGAGCTTGCGCGTGGAGACGTGACGGACGCCGCCGTCGCGGTCGTTCACCTCGTTGTACGTCTGATCGCTGATCAGGATCCAGGTGCCGTACCGCTTGTTCACGCCTTCGAGTCTGGCGGCGAGATTCATGTTGTGACCCATCGCGGTGTAGTCCATCCGCCGGGCAGTGCCCATGTTGCCTACGACCATATCGCCGGTATTGATCCCGATCCTCGTGTAGATGGGACTCGGCGTGAGCCCCTCTCGCAGGAACTCCTCGTTGAGCTCGCGCTCCTTCTTCTTCATCGCGATCGCGGCACGGCACGCGCGAACGGCCGAGTCCGGCTGGTCGATCGGCGCGCCGAAGAACGCGATGATCGCGTCGCCTTCGTACTTGTCGATCGTGCCGCCTTCGTTGAGCACGATATCGCTCATCGCGCTCAGATAGCGGTTGAGCAGGTCGGTGAGCTGCTCGGGCTGGAGCGACTCGCTGATCGAGGAAAACCCCTTGATGTCCGTGAACATCGCGGTCAGGTGTTTCTTCACGCCGCCGAGCGCGAGCCGGGAGGGATCCTCGGTAACGAGCTTCACGACGTCCTCGGACATGTAGTGTCCGAAGGCGTTCCGTATCTCGAGCTTCTGACGGTTCTCGCGCACGAACTTGATCGCCGTGAGCGCGACGAAGGTGAGGAAGACGCCCACGAGCGGAGTCACCATGTTGACGTACGTTCCGGTGAAGCGGAAGAGCGCGATCCCGCCGCCGAGAATGAGCAGCAACGAGACGAAACCGACGATCAGACTCGGGGTGGGATCCATCCCGCTGATGACGAGCGTCACGAGCGCCGCGAGCACGAACATCGCCGCGAGCGAGTAGTACCACGGGAGGTCGTCCAGGAACTCCTGCTGCAGAATCGCGTTCACGACCGCGGCGTGCGTCCCCACGTTCATGTACGCTTCGTCGAACGGAGTGACGCCGACATCGGTCGTTGAGGTTCCCACGAGACCGATGATGACGAAGCTGCCGGCAAGCTGCTCGGCGAGCACGCGTCGGTTCTCGGCGAAGTCTTCGTACCGAGAGCGCATGTTCGCGACTCGCTCCTCCACGACCGCGGCAAGATCCTCGAGCTGCGGGATCTCCTCCTCGGTGTACTCGCCCGACTCGATCGCTGCGCGGACGTCCGCGAGCAGGAGATCGACCGCGTCCGATTCGAGGAAGTCCCCGAGCGCCTCGAAGAACATCGCGCGGTACTCGCGCCACTCCTCGAGCTGCTCGCGATCGCCGCCGGCGAGGACGTCTTCGCGTATCGAATGCGCGTAGTCGTAGAGCGGCAGGAGCATGTCCGGTTGGCTGTAGTACGGGGTCACGTTCGGGGCGATCGAGCGCAGCAGCTCGAGAAGCGCCGCTTCCTCCTGCCAGTCGTGAATCACGCGCCAGTAGGTCTCATGGCGGAAGGTGTCGAGGTACTCGCCCTTGGGCCAGTTGACGAGCATCTTGCCGTCGGTCGCGACCGGAACCGTGATCGTGGTCTCCGCAGTGTCGCCCGGCAGGAGCGCGCCTTCAAGTACGACCCGGTCGTCATACGCGATCACATCCGGATTTCCGAGCCAGTCGAGCATGGGCTCGAGAACGAGTTGCGCGTAGTACTCGCCGTTCGCCTCGGCGAGCAGATCCACGCGCCGCCGAACGCCGTCCGGGTCGGAGTCCACGTTGGGAAAGCCCGCGCCGCGGCCGCCTGAGAGGATGGGGGCGATCGCGGGGCTGATGCCGCGACCGCGACGGATGCTGCCGTCACCCTCGATCGCGAGGCTGTCCAGCGCCGCCTTTCGGCGCACGAGATCGTCGTCGTAGTCGGTAAGCTCCTCGTAGTCGAGGATGTTCACGGTGAAGTAGGCCGATCCGTGGAACCGGGCGGCGCGACCCAGGAAGGAGTCGTTGTCGCGCGCGACCGAACCTACGCTCGCCACGAGATCCTGTCTCACGTCGTTCGCGTTCGCCGCCCAGTCGTCCAGGAACTCCGAGGCGTCCGAGAGCGGAATCTGGCCGGCCTGCAGGGCCGTGAATAAGGCGTCGGCCTGATCCACCATCTCCGCGAATCGGCCGCTGAAGATCTCGGGCAAGGCTTCGCTCAGAAAGCGCCCGTCCACCGCCTGCGGGCTGGGTTCCACGTACTCGATATCGAAGACGACCTGGGATGCGCCGAGCTCGGTGAGCGTGATGAGACCGTTCGCCATGTAGTCGCGGCTCCACGGCCAGAGACCGACGTTCTGGATCGCCGTGTCGTCCACGTCCAGGAGGAGGATCTCGTCTCGTTCCGGTATCGCCGGCCGGGTACGGAGGAAGATGTCGTAGACGCGCCGTTCGCCGTTTCTGTAGAAGGGCACAAGGTTGAGCGCCGCGACGATCGCCGCAATCGCTACGGGTACAAGGAGTTCCGCAAAACGTCGACGCATAGCCTACCTCCTTGATCGTCATCGTAGTATAATAGCCCGCATAGGCCAATAGGATTGTATTGGCATTGGACCACTCTGGGCAGGAGGCCGCCATGGCCAAACGGTTTCGTTTCGGATTCGTCCTGATGCTCCTCCTCTTCGCGGGCTCCATCCTGTCCGCGCAATCGAACGACATGATCGACTCGATTCTCGGGGAAGAGACCGCTACGGTGGGATCGGCTGCCTACGTCGCGCTGACGGCGGCCGGCTTGACCGGCGACGAGACCGGCCGGGATGCGGCGGTCGAGATCGCCCGCGAGCGAGGATGGCTGACTGAGGAGGCCGACGCCGGTTCGCCGGTCACCTTCGGCGAGTTCGCGTTCATGCTCATGGAAGCAACCGAGGTGGGTGGCGGGCTCATGTACATCATCTCTCCCGGACCGCGCTACGCCGCCCGCGAGTTCGTCTACCGCGGATGGTCGCCGGAACGAACGGCGCCGGGCGCGACGATCTCGGGACAATTCCTTATCAGGGCAACCGGCAACTTCCTCGACCGAACGGAGGTGGCGCGATGAAACGCGTGCTCGTACTGCTCATCCTCATGGCCGTGGCCGGGAGCCTTGCGGCGTTCGACTTCGGCGGCTACCTGGACAATACATCCGGGTTCGCGAGCGCGCCCGTGGGAACCGGGGGCGACCTGCGGCTCGTGCAGAGTACCACGCTCGCGCTCTGGGTCCGAAGCGAGTTCGGCGCGTGGACGGTGGACGGCCAGGGGAGCTACACCTTCACGCCGTCCACGCCGATCCTCTTCGACCTGAATCGGTTCACGATCGGGACGGACGTACCGGCTGCGGAGGCCGGCGCCGCGGCGTTCGGCTTCTCATTGGGTCGGATGAACCATACGGACGCGACGGGACTCGTACTCGATCATACGCTGGACGGAATCGTTCTCGAGGTGCGGCAGGCGAAAGGCTCGTTCCACTTCGGGGCGGGAACGACTGCGCTCCTCCAGAAGCCGACCAATTCGATCGTGCTGAGCACGCCGGACGTGCTCGATCTCGCCGATTCGGACGTTCTCTTCGCCCCGCCGCGACTGGTCGCGACGGTCCGCTATCGCGCGATCGAGGCGTTCGCCGGCCAGAACCTGACGCTCGGCGCGACGGTGCAGGAAGACCTCCGACCCGAGGACCAGCTCACGATGGTGGGTACCGAGGTCGAGGACCCGACCGCGGGTGGGCGCTACGACACCCAGTACGCGAGTGCCGGTCTGTCCGGACCGCTGGGGCCCGGCGTCTTCTACTCCACGTCGTACACGCTCAACAGCGGCAGGAAGCTCGACTACGTCCCGAACGACGACAGCGGAACGGGCAGCTGGTACGAGTACCGCACGTTCCTGCAACACATGGCCGCGGCGGATCTCACCTGGTTCGCTCCGGAGGCGCTCTTCTCGCGCGTCCGGCTCTTCGGCCTCTACAGCACCGCCGACACTGATTCCGGCGATGCGTTCGTTCCGCTCTCGCCAACCCGCTTTTCCGAAGTTTTTACACTGCAACCGGGCAACTCGGCCCACCTCGGGCTATCCTATAGCGTACGACCGCCGGCGGGACCCGGTTCGGACGTGCTTCAGACCGAGCTCAAGAGCGTTACGTATTTCCGGAGTTCCGGCAGCGGCGGGGTATCGGAGCCGTCGGTCGATCCGGCGAGCGAGGGCAGCTACGTGGGCACGGACATCAATCTTGCCGTGACCGCGATGCCCTTCTCCGACGTGCGGCTTGTCCTCAAGGCTGGGGCGTTCATACCGAACGCGGAAGTGATGAGCCCGGATAACGAAGACGTGAAGTATCAAGTGACGCTGCAGGGCGTGCTTCGTTTCTAAGCACGCTCGCGTTCGGGAGGAGTGGGATGAAGAGAGTTGCAACGACACTCGCGATCTTCCTCGCGATGGCGGCCGCGGTTTCGGCGCAGAGCGCCACCGTGTCCGAGATCGCCGGGAAGGTCGAATATCGAATGGGCTCCGCCGCGTGGCGGCCCGTAGCGGTGGGGCTCGAGATCCCGCTGGATGCGACCATCAGCACCGGGTTCGACGCCCGCGCCGTCCTTGAGGTTGCGGGGTCGCGACTTCGAGTGGGTCAGCTGACGCGGCTCACGATCAACGAGCTCGCGGACGACGGGTCCACGGTTCGTACCTCGGTGTTCGTGCCGGTGGGACGCGTCCGGGCGAGCGTGGAGAGCCCGCCCGCCCGGAGGTCCGACTTCCGGATCCGGACGGCGCAGTCGACCGCTGCCGTCCGAGGAACCGAGTTCGAGACGAACGGGTGGCAGATCTTGGTCAGCGAAGGCGTGGTCGAGTTCGCAGACCTGCTCGGCCGGAGCCGCAACGTCTCGGCCCAGCAGATCAGCACGATCACGGCCACCGGGACGACCGACCCGCTGGACGAGCTCAACGCCCAGGCGAACATCGGCGACGACGGACTGCCGGACGACTTCGACGGCTCCGCCGATTCCGGATACATCACCGTCCGGTGGGAATAGGGGGGCGTATGAAGGCGATGATGAAGATCGGAGCGCTCGCAGCGCTCGCAGTGGTGCTTCTCGGCGGATGCTACCTCACGATGGACGACGGAGTGGGCGCGGTCGGCATCGAGCTCCCGGAATCGCGCGGCGTCTCGGGCACTGACGACGCGCCGTACGCTCGCGTCTACGTCATCAAGGGCCCCACCCTCGTTGAGGTGGGCGACGGAACGGCGTACGCCGAGATCGAATTCGATACCGAGGACGACGAGGAGACGACCGAGTACAGCGTGGGACCGGTGCCCGCTGGAGAGAACTACGAGGTTGTTCTGGTGTTCGGCGACTACGAGCCGGGCAATGACGACGCGGACGTCTTCGTCCCCACGAGTTACGCCGTGAGCGAGCCATTCACCGTCTACGCGGGTCAGGCGACGCCGACCGACGTTCTGGCGGCCGGTGAGACCCCGTTCAGCCCCGTGGACGAGACCAACACGCTCGGCCGCTCGCTCGTGGGAATCGTATGGGACGGCAGCAACCTCTACACCGCGACGAGCGGCACGCTCTATCGGGCGATACGGACGGGCCCCGGAGACTTCGGCGGCACGGTGACCTTCGACGAGTCGTTCACGCCGCCGGCGGACAGAACGATCAACTCGATCTCGCGCGGCGCCTCGGTTCAACTGCGCGGCCCCACGGTGTGGCTCAACACGACGCAGGGCGTGCTGCCCTTCGAGAACGGCACGTTCGATGACGACTTCGACGCCGGAAGCGGCGTGGACGAGCTCTCGATCCTCGATTCGGGTGCGTTCTTCGTGGATCCGGACGGGATTATTGGCCCGGCGCCGCTCGCGGTCTACGGTTACCTCCAGTTTGACGGCGGCCTGAGCGGCGTTCGCGACCGCGACGGATCGTCTTCACCGGAATGGCTCGAGCCGATCGACCTGAGCGAGATCGTCTCCGGACAACCGATCTACGACCTCATGGTCTTCAACGGACCGATCTCGGTAGACGCCTTCCTCGCGACGAAGCTCGGCGCGTTCCGGATGCCGCAGGACGTGCTCGACCCGGCGAACAACGTGGATACCGCGCAGGAGGTGTTCGACTACTCCGACTTCTTCGAGGTCTCGATCGACGAGGTGAACGCGCGGATCACCGCGCTTGCGGTAGGCGACGCGACCGATCCGTTCCTCTACCTGGGAACACCGCGCGGCTCGGTCCACGTTCCGAACATCCTCGAGATCGGAGCGGACGACGACCCCGAGATCAGCGGCTCCGTGATTCCCGATACCGACAACCTCGTCATTCAGGACATCGCGTTCGGCGGATCCTACGTTGCGATCCTCACGAACCACTTTCTCGTGTACTCCTCGAACGGAGGTCCTCCCTTCGATCGCGTACCGGTCTACGCAAGCCCCGCGGGTGAGGTAACCGGCATGCTTCTGGACCCGACGAACGGCGTTGTGCTCCTCTCCGGTTCGCAAGGTCTGGCCGGAATCGACCTCGATTCGTAGCTTAGACGCAACAGATACTTGAAGCTTCTTGGAGTGCCCCGGGTCGTGCTCATCCTCCAGCGCGACCCGGTTTTTTGTGGGCAGCTATGACGTGTAGACCCGGGTGCGGCGCCTGCTGCATCGAGCCGTCCATCTCCTCGCCGATTCCCGGCATGCCGAACGGCAAACCGGCGGGCGTTCCCTGCGTGAATCTGGATCCCGAAACACACCTCTGTCGCATCTGGGGCAGTGCCGAGTATCCGGACGTGTGCCGGGGCCTTTGCGCGGAACCGGAGATGTGCGGGTCGAGCCGCGAGCACGCGCTGCGCTATCTGGCCGAACTCGAGCGTCTCACGAGGCCGGGCGCGTAGCCACGGCGCTCAGTCGAGTCCGAGTATTCCGTACACCTCGTTCAGCGAGGTGATGGTGTAGGTAGGATCGACGTCAGGATCGACGGGCCGCTCGCGCAGGTTGAACCAGCACGAGTCGATGCCGGCCGCGATTGCGCCCGTGATGTCCGAGTGGAGCCCGTCGCCGATCATGATGACCCGGTCGCCGGAGGTCGAGCCGATGCGGTCGAGCGCCATCTCGAAGATGCGCGGATCGGGCTTCTGAACGCCCACGTCTTCGCTGATGACCACGGTCTGGAAGTAGTCGCCCACACCGGTGCGTGCGAGTCGCGAGCGTTGTACCTTGCCGATGCCGTTCGTGACGAGTCCCAGCGGCACGCGTCCGCAGAGCGACTCGAGCAACTCGCGCGCGCCGGCGACCATGAAGGTTGACTCGGACAGCCGGTCCAGGTAGTGCTCGCTGACCTCGTTGGGGTCGTGCGTCCCGTTCAGCTCGGCGAGCAGGAGCGCAAACCGCTTGACGCGTATCTGTTCGGACGTGGACTCCCCGGATTCGTACTCGCGCCAGACGATCGTGTTGATCCGTCTGAACGCCTCCAAATGGGTCTCGACCGGCTCATCGTAGCCGTAGGCGCTGAGCGTGGACTCGAGAGCGTACGTCTCGGCCCGGTAGAAGTCGAAGAGGGTGTCGTCCGCATCGAGGAGGACGACGTCGTATCGGTGTGGCAAACCGCTCGCTTCCTCACTGCCGGCGAACGTTGATCGTGACGCCGGGCGAGCCGTTCGGAACCGACCACGAGCCGTTGAGCTGGAGCGCGACGTTCCCGAAGACCATGTCGAAGCCGCCGAAGAGAACGAAGGAGAGGTCGTCCTCGACCCACGCGGTGTCCGGCGCATCGCCGGTGTACTCCACGTCGCGTTCGGTCCCGTCGTCCTCGTAGTCCACGAACGCGTCGAACTCGTCGCCGGGGCCTACGCTTCCGCCGAAGGAAGCGAAATGGAAGTACGGAGATACGCCGACGTAGGGCACGAAGAAACCGAACTGCTTGGAGGCGTGGAGGTCAAACCCGAAGGCGTGGACATTGCTCTGGATGAGGAAGTCGCCCCGGATGTTGAGCTCGCCGAGCCCAACGTCTATCTGCCCATACTCGGTTCCGGGCGACTCAATGTCGGCGAGATTGTAACCAAACGTGAATCCACTGTACGAGTAGCCGGCGCCGATCGAAATCGCGGGGAAGGGACCGGCGTCCTCGAGGATGCCCTTTCGGAGCTTCGTGCCCACGTGCAGCGAGCTGAGCCTCAGACTGTCGGCATCGGCGAGGCCGGCAATCCAACCGGTCACGAACTGCGGGAAGCCACCGATGCCGATCATCGCCTCCACGTCTCCGGGCAGCGCGAATCCGACCGAAGCACGAGCGACGGGCACGGGGAAGAACGTCTTCAGGCCGGTCACCGCACCGGAGAGCCCGGTGTCTCCGATCTGGGAGAGGATCCCTTCGAAAAGATTCGTCACGTTGAGCACGGTGAATCGATCGGGGTCGTCCACGAAGCCGAGGACGCCGTCCGTGAGAAGCGCGCCAGTCGAGAGTGTGAGGAAGAAACCCGAATCGTCCGCGTAGGTCGCGCCTCCGGTGTACTGGCCCCAGATCGCCGACTGCTCGAGATCGGGAAGGATCTCGGCGCCGAGCTCTTCGATGAGGACCTCGAAGTCACGTCCGAGCCCTGAGAGGTCCTGCGCGGAAACGCCGGCGGACACCACAAGCGCGATCGTGACGATGACGACTATTCGCTTCATCTGCACACCTCTTCAGCCGGAATGCTGAGCTAAGCATACCCATTTCGGTTAGGATAATCCACCGATTTCGGCCCCGGCGCGACCCGATACCGGGTCGCTGCCGGGCCGCGACGACTACTGCGGCCACACGAAGAACTCGAACGCTCCCTCGCCTGAGCCCGGTGCGCCGCCAATCGACTCGTGATCGGTATCCGTGACCGCTTCGATCTCCACGATCCGGTCGACCGTACCGTAGTAGGCGTCTTCGTCTATGAACTGGATCTCGGGGTTCCGGTGACCGACGAATCGAGACGGACCGTAGAGCACGTCCGCGGGGAACGGGACATCGTCCGGGTTGTACGGCGTGCCGTACTCGCCCACGACCGTTAGCGACGAGTCGACCTCGAGCACCGTTCCGTAGTCGTGGCCGCCGTCAAAGACCACGAAGAGGCGCTCGCCCTTTGCGACGATGTCCGCCTCGCCGTGCGCAGCCCCGGAATGGATCTCGCTGAATACCGCGGCGGAGTCGATCACCGCTCCGTCTCCTGCGGGATCGAACGCGAGGACCGAGAGCTCGTCACCGAAGGCGTCCGCCGAGTAGAGCAGGTAGACGATTCCATCGTCCGCAACGGTCACGGCGAGCACGCCGAAGTTGTCGCCGCCGGACTGGCCGTCTATCGTGGTCGCGATTGCGGCGGAGTAGTCGGTGAGGTTCGACCCGTCCAGGTCCACACGGTAGAGACCGCGCGATTCGGTGAAGTAGACGTATCCGTTCGTGTGATCGATGCCGATGTGATCGGGCGCGTTGGCCTGGTTCTCGAAGACCGTTTCGGGCGTGACGTCGTTGACGGTGTCTCTCACCTCGATCCACGCATTGGGGCCTCCGTCCAGGTAGTGCTGCGTGTAGTAGATCCGGCCGTCCGGCCCGATCTCGAGGTCGGAGATCGCGTAGTCCGTGCCAACCTCGTCCCAACTCCCGGCGGACGCGATGTCGTCCACCTGCACGATGCGGTCGTTGGCGGAATCCGGAACCACGAGCTTCGTTCGCGTGATGCGAAGCGACGCAACGACCTCCGCGATCTCTCCCTCCACGACGTTGAACGTCCCGTCCGCGGTGAGCTGGGTGACCGGGGTATCACCCTCCACGTTCACGACGACCGTGAAGCGCCGGTTCTCGCCCGCGGGCACGAGAATCGGCTCATCCACGTCCGGGTCGCCGGTGATCTCGCCCGTGAGCTGCTCGGTGAAGTCGTCCGCATCGATCGTGTACGAGATCGCCGAAACGCCGTCAGGTAGCGGTCGGTCGAAGTCGATGACGATCGACCCGTCCATCGCACCGGTGAAGCAAGCGGAGAGCGAGACCGCACCGATCAGCGCGAGCAGCCCCGTCCGAAACCAGGTTCTCTTCATATACCCTCCTCGCCAATATTTATGACAAGTATAGTCCGAAATATCGCGTCTGTCTGCGAAGAGGGCAACGTTTCCGTCTATACCGTCGTGGAGGGAGAGTCCCTGAGGCGGAGCCCGTAGACAACAATCGCCACGCCGGACAGGAGCGCGAAGACGCCCACGAAGATCGTCAGTGCGGCGACGCCGGCTCCGGGCGAGATGACGATGGCGAGGCCGAGCAGGATGGAGAGCGCGCCGGAGATTCCGAGCAACCAGAACGAGCCGTGCTCTCTGCGGAGACGAATCGCGGCGGAGAGCTCGAGGACCCCGGTCGCGAGGGCCCACGCACCCACGAGGAAGGCCACGACCATCATCGTGACGCGCGGCATGGCGAGCGCGAGGATGCCGATCACGACGCCGAGGATTCCCTCGAAGGCGCCGAGACCCCAGGTGGGCCTCCGCGTGCTCACCGAGACGACGAGCGCGAACACACCGTCGACCAGGACGAAGAGCGCGATGAGCATCACGAGCGCCGCCGCGGTCTCGAACGGCCATGCCAGCGCGACCACGCCGAACACCGCCGCGACCGCACCGCGAAGGACGATCATCCACCACTCGCTTCGTACCGTTGTGATCATGGTACTCCTCCTTCTGAGCGTTCAAGGTATCGGGCGGGTACGATCGGTCGTATAGGCCGTTTGGGGAGGGAAGGCGCTTTGCGGCGGGCGCGGAGTATAGTAGGGTCTGGTCTCATGTGGGACCTCCCCGCTCGTGTCTACCGCGAGCAACGACTCCTCGCCGTTCTCCCATTCGCGGCACTGACGATCGTTGCCGTCCTGCTCACCGGGCGCCTCACCTTCGATTCCGGGTACGGTACGATCATCCCTCACGACGACGAGTACCGGCGGGCCGAGCGAGCCGCGCAGGAACGATTCGGGGGAGCGGAGCCCATCGCGGTTGCGCTTGAAACGGAAGGAAAGACCGGCTCGAGTCTGCTCGAACGGCTGGAAGAGCTCAGGCTCGCTGCGGAGGCGCTTCCAGGAGTGGAATCAACGGTGGGCCTGACGACGCTGGAAGACCTCTTCCTCACGGGGTCCACGCTCGATCGTCGCCGGCTCTACGAACCGGGCGGCGACGCCGGCACGGCGGTGCTCGATCGCGTCCGCGCGACGCCGCTGTTCCGGAAGCTGTTCCTCGCTCACGATGGAGACGCGGTATTCACGTACGTGATCCCGGCCGCCGGCGAGCACAGCGTTCGGCTCGCCGCAACGGTGATCGATCGGCTCCAGGATACGGAGGTGCACTTCTACGGCGACCCGGTCGTCCACCACTACGTGGTATCCACTGCGGCGCGCGAGTTCGTGACACTGGGCCTGCTTGCCCTCGCGATCGTCCTCGCTATCCAGATCGTGATCGCACGATCGCTCCTCGGTGGTGTCATCCTCGCGGTCTCATCGGCGCTTCCCGCGCTCTGGACGATCTCGTTCTTCGTGCTGTTCGGAGATCCAATCAACATCACAACGAGCGCCGTTCCGGTCATCGTGCTCGTGCTCGCCACGAGCTACAGCATCCACGTCTACCGGCACGTCCGACAACACGACTTCGCAATCGAGGATGCCCTCGCCGAGGTCACTCGAGTCGTGTTGGCCGCGGGGATCACGACCGTGGTGGGGTTTGTCTCGCTTCTCGTCACGCCGAGCGAGTTCTTGAGGCAGATGGGGCTCTACATCGTGCTGGGAACGCTCGCGGCGGTCGCCGGAGGACTCTTCCTGCTGCCGCAGCTGCTACGCCTGTGGGACGCTCGGAGGAGGCGTTCGGTCGCCGATCGTGCGGAAGGGACACGCATCGAGCCCGACGTCCCGGTGTCTGATGAGGCGCTCGAGCGTCCCAAACCGACGGTGCGAACGGGCGTGCTTCCGGTACGGCTCGTCGTGTTCGCCGCGGTCGTCATTGCGATCGGAGCCGGTATTCCGGCGGTCGAGTCGCGCGCGAGCTACCGGGACGCGTTCGTTGACTCTCACGCGGTCTCGAGAGCGGTGGAGTACTTCCGTGAGCGAACGGGCGCCGACCACGAACTGTCCGTGGTGATGGACACCGGCTCGGAGTACGGGCTCGTGGACCTCGCGACGTATGAGCGCGTGCGAGGATTTCAGGAGAGTATCGACGCGCTGCCGTCCGGAGCGTACAGCGTCTCCTACGTTGACTTCGTTGAGTGGCTGCTCGGCAGGCTCGACGGTTCGATCGAACCCGCTCAGCCGCGAGACGCCGCAGAGATCGGTGAGGCGATGGAGCTCCTGTCGGGACGCGGAGCCGGACTCCCGTTCTCCTCCCTCGTGGACACCGAGTGGCGACGCACTCGAGTCATGGTCTGGGCGAACCTGGCGACGAGCGGGAGCGCGACCGAAGATCTCGCGGCTATCAGGCGCGTCGCCGCCGGATCACTTCCCGGCGCCGAGGTGGGACTCTTCGGTCGCGCCGCGGTGAACGAGCGTCGGACTCACTACCTTGTCCGAAGCCAGCTCCTCTCGGTCGGCCTCTTCTTCGCCTTTCTCGCGACGTTCCTCTTCCTCGTCTTTCGCGATCTCCGATGGGTGGTCGTCGCGGCGCTTCCCACGATAGTCGGGGTCGTCGTCTACCTCGGGTTCATGGGCTGGTTGGGTATCCTCCACGACCCCACGCACGTCATCATGATATGCGCCGTCCTCGGAGTCAGCAACGATGACGTGCTCTACTATCTGATCGTGTTCCGCCGGACGTCAGCGGCCTCGCCCGATCGCGATCCCTACACGATCACGTTCCATCGCACCGGTGTCGCGATCGTGCAGACCACCGCGCTCATCGCGATCGGCGTGAGCGTCTTCTACTGGTCGTCCGTCAGCTATATGTCCGCCGCCGCGGCGCTGCTGACGGCCGGCCTTTCGGCGGCGACCGCGACAACGCTGGTGGTTGTGCCGTGGCTGCTGCGCGCTATACTCGCGGACAGGAGTGACGGCACATGACGTTCAGGCTCGCGATTGTTTTGCTACTGACGACCGCAGCGACGGCCTTCGTCCAGGAACCCGACGAGATCATTCGTGACGCGGCGCTCTTTGGCCGGTTCGAGTCGCTCGTGGCGCGCATCCGGATGGAGATCCACGACGGCGGGACGAAGCACCGCACGCTCGAGCTTCACTCCGAGCAAGATGACGACGGCGCGCGAGCGTTCGTCCAGATCATCTCGCCCGCCTTCCTGAACCGGATGAAGTTCCTGACGATCAGCGCGAGGGGCGCAACCGACCAATGGATCGGCACGAGCAGGGGTGTCAGACGCCTCGCGGACGGATCGAGGGACGAGCGGCTGTTCGATTCGGACTTCAGAATCGACGACTTCACCCCGCCCGAGCCGGACGAGTACGATCTGACGCGTCTGGACGACCGCGTGGTGGACGGCGAACCGTGTTACGTAGTGGACATCGTGCCGCGCACGGTTCGCACCGACTACGCGCGCAGACGCGTCTTCGTCGCGCGCGAAGACCGGCTCCTCGTTCGGGCCGAGTACTACTCCCCGGACGACGAGCTCGTCCGGCTGTTCCGTCTGGAGGAGAGAACGTACGAAGAGGGCACGGCGTTCCCCGCGCGAGGCTCCATGCGCTCCATCTCGGACGGCACCGAGACGGTGTTGACGGTCGAGCAGTACCGCGTTGGCGTGACCATTCCGGACCGCATGTTCAGCAGGGGCAACCTATGATCCCGAGTGCCCGTTCGATTCTCATCGCGCTCTTCGTAGCGTGCGCCTGCGGATCGCACGCCGAAGAGCTCGTCATCGGGGGAGAGGTCTCGGTCCGCCTCTCGGCGACCGTCTCGCCGCGGCTCGAGGAGCGCGTTCTGCCGAGTGTCGTCTCCGAGTACACCTCCATCGCGAGCGCGTTCGGCGAGTCGGTCGAGCTTCGCGCGTCGCTGAACGCTCGAAACGAGACGGCCCACCCGGCCCAAGGCGTGACGAGCGAGTCGAGCGTTGGGCTCGAAGAGCTTCACCTCTCGGCAACGATTGGTCCGCGTCTCACGCTGGACGCCGGGCTCTTTCCGTACCGCATGGGCAGCGCACTCCTTCTCTCGCCCAACGACCTGTTCTCGGCCCTGTCGTTCTCCGATATCGTCTCGGGAAACCTCTCCGGACCGGCCGCGAAACACGTTCTGGTTCAGGCAACCGTCTTCGTTCCGGCCGGATTCGTGACGGCGACGATTGCGCCGATCCCGTCCGTACCCGTCCTGGTGGAGCCCGACTCCGTGTGGATCCCGCGCCCGACTCAGGCGGGAACGATCGACGATCCCCGCTTCGCCGAGGAGCCGCTCGAGCTCAACGACGTAGTCGCCGATCCCACTCGTCCGATCGACCATCCGCTGGAACGGTTCTCGGCGGGGATCGTGGCCGGCGTGACGCTCGGGCCGGTCGACCTCACGGCGATCGCGTACCACGGGGTGGATCCCACGCCGGTGGCGCGTGTGCGCGTTGACGTACCACACGTACCGGCCGAGAGCTACAACCTCCACATTGCCCCGGACGAGGCCGCGATCGACTCCTTCGGCATCACGGTCGACGGCGTTGCCGGAGCGCTCGGTTACCATCTGGACGCCGCGTTCGTCCCGAACAAGACGCTTCCGACGACCGTGGTGGACGCCTATTCGAAGCGCACGAAAGTGGTGGAAGCCCCGTTCGCAGCCGCCGTGGCCGGCGCGACGTACGCACTGGACCGGGTACCGCTTCGCGTTGCCGCGGAGTACTACCACTCGCACGCGTTCCTGCCTGCAGACACGGACGCCGAGACCGTGTTGACCGGTCCGCTCGCCTGCGACCTGTTCCTGTCCGCTGACTATGCTCTCGGAGAGAACGGAGATTGGCGACCCTCCGTGGCGGGAATCGTCTCGTTTGACGACCGAAGCGGGGCCGTGCTCGCGAACCTCTCGTATTCACCGTCGGCCTCCTTCGAGACACGGATCCAGGCGCCGCTCTTTCTCGGTTCCGAAGAGAGCGATTTCGGGCAGTTCAGAGACGTTGCGTACGTTACGCTTGCGCTGACCTACCGTTTCTGAAAGACGTTCGTATCCTGGTGCGAGCCGTGTTATACTTGGGAAACGACAACACCTACAAGAAAGGGGAGGCCTATGAAGAAGATCAGTTTGCTGGGTATCCTGGTTCTCGCGCTCGTCGCGCTCTCGATGTCCGGCTGTTTCCTGTTTCCGCCGGAGGCGGTGCTGGATGAAGTAGCGGCAGAGGACCTGGGGAGCTACGACGCGTCGCAGACGATCGAGGACGACGAGGATTCGGTCCTTGCCGCATCCACCGAGGCGATGGGAGCGGCCATGGTGGCGCCGATGACGGTCTACGACGAGAGCGTCTCGGATGAGTTGGGACTGGACATGAGCGGCGGGCAGCCCTCGGTTCAGAGTCTCGCCCAGTCGCTCCTGCAGCAGCAGCTTACGGCGGTCCGGTCGGAGATGCAGCGGTCGCGTTCGGTCAACGTTGACGACGAGAGCGATATCGACGAAGAGACTGGGGACGGTACGATCGACGTCACCATCGAGGTGTCGAACGAGACGGTGAACGGATCCGATATCGGCGAATCCGGGACGGCGACGATCAACACGTTCAACGTGGAGGTGACCGGAGAGATCTCCTCCTCCGGCGACGAGACGGGCGGCACGATGTCACTAGACGCAGAGCTCGGCCACGAGGGCGACATCGAGTACGAGGACTGGACCTCGCCGGGCGGGATCGTGATCCACGATGGCGTGTTCAAGAGCCTCGCAAGCGGTGAGATGGGCTACGACCTGACCATGGCGGACGGTTCCGGAGGAGAGCCGAGCACGAGCGGCTCGATATCGTACGATATGAACGTTGAGCTGAGTGCGGGTTTCTCGTACAGCAACACGGACACCGGTAGGGGCGGCAAGATCACGATGCTCCTTCGCTACAGCGGAAGCGACGACGTGACGTTCGACTCGCAGGAGACGCTTCCGGAGGAGGCGACCGGAGAGATCGAGGCCACGATGACCGTGAAGGTGTATGACAACGACAACAATCTCGTTGTGGAGCACGAGTTCACGGACGATGAGCTGATGGAGGAGTAGGGCATCATGAAACCGGAGCCCGCCATCTACTAGGGGCACCGTTCCGGTGATCGAACGAGGCCGCCCGAGGAGGGCGGCCTTCTCTTTGGTCGCGCGCCTACTCGCCCGCTCCGGCATCGCCGCACGCACCGGTCGCAAGAAACTCGGCGATCGCCGCGAGGAAGACCTCGCCGTAGCGGGCCGCCTTCGCCTCCCCCACGCCGTTGACGCCGAGAAACGCCGCCTCGGTCGTTGGCCGGAGCCGGACCATCGACTTCAACGACTTGTCACTGAACACAACGTAGGGCGGCACGCCCTGCTCGCGCGCGAGCCGTCTGCGGAGCGCGCGCAGGCACTGAAAGAGAGACTCTTGGTCGGCGGCGGGGAGCTCCGGTTCGGCGGGAGCGGTGCCTGGGGCCGCCGCCGTGAACGGCCCGGCCGTCGCGGCGGACGCGTCTTCACCGGCGCGTCCGTCCCGGGCACCGGACGCCCCCGCACGCGCGCCGATCGACGTCGCCGCGAGAAAGGCCTCCTTCCCGAACAAAATGCGCCGGCCCGATTGCGAGATCGAGAGGCCGCTCCGGGCGCCGTCGCGACGACGGAGGTGGCCCGCTGCTTCAAGGTCCTGGAGGAGATCGAGCCAGTGGTCGCGCGCCTGGTCCGAACCCACGCCGAAGGTCGGGAGGCGATCGTGGCCGAACTTCCGGACGCGCTCGGTGTCGCAACCGGCGACGATGTCCGCGATGTGATGCGCACCGAACCGTTCACCGGTCCGCGCCACGGCGGACATCGCTTTCTGGGCCTCCACGGACCGGTCGACCGTCTCGTGGTCGCCGGCACAAACATCGCACCCGGCGCAGTCGCCGGGATGTTCCTGACCGAAGTGCGCGAGGAGCTGGATCCGGCGGCAGACGCCCGCGTTCACGTATCGGAGCATGCCGCGAAGGCTCGTCTCCGCGCGTTCCCGTTCCTCGGGGATCTCCATCCGGTCGATGTGGTAGCGGATCGTCGCGATGTCCTGCGGCCCGTAGAGAAGGCACGCCTCGGCAGCCTCGCCGTCGCGGCCGGCGCGGCCTGATTCCTGGTAGTACGCTTCCAGGCTCTTGGGAAGGTCGCCGTGGAGCACCCAGCGGACGTTGGACTTGTCGATGCCCATGCCGAAGGCGATCGTGGCGACGACGACGTCCACCTCGTCCCGAACGAAGCGATCCTGATTGAGCCTTCGCTCCTCGTCCGAGAGACCGGCGTGGTACGGCTCGGCGCGAACGCCGCACCGCTTCAACGCGGCCGCCGTCTGCTCCACCGACTTGCGGGTGGCTCGGTAGACGATTCCGGGGTTACCCCGACGGTTGACCACGAAGGAGCGGATCTGGTCCGCCGGCTTCTCCTTGCGAATCACCGAGTAGAAAATCTCCCGGCGGTCGAAGTCGCCGCGGACCGCGAGCGGCTCGCGAAGACCGAGAAGCCGGATGACATCCGCCTGGACGTGGTCGGTCGCCGTGGCGGTGAAGGCCGCGATCGCCGTGTCCGGAAACTCGTCGCGGAGCACGGCGAGCGCGCGGTAGTCGGGCCTGAACTCGTGACCCCATTCCGAGATGCAGTGCGCCTCATCGATCGCGAAGAGCTCCACGCCAATGTGCTGCAGATGAGCGCGAAACCCCTCGAGCGCGAGGCGCTCGGGCGATACGTAGAGCAGTCGGAGCTTCCGCCGTTCGAGCCGGCCCCACACGGCGCCGGCCTCCTCGGGCGTGAGCGTGCTGTTGAGGAACGCGGCGGGAAGGCCGTTCTGCAGCGCCGCGCTCACCTGGTCGTGCATGAGGGCGATCAGAGGGCTCACGACGACGGTGAGCCCCTCGGTCATGAGCGCGGGCAGCTGGTAGCAAAGCGACTTGCCGCCGCCGGTGGGAAGCGCCGCGAACACATCGCGGCGAGCGAGCATCGCGCGGACGATCTCCTCCTGATGCGGGCGAAAGGAGTCGAATCCAAACGATCGGCGAAGGGTCTGCTGAATCGAGTCCAAGGTTACATTCGACAGTAGCATTGCCGTGCTCACGGGGTCTCCTCACGAGGAGGGACTCCCGGAAAGCGCTTCGTGCTTCATTATAGCGATAGGATGGGTGGTGTGGACAGGGTGGGGACGGATCCGCGGGCGCGGCCGCGAGACCGTCGTTGAGCGACGTCGCGCCGTCCTGGAGGAAGACGGCCGCGAGTCACCGGCGTGTGGGAGGGGGGTGCGGGGGGAGGAGGAAGGAGGAAGGAGGAAGCTATCTGCCCGTACCGTGGTAGACGAAGCCCGCAGTCCGGGCGGCTTCCGGGTCGAGGACGTTTCGGGTATCGAGAAGGAGGCGTTGGCGACCGCCGCCGGGCTCGCGCATAACCAACGCAGCACGGGGAAGGTCGAGGTTGCGGTACTCGTTCCACTCGGTGAGGATGATCGCCGCGTCCGCGTTCGCGAGGGAGTCGAACACGCTCTCGAAGTACTCGACCGCCTCACCGAACATCTTGCGGAAGCTCGACAACGCCTTGGGATCGTGCACGCGAACGCGAGCGCCTGCCCCGAGGAGCTCTCGGACGATCGTGATCGCGGGAGACTCCCTGATATCGTCTGTCTCCGCTTTGAATGCCACACCGAGAATCGCAACCGTTCTGCCCGTCGCCATCCCCTTGGGATCGCCGGTCAGAAGCCGGAGCGCTTTCGATGCGGTGCGGATCTTCTGCTTCTCGTTCGCGGAGATCACGGCCGAGATCAGGCTCATGTCCACTCCGTAGCGCTTGCCGGTGGTAGCAATCGCCTTCGTGTCCTTGGGGAAGCAGCTTCCACCGTATCCCGGTCCCGGATGGAGGAACTTCGGGCTGATCCGTCCGTCCATACCCATGGTGCTGGCCACAGTGTGGATATCCGCGCCGACCGCTTCCGCAAGGTTGGCCATCTGGTTGATGAAGGTGATCTTCGTCGCGAGAAAGGCGTTTGATGCGTACTTGATGAGCTCGGCCGTCTCCAGGTTCGTCCAGACGAACGGCGTTGAAATAAGGTAGAGCGGTCGGTACGCGTCTTCCAGAATCTCGCGCGCCCTTGCAGAGTCTGCGGACTCGGGATTTTGCAGACCGACGACTACTCGGTCGGGATGGAAGAAGTCTTGGACGGCCCTCCCCTCGCGGAGGAACTCGGGATTGCTCACGACGACGAAGCGACGATCGTCGTTTGCCACACGGCCGAGCTCTTCTGCGATCCTGCGGTTCGTGCCGACAGGGACCGTGCTCTTGGTCACGACGACGGTGAACCCCCGGCAGCTCGTCGCGATGTCCGCGACTACCGCGTCGATCTGGCTCAGGTCGGCGGAACCGTCCTCGAGCTCGGGCGTGCCTACCGCGATGAACACGATCTCGGCGTCCGAGAGCGCTTCGGACGCGTTCGTCGTGAAGCGGAGTCGTTCCTGGCCGACATTTCGCTCGAGATACTCGGACAGACCATGCTCGAAGATCGTGGGCTCCCCGCGCGCGAGACGGTCCACGACGTCTTCTCGGAGATCCACGCCTGTCACGTAGTTCCCGAAGTCGGCGAGACCCACAGCCTGGATGAGTCCGACGTATCCGGTTCCGATTACAGCGATGCGTTGTGCCATGTGTACTCCAGGTTAGAGAGTTGCGTCACAAGGAGACTGAAAGCGAGAAATGGATGATGCCGGCTATCACGCGTCCGGCGGGATCCTCCGTGTCTTCGCGATACGGCGTTCCCTCCGCGCCGTACGTCACCGGCACGGCGACGGCCATGCGGAGTTTGTCCGCCACCGGACCGTCGGCGCCGAAGAACTGCCGCTTGGGCACAGCTCCGGCAGTCGCGCGCGGCGCAACTCCGGGCCCGTGCCCACCCGGCGGCATTCCCGGTGCGGTTGGAGCGCACTCTGCCGCCTCATGCCGAAGCGTTCGAACCGCCGAAACAAGCTTGAACGTCGTTGCCGACATGCTCATGTTCAACTGATGAACAACTATACCGTGTGCCGGACAAATTGCAAGGGGATAGTACGGTTTTCC
Source organism: Spirochaetales bacterium (assembly GCA_046538735.1). GTDB lineage: Bacteria > Spirochaetota > Spirochaetia > DSM-27196 > SLST01 > SLST01. The sequence goes on from JBKHII010000032.1 coordinate 28,095, forward strand.
ACAGAAGATTAGCGAAATGTCAGGAAGCTTGCAGATCGGACCTCCGTAACCCACGATCGCGGCGGCAGATGGCGTAGCACCGCTGCACGTCCCCCATGCAGCGCCACAAATTGCGTCCGGACCGTGAGTTCCGAGCGATCGATCTGCAAGCTTCCTGACATTTCCGACTCCTCCAGACCATCCGTCAGGAGAGCCAGATCGACGTTGGGCTCGCCCCGGAGCTCTGATGGTACCGGGAGACCGAGATGCTGAAGATCGAACAGACGCCGAGCACCTCCCCGCGCACGATCGGCAACCCGCTCTTCCCGGTGAACTACGTCGATCGGATGATCGGACACCGGGTGAAGGAGCAGACGCGGGAGTCGAACGCGGTGGGGCGACGAGCCCGCACCACGACGCACCGTTGGTCGCTTCCGGACCGATCTCGGCAGACAGGCGCGTCGTAAGCGTGCCTTCCGTCACCAGGCCCGCACAACGAACCACGGGTTGAGCACGTTTTCCTTGTTGTAGCGGAGCGGCCGGTCGGTGCGCTTGCGGTCGTTCCCGGATCCCTCCGCGTCCGGTTCGGCCTGATAGATCTCTCCGCCGGCGGCGCGCACGATCGCGTGCCCGGCGGCGGTATCCCACTCGCTCGTTGGCGCGTAGCGGGGATAGAGATCGGCACGACCCTCCGCGACGTAGCAGAGCTTGAGCGAGCTCCCCACGTTCACGATATCCACGTCCTTGAAACCGTCGCTCGCCCGGTCGATGAACGCCTCGGTCTCCGGATTGAGGTGGGTGCGGCTCGCGATGATCGAGACCCGCCGCTCGTCGCGCGCGCGGACGGAGATGGGACGTCCCATTTCCGGGATCTGCGGGAGCGGGGCCCGACCCGGAGCGCTCTCGGACCGGTGTGGCTCGGCCCCGGCGAACGGGTCGAGCGCGGCTCCCGCAAGCTTCCACGCTCCGAAGCCGGGAGAACCGGAGTCGGAGTCGGAGTCGGCGGGACGTCCGGACCGCGCCACGCCCACCCACGCCTCGTGCCGGTCGGGCGCGTAGATCACGCCGAGGACCGGCTCTCCGTGGCGCACGAGCGCGATGTTCACGGTGAACTCGCCGTTGCGCTTGATGAACTCCTTCGTGCCGTCCAGCGGGTCAACGAGCCAGAGCTCGTCCCAGTGCTTGCGCTCGTCGTAGGGAATCGACCGGCCTTCCTCGCTGAGAATGGGGATCTCCGGTGCGAGCGCGCGCAGGCCGGCGTCCAGCACGTCGTGACTGCGACGATCGGCGAGCGTGAGCGGGCTGTCGTCCGCCTTCCGCTCGGTCTCGAAGTCGTCGCTCTCGTAGACAGCGAGGATCTCGGCGCCCGCGCGTACGGCGAGCGAGAGGAGCTTGGGGAGGAGGCGAACCATCTGTTCGGGTGTCTTCATACGGGCCCTCGCGTGGTCAGGCGCGGTCGGCATTCATCCACCGCTCGACCGCCTCGACGGAACAGGCGTAGACTCCGCTCGCGTCTTCCATGACCTCGTGCACACGCGTGTAGCGGAAGGTCGAGGTTCTCGACCCACGGCTCCGCCGCCCTCCGGAAGGTACAGTCGGTTGAGCACGACGAGATCGACGGGTGCACCGCAGAGCCGCTCGAGATCGCCCCAGAGCTCGTCTTCGTGGGGGAAGCGCAGGTCGATCTCTTCCACGTCCGGCAGCGCACGAGTGGCCTCGTCGCTGAGAACGTAGCCGGCGATGTCCACGTCGCTCTCGCGGGTCCGGCAGCCTCCGGCCGCCGAGCCGAGGAGAAACGCGAACGCGACGTCCGTTCGGGAGGTGAAATAGTCGAGAATGTCACTGACCCTGCAGATCGATCGCTCGGAACTCGCGGTCAGGACGTAATTTGCGGCGCTGCATGAGGGACGCGCAGCGGTACTATGCCATCTGCCGCCGCGATCGGGGGTTACGGAGGTGTGACCTGCAAGCTTCCTGACATTTTCGAAGTAGTCGAGAAGCTTCTGTTCGAGCGGGTCGTGCACGGGTCCTCCTGGGGGAGCCGGAGAATCAACCGTCGGCCTTATCCCACTTCCTTCTGGAGCGCGTCAACTCGATCGGTCGTCTCCCACGTGAAGCCTTCGCGGCCGAAGTGGCCGTAGTTGCTCGTGGCCTGGTAGACCGGCTTCTTGAGGTCGAGCGTGGAGACGATGCCTGCCGGCGTGAGGTCGAACACCTTCTCGATCGCCTGCTCGATCCGATCCTCGGGCGCCGTGCCCGTGCCGAAGGTATCCACGGTGACGCTGACCGGGAACGGCACGCCGATCGCGTACGCGAGCTCGAGCTCGCATCGCTCGGCGAGACCCGCCGCGACCACGTTCTTCGCGACATAACGAGCCATATAAGCAGCGCTTCGGTCGACCTTGCTCGGGTCCTTCCCGCTGAACGCGCCGCCGCCGTGACGGCCCATGCCGCCGTAGCTGTCCACGATGATCTTCCGACCGGTGAGGCCGGTGTCGCCGTGCGGACCGCCGATGACGAATCGCCCGGTGGGATTGATGAAGTACTTCGTGTCCTTGGTGAGAAGACCGCTCTCGCCGAGGACCGGCTCGATGATGCGTTGGATGACGGTGCGTTTGATCTCATCGTAGCCAACATTGTCGTCATGCTGATGGCTCACGACGACCGTGTCCACGTGTACCGGCTTGTGATCTTCGTAGACGACGGTGACCTGGCTTTTGCTGTCCGGCCGAAGCCACGTGATGTCCCCGTTCTTGCGTAACTCGGCGGCGTAGCGCAGGATCTTGTGCGCATAGCTGATCGGCGCGGGCATGAGCTCGGGCGTTTCCGTGCACGCGAAGCCGAACATCATTCCCTGGTCGCCCGCGCCCTGCTGCCCTTCGTAGAGGCCGGTGCCGCTGACGCCCTGGTTGATGTCCGGGCTCTGCGAGTGAATGACACTCATGACGGCCATGCTCTCCCAATCGAGCCCGTATCTGGGGTCGTTGTAGCCGACCTTCTTCGCGACGCCGCGAGCGAGCTCCTGCACGTCTATGTACTCGCTTTTCGTGGTGATCTCGCCGCCCACGAGCACCATGCCGGTCGTAGTGAACGTTTCGCACGCGACGTGGCTGTCCGGATCGGCGCGCAGGCACGCGTCCAGCACGGCGTCGCTGACTTGATCGGCGAGCTTGTCAGGGTGACCTTCGCTGACGCTTTCGGAGGTGAACAGATATCGTCCCTGGGGCATGAGAGTCTCCTTGAACCGGTACGTTCACGGCTGCCGTCTGGCTCGGAGCGCGACGTTGGGGGCGGTTGGTAATCGTTGAGTGATCATCGCGAATATGCGGGTTTGGGGCAAGGGGGGACGCGGCTACAGGTGGCGGCGGATCTCGTTCAGGTTGGACACGAGCCGGCGGTGGGACTCGGCGAGCGCGGAACCTCCTGAAGTGTCACCGACCTTGCTGCTTCGGCAAGCTGAAGATCCAGCATCGC
>JBKHII010000087.1:0-8273 GCA_046538735.1 Spirochaetales bacterium
CTATACGGGAGAAAACCGCGTGGTGCTTCACTTCAGCAAGGTCGGTGACATTTCAGAAGTGTCGACAGGCTCCGCTTCTACTCTGAGAACTTCAACGCCAGCTGTTCCTGTGTCCGGACCTCTCCGGACCTCTCAGGCTGCGCCGGTCGAATCATCGAGTGTTTCGCCCTGAATCCACTCGCACCGGTGCTGTCGATCTGATCGACAGTCATGAGCTCGAGTTCGACCTCTTGTCGCGTCACCACGGGGAATCCATAGACTACGTTTGTATGCGCCGGCGGGTTTCCGGCCTCTTCTCGGCTCTGAATGAACTCCATGTGTCGCCTGAATCTTTCCTGGACCATTGCATCTGCGCGCGCCGCTGCTTGGGCAATCGTTTCGTCGATAGCGTTGCGGAGGTCAGAATCGATCTCGTATCCGACGGAGTTCCTGGCGAGTACAAGCGCTGCAGCCGATGTGGTACCGGTGCCCAAGAACGGGTCGAGCACAGTATCGCCTTGCATGCTGTACATGTTGATCAACCGGTACGCGAGCTCAAATGGGTAGGCCGCGCTTCGCTCTCGTGCGCCAACACCAGTGAGAGGCTGTTTTACGCCCTTGAAGTCCCAAATGTCGGAGAACCACACATTGCGCTCCTCCCAGAAGAACGCACTGCGTCGTCGAGTTGCAGCTTCGTCGCGCTTCATGACACGCTTGTCACCCTTGCGGAAGATCAGTATGTACTCGTGTTCAAGCGTTACATAAGCGCCGGATGGCAGCATTCCCGAACCCATGAACTTGTTTGGAGCATTCGTCTGTTTGCGCCACAATATGGCTGGCAGAGACTGCAAGCCAAGCTGTTCGAGCGCCACGGTAATTCTCGAATGATTCGTGTAAAGCCGAAAGTTCTCTCCCAGCTTGCGGGTAGCGTCGCCGATATTGATGCATACGAAGCCGCCAGGGCGCACGACGCGGGCGCACTCCCTCCAAACCTGATCCAAGTACCGATGCATGAGCTCGAATGCCTCTGCTCCATTGTGATCACGGAGCGCCACGCCCACGCGTTCGTCGGCGTCTACGAATGAGCTATCCCACATCTCAATCATCGGGTAAGGCGGTGACGTCACGATCAACTCGACTGAGGAGTCGTTGATGTCGTTCATTGACGCAGACGAGGCTGTGACTATCGTGTGAGTAGTGGTCATCGGTCCAACAATACCAGACCTGTTGCTACAGAAACAGATCCGTCCAGTTTGCGCCCGACTCCAATATCTCCAACGGAGGGAATCCGGTGTTCCACGTCTACGTCTGGTCCTGGATCTCCGCGATTTCGTGGACACCCGAAATGCTTGTGACCCTACCGTCTTCCGGGCGTGTCTGGGCACCACCTTGTCCCAGAAGACTTCATGACGGGCACCTCGCGGGGCCGTCTTCCACGATCTGCCCCCCGGATCGTCGTTATGCGGCACGCTGCCCACGAACTCCACGTCTTTTGACCAATTTGACATAATAGACAACAATAGCTACACTGCCCTTATCTGAGGACGCGCGTTGCGTGTCCGACTGAGCCGGTGGTCCGCGAGCCACGACTATGGGAGTTGGAGCAGTGATACCGAGTAAGTGCGACGTTGCAGAGATGGTCCGTTCGCTCGCGCAGAACACCATAGCCCGGGGTCTTCTGAAGGAGATCGACGTGCGACTCAACGCACCGGGCGCCTGTCCGGTCCGAACGGATCCCGGTTCTCTGCGTGCAGTGCTGCGCAACCTGTTGGATAATGCCGTGAAGTACACCGATCCCGGCGGCTCGATCCGCGTGGCGTGTGCGTACCTGGGGACCACGGCCGTCGTCACGATCTCCGACGATGGGGTCGGTATGGAGTCGAGCGAGCATCCTGCCCAACGCCCCGGAACGCGCGGCGAACCAGGGGGCGGAGTCGGCCTCCGGCTCGCGAAGACGCTTGCAGTGCGGCTCGGAGCCACGCTCGCGGTGGACTCGGCGATCGGTCAGGGCACCAGCATCAGCCTCATGCTTCCCGTGCGAGCGGACGTTGACGCCCCCGCCTCCGAAGCGATTGATCACGCGGCGACATCCCGCCGTTGATGTATTTGATGAAATGGCGCTAATGGCGTAGAATGGAACCGATGGCAGGCTCGATCGCTCGCGCAGTGGCGCCGCTCTCAGCTCAATCCCTCGACTCGCGCGTCCGCGACGATCTGGCGCTGATCAATCTTCGGCGATCGGTTCTCCTGTCCACGCTTGCCGTGATCTTCCTCGCCGTTTTCACCGGTCTCGAGCTTGCGACCCGGTGGACTGCGCCTCTCGCCCTTACGGTGCAGGATTGGGCGTCTGTCGCGTACATGCTCGGCTGTGTTGCGATCGCTATCCTCGGCAACCGGGGCCGTGCCCACGGTGCGAGGTGGGCGCACGGGATCGCGGTCGCCTTCGTCACCGTTTCGCTCACCAACAACGTCTTCCTCATTCTCGTGGGGCACACACAAGTGGCTCCGGAGCTCTACTTCATCATGGTCATTCTCGCGACCGGCGGGATGCTACCGCTTCCCCCGCGGGTATACGCGCCGGTGGCGGGCGCCTTTGGTGTCGCTGCGATCGCAACCGTCCTCACCGCCGGTTCCCATATCGCGACGCCGGCGATCTCGGCCTCGCTCCTTGCGATCACGACGACCGTTGCGATTCTCATTTCGAGCGGCAACTACCACCGGTGGCGCATGGCGCTCCGCAGCCGGTTCATTGCCGAGGATGCGATGCACGATCGCGAACAGCTCCTGCGGATCACGGCGCACGACCTCCGGAACCCGATCGGGACGATCCCCGACTTCGTGCGGCTCATTCGCCGCCGGATCCCGGAGGAAACCGAACGCGAACTCAGCGAGGAGTTTGACATCCTGGAGATGACCGCCCGCGCGACGCGGGGCATGCTGGATAATCTGCTTCTGTGGGCGCAGACTACGAGTGGCGATCTCGAACCGCGTCCCGCCGGCTTCGATCTCGCCGAGGTCGTGTCGTCCGTCGCGGACCGGATGGCGGCGCACCTGCACTTGAAGTCCATCACGCTCGACGTGCACGGAGTCGAGAGCTGCACGATTACGAACGACGTGGAGTTCGTTCGTACGATCCTTCACAACATCGTGGCGAACGCGATCAAGTTCACCCCCGAACACGAGACCGTCACGCTTCACGTGCGCTGCGGCGACGACGCGGCACTCGTCGATGTCTGCGACAACGGCATCGGCATGGATCTGTCGCAGGAGCCCGAGCAGCGCAGCGGAACCGCCGGCGAGCGGGGAACCGGTCTCGGGCTGCCGCTGGTTCGCGAGCTCGCGCGGCGGATCCACGCCGAGCTGAGCGTGGACTCTCATCCCGGGGGCGGCACGCGAGTCTCAATTCGCATCCCCTCGCTGGCGTAGCCTCGTACAGAATCTGTCGACGCGATCGCATCGAGCGGCCGTGGACGAATCGCGACGAGCGCGCCCGGACGAGCTTCGGTTCTTCGCCGGCGCGCTCCGGCTCGCGCAGGTTCCGGGCCGGCTCGGTCTCCTCGCACCTGCAAGGTACATGACACTCACCACCCTTTGACACCGCGACTCCCCGCCGGTAGCGTGGGCGGGTGATTCTGGACATCCTGCTTCCGGTCGGACGGCTCATCGTCGCGACGCTCGTCGGCTTCGCGCTCTTCAAAATCCACGTCGTCAAGCGGCTCCTGCTCGACCCCTTCGTCTTCCTGATCGTGAACATCGTGTTTCCGCTCTACTTTGCGCACACGATCCCGAGTCAGTGGGCGAGCGGGATCGACGCCGGCTGGGAGTGGATGGCGTTCTTCTTCGCCGCCTTTGCCGTCTTCTTCGTGATTCAATTCGCGCTCGCAAAGCTGCTCGTGAACCGCGTGCCGCTCATGCGAACGAAGCATCCGCAGGAGCTTCTCGTGCTCTTCGCGATGCACAACGCCGGCTACATTCCCATCCCGCTCATCGCCGCGCTCGCGCCGCCGGCCGTCTCGGTCTACATGTCGTTCTACGTGATGGCCTTCGTGCTGAGCTTCTTCACCGTCGCCGTCTGGATCATCCAGCGATCCGCCGAGATCAGGGCCGAGAAGGGCGACAGGTCGACGGTCGACTCGCCGGGCCCTGCGGGCCCGAACCGCGCCCGGCCGCGCTTCAAGCTCAACGCGCCGCTCGTGGGGATCGTGCTCGGGCTCGTCTTTGCGCTGACCGGCGTCTACGACGATCTGCCCGGCTGGGTCCGCGCGCCGTTCCGGTGGTCGTCCGTGATCGCGCTGGACGCGATCATGGTCGTGCTCGGCGCGGTCCTCGCCTCCATCCCGTCCAGAGGGATCTCGTTCAAGCGCGAGTTCGGCGGGCTCATCCTCTTCAAGATGGTGCTCTTTCCGCTCGCGGTGCTCGGGATCATGGCGCTGATTCCGCTCCGCAATCTCGCACCCGACGTGGCAGCCGGCATCAGGCTCGCGATGGTCCTGGAGGCGGCCGTGCCGCCGGCGACGAACGTGCTCGTGATCACGAAAGCGTACGGGACGAAGGAGCAGGTCGAGTACGCCGGCAGCGCGATCATGGCGACGTACGCCGCGAGCGTGGTGCTGCTGCCCGCATTCCTCATCGTGAGCCGCGTCGTGTTCGGGTAGCGGGCTCCTCGAACCTCACCACCGCACCACCTCCCAGCTCCGTGCGACCGCTTCCTTGCGGAGCCTCCCGTCCGGGTTGACCGCGACCGGCGCCCCCACGATGCGCAGAAGCGGGAGATCGAAGTGGCTGTCCGAGTAGAAGGTCGTATTCGAGAGCTCGATCCGCAGCGCTGTCGCAAGGGCGACCACGCGGTCGCGCTTCTCCTCGCCCAGACAGGGCGAGGTGGCGAGCTTGCCGGTGGCGAGATTGTCGCGGTACTCGAGCTCGGTCGCCAGCACGTACGGCACGCCCAGGTGATCGGCGAGCGGCTTCACGATGAGCCGCAGGCTCGAAGTCGCGAGCACCACCACGTCACCGGCGCGGACGTGCGCTTCCACGCACTCGCGCGCCTCGCGCATGATGTCGCCGCGGATCCGCTCCTCGAAGCAGCCGACCGCGATCGCCTCGAGCTCTTCGCGCGATCGGCCCTCGAGGCGCGCAAGCGCCGCGAGCGCACGGTCGACCCGCACGGTGCCCGAACGGTACCTCACGTAGTGGTACGGGAGCGACAGGAGATTCCCGAGCGAAAAGAGGCCGGCCTTGCGCCCGCACTGGACGAGCCGGACGCCGGTCGAATGCTTCGTGATCGTGTGGTCCACGTCGAAGACGGCGAGTCTCGGCACGGTCACTCCTTTGCCTGCGTGCGCGCCGGTTCGGCGTCCGCCTCGGTCGTGAGCTTCGCGCCCACGGACGCGAGCTTTTCGTAGAAGCCGGGGAAGGTGATCCCGGCGACGCCCGCGTTCGTCACGGTGATCGGACCGGCGGCGCAGAGTCCGGCGACGGCGAACGCCATTGCGATCCGGTGGTCGCCCACGCTGTCCACCGCGCCGCCGTGAAGCGTGCCCGGGTGCACGACAAGGCCGTCGGCGAGCTCTTCGGCGGAGCCCCCGAGCGCGTTGATCGCCCCCGCCATGACGGCGATCCGGTCGGTCTCCTTCTCGCGCGCCTGCGGCACGTTGAGCAGGCGAAGCGGCCTGCCGCACCGAGTCCCGAGGATCGCGAGCGCGGGGAGGGCGTCCGGGATCGAGTTCAGATCGACGTCTCCTCCGGCGAGCCGCTCGTCGGCCTTGCCCGGACCTCTGATCGTGAGACCCTTCGCGCCCGAACGGACGGTACAGCCGAGGCGTTCGGCGATTCGCACGACCTCCTTGTCGCCCTGACTGTCCGTCATGTCGAGCCCGGTGAGCGTGAGCTCGCTTCCGGTGACCGCGGCGGCGACGACGAAGAAGGTCGCGGAGGAGAAGTCGGCCGGGACCGACCGTTCGAAGGCTCGGTAGCGTTGGCCGCCCGGGATCGTGAACCGGTCCCAATCGCGCCGCTCGTACGCGATGCCCTGGCTCTCGAGCCACGAGAGCGTGATCTGTACGTACGGTCGCTCGTTGAGGAGCGGCACGTGGATCGTCAGGCCGTTCGGCGTGAGCGGCGCCGCGAGGAGCAGGCTCGAGAGGTACTGGCTCGTGGGACACGGGATCGTCACCTCGCCGCCGACGATCGGCCCCTGGATCGTGAACGGCACGCAGTCGCCGGTACCTTCGCGCGTGACGCGCGCGCCTGCGCTCTCGAGCGCGGAGAGGAGCGGCCCGGCGGATCGCTTGCGGAGTTGGTCGTCGCCGTCGAAGCGGACGGGGAAGTCGTGGAGCGCGGCGATCGACATCGCGAGGTAGAGCGTGGTGCCCGAGTTACGGCAGTCGAGCGTGGCCGAGGGCGCGGCGTACCGGCCGCTTCGGCCGCGCACCGTGAGGTCGAGCGCGCCCGGGGCCGCCTGCGGCGCGGCAGCGATCTCCACGCCGAGGTGCCGGAGCACGTCCATGCACGCCGAGGTGTCCTCGGAGTCGAGCGCGGAGGCGATCCGGCTCTCGCCCTCCGCGAGCGAGGCGATCAGGAGCGCGCGGATCGTGTGCGATTTGCTGCCCGGGATCGCGATCGATCCTGCGACGGGGCCGGGATGGACGGTGACGTTCACGGGGTGAATGGTAGCAGAGACCGCAGAAACTGTCAGTGACCTTGCTGTTCGCAGCCGGTCAAGTGCCGATGCTACCGGGAGTTGCCGGTGCCTGTGCCGTTCGCAGTACCGCCGGCGGAGCAATTCGTCGCCGTACCATGAGTTGGAGAAATTCGACCTGCAAGGTCACTGACATTTTTCAAGGAACGACGCGATACACTCGACAATAACAATGATGAGACAAATCCTCCGCGGCCTCGTGGTCGCGATTCTGTTTGCATGGTGCGCCGCCGGCGCGGTGGCGCTCGCCGCGACGAACCCGGTCTTCGGGTACAGCGTCGATCTGCCGATGGGCTGGACGGAGGCAGACAACTCCGACCCCGAGCACATCGGGTTCCTCTCGCCGAACGCGGACGCGATGGTCCAGATCATCGCGCTCGACCGCGGCGCCGGGGCGACCGGCATGGAGCTCGCCGAGCAGATGCTCGGGGAGATCTCCGCGGACGGCGAGCCGGAGGCGTTCGAGTACCAGGGCCATTCGGCCGCGTTCAGCGACATCGCCTTCGTGACCGGCGGCCTCGAGGTCGCCGGGTACATGGTGACGATCAGCGCGCGCGCGGCCGACTACGCGCTCCTCGCGTTCGCTGAGATCGACTCGTACGAGGCCGCGCACGACCACCTTCTGAGCGTGCTCGACAGCTTCTCGATCGGCGAGGAGAGCCGCGTGTATCCGGGGCCGGTGAGCCAGTTCTTCTACCCGTTCCCGGCGCCGAACGAGCAGGACGAACCGGTGCCCTTCCTCGGCGACTCGCTGCCGTTCGCGCTCGACCCCGGGGCGGAGGAGGCGAGCCAAGTCCTCGTTGACCGTGAGGCGCGGATCCTCGAGCCGTACGGCGCGCTCGACCGCGAGATCTTCAGCGAGGCGTGGCGCCGCTACTTCCGCATGATCTACCGCGACAACTACATGCGTCTCGCGCCGCTTGCGCAGGAGATCGAGCGGCGGCTGGAAGCCGCCGGCGTGCCACGCGTCGACATACCTCATGAGCTCCTCTCGTGGCTCCAGGGCTTCGACTACGTGCGAACCGGCGGGCTCTCCGACTTCCAGCCGCCCGTGACCTGTCTCGCCACGACGAGCGGCGACTGCGACAGCCTCGCCATGACCTACGTGATCCTCCTCCACCATTTGGGGTTCGACGCGATTCTCATGGCGAGCGACCGCTTCGCCCACGCGATCGCCGCGGTGGACGTCCAGGGTCCCGGCGCTCGGTTCCCCTTCGAAGGCACGCAGTGGCTCGTGGCCGAGCTCACCGAGGACGTCGCCATGGGCCGGATCGCCGCGGACATGGCAGATCCCGCCGGCTGGATCGGCGTGCGGATGCGGATGCGCCCGCGGTAGGTTCGGGCCGCGGCCCGCGGCCCGCGGGTCCGGCGTTACGATTTCGTAATCAGGAGTGTGTACATATGACCTCCCGGCTCGGTTGTGTCGTGGAAGGGCGGTGGCGTATGCGGTATGATCTGGGTTACGATTGTGATCGCACCGGAGAACCATGAGTAGCCACGCTCGATCCCAGCGCGCCTTGCCGACACGGGCCTTCCTCGCCGCGATGGTGGTCGGCCTGCTCCTCGGCGGCGGGGCGGTGTGGGGGCAGAGCAGGAT
>JBKHII010000088.1:0-8215 GCA_046538735.1 Spirochaetales bacterium
CGTCCGTCCGAGTCCCGTTCGTCCGAGTCCCGTTCGTCTCGGCCGGAATCCTCATCATCGTCCCGGGATCCACCGGAGGGCGGGTTCGCGCCGGCGGTGAGTAGGATCCGGATCACCTCTTCCGATTGACGATTCTGCTCGGCGAGCTCGATCGGCTGCTCGCCCGAGCTGTTCGTGGCGTTCGGATCGGCACCCGCGGTGAGCAGCAGGCGGACAGTCTCCGGCGGGCCGCTTCTCGCCGCGAAGTGAATCGCGGTGTTGCCCGAACGATCGCGTTCCCACACGGACGCGTCCGCGAGCAGGAGCTGACGAACGAGCTCGGTATTGCTCTGACCGGACGAGAGCATGAGCAGCGTCACTCCGTCCGAGGTCGTCGCGTCCGGATCCGCACCGTGCTGCAGAAGAATGCGCAGCGTGTCCAGGTATCCCTCACGCGCCGCGACGAGCGCCGGCGTTTCACCGGCACGGTTCTCGCCGTCCACGTTGAATCTGTACTCGAGCAGCGTCCGCACGACCTCGGGACTCGCGACGGACGCCGTCAGCAATGTTTCCCCGGCATCCGACATCACGCCGCGCGAGAGACCGGACTCTATGAGGAACTCGATCACGTCCGTGTTGCCCGACGCGGCGGCCAGGAAGGCGATCTCGCCGGCTCGCTCGTTGCGACCGAGGCCGCGACCGTCCGAGTTCGCGAGGAGCTCCGCGATCGGCGTCAGTCCCGCTGCCTGACGCGCGCTCTGCTCGAGCGCCACGAGGAGTGGCGTGTCTCCGCGACGATCGGCGATGGCGGGATCGGCTCCGGCGCGTAGCAACGCTTCAACGGTTCGATCGGCGCCCTGGCGAACGGCGATCAGCAAGGGCGTGGCGCCCTCGCGGTTCTCCACGTTCGGCTCGGCTCCGTGCTGGAGCAACGCGAGCACGATCGGTTCCGACCCGGCTTCCGCTGCAATCAGGAGCGGCGTGCGTCCGGTTTCGTCGCGAACGTCCGGATTCGCGCCAAGGTCGAGAAGGTGCCCGACCACCTGCTCGGATCCGGCGCCGGCGGCGATGAGGAGCGGCGTGCGTCCGTCGTCCCCGCGAGTGTTGGGATCGGCCCCGTACTCGAGCAAGAGGCGAAGCGACTCGAGATCGGCTCGCTCGGCGGCAACGAGAATCGGCTCTACTCCGTTGGCATCGGGGACCGTGGGGTCTGCACCGGCGGGGAGGAGGACGCGGAGCGTGGGTGCGGCGTTGGACGCGGCAAGCGCGAGGTGGACGACGGTGCGTCCCTCCGCATCGCGGGCGTTCGGATCGGCGCCGAACTCGAGGAGCATCTCGAGAACACGAAGCTCGCCGTTGGATGCGGCCACGTGCAACGGTGGCGTACCCTCAGAGTTGCTCCGGTTCGGATCCACGCCTTCCTCAAGCAGCGTCTGCGCGATTGCCGCCCGGTCGTCGCTCAGTGCGAGGAAGAGCATCGTATCGCCCCGCCCGTCGGTAACGGTCGGGTCGGCGCCGACCGCGAGCAAGGTGTCCACGAGCGCGCGGTTGTTCGCGGACACGGCCCGAAACAGCGGGGTGCGCCCCGAGTTGTCTTGCGCGTTCACCGCGGCGCCGGAGCCAATCAGCACTTCTGCGACAGCAACGTGCCCGCCGGCCGATGCAGCCATGAGGGGAGTCGCTCCTCCATTGTCTTCCGCGTCCACCTGAGCTCCCCGGTCGAGGAGGATGTTCACGACAGGAAGGCGGCCGGAGGCCGCCGCGTAGTGCAGCGCGGATTGACCGCGATTATCGCGAGTCTCGAGATTGGCCCCGTTGTCCAGAAGGAACCTCACCGACTCGCCCTGCCCCGCTTCCGAGGCGATCATGAGGAGCGTCTGGCCGTTGCCCTGGGGCGCGTTCACGTCGCCGCCGTTGGCCACGTAGTCCTGAAGGGCGCCTATATCACCGCTTCGCGCGGCTCGTACTTCAGCACTCGCGCATCCTGACAATACAACGAGAACCGCGAGAAGGATCGTTCCAACGAAGAGTGTCCATCGCTTCATTCGTTACTCCTGCGGCCAAGAATAGCCCTTTTGGAGGCTCTTAACAACTCAGAAACAGGACAACCGAGCGGCCGGCGCACGAGTACGAGTCTCGATCGTGCGCCCGATCCAGACCGTGCGGGACGAAGTCGTCCGGGTGCGCGAGCGCCGTATCCATGACGCGGTGCCACGCCTTTCCGGGGGGAGCCGCGGCCATGGTCACCTTCACGCGGTGCGGGGAGGCATTGAAGATGAGGAAGAAGTCGTTGTCGTCGCGATCGGCGAGGATCTCGGCATGGCTTCCGTCGATGCGAAGCGCGAGCGTCCAGCCGACGGAGGCCCAGTCGACGGCGTGGCCGGCCTCGTTGAACCACGTGATGTCGGGCATCTTGTTGAAGTCGGTATCGTGACCCGTGTAGAACTCGGGACGGAGAAACGCCGGATGATGACGCCGGAAAGCGATCAGCTTGCGCGTGAACTCGACGAGCCCCTCGTGTTCGGCGGCGAGGCGGTAGTCGAACCAGGACAGCTCGTTGTCCTGGCAGTAGGCGTTGTTGTTGCCCCGCTGGGTCCGCGCGAACTCGTCGCCGCCGAGGATCATCGGCGTGCCGAGCGACAGCATCAGGGTCGCGAGCATGTTCTTCTGCTGGCGAAGCCTCACGGCTTCGATCGCAGGGTCGGCGCTCGGTCCCTCCGTGCCGTAGTTCGACGAGTTGTTGTTGTTCATCCCGTCGCGGTTGTGCTCGCCGTTCTCCTCGTTGTGCTTGCGCGAGTACGAGACGAGATCGCGCATCGTGAACCCGTCGTGGCACGTGACGAAGTTGATGCTGTGGAACGGCTTGCGGCCGTCACGGAGATAGAGGTCGGAGCTTCCGGCGAGGCGCGTCGCGAAGGGAGCCGTCACGCCGCGATCGCCGCGCCAGTAGCGGCGCGCGTCGTCGCGGTAGCGATCGTTCCACTCGGCCCAGCGCCCGCCGGGGAACGAGCCGACCTGATAGGCTCCACCGGCGTCCCACGCCTCCGCGATGAGCTTCGTGTTGCGCAGGATCGGATCCTCGGCGATCCGCTCGATCACGGGAGGATTCTCCATGAGATTGCCGTGCCGGTCCCGCCCGAGGATCGAGCCGAGGTCGAACCGAAAGCCGTCCACGTGCATCTCCACGACCCAGTAGTGGAGGCAGTCGATGATGAGCTCCCTCATTACGGGATGATTGCAGTTGAGCGTGTTGCCCGTGCCGGCGTAGTCGCGATAGCGACGGTTGTTGGCCTCGAGCATGTAGTAGACCGAGTTGTCCCAGCCGCGGAACGAATGAGTCGGACCGTATTCGTTCCCCTCGGACGTATGGTTGAACACGACGTCCAGGATCACCTCGATGCCGGCCTTGTGGAGCTCGCGCACCATCTCCTTGAACTCCCGCACCTGCTCGCCCGCTCCTCCGTCCGCCGCGTACGTTGCCTTGGGCGCGAAGAAGGCGACCGTGGAGTAGCCCCAGTAGTTCCTGAGCTCGGTGCCCGTGATCGGGTTCACCCGGTCAAGCTCGAACTCGTCGAACTCGTGGACCGGGAGCAGCTCGAGACTCGTGATGCCGAGCTCCTGGAGATACGGGATCTTCTCGATGAGACCGCGATACGTACCCCGGTGCGCGACGCCGGACGACTCGTGCGCGGTGAGCCCCTTCACATGCGCTTCGTAGATGACGCTCTTGCGCAAGGGGTAGTTGAGCGGGCGATCGCCCTGCCAGTCGAACGCGTCGTCCACGACGACGCACTTCGGGATGCCGGCAGCCGTGAGGTCGGTGCGCCGGTTCGGCGACGCGTCCCCTTCGGGGGAGTCGGGATCGTACCCGAACTGCGCGTTCAGCTTCCATTCGAAGCCGCCGGTCAGCGCGCGGGCGTACGGGTCCACGAGATAGAGGTTCCCGTTGAAGCGGTGTCCGTGTTCCGGCTCGTATGGGCCGTCCACCTGAAAGAGGTAGAGCTGTCCGGCCCCGAGCCCGCGAACCTCCACGTGCCAGATGTCGCCGGTGCGATGAACGGCCGGGTCGAGATCGATGCGCTCGGTCGGAAGCGGCTGCTCCGCCTCGTCAAAGAGACAGAGCGTCACCGCGGTCGCGTGTCGGCTGAACACCGCGAAGCGAACGCCGTCGTCCGTGAGATGGGCCCCGAGCGGGTACGGCTTGCCGGAGTCGTGACTCACGCTTCGCCCTCTGGAGATCGACGCAGAAACTCGCGGATCAGGTCTCGAACGTCGTCCTGACGCTCGCTGTGGATCCAGTGGCCCGCACCGTGCAGCACCTCGATCCGCGCTCGCGGAAAGAGGTCGCGAACGATGTCCCCGTCCCGCTCCGGGTCGAGGTACTTCGATTCGGTGCCGCCGATGAAGAGCGCGGGCCCCTCGTACCGCCCCGATCCGTCCCATCCGAGGATCGACGCGTACTCGCGCTCAAGCACCGGAAGGTTGAGCCGCCATCGATACCGGTCGTCGTCCTTCACGAGGTTCTTCAGCAGAAACGACCGAACCGGTTTGGACGGAATCGCGTCCGCGAGCCGACGATCGGCATCCGCCCGGCTCTCGACCTCATTGACCGGCAACGAACGCATGGCCTTCATGATCTCCACGTGCGACGGCTCGTAGCGGCGCGGCGCGATGTCGAGCACGACGAGCGCGCGGACGAGGTCGGGACGATCGAGCGCGAGGCGCATCGCGACCTTGCCGCCCATCGAGTGACCGACGACGACGGCGGGAGCGAGGGAGCGCTCGGCGACCAGCGAAGCAACCGTCGAACTTACTGACCCGTAGTCCATTGCATCGGCGCGAGGAGAATCGCCGTGGTTCGGGAGGTCGGGGTAGACGACCGTGTGGGTCTCCTCGAACGCTCTCCCGAGGCCGCGCAGGTTGTCGCCGGAGCCGAAGAGACCGTGGACGAAGACGATGGCGGGTCCCTCGCCGTGCATTCGAGAATGCAGACTCACGAAGCGGCTCCGCAGATCTCGCCCACGCCGTTCAGGATGACGCGGGGACGGTAGGCGAACTGCGGGAGGTCGTCCATGCTCGTCACGCCGCTCAGCACGAGAACGGTGTCGATCTCAGACTCCACGCCGGCGACGATATCGGTGTCCATGCGGTCGCCCACGATGACCGACTCTTCCGGCCGGCATCCGAGCCGCTTGATCGCCTGCCGCATCATGAGCGGGTTCGGCTTCCCGGCGAAGTACGCCTTGCTTTCGGTCGCGAGCTCGATCGGCGCGATGAGGCTCCCGCACGCTGGGACGATCCCGTTCTCGGCGGGACCGGTCAGGTCGGGATTCGTCCCGATGAGCCGCGCTCCCGCTCGAACGAGCTGCACGGCTTTCTCGATCTTCGCGTAGCTGTAGGACGGACTCTCGCCCACGACGACGTAGTCGGGATTCACGTCGTTCATCGTGATGCCGGCGTTGTAGAGTGCGTTGATCAGCCCCGCTTCGCCGATCACGTACGCGCTGCCGCCCTGCTTCTGCGACGCGAGGAACTCGGCGGTCGCGAGCGCGCTTGTGTAGAACTGCGCCTCGTCCACGTCCACGCCGAGGCGGGCGAGCTTCTGGTTGAGCTCGCGCGGGCTTCGCTCGGACGAGTTCGTCAGGAAGAGAAACCGCTTGTCGTTGTCGTGGAGCCACCGGACGAAATCGTGTGCGCCGGGCAGGAGGCGGTTGCCGTGATAGATCACGCCGTCCATGTCGATGATGAAGCCGGCCTTCGCCGCGAAGTCAATCCGATCTGTGTTCATCTTCGGGCAAAGATACCACGAGCGCCCGGGGCGAACCAAACGCGTATCGCTCGGGCGCGGCCCGAGAGCGGGCAGGTCGCGACCGTCGCCGCGGATCGCGACGACGGCCGGGCCGGCCTACTCGTCCCCGAAGTCGACGGTGGGCACCTCGCGAGCCGCTTCGTCGATCTCGAAGTACTCGCGCTGTTCCATGCCGAGCCCGTTCGCGACGATGCGGGTGGGGAAGAGTCGGATCCTCGTGTTGAACTGCCGGACCGACTCGTTGTACCGCTTTCGCGCGACGGCGATGCGGTTCTCGGTTCCGGCGAGCTCGTCCTGGAGCTGGAGGAAGCTCTGGTCCGACCGGAGCTGCGGGTAGTTCTCCACGACCACGAGCAACCGGGAGAGCGCGCTCTGCAGCTCGCCGTAGCTCTCGGCCGTCTCGCCCACGGTCTGCGCGCCGCCGAGGCGAGCGCGGGCGTCCGCGATCTGCGTGAAGATCTCCTCCTCCTGCTCGGCGTAACCGCGAACGGTCGCGACCAGGTTCGGAATGAGGTCGCTCCTGCGCTGCAGCTGGTTGTCGATCTCGCTCCACGAGGCGTCGATCGACTCCTCGAGCGTGACAAGCGTGTTCTGCTGGCCTACGAACCAGAAGACACCGATTGCGATCAGAATCGCGATGATCGCGACCGGCGCGATCCACTTCGTTGCACTACCTGCCATATCGTCTCCTTCCTCTCTCGCGTTCTACTAGGACTAGAATCCGCGGGACGCGCCGCCGCCGCCGAAGCCGCCTCCACCGAAGCCGCTGAAGCCCGACGAGCGTCCGCCCGAACTGAAGCCGCTGCTTGATCCGAAACCACCGCCAAAGAAACCGCGGCGGCGACCGGCGAAGAGCAGCGGCCAGAAGAACCACCTGCCGCCCACGGCGAACAGGAAGAATACAACGTAGATCAGATCGCCGAAGTCGAGGCTGCTCCCTCCGTCCGGAGAGGCACGGCGCTCGGGCTCAACGTTGGTGAGCGTCACGCCGTACTCGTCCGCGATGACCTCGGCGAGCGCCGCGGTTCCGTTGAGGAGCCCCGCACCGTAGTTGTTGTCGCGCAGATACGGAACAACGTAGTCGTCCAGGAGCCGGCCGGCGCGGCCGTCCGGGATCGCGCCCTCGAGACCGTACCCGACCTCGATACGAACCTCGCGCTCCTCGAGCGCGACGATCAGGATCGCTCCCGCGTCGTCCGACTCGGAGCCCACGCCCCACTCCTCGGCGAGCGCGATGCCGAAGTCCTCGATCGTGGGATACGGCGACATCGACTCGACCGTCACGACGGCAATCTCGGCCCCGGTCTGGTCGCGGAGCGCGGTGATGATGCCGCGCATGCTCCGCTCGGCGTCCGCGGGGATGACGTTCGCGAAGTCGTTCACGAAGCCCTGCGGAGCGGGTAGATCCTGCGCCGGCGCGGATAGCGGGACGATAATCGCGAGGAGGGCCGTCGCCGCGGCCGCGACGATCGGCCGACGAGCCGTGCGCGCCGCAGACGTCATGAGCGCCCCCCGCCGGATGCGTTCGACCCGGCGTCCACGATCTCCACGAGCTTCGCAAGCCGCTCGAGGAGCGCGTCCGTCAGTTGCACGGCATCCGGGCACTCGCCCTGCCGGCACGCGAGGAGCTGGAGAATCGGGCCGGGCTCGAGCCCGACCGCGCGATTCACCTCGCGTACGAGATCCTCGGCGCCGTGCGGGATCGCCGTGACGTCGTGGAGCCGGAGCATGCCGCGCAGAATCGCGGCGAGCGAGCCGTACCACTCCTCGAGCCGGCGCCGCAACAGCAGCTTCCGGAACGGCCGTGGGCGCCCTGCGGCGATCGCGAGCTGCCGCAGCGACACAAGGCTGCCGCGGAGCTGGTGCTCTACCTCGTGGCGGAGGTTTGTCCGGCTGATGTCCAGGTCGGCGGTCACGTCCGGACCGAGCAGCACCTTGTGCGTCTCCACGATATCCAGGTATTCCATGGGAAAGACGTCCGCGGACGTGGCGAACTCGCGTCGTGTGAGGAAGAGAGGGGTGATCTTGTGCGTGCGAAGCAACCGTCGGCCCTGCCTCCCCACCTCTCTCAGTGCCGGCTCGTGACCCTCGCCGACCACGACGAGAACGTTCACGTCCGATGCACCGGGGGTGAACGTCTCCTTCAGGAAGCTCCCATAGAGAATGACCGACTCGAGCGTCTCGCCGAGGACGTCCCGGAGGAGCGCCACGAAGTCCTGCTCGATCGCCTGCATCGTCTTCGCTTTCGATACTGCCATAGTCCTCGCCTTTCGCCGGTGTCCCGGTCCGATGCACCAATGTACACGCCGGATGTTTCTCAGACAAATACCCGCCCGGGTGTGCCCGTATTCACCGCGCGCATCTGCTACTTCAGCGGCACGGGAAACACGGAACGAGCGGTCGGCGGATGCTCGCCAAGCTCTACGC
>JBKHII010000033.1:0-31200 GCA_046538735.1 Spirochaetales bacterium
CGCACGGCAAGCCGCCCCCGGAACGCTCGCTCGCGGAGCGCCGGCCACTCACCCGGGATGCCGATCGCGCGCTGCACGCCGGAAGCGTGCTCGTAGCGCCACTCGCCTTCAACGGCCGCCGCGAAGCGATCCCCGTCCCAGCCGACCCGTGTCGCGAGGAACGCCGCATCCGTCGCGGTCTCGGCGGCGAGGTCGCGGAAGTCCGGACTGACGATCGTGAGAAGAGCCGACACGTCAAGATCACGAAACGCGGTGCAACCAAGCGAACCGCGCAGACTGATGCCCGGCATCGACGTTCCCGGAACCGAGACGCATGCGGCCGCGGCGAGGCGCGTTTCGAGTCCGGCCGGTCGTCCGAGCGGATGCCAGCCAAGCGCGAACCTGGCGAGGAGGTGCGCGGCGTCTTCGTGCCGCTCCGCCGCGAACCACTCTTCGTCTCGTGGGTCGTGCGTCGCGGCAGACGAGCCGAACGCACTCCCTATCGCAACGATGCCTGTCCCGGCGACCTCCGTGGGAATGGACCACGAGCCGACGGTCTCGACGAATGCGGACAGACGCTCGCCGTCGCCCGCGGCCGAGACTCCCGCCCCCATCGTTGTCGTGTCTCCCGCGTGCCAGGCGAACAGCGTCGCCCACGGAACTGCCTCAACCGAGGCGCCGAGTCGCGTCGTGGGTTCGAGCCCGCCGTCCAGGGTCACGCGGGCAGGCTCGTACCAGCGGGGACTCGCAGGTCCGCCACCGCCCGGATTCGCGAGCTCCGCGAGCATTCCGTGAATGAGAAGCGGGCCGGCGACGAGCCATCCCAGGCGCACTCCGGGAAACACCGAGTAGTCGGGAGGGTGCGATCGAACGGCGAGCACGACTCTCGCATCGGATTCCGCATCGAGAGCAAGCCGCACGAGCGAGTCACGGCCGGGCACGATCCGCACGGTGAACGACCGTGCCCACGCGTCCGGCGGCGTCTCCGATTCGAGAACCGGTATGACGTGGACGACGGCGCCGCCCTCGATCGGCTCGGTGGCCTCGGTCGGCTCGTCGGACTCCGGCGGCTCGGCGGCGGAGACCGGACGAGCGATCGAACCCAATACGAGCACGACGAACGCGATGCGCCGAATACGGTTCGAGCACGATGTGGAGGAATGCATACTCCGGTATACGCCCGAACTCGGCTCCGCGCTTCTCTTCGGATTCTACTTGCGAGCGACCGTCGACTCCCCTACCCCTGACCGGATCTCTTCGTCCGACGGGTTACGCAGCTCAATCGACTCGTCGTCCGTGAGCGTGAGATGCAGGCCGGCGTGGATGAAGGCGACCTCACCGCCGCGCGGGAGCGAGTAGCGAGTAGCCTCGCGACCGACCGAGACCTCGAGCGGGGTTCCGCGCCAGAGGACACGGAAGGTCAGTCGGTCCCACTCGCGCGGAAGGTACGGTTGAAAGCTGAGCGTCTCGTGGAAGTCACGCATCCCGGCGAAGCCGTAGACCATGGAGAGCCACGTCCCGGCCATCGCAGCCGCGTGGATTCCATCTTTCACGTTGCCGTTCACGTCATCCAGGTCCATGCGCGCCGTCTTCATGAAGTAGCGGTAGGCGAGCTCGGTCTCACCGATCTCGGCCGCGATGATGCTCTGGACGCACGCGGAGAGCGACGAGTCGCCGGTGGTCAACGGATCGTAGAAGCGGAAGTTGCGCCGCTTCTCGTCGCGCGTGAAGCGATGCCCCTGGAGGAAGAGCGCCATCACGAGGTCGGGCTGCTTGAGCACCTGGAAGCGGTAGATCGTGAGCGGGTGGTAGTGGAGCAGCAAGGGGTAACGATCGGGCGGCGTGTTCTGGAAGTCCCACACGTCGCGATCGAAAAAGGCGTCGTCCTGCGGGTAGATGCCGCGCTCCCGATCGTGCGGGATGTAGATGGCGTCCGCGGCACGTTGCCACTCGTCGGCCTCCGCCCCATCCAGACCGATGCGCTCGGCGAGCGCGGAAAGCATCGGCTCGTCGTGGCGGCGCATCTCGCGATAGGTGCGCGCGGCGTACTGGAGGTGATCGGACGCCATGAGGTTCGTGTAGACGTTGTTGTTGACGAGCGCGGTGTACTCGTCCGGACCGGTGACTTCGTTGATGCAGAACCCCTTGCCGTCTATGTAGCAGCCGAGGTCGACCCAGAAGCGCGCGGTCTCGAAGAGCATCTCAGCACCCCGCTTCAGCAGAAACCAACGGTCGCCGGTCGCGTTCACGTACGTGCGCATGGCGTAGATGATGTCCGCGTTGATGTGGTACTGAGCGGTGCCTGCAGGAAAGTATGCCGACGCTTCCTCGCCGTTGATCGTCCGCCACGGGTAGAGCGCACCGCGATGGCGAAGCACGCGAGCCCGGCGTCGGGCTGCATCCAGCGTGTGATAGCGATACTCGAGGAGCGCACGCGCGATTCCGGGATTGGTGTACGTGAAGAACGGGAGCATATAGGTCTCCGTGTCCCAGAAGTAGTGCCCCTCGTAGCCCTCGCCGGTGAGCCCCTTCGCGGCGACGCTCGTGTGTCCGTTGCGTCCTGCCGCCTGCAGGAGATGGAAGAGGTTGAATCGGATACTCTGCTGGAGCGACTCGTCGCCTTCGATCCGCACGTCGCTTCGCGTCCAGAACTCGTCCAGGTAACCCTTCTGCTCGGTGTGAAGCGCGGCGAACCCGGAGCGGCGAGCCATCTCCACCTCGCGCTTCGCGAGGCCGGTGAGCCGCGACCGCGGATGCTCGAGGCTCGTGTAGACCGCGACGTACTTTCGGAGCGTCGTCGTCCGACCCGAACCGAGCGTCAGCGAGAGCGCGTGCCCCACCTCCTGCTGGCTGTTGATGTTGTCGCGCGTGTAGTCGCACTCGCATTCGATGACGTTCGCCGCAGCAGTGATCACGTCGTAGCCGCTGTTGCGCGTGCGATACCGTATGTGCGCGACACGCTCGTCCACGTCGCGCTTGCGGAGCAGGAGCGCTTCGCGCGAGAGCGCGGACCCAACCCGTGGATCGTCGCGGGCCACCCGCGCGGGTCCCCGCCCGCGTATCACAGATACGATCTGCACACGCGCAGGCGCGTCCACGGTGCACTTCCACTCAATCGCCATCACGTGCGGTCTGCGAAACGAGACGAGCCTGCGAATGCTGATGTCCACGTTCGTCCCGTCGGGTACCGTCCACCTCATCGACCGCTCGAGGAGGCCGGTCTTCATCCGAAGCATTCGTCGGTACGACCGAATCGTCCCCGTAGTGAGGTCGAGGGGATAATCGTTCACGGTCAACTCGATCACCGTGCCGTCCGGGAGCGCGATCATCCGCTGCCGGTTCTCCGCGTAGCCGTACGCGTGCTCTCCGTAGACGATCGGCTCGATCTCGTGAAAGCCGTTCACGAGCGTACCGTTCGCGTAGACGATGCTGTGCTCCTCGTACGTGCCGCGAACGCCCATGTAGCCGTTGCCGAGCGCGAGAACCGATTCGTCCGCGGACACTCGATCGAGGTTCAGCTCGTCTTCAGTGACGTTCCATCCGGCTACGGGGTAGAGGGGCTCGTGTTGGTCGCTCATCTTCGTGGAATTGTGAACGGCGCTCGCTCAATTGTCCAGACGCCCGGCGGCTTGAGGCGTAGCGATGCGGACGCGGACAGGGTTGCCGTGTGCCGGCGTACGTGGTAGACCGGCTCATGATCAACATCGTGGAATCGACCCGACTCCTGATCGGGCTCGTGGTACTCGTCTACGCGATTCTCGTGGTGCTGAGCGAAGCGTCCGTGTCGCGCCGGGTAATCCTCGCCGGCGTGGGGCTCGTGCCGTTTCTCGTTTGGATGATTGCTCCGGGGCAGCTTGCGATTGGTTCGCTTGAGCTGCCGTTGGAGATCCGTCGCTATGCGCTGCTCGTGGGGGGCGCGGCAGTCGCGTTTCGCTACGCCGCGCTCCGGATGCGCGCGCGATCACGCGGCACTCGTGCCGGGCTTGCTGCCGCAGCCGCGATTCTCATGCTCGCTGCCGTGGCGCTGGGGTCCGCCAATTGGCTCGTCGCTGCAGCGACCGTCATCACGGCGATCGCCACGGCGGCGATCATCCCTTCTGAAGCGTCTTCCGGCGAAGATCGCTAGCGGCGTCCTCTCCCACGAGATGCCGCACGATCTCCTCGGCAAACTCCGCGGCCGTACCGGGACCACGGCTCGTGATGAGGTTTCCGTCCACGACCACCCGCTCCTCAACGAACGTCCCGCCCGTCGCGTACTCCTCAAAGCCGGGATAGCACGTGAATCGCCGGGTGCCGAGGAGTCCGTTGGCGCCGAGCACGACGCCGGGCGACGCGCAGATCGCTGCAACGAGCCTCGACTCCTGGAACGCTCGTCTAATCAGATCCATGGCAGGCCCGTCCGCTGCGATATTCTTCGCGCCTTCGGCTCCCCCGGGTATCACGATCGCATCGAACCCGTCGTTCCACTCGTCAACGGTGATGTCCGTATTCACGCGGATATCGTGGCCGCCCACGACGTCGCGCGCGGTCACTCCCGCAACGACCGTCTCAATGCCGGCGCGTCTCAGGAAGTCGATCTGGGTGATCGCTTCGACCTCTTCGAAACCGTCTGCCAGCAACACCAGTGCTCGCTTCATGCGCATCCCCCCGACTTAAGTATGGCCGGATCCGGCGTGGTGCGACAACTCCCTGTGCTTGTGCGGGCTAGAGAAAGAGACGGAAACTGATGAGCGCGGTTACCACGAGGATGAAGACACGATACGGCCCTTCCTTGATGTGACGAACGAGCAGGAGGCCGGCGACTCCTCCAAGAAGAATGACCGGCGCCACGACGGCATTGACGGCAAGCGTCTGCAGCGAAATCGTCTCCCAGAATACGATATGAAGCGGAACCTTGATCACGTTCACCACGAAGAAGAACCATGCCCCGGTTCCGATGAAGGTGTTCTTGGACATGCCCATTGAGAGGAAGTAGAGCGTGGTAATGGAGCCCGCCGCGTTCCCGACCATCGTGGTGAAGCCGGCAAGCACGCCGAGCGTCATGGAAAGCCACCACGTCTCCGGTATCCGAAGGTCGCGGTGAAAGACCTCCTTGTACGCGAGGAGGACGAGCCCCGCGAGTACGACGACCGCGAGCAGCACCCGGAATGAGTGGTCCGGTACGGCGTCGCCCACGACGACACCCACAGCGATCCCGGCGAGCGCCCACGGCAGAAGCCGCGCCACGACGCTCCAGTCCGCGTGACGCCGATAGTAGATCACCGCGAGTGCATCCGCGGTGATCAGCATGGGGAGAATGAGTCCGACCGACCGCTGGGCTCCAAAGATCGATGCCATGATCGGGATGGCGGCCGTTGCCGCTCCCATCAGTCCGGTCTTGTTCATGCCGATCAGGAGCCCGCTGACTCCGATCAAGGCCCATTGCAGCGGCGTGATGCTGTCCAGAAGAGACATGTGCCGTTCTCCCGAAATGTCATCGACCTTGTTGGTCGGACGTCCGCGAACCCACGGTACGCGGACGACTTGCTCGCTCAGCGCTCCTGCAGACCGTCCGGGAACCGACAATTGCACCCCCCAGCGGCAGATACCCGACCGAAACCAGCACGGTTGCTGACACTTCACAAAAAAAAGGAGCCCGACTTCCGGGCTCCCATGGTTCGGCAGCGCGCCGCTATTCCTTCGGTTTCTCGTCGGCGGCACTCTCCGCCTTCTCGGCTTCCTCAGGCTGAGCCGCTTCCTCGGTCGCGTTCTCCTCGACCGGCGCAGCCTCGGTCTTCGTCGTGTCTTCGGCCTTGGCCGCGTCCTCGGTCGCAGCCGTATCCTCGGTCGCAGCCTCTTCCTCGGCCTTCGCAGCCTCTTCCTCGGCCTTCGCAGCCTCGGCGGCCTTCGCAGCCTCGGCGGCCTTCGCAGCCTCGGCGGCGGCCTTTCTCGCCTCGGCCTCCTCGGCCTTCCG
Source organism: Spirochaetales bacterium (assembly GCA_046538735.1). Taxonomy (GTDB): domain Bacteria; phylum Spirochaetota; class Spirochaetia; order DSM-27196; family SLST01; genus SLST01. Next base: position 5,933 of record JBKHII010000033.1, read on the forward strand.
AGCCTGTTCGGCTGCCTTCGCGGCTTCGGCGGCGGCGGCCTTCCTGCCGGCGCGCTCCTGCCGCTTCTTCGCATTCGCGAGCGTCGCCTTGCCTGCCTTGCTGACCATCACCTTCTCACCGTCCACTTCTGCTTCGTAGAGCAGCTTGACGCCGGTGCGGCCGGTGACTGGGCATGTTCCGCGACCGGAACGTGCCTTTTCTTCTTTCAGGGGTCGGCCCCTGTGCGCCTTCGACATTATGGCTCCTTGTTCAAGGTGTGGAACGTAACAATACAAACCACGTTCACCACCCGTCAACTCCTACCGTACGATGTAAAACTCCACGCGCCTGTTTATGTACCGCTCGTCGAGATTGCTGAACGGAACGAGCGAACGGAGCTTGCCCCACCACTCGAGGCTGAACCGGTCTTCATCGACGCCGCGCGACGCGAGCGCCTCTTCGATCGTCTCCGCACGACCACGGCTCAAGGGGAGTAACGTCTCCTCGTGCTCGATGTCCGAGAGCTCCGGATCGTAGTAGAGCACACTCACCGCGTGTCCATGGAGCTCCACGTCGTACTCGGGGAACTTCCGGAGAGCGGCGGCGATCTGGTCGAGGACCCGAACGTTCTGCTCGGAAAGCTCCTTGTTCCAATTGAGGTACCTCGTGGTGTAGCCCTCGAAGAGGATGTCCGGCAGATCGATCTTCCGCATCCCGTACCGCTCGACCGTCAGGATGTCGATCGTGAGTGTCTCGCTGCCGGTCGCGACGTTGCCGGCCACGTCCACAACCTCGTACTCGACCTCGTAGTCGGTTGCCATCGTGACTCGGTCTCCGGCGTCGTTGCGACCGTCCCATTCGAAGGAGCGAATCGGGTCGCCCTCCGCCGCATACTCGAAGAAGACATCGCCGTCCGGCTCCCGCACCGTAATCGACCACTCGGAAATCGGACGGTCGTCCGCGATCGCAAGCGTGACCGAGAGGACGTCCGCCCGCCCGTCGCCGTCCGGCGAGAACGGTTGGGGAGACATGCGGAGCACGACGTCGGGCGGCGCGGTGTAGTCGACCGTGCCGAGCGCGATCCGTCCGCTTTGGGCGGTGCGGATCGTACCGTTGCGGTGTTCTACCTCGAGAATGCCCACGTACGAACCGTCGGGCGCCGTGGCGCCGGTCGTCGTCGTACCGTCCCAGAACGCGGTGCCGATCGGGCGCTCGCCGGTGATCCGTGCCACCTCGTTGCCGTTGAGCGCCTCAACCGTTCCCTCAAAGCGGACGATCTCCTGCACCGGGTCCACGAACGGAATGAAACGCACTACATCGGCACCGTCCTCCGCCTCCGGCATGAATCGGTTGGGTGAAGCTCGGAGCGCGACTTCCGGCACGGTGAAATCGATCGTGATGATCGGAGTGACCCCCTGCGGCCGGTTTCCCTTGCGGTAGACGAGGTCCACGACTCCGAAGTACTCGCCTTCAGGCAACACTTCCCCGTCCGCACCGCGGCCGTCCCACGGTATCTGGCGCGGAATCGAACCCTGCCCGCTTCCGGAGAGAACCGTGTTGCCTTCGTCGTCCACGATCCGGAACGAGTACTCGCTGATCCCTTCGCGAACGGAGAGCTGAGGCGAGACGACAACGACGTCACCCTCCCCGTCTCCATTCGGAGAGAAGTACTCGCGATTCACGAGCAAGTCGATCGTCGTCGGGCGTCGGTCGATGGTGACCTCAACCGGATCGGTCTCGTACTCATTGCCGGCCTCGTCCCGACCGATCGCAGTGTAGCGATACGGTCCGTTCGGCACGGGATCGCCGTCCGGGCCCGTTCCGTCCCAGGTCACGACCGGCGGCACGTCGCTGCCGAGCTCGAATCGCTCCACGACCTCTCGTTGCGACACGTAAACGTGGCCAACCCACTCGGCGTCACTGCTGAGATCATGGTAGACCTCGATGGAGTTCTTGTAGTCGTCTCCGTCATCCGGGCTGAAGATGTTGGAGGATACACTGATCGAGCCGGACGGCGGGGTGACGTCGAGCGTGATCTCGATCGGCCCGGCCTCGGAAACGGACCCGTTCCTGTACTCGGCCCTGACGGACACGTCGTACGTACCTTCCGGTGCGAGCTCGGTACGGGCCTGATCGAGATATCCGGTGAAGGTAACGCTCCCGGCGATGGCCTCGTCGACCTGAACCGATCCGACCTCGTTTCCTTCCTGGTCGCGGACGGTCACGACTGCGCTCTCGAGCAGCTCGGTCGTCGGGTTTCCGAACGTCAGCTCTACGGTATCCTGAATGCCGTCGCCGTTCGGCGAGAATGCATCGGTGGACGCCGAGATTTCGAGCGGGCGGGCAGCCGTGTCCACGACGACCCGAATCGGATCGATCGAACCGGTGTTGCCGGCACGGTCGGTCGAACGGAGGGTGTACGTATACTCGCCGTCCTCAACGATTTCGCCCGCCGGGTTTTCTCCGCCCCAGACGAAGCGTTCGGCCGCTTCGCCGGTCCAGCGTACGTCGTAGGCCACGGTACCGTCGCGCGTGAGCTCGCCGACCCATTCGTCCTCCGAGCTCGTCTCCTGCGTGAGCGTTATGGTATCGCGATCGCCGTCGCCGTTTGGCGAGAAGATGGTGTGGTTGACCGAGGCGGAGGCTTCGGGGACCGTGTTGTCCACAACGACCGTGCGGGCCTCGCTCGTCGCGGTGATCTCCCGGCTGTCCGTGACGGTGAGGACATAGGTGTATTCGCCGTCCGGCACGGGCTCGCCGTCGTCACCCTCGTCCGAGTTCCGGTAGGTCCCGTCCCACGCGGTCGACTCAGGTATTTCGACGGTCGTCTCGCGCGTGGCAAGCCCGAGGTTCTGGAGAAGCGCTCCGAAGAAGCCGGGGTCTGCGCTCTCGTCCACCCGCATCTCGCTCCAGACGACGGCGCCGGCGGCGTTGCGGATCTCGAGTTGGTACGAGCGGATGACGTGGTTCCCGCCGATCTCACCTACCGAGATGGGGATGGTGAGCTCGTCCTGCACTCCGGGTGACGTTATTGGAGAGATGTATGAAACACCTTCTTCCCCAACGCCCACTTCCGGCGGCTCCGGTTGTCCCCCCGCGTACGCCATGGCTCCGATCAGCGCCAAGACGACAACAAACACGATCCTGCGCATACTGGCTCCTTCCTTCGGTACTATCTCCACTCCAGGCTAAGAATCTCACGATCCGGGTAACAGCGCAACACCTCGGTCAGGAGCCGGAGCCGTTCCCGATGACCCGAACGCTCCAGGTTCAGTCCGCGAGCAGTTCAGATTCGAGCCCGCGTCCGGTAGTGGGCGCCCGCAACGTCGGCTGCGAGCCGGACCTGATCGGCGACGTCGCGCGTTGCCTCGACCTCTATCGTACTCCGTCCAACGCTGATCTGCACGCTTCGAATCTCCGGAATAACGGAGAGACTCCTGCGGATAAGCGCTGCGCGCTGATCGGTCAAACCATCTACGAGGTAGTGAAACTTCCTGGGGCCGAACATGCGCACATAGTACCGGCGCCGGTCGTCCCGTACAACTGACGGTGCCGAACGCACGAGTGAAGCGTCACGCGCTTTTCGGGTGTCTTCAGGTCATGGCCGACGTGCAGAATCGCTGGAGCTTGAAGGACAGGATCGCCGAGCCCGCGTTGCTTCCGAGGGAGCGACTCAGCTATGCGGGCGTGGAAGCGCTGCGCGACGACGAGCTCGTGTCGCTGCTCGTGGGAAACGGCGTCTCGGGCAGACCCGTGCGCCTGGTGTCCGAGGACGTGGTTTCGCTCATCGATCGGGCGAACCGACCGCCTTCCACCGAGGAGCTCATGGCGATCGCCGGCCTGGGGCCCGCGAAGGCGGCAACGATCGCCGCGGCGTTCGAGCTCGGCAGGCGGGTCTTTCGGCCCGCGCGGAGGAAGGTCCGTTCCCCACAGGACATCCTTCCGGTGGTGGATCGTTTCGCCGACCGACGTCAGGAGTGCTTCCTCTCGATCAGTCTGAACGGGGCGCACGAGATCACCGCGGCACGAGTCGTGACGGTCGGGCTCGTCAACCGTACGGTGGTTCACCCGCGCGAGGTGTTCGCCGACCCGCTGACCGACCGGGCGGCGGCGATAGTCCTCGCGCACAATCATCCGAGCGGGAATCTGGAACCGAGCGCGGAGGACCGGGAGGTCACGCGTCGACTCGTGGGTGCGGGTCAGCTCCTCGGCATACCGGTGCTCGATCACGTGATTTTCGGTGCTCTCGGCTTCTACAGCTTCCTCGAGCACGATGAGCTGTGATCTCCTAGTCGGGCATCGTGAGTCGCGGAGGATGGAAGGACGCGGTGGCGGCGAAGTCGGCCATGACGCGGGAACGCTCCCGGTAGAAGTCGAGCCAGGAGGTGTTCGTTTCGGAGGCGAGCACCTCCTCGAAGGTACGGAGCACGAGACCGTGCACGGGGTCGTCGTGCATGGTGAACGGGGGGGTCCGCAGTGCGGAGACTGCGGGTCCATCCGCTCTGCGTTCAACACGAACCTGGAAGACGGCGGTGTCGCCGGTGGGAGCCCAACGTCCGAACGGGAGGTATGGGCTTTGATGCCTGCGTTGCGCCGATACGAAGTTGCCTGCGCTGTGGATGATGAGCCTGTTGCCGCGTCGTTCGGTCGGCTGGAGCACGTGGGAGTGGTGGCACCACACGATGTGAGCGCCGGCGTCCGAAATGTCGCGCAGGAAGCTCGCCTTGTGATCCACGGGTTCGGTTACGTACTCGGCTCCGGCGTGCACGCTCACGACGAGGAGATCGTACTCGCGGCTCCACGCGGATACCTGTGCGAGGAACCCGGCCCTGTCGTCCGCCCGGAGGTAGTCTACGAGATGGACGTGGGGGCCCGCACCGGCGACATTTGAGAACGCGGTGATTGCAATGAAACCGACGCGCCATCCGCGGATTCCGATCGCGCTCACCTCGAGCGGCGCGCCGGCCTCCGCCCGTATTCCGTTCACGACGATTCGCGCCCGGGATTGGAGGTCTGCGAAGACGCGTCGTGTGGCGGCGACGCCTGGCCGGCCAAGATCGTAGGTGTGGTTGTTCGCGAGGGAGAAGACGTCGAACCCGGCTCGGATCGCGGCCTCCACGTAGGCGACGGTCCCGTTGAAGAGCGGATAGCCGGCCGGCTCGCGCTCCGGGTCCACGGGAAACTCGATGTTGGCAAAGCTCAGATCGTCTACCTGCAGCAGGTGTCTTGGCGAGTCGTAGAGACGATCGTAGTCGGGCATCTCGCCGTTGAGACGATGGTGCATGATGTCGCCCACGAAGGAGAGCGTAAGCGGCGGTAGAACGTCGTGCGACATCCAGCCGAGGGCATCCGGCTCGGCGGCGGATGCCCCGCGGGGGCAGAGCAGGAGGACGGCAACGGCTGCGAGGCTACAGAATGGCCTTCCCATACCTCCCTGCCTTCAGCATCCTCCTGATCCGTTCGAGAACCATCGCGGCGTTCCCCTCGTCGTGCAGCGGATGCTTCTCGGTATCTATCTTGATCCGCGGCGAGAGATCGTACCCGTCGTACCAGCGCAGGTAGTGATCGTTGAGACGCTCGAGGTAATCGCGCGGGATACCCGCCTCCAGCCCGCGATTTCGCTTCTTGATGCGTTCCAGGGCCGTGTCCACGGTGCAGTCGAGGTAGATGAGGAGATCGGGCGGCTCCACGTGCTCGAGCATGTTCCCGAGAAGCGTCGTATAGGTGACGAACTCCTCGTGGAGCATTGAGCCGTCCTCATGGAGGACCTCGGCGAAGACCCGGTCGCCGTAGATCGAGCGATCGAGCGTTCCGCCGCCGTCTCGACGAATCTGCTTGATCATTCGGAATCGCTCGTTGAGGAAGTGGATCTGCAGCGTGAACGCCCATCGCGTCCGGTCCGCGTAGAACCGATCGAGCAGGGTGTTGGTCTCGGGCTCTTGCAGCTCGCGATAGAGCGTAATTCCGAGCTCTCGCTCGAGCATCTCGCCCATCGTCGTCTTGCCGACCCCGATCTGGCCTTCAATGATGATCACGCGTTCCTCTCTTCGTCGCATCAGCAGCGGTCCAACGACCAGTAGTCGCGCAGCGCGGATCTCGTCTCTTCGATCGCGGCCGCAGCGAGTCGCGAGGCGTATCCTGTGTCGAAGCCGTCGTGCGTCTGCTCGTCCGCGGTCGAGGGCTCTCGGGCCGCCGGCGACTCGGACGCGCGCGGATCGGAGACACCCGCCTCGCCGACGCGAGCATCGGAGGATGCGGAACCGCGCGCGAGCGCGGAGAGTACCGCGTCGGCCCCATCCGACAACGCCTCCAGATCGTACCCTCCTTCGAGGAGATGCACAATCCGACTCGGAGCGATGCCGTCCGCGAAGGAGCGGAGCAGATCGGTGATCGCCTCGTACGCGTTCCGGTCGAGGAGCATCCCGGCGAGTGGATCGCTCTCGTGCGCGTCAAAACCGGCAGACACGAGGAGGAGCTCGGGATCGTACTGGTGCAGCACGGGGAGGATGACCTCGTGGAAGCAGCGAAGGTACTCCGCTTCGCCGCTGCCTGCGGGAAGCGGGAAGTTGATCGTGTGGCCGACGCCGTCACCAACCCCGACGTCCGACGACGCGCCGGTTCCGGGGTAGTGCGACGCCTGGTGAAGCGAGACGTAGAGCACGTCCGACCGCGATGCGAAGCTGTGTTCGGTACCGTTACCGTGGTGCACATCCCAGTCAACGATCGCGACGCGCTTCAGCCCGGAGGCGAGCGCTTCCTCGGCGGCGATCGCGACGTTGTTGAACAGGCAGAAACCCATCGCCGCGGCGTGCTCGGCGTGGTGCCCGGGGGGACGCATCGCGACGAAGGAATAAGCATCGTCCCCGGCCACCGCGGCCCTCGTCGCGGCGAGCGCACCGCCGGCGGCGAGCCGCGCCGCCTCGTACGAGTGTCGGTTGGCGCTCGTGTCGGCGTCGAAGACGGTTCGATCGCTCTCGGCCGATGCGGCGACTCGGTCCACGTAGGAGGATGAGTGGACCCGCTCGATCGCGGCCCGCGTCGCGGGTTCCGGCTCCACGAGCGACAGCGGGAGCGCGTAGTCGGCCGTACGGATACGACGGAGAATCGACTGGACGCGCTCGGGTCGTTCGGGGTGTCCCGGAGCGTTTTCGTGGTAGAGGCAGAGGGGATGGTGGTAGACGCGGAGCTCCATGTCGTTAAGCTACGCCGGAGCGCCGGCCCCGGCAATCGCTCAGTTGACGGACGGTGTCGCCCGGCATAGCATGACGCATGCCTCGATCACTCAGCGGTGAGAAACGGCAGCTCATCATCCGGCAGTCGAAGGAGCTCTTCGCGCGCAACGGGTTCGCTGCGACATCGGTTGCGGACGTTGCGCGCGCGTGCGAGCTACCGGTCGGAAGCATCTACACCTACTTCACGAACAAGGAGGACCTCGTTCGCGCAATCGTGGAAGAGGGATGGGAAGATCTGCGAGTTCGCCTCCGCGAGGCGATGGCGCAGACCTCGAGTGTGGACGAGAAGATGCGGCTCATTCTGGACCGATTCCTTCCCGAGCTTCTGGGAGACTCCCAACTCATCACGATTCTCTTCTCCGAGGCGATCGAATACACGAGACTCGAGGAGAAGGTCGAGGAGCTCGTCTCGCTCATGGACTCCGTCCTCGCCCCGGTCGCGAAGGACGTCCCGGGGCTCGTGGGGTTCAGCCGCCAGAACCTGGAGGTCGCGCTCCTGGTCTACTTCCTGGGGGTTCTGGATGCGATCCGCATCACCTCGGCAAGCTCATTGCGAATCCAGGCGGGCGACGTCCTCGCCTTCCTGAAACTGACGGTACGCAACACGCTCGGCCTCGATGTCTAGCGGCGCTGCTGCGTCTGGTCGGAACGCTACGCGAAGAGCAGGACGAGCACGAGCCCACCGTAGAGCGTGAAAGCACAGACGCCGAGTAGACGCTCGAGACGCCGGTAGCGCCAGTCGGGTCTCGGGTCCGCCAACGAGAGCCATCCGAAAACTGCAGCCATCACGGCAACGGGCGTCGCGAGCAACGCGTGCTCGGCTCGCATCTGCGGGCCGGCCCCGGCCAGCACAAGCGCGAGGGCTGCCGTTGCGAGCGCGAGCGCCACGGCACCGGCGACGACCGGCGGGACGAGGTCCGCGACCGAGCGCATCGGAAGAGCGTCGCGAACCGGATCCTGTAGAAAGACGGCGATTGCGACCGACGCGCCGGCCAATCCGGTCACGGCGACGAACGACCACGGCAGCGGCATACGTGCCGCGATTACCACGAACCCGAGGAGTGGAGCAAGCACGCCCTCGATCGCCACGAGCTCGGGCTCGCAGGGAAACCTCCTGCAGAGCGCAAGCGGCGGTAGGAAGAAGAGCCACTCCAGGGTCAGCACGGCGAGGAGCAGGACGACTCCGATCCAGCTGCCTGCCACGATCAGGATCGCGACCGAGGCGCCGCTCGAGACGCCGGTGCCGCCCATGATGAGGCTCTGTCTGAACGGAGTTGCTCGACCCTCGCCGAGCGCCCAGAGCCGCAGGAGAGCCACAGCGACCGTCAGAAGGAGACCGAGCGCGAGCGTGGCGCCGAGGCGGGGCAATGCGCCGCCGGCGGGAGAGAGAACCGACGCGGACGGCCCGCCGATCTCACGCACGGCGTAGGCCGTCCCCGCGAGGAACGGAACGAACACTCGATGCGGCGCGGCAAACCGGAGAGCAATCGTCGGCCCACCCACGATCACCGCCTCCAGAAGGCCGGAGTGAGGAGAACGAGAACGCTGTAGATCTCGAGCCGTCCGACCATCATCACGAGGCTCAGGAACCACTTGATGTAGTCCTGATAGAACGCGTAGTTCTCCACGGGCCCGACGCCGCCGAAGCCCGGACCGATGTTCCCGAGCGTGGCAAGCGCGGTAGTGAAACTCGTGACAATGTCGTGGCCCCCGGTCGCGACGACGAGCGAGGTCACCACGAGCGACGTGATGTACAGAAAGACAAGACCGGTTATCGAATAGACTACGTCCTTGCGGATCGGACGCTTGTTCAATCTGATCTGGAAGATGCCCCGGGGATGGATCAGGTATCGCATCTCGTTGAAGCCCTGCTTCACGACGGTCACGATGCGGACGACCTTCATCCCGCCGCCGGTCGAGCCCGCCGAGCCACCTACGAACATGAGCGCGAACAAGACCGCCTGCGCGAAGTGCGGCCACTGGGCAAAATCCGCCGTGGCGTACCCGGTCGTGGTGAGAATACTCGCTGCCTGGAAGCCGGCGTACCGCACGCTTTCGCCGAGCGTCGCGTACGCGCGGCCGAACAGCGACACGGCGATCGCCGCGGTCGCGACGACGAAGATTCCGAGATAGGCCTTCACCTCCGTGTTCTCGGTGATGAGCCGATGCTCGCCCATGAGCAGGCGGTAATACAGGATGAAGTTGATGCCCGCGCCCAACATGAAAACGGTCACGACGATCTGCACGAACGGGCTCGTGTAGTGTCCCACGCTTGCGTCCTTTGGACTGAATCCGCCGGTCGCGAGGGTACCGAAGGTGTGCGTGAGCGCGTCGTAGAGCGAGAGCCCACCGGCCATCAGCAGGACGGTCTCCAGCACCGTGAGGCCCATGTAGATGAACCAGAGGATCTTCGCGGTCTCGGTGATCTTGGGGGTGAGCTTGTCGACCGAAGGTCCGGGTGCTTCGGCCTTCATGATCTGATACCCGCCCACACCGAGAAGCGGAAGGATAGCGACCGTGAGGACGATGATTCCCATTCCACCCAACCAGTGGGTGAGGGACCTCCAGAAGAGGAGCGACGCCGGGAGCCCCTCGATGTCGGTGAGGATGGTCGCGCCGGTCGTCGTGAAGCCGCTCATCGACTCAAAAAAGGCATCCGCGTAGCTCGGTATCCATCCGGAGACGGTAAACGGGAGCGCGCCGATCGCGGCTGCGGAGAGCCAACTCAGCGTGACGAGGAAGAACCCCGACTTCGTGGACAGCGACCCGCGGACTCCGCGGGTCGCAATCAGGAACGATCCGGCAACGACGGCGACGATCGTCATGGGAGCGAGAAACGCCGGAACCACACTCGCCTCGTTCATCACGACCGCGACGATGATGGGCGCGACCATGAACCCGGCGATCACGAGGAGCAGAACGCTGACGACCTTCAGAACGAGAAAGGTGTTCATGCGGCGGAGGTGAACAGACCCTGGATTTGCTCGATGTGCTCGACTCGCGCGATCACGATGATGTGATCGCCGGCCTGGAGCCGATACGAGCCGTCAGGGACGAAGGTCTCTTCCCTGCGAAGTACGCTCACGATGAGCGACGCCTGCGGCAGTCTGACTTCTCGAATCAGCCGCCCGACCGCCGCGCTGTGCTCGTCCACGGAGATCTCCATGACCTCGAGATCGCCTTCCGGTATCGAGTGGATGCTCCTCACGTTCCCGCGTCGGACCAGCTTGAGGATCGAGTTGACCACGGCGTTCTTCAGGCTGACGGGCACGTCGATCCCAAGCTGCGAGGCGATACGCGTGTAGTTCGTCCTGTTCACGAGGGCAACCGACCGCTTGATGCCGCACGTCTTGCCGTAGACTGCGGATACGATGTTGAGCTCCTGGTTGCCGGTGACGGCGATGACGAGGTCGGAGTTGCCGAAGTGCTCTTCCTCGAAGACACCCTCGTCCGAGATATCGGCGTGGATCACGAGCGCGCTCGGCAGCAATTGCGACAGCTCCTTGCACCGGTCGTAGTCGCGGTCGACGATCTTCACGCTTCGCCGCCGCTCCTCGGTGAACGCACCCACGAGCCGCCTCACGATCGAGCTCTCTCGCTTCTGTCCTTCGAGGAGATGGCTCGCGACCATCTGACCGACCTTCCCGCCACCCACGATCACGATTCGTCGCAGATCGGTCTTCCGCTTTCCGAGCCGGTCGTAGAGCCGGTCGAAGGTCTCGTCCGTCGCGACGACGTAGAGAATATCGCCTCCCCGAATAACGGTATTCCCGGAAGGAATGATGAACTGGTTCTCGCGCAGGGCGATCGCCACGAGGAAGCTGAGCGGGACCGTCCGGCCGATGTCCGTGAGGCTGCGGTCGGCCAGCGGCGAGTCGGAGTCCACGGTAAGGTGGCGCATCTGCACCTTGGACTGCTCGAAGAACATGATGTCGCTGATCGCCCCGTGCTCGATCGAGCGGATGATGGCCCGCGCCGCGACCGTCTCGGGATTCACGATGTAGTCGATGCCGAGGAAGCCCTTCTCCCCGACCCGTGCCATCGAGTAGTCGATATTGCGCACGCGCGCGATCTTGTACGCAACGTTGAACTCGCTCTGAACGAGCGCGCACGCGATCATGTTGACTTCATCGCTGTCCGTGACGGCAATGAAGTAGTCCGCAGTCGCGGTACCGGCCCCACGAAGCGCGTCCAGGCTGTTCCCTTCGCGCGTGAGCACCATGCAGTCGAGCCGGTTCGCCGCAAGGCGTGCCCGCGCCGGGTCCTGCTCGATAAGGACGACGTCCTTCTTCTCATCCACGAGCTGTTTGGCTATCTGTAGGCCGACCGCTCCGGCCCCCAGGATCACCACCTTCATGGCGTAAGGGTACCGGGGCCCCTGAGAGGTGTCAAACGTACCACCCGCCTACTCGCGGTACGCGTCCACGGGATCCACGTGCTTCTCGACCCACGCGGCGTCCTTGTCGTACACGGTCGGCTGATCGAGGGGCAGCCTGCCGCCCATCACCGGAATCCACCGCTCGTGCGCCTGCATCAGCTCTCGTGTCATCGCGCGAATCTGATCGAGCGTGCACGACATTCCGGTGAGCGGATCCATCGCCATCGCCTGGAAGACCTTCTCCGGATTACCGGTCTCTACCGCTTCCACCGCGAGTCGCTGGACCTCGACCTGCTTCTTGTTGATCGCGGCAAGCTGCGAGGGGAGCCGACCGATCTTCGTGGGCTGAACGCCGTTGCGGTCCACGAGGCACGGAACCTCCACGACGCAGCCACGCGGCAGGTTCTCGATCAGCCCATCGTTCCTGACGTTGCCGTAGATCACCGCGGGCGTATCCGTCTCGATCGCGTTCAGGATGATCGAACCGTACTCGTTGCTTCGGTCGAGCGAGACCGGCTTCTCCCAGTTCGCCATCGCTTCCATCTGCGCGCGCCAGTCGGGACGGTTATAGAGCTGCTTGATGAAGCCGTGCCCACCGTTCCACTCGGAAGCCGAATCGTCGCAGTACCGCGCGACCATCTCCGCGTTCTTGCGGAACCACGGGTTGTACTCGCTCCCGTGGCCGCTCGACTCGGTGACCGGGAAGCCGAAGTGCTTCAGGTATTCCATTCTTGCCGAATCGCCCTTCCAGATCTCCGGCTTCACCGCGAGCTTCCGGATCTCCGGCAGGAGATCTCTCCCCTCGCGTTCGAACCGAAGGTAGAACGCCTGATGGTTGATCCCGGCGCAGAGGTAGTTCACCTCTTCGAGGGGAACGCCGAGCCGCACAGCCCACTCGTGCGCACCTCCCTGGACCGAATGGCAGAGCCCTACGAGCCGGAGCTCAGGCTCCGCTTCGAGCATGCCCCAGATGAGCATGGACATGGGATTCGTGTAGTTGAGCACGTGCGCGGCAGGACAGATCTCCATGATGTCGTGCGCCATCTCCTGGAGCACGGGGAGCGTGCGCAGACAGCGCATGATCCCCCCCGGCGTGAGCGTGTCGCCGATGCATTGGTCAACGCCGTACTTCATCGGGATGTCTATCTCGGCCTCGATCGCCTCGTAGCCGCCTACGAGAATGCTGATGATGATGTAGTCGGCGTCGCGAAGCGCTTCGCGCCGATCGGTGTGCGTACTCACGGTCGCGTGCTCGTACGAACCTTCGGCGAACATGCGTCTGGTGATTCGGTCGGCGTACGCAAGCCGTTCCTCGTCTACGTCCACCAGCGCGAAGTGCGCATCGCGGAACGCCTCGTACGTGAGTATGTCTGCGGTGAGCCGGCTCGAGAACGCGAGACTACCGGCTCCGATGATCGCAACTTTGGCCATGAGAGCTCCTCGATTGGGGGATCAGATCGACGGTATCACGGGCGCGACGTGCGCGTCACCCACCCACAAGCGCGGTGCTCAACCACGGCCAGTACGTTATGACGAGCACGATCCCGAACTGCAACAGGAAGAACGGCGCCACGTTTCGGTAGATCCGGCCGAGCGGCTGCTCGAATCGGTAGGAGGCAAGGAAGAGATTGAGACCGACCGGCGGCGTGATGAACCCGATACCCATGTTCGCCACGAAGACGACCCCGAGATGCACAGGGTCAACGCCGAACACCGCCGCGAGCGGAATGAGAAGCGGCGCGATCACGAGAATCGCGCTGAAGATATCCATGAACATGCCCGCCGCGAGGAGAACGATGTTCACGAGGAGCAGGAAGACGAAGCGCGACCCGATCGTCGCCTCCACCCAGTCGCGGAGCACGATCGGAAGCCGCGTATCGATGATGTAGTACGACAGCGCGCGTGCAAGGGCGAGGATCATCAAGACGCCGCCGATGATGACGATCGCCTTGAGCGTCACCTCCGGCAGCCGGCGCAGGCGAACCTCGCGTCGGATCACCATCTCGACGACAAGCGTATACGCTACGGCGACGGCGGCGGTCTGGATGAGGGTCGCGATCCCGCTGAAGTAGACCACGACCACGAGAACGGGAAGCAGGATCTCCCAGATCGACTCCTTGAGCGCGCTCCACGCATCGCTCCCGTTGAACGGAACGGACGGCACCTTGCGCCTGATCGAGACCACGACGGCGACCGCGCTCATCGCGAGGACGAGCAGGACACCGGGAAGGATTCCACCGAGGAAGAGATCGAAAATGCTCACCTGAGCGACCGACCCGTAGACGATCAGGGCGAGGCTCGGCGGAAAGAGCAGCCCGAGACTGCCGCTCGCGGTGAGTATTCCGGTCGAGAAACCGGACTCGTGATTCCCGCTGTGGACGAGAACGTAGAGCAGGAGCCCTCCGAGCGCGAGGATCGTCACGCCGGACGCACCGGTGAAGGTCGTGAAGAACGCGCTCGCCACGATCGCGGCGATCACGAGACCGCCGGGCATCCATCCGAAGAGCGAACGGAACAGGTGAACGAGACGCTCTCCCGCCTTGCTCTCGCTCAACAGGAAACCGACCAGCGTGAAGATCGGAATCGCAGGAATTGTGTTCCCGGTGAGCATCACATACCCTTCGTTGGCGACGACCGCGAGCGCGCCGCCCACGCGCGCGAAGAGGAGCAGCGCCGCGCCGCCGAGAACGACGAAGAGCGGCACGCCAAGGAAGGCGCCGGCGATGAGCGCGATGATCGAGGGGATCGCGACAAGCGGCATGACTCGATACCAGACGTCGACCACGGCGTCCACCAGCGGGGGGATGGTTGGGGCGTACCAGTAGACGATGTCTGCGATCGCGGAGAATCCGATGAAGGTGCCGCCGACCAGACCGACAATCGCGACGAGTCGTGCCGAAACGGTGGCCGGCGTCCGCAGCAAGAAGCGCCCGGTCATGACGAGGAAGCCGACCGGCATGACCGCGGCGAAGAACTGGACCGGCAGGAAGCCCACGCGAGCACCCGGCTCGAATCCGACCGCCACGAACGAGAGCGACGACCAGAAGAAGGCGATACCGAGCATCGTGGAGAGGAAAGCGCTCGCGGTCTCCGCGACGGATCGTGCGCGTGCGGGCATCGCCTCAACGGCGATCTTGATCGCGAGGTGGCGGCCTTCGCGGGCGGTGACCATTCCGCCGAGAAACGCCGTGAAGAGCACGAGATGGAACGCGTAGCCGCTGTAGCCCGGTATGCCGCCGAAACCCACGAGACGAACGAGCATCTCCGCGATCGGCAGCAGTGCGAGTACGAGGAGGCTTCCGGACGCGGCCAACGACTCCACGCGCCGCAGGATGCCGTTCCGCGACTCTCCGGAGTCGCCCATTACCGACTCTCGAACTCGGACAGGAGCCGGCGAATGCGAGTCGTCATGTCCGGATCGAAGATCTCGAGAATTTCCTCTCGATTCTCGTCCATGTCCCGGCGCCACGCAGCCTCGATCTCAGGAGTCGCTTCCTGCACCTGGAGCCCGTAGCGCCGCATCGTGGAGAGCGCCTCGGCCTCGAGCTCGCGAACCTCGTCGTTGATCCGATCGGCAACGTCCTGCGCGGCGTCCATCAACTCCTCCTTGTACTCGTCCGGAATACGCCGCCACGCGGAATCGGTGATCACGATCGCTCCGAGGAACGGCGCAACCTTCAGGTCGAGCATGTGAGGAGCGAGGCCGAACCACTGGTACCCAGCCGCAACGAGCGGTGAGGTGTAGAACGCGTCAACGAGGCCGCTGTTGAGCGAGGTCAGCAGCTCGGGCTGCGGAACCGGGATCGGGCGGTAGTCGAGCACGCGGAACGTCTGCTGCAACTCCTGGTCGTTCGGATCGGTCGCGAGACGCTGAGTCTTGAGATCCTCCGGGTAGGCAACCGGCTCCTTGCTGAAGAAGTGCACCCACCCGGCGCGCGACCACGCGAGGACGTGAAGCCGGTCTCGCTCGAACTCAGCGTCCAGCTCGGGGCGAATGTGCTCCAACACGTAGTCGAGTTGCTCCTCGGAACCGATCATGAACGGAACGCTGATCGAGAAAACCTCCGGCACGACCTGCTTGAGCCCCGAGCTTGTGAGCACGGCGGCCTGAAGCTGACCGATCCTCATCTTTCGCAGGATGTCCGTCTCATCGCCCGCGATCGCGTTGTGGTAGATCTGAAGCCGCAGCCTGCCGTCCGATATGCGCCGCCAGTCAACGGCAAGCTGATTGAGCGCGCCTCCCCACGGAGACGACTCGGGCGCGACACTCGCGAGCTTGATCTGCTGGGCAATCAGTGAAGGGACCGTTGCGGCCAGAAACAACGAAACGAGTATCAAGCGCCGGCCGAAACGCATTACGACTCTCCGTCTTCGTCCACGGGAAGATCGAGCAGGAAGAACTCTTCGATATGGTCCAGGTACCAGCGCGCTTTTCGCTGATTCAGCGTGTTGATGAGTCGAGCCGGCGGATACTCGTCGGCGTCAACTGCGAGCACCTTCTCCATGAGCTCCACGAAGAGGTCCACATCCTGTCGCGCGATCACGACCGATTCCGCGTACGCGAGATAGGGACCCGCGAGCCTCCCGTCCGCGATCTCGAGCGCACGCCGGTAGTGGTACTCGGCCTTCTCCTTGTCGCCGCCCATGCTCTCGGGCAGCCCCGCGTAGTACTGGATGAAGAACGAATGAACGGCACCGTCGCTGTAGTCGTCGTCCAGCTCGAGCGCGCGCAGCATCAGCGCCTCCGCTCGTCCGACCGAGAAGGCGAGGTCGAGGTCGAACGCATCGAGCGAGAACGCGGCAACCCACGCCGCACCGGTCCAGTAGAGGAAGGGCACGTCGTCCTCGGTCATCTGCTCGAGGAACGGCACCACCGCCTCGGTGTCGTCCGCGAACAGCGCAGCCTCGAACCCCGGGTATCGGACGTCCAGCGCGTGGACCACATAGCCGCGCCCGCGAAGATAGAGCTGCTTGGCGCGCGCCTGCATCCGCTCCTGTCGCTGCCACTCCTCGTAGGAAAGCATGCTCGCGGGGGTGGCAACGAACGCATTCGCGTACGAAACGAAACCGCTTCCGGTCGCGAGGAGCAGGCGCTCGTGGTCGGGCGACTCCGCGAGGATCGTCTCGTAGAGCTTGAGCGCGAACGGCAATGCCTCGCCCACAAGCTCGGGATCCTCGTCGGTCGTGAAGACCGAGGCGCCACCGCCTTCACCACCGGCGAGCGTGTCGGCGAGAACGTTTACCGCGATCTGGTTGATCGAGCACGCCCCGAGGCTCAACACGAGGACAACG
Organism: Spirochaetales bacterium; assembly: GCA_046538735.1. Taxonomy (GTDB): domain Bacteria; phylum Spirochaetota; class Spirochaetia; order DSM-27196; family SLST01; genus SLST01. The sequence goes on from JBKHII010000033.1 coordinate 22,815, forward strand.
GCAATCATCAGGAAGGCTGGAAGTCGGAGTGGTCGCATAGATGGTGAATGAGTCTACGAGTAACTACCTGGCGTGTCAATCTTGAGGCTCGCGGCGTGCAGCCGGAAACTCCCGTCGTGGGAAGGGCTCCGGCCCGAACCGGCACCCCTCTCGATCGACCTCTTCGCGCGCTTTCTCGACCGGATCGCGCCCATTCGCCCGCTCGTGGCGAGCATCATGCTCCAGTTCGAGTACCTCAACAAGCGGAAGGTGTCGAGAATGACACCGACCCTGCAGATCGATCGCTCGGAACTCGCGGTCCGGACGCCATTTGTGGCGCTGCATGAGGGATGCGCAGCGGTACTATACCATTTGCCGCTGCGATCGTTGATATGGTCGGAGATATGATCTCACAGGGAACCGACGTCTCCGTGCACGTGAACGATCACTACGAGGGTTCGGCGCCGTTGACGGTCGACAAGCTGGAGCGTCTCGTAGACGAGCGTCGTGACAGGTTCTCGCAGATCCGCTGATAGATTGCGCTGAACTTCTCGAGCCGCCTCAGCTTCCACCTCGCATCGGCAGCCCACGGGCTCGCCGGATACCGTTCCGCGACCACGAGGAAGTAGCTGTACGACCGCTCGAAGTAGTGCAGCGCACGCAGAACGAACCGCATGACGTACGCGTCGTACGCTTCGATCGTTCGCTTGCGCAGGAGCTCCCGTCGCATGGCGGGCGCTTCCTTGCGGATCAACTCGGTCGCACCGAGATTGAAGTAGCGGAACCCCTGCTTGTAGTACGCGTAGGCCGGATCACGAAGCGCTCCAACGGAGGTTGAGGCGCTCGGGACGCCCGGTCGCGTCTTCCGGGCCCAGGCGGCGGTGAATTGCGTCTCTGCGTCGCGCCGGTCTGCCGACCGGCGTTGATCACGCGGAGACGGGTGCTCGCTGCCGCCGGACGCGTCGGCGGCGCAAGAGGTCGCTCCTCCGGCCGCGTCGGTGAGATCCGCCGTCACGGCCATGTAGGCCTCGTTGATCCGCATCATCTGAAGCTGCCGGCGCGGGCGCTCGGCATCGGGAGCGAGGTCGGGATGGTTGCGCTTCGCGAGACGCCGATACGCGGCGCGGGCATCGGCGATGGAGCAGCCCGGTTCGAGCTCGAGCAACGAGTAGCAGGGAGGAGCGGCGGACCTCATGCGTCCTCCTCGAGCTCCGCCCGCGCGCGCGGGAGCGAATCGGGATGCGACTTCCGCTCGAACGCCGGGGGTCGGAGACGATGAGCGAACGCGGCAGGGGAGACGATCTCCTGCCGCCGCGCGATGCCGAGGAGTGCGGCACGCCCGAGCATGGCGCGGGGAACGAGCAACGTGGGCGTAAGCGCGCCGGAATCGGCGACGAGATCATTCAATGCCGAGCAACTCCGTGATCTGCGACCAGGTAGCCCGGCGATACTCGAACCAATCGTCGGTATCGTCCGGGTCCTCGATGTAGGCGATCAGGCCCCACGCCTGATTGATGAGCAGCTGATGAGCCCGGACCATGTCGGCCACGAGCGTACGATCCTCGGCAGCCAGATCTCCGTCTGCGAGGAGACGTTGCAGGACCTCCACATCGGACTCGCACAGCCCGATCACGTCGCGCGCAAGCTCGTCCGCGAAGGAAGCCGTGTAGGCGGCGGTTGCGTATCCGTCGGCGAGCGTGCCGAGCAGGAAGTACGTGGTGTAGAGGCTGGACGCGCCGAGCGCGCCCACGGCGTAGAGCGCCGGGTCGGCCTCATCCGCCGCGGGTGACGGGACGCGAACCTCCTCACCCGGTTCGGCGTTCGCCGCGCCGGTCTGAGCGAGTACGGGTACACCGATCGAGGCGAACAGCAGTGCCAGCGTCACAAGATGTCGTGTCGTTCTCTTCATCCTCTCCATCCTTCCTTACATGGGTAGCGTAGTCTGGTGCTCGGCCAGTTCGGGAAGCTGATCGGCGGCGCGCGCGATTGCATCCGAACCGGCGACGACCGCGACGTACGATTCTGCCATGGATTCGCGAAGTCGCTCGGCCGCTCGCTGGATATCTCGCGAGGTCGTCTTCAGCAACGTCTCGTGATTCTCCTGCCGCATCTCGTTGGTCACGCCGTAGAGCGCTCGCCGAAGCGCGACGATCGACTTCTCTCCGGGCGACAGCGGTCTGATGTGGTGGCCGGTCACGCCGATGATCGCGAGATCGAGCTCTCCATCCTCAGGAGGTTGATCGGCGAAATGCTCGAGCGCCGACCGAAACGCCTGGAGCGTCTCGGTTATGCGCGGGTCCCGGTACGACGTAAACCCGAACGTGGCGTCCATCCCACGGGCGCTCGCATTTGCCCCGTAGGCGCCGCCCTTCATACGAATCGCCTCCCAGAGATACCCGGTCCGCATCAGGTGCGCGAGCACCTGCTCGTGGACGTACTCCTCCGAACCGATGCGTCCGCCGCGGCACGCCGCGGCCACGAACGCCACGTCCGAAGGTACCATCAGCGCTTCGGCCCTAGGAAATTGCTCCTCGGAGAGTTGCTCGGCCTCGCTCGACCAGCCGCCTTCCGGCAGCGAGGCCGCCAACCGCTCCAGGTGCGGGATCGCCCGCCGCTGAGCGTCGGTCGTGCCGGTCACGTTGACGGCCATGTTGTCGCGCCGAAGAACCGCCTCGTTGATGCGTCTCAGCGCGCCGGCAGTCTCGGCGATACGGTCGCGCGCGAGATCGTGCACGAAGAGCAGCTGCACTACCCCGCGCCACGCCTCTTCGAACCGGTACGCTTCGGAGAACGCACGGCCGGCCCGAAGCGCGGCGTACTGGTGTCCGGCGGGGAGAATCGAGCCGCTCATGCTGCTCCGAGCTTCCTTCACGAGATCGTTCAGCCGGTCGGTATCGTCGAACGGCGCCTCAAGCATGAGCGAGCGCAGGAGTTCCACCGCCTCTTCAAGAGCGGACTCGAGCGCCTTCATGCGGAAGAAGAGCCGCCTGTCCGCGTGCCGAACCTCGTGGAGCGGAATGCCGGCCTCGCAGAAGCTGCTCAACCCGCCCATCTTGAGTCCGATCTCGGTGGCCACCTCGTCGTAGCTACGACCGGGCAGCCCGATCTCTCCGACGGTGTCCACGTACAGCGGCACGTAGGGCAGAAGTTCCGGATCGAGTCCCGCGAGGTCAAAGGCGAGGTCTACGTAGACCACGCCGTTCGAGTAGACGTCGTGGAGGTAGATCGGAATGTCGTCACCGATCGAGTCCTCGGTCGTGGGAATGACCTCGAGCTCCTTCGGCAAGTCTCCCACCTTGAGGAACGGAATCGCTGAGACCGCCTCCGGCGAATCGGGCTCGGCCTGTCTCGCCTCGAGCTCGGACTGTTCCCTGAGGAGTCGCTCGCGGTCCGACTCCGTGAGCCCGGCCTCAATACGCTGAAGCCGCGCGGCAACCGCCGCGTGCTCGCGGTCTCGTTGCTCGGCATCGGGGAGCACGGTGACGGTCGCGCGGTGATGATTCTCCAGCAGCGACGTGCGGATCAGCTCCTCAAAGTACCGCGAGCCGGGAACGGCCTTGCCGCGAAGCGCGTCGAAGGGGCGCAGGAAGCGCATCGTCGCGTCCGGCCTCGTGCCGTGCAACCAGCCACGGAGCGCCTTCGTCATGAGCCGGAGCCCCATCGGCGCACCGCCCTTGATCTCACGGTTTCGGAACTCAACCCTTCGGAACGCCGCCTCAACGATTTCGCGATCGATTCCCTTGTCGGCGAGGTCGCCGAGGGTCTCGAGCACGAGATGCTCGATCTCGTCCTTCTTCTCCGCATTCGTACCCCGCAAGCCCACGGCGAATACCATTTCCTTCAGATCGGTCTCGATTCCGGTCGGCGCGGAGAGATCGTCGCCGAGGCCCGACTCGATGAGGCGCTTGCGAAGCGGTCCGGCACTCGTACCGAGCAAGATGGACGAGAGCAGCTCGTAGCTCATGACACGGTCGGGGTCGGAGACCGGGTCCAACAGCCAGCTCATCGTAATCGATGTGGGCCCGTCGTCTCCGTCGGTGGGACAGGTCACAATCTGATCGCGGGGGGCGGCCCAGCGCGGTTGTGCGGGGACGTTGAAATCAACATCCAGCCGCTCGAAGTGCGAGAGGAAATGCTTGTTGAGGAAGTCCAGGTAGTGGTCGCTCGGGACGTCCCCGTAGAGGAAGATCCGGCTGTTCGACGGATGATAGTACGTTCGATGGAAGCCCAGGAAATCCTCGTACGAGAGATCGGGTATCGCCTCGGGATCGCCCCCGGAATCGTAGCCGTATGGAGTGTCGGGCAGAAGGACACGATGCGCCCAGCCGGCAGCAACCGAGTCGTGATTCGCGTAGTTGCCCTTCATCTCGTTGTAGACGATTCCCGTAATATCGAGGGCGCCGTCGTCGCGTACGAGAAGTCGATGCCCCTCCTGACGGAAGAACGCCGGATCGAGCAGCGGGAAGAATACCGCGTCACCATAGACCTGCATCATATTGAAGAGGTCTTGTTCAACGGTGCTCGATGCGGGGTAGATCGTCTTGTCCGGGTAGGTCATCGCGTTAAGGAACGTGTTGAGGCTCCCCTTCACCAGGAGGATGAACGGGTCCTTCACCGGATAGTGTCGCGATCCGCAAAGCACGGTGTGTTCGAGAATGTGCGCCACTCCCGTGGAATCGGGCGGCAACGTCTTGAACGCGAATCCGAAGAGATTCTCCCGGTCGTCGTTGAGTACGTGGTAGACCTCGGCTCCCGTCTCCTCGTGCCGGAACCAGAGCCCTCGACCTCGATACTCGGGAAGCGCCCCCTCATCGATCAGTTCGAATCCGTGTGTCCTCAATCGTCTCCTCCATCGACCAACTCGCCGAGTATTCCCTGAAGGTAGTGCCACGAGTTGTCCGCAGCAAAGCCCACGATCCGGTCGAACTCGATCGCCGATCCGTCCGACTGGTCGCTGATCGTCCGGATGAGCAGATACGGAACGCCGTTCACGGCAGCGACGAGCCCTACGCTCGCCCCTTCCATCTCGACCGCGTCTCCATCCAGCTCGGCGGCGAGCCGCTCCCGATGCTCCGCGTTGGCGACGAACTGATCTCCGGTGAGGACTCTGCCGACGTGTCGCGTGCCGTGCGGCGGGTCGATCCGGGAAGCGATCTCTACGAGCCGTTCGTCGCACGGATAGATGCGGTGCGCGGAGTATGGAATGCGACCAATCTCGAATCCGAGCGCGGTCACGTCCATGTCGTGCTGCATCGAGTCGCGGGCTACGAGCGTATCGCCGATCTCGAGACGATCGCGGAGCGCCCCGGCCACGCCGGTGAAAATGATCCGCTCCGGGGAGAATCGGTCGATCAGGTACTGGCTGATCATCGCAGAAAGCGTCTTGCCAACGCCCGTGCGACTCACTACCACCTGTGCGCCGGCGATCGAGCCGTGAGCGATCGGGAATCCTCTCCACTCCTCGCGTGCGTCGAGATCCATCAGCGAGAGGATCGTAGCTACCTCGCCGTCCATGGCACCAAGAATCAGGGTCATTGCTTCTGCTCCAGGTACGAGACAGCTCGTTCGAGCCGCTCGAGACCGTCCTCCACCAGTCGGCGCGGCGCGGCAAGGTTCATCCGGAAGAACCCGCGGCCGTCCGCGCCGAATCGGGAGCCGTCGCTCAGCCGGAGCGCGGCTTCCTCCACGAGCGCGTGACGGGCGGCCGCGTCGTCCGCACCGGTGCGTTCGTACAGACGCCGGAAGTCGAGCCACGCGAGGTACGTTCCCTCGATCGGCGAGCACAAGATCTCGCCGGTGAAGCGTCGGTCCATTTCGGCGCCGAACCACTCGATCTGCCCGTCCAGGAACTCGAGCAGCGAATCGGCCCACGCACCGCCGGCTCCGTACGCCGCCTCGGTCGCCGACAGGCTCAACGCGTTCGGAATCGTCATGCCCAGGCGCGAGAGCGTGCTCTCGAGTCGGACGCGCAGATCGTCATTCGGGACCACGAGGTGAGCGCTCGCGATCCCGGCGATGTTGAACGTCTTGCTCGGAGAGTGGGCGGCGATCGTACGGGCGGCAGCCTGGGAGCTCACGTCGGCATACGGCACGAAATCGATCCCGGACCTCGTGAGGTCGGAGTGGATCTCGTCCGCGATCACGAGGAGACCGTGACGCGCGCACAGTGCGTCGAGTCGTTCAAGCTCCGGCCTCGTCCAGACGCGGCCGACCGGATTGTGCGGCGAGCAGAGGAGAAGGAGTCGGGTACGCGGAGAGATCGACGATTCGAGCCGATCGAGATCCATCTCGTAACGTCCGTCTACGTTGACGAGCGGGTTCTCGAGAACCGTGCGCCCATTGTCGCGGATCGCGCTGAAGAATGGGAAGTAGACCGGAGTCTGAACGACGACTTCGTCGCCGGGCTCGCTGAACGCGAGAATCGCCGCGCGGACCGCCGGCATGACGCCTGGGGCGTAGAGGAGCGCCTCGTCGCCGATCGACCACCCGTTGCGCGCGCGTTGCCACTCGACAAAGGTCGATCGATAGCGATCGGAGGCGAAGGTGTACCCGTAGACCGGGTGTTCCACGCGTTCGGCAAGCGCCTCCTGGATGACCGGCGCAGCGGGGAAGTCCATGTCCGCGATCCACATGGGGAGGAGCTGCCGGCCGGCTGAGTTGGTCGGGCGATAGTCCCACTTGTAGCTGCTCGTCCCGCTTCGATCGAGAACCGTGTGGAACGTGTCTGGTGAAGAACCCATTGCGCCTACGTAGTATACGGTGTCCGGCGCTGTTATCCTACCGGTATGCTGAGTGAGGACGTCGCTCGCTTCCGAGCAGCAACGATCAAGGCGCTCCGCGCCTTCTTTGACGAACGAGGGTATCTGGAGGTCGATACCCCGGTGCTCGCACCCGAGCTCATTCCGGAGGCGCACATCGAGGTGTTCGAGACCCGGCTCGTGGACCCGTTCGCGGCGGACGGTGCTGCCCCGTCGCCCGAGCGGGCGGCGCCGTCACGCTTCGGGGCGGCGCCCCCGGGATCCGGGGCCGCGCGACGCTTCCTCGTCCCATCGCCGGAGATCTGGATGAAGCGGCTCCTGGCGCAGGGCTACGGCAACATGTACAGCCTGGGGAAGGTCTTCCGAAACGCCGAGAGCACGTCGCGGATGCACCATCCCGAGTTCACGATGCTCGAGTGGTACACGGTGGACGCGGACTACCGCGACCAGGCGTTGCTGACCGGCGAGCTGCTGCGCTACCTGGGCGACGCCCTGCCGGAGGCCGACGGGCGCGACGCGATCCGCGCGGACGTTGAGACGATGACCGTCGCGGAGAGCATCGCGCGGTACGCCGGGATGAGACTCGACTTCGCCGGAAGGGGAGCCATGCGCGAGGCCGCGAGCGCGCTGGGGTTGCGCGTCGGTATGAACGAAACCGAGGAGGACCTCTATCAGCGTATCCTGCTGACCTTCGTGGAGCCGAGACTCCCGCACGATCACCCGGTCATCCTGACCGACTACCCGGCGATGGTTCCCACGCTCGCGCGCAGGAACGGAGCGGTCGCCGAACGGTGGGAGCTCTACCTGCAGGGCATGGAGATCGCGAACTGCTACACCGAAGAGCGCGACCGCGCGCGCCTGGAAGAGTTCCTCCGCGTGGAGGGGGAACGCAAGCAGAATGCCGTCGTCCCACACTCTGTTGCGGACTCGCTCCTGGACTTCGCGAGCGCACCGCCGTGCAGCGGCGTGGCGCTCGGCGTGGACCGGCTCGTCATGGCGCTCCTCGATCTGCGCGAGATAGGGGGGGTAATCTTCTTCCCGTAGTTTTTGTATATTGCCCGCACAACTGATAGTCGAGGTAATGAATGATCAAAGCCGGTCAGATTGCGAAGGGGCAATGCCTCCTGTGGAAGGATGAGCCCTACCTCGTAACGGAACGGGAGTTTGTGAACCCCGGCAAGGGCGCAGCCTTCGTGCGGGTGAAGCTGAAGAGTCTCCGATCGGGACGCGTGCTCCAGGAGACGATCAAGACGAACGACTCGGTCCAGGAAGCGGATGTCTTCGATCGCGACGCACAGTACCTCTACGCGGACGACGCGACGTACCACTTCATGGACTCGGAGAGCTACGAGCAGTTCACAGTCCCCCGTGAAGGGCTGGAAGACAAGATCAACTACATGAAGGAGGGGGACACGTACCGAGTGGTGATGTGGGAAACCACACCGATCGACGTGAGCGTTCCTCTCAAGATGGTCTTTGAAGTCGCGGAAGCCGCGGAGGCGATTCGCGGCGACACGGTGACCGGCGCGACGAAGCCGGTCAAGACCGAGACAGGGCTCGAGGTGAAGGTGCCGATCTTCATCAAGCAAGGTGACAAGATCCTCGTGAACACCGAGAGTGGTGAGTACGTAGAGCGGGTGAATGCCTAG
>JBKHII010000089.1:0-8040 GCA_046538735.1 Spirochaetales bacterium
AGCTCCACCTTGCCAAGGTGGATGTCGCCGGTTCGAATCCGGTCTCCCGCTCTCCGAGACAACGACCTGGACTTTCCAGGTCGTTTTTTTTTCGCTATCCTAATCGACAACGTAGCGGCGCCCGAGCGGAGCCGCGCACCGGCATCCCATCGTTAAGGACACACCTTTGGTCAAAGAAAAGAACGTTGAACATCTCGACAATTCTGCGGTCAAGCTGACGGTCACCGTGGATCAGGAGACCGTGAAGGGTGAATACGGCTCGCTCCTCAAGGAGTACGCGAAGAACGCGCAGATCAAGGGCTTCCGCAAGGGACACGTACCTCCCGAGGTCCTCGAGCGCAAGTTCGGCGAATCGATCCGATTCGAGGCATCGCAGAAGGTAATGGAAGAGAGTCTCAGGAGCGTCTTCGAGGAGATCGAGGAGAAGCCGCTTCCCTACTCGCAGCCGCGACTCGAGGACGAAGTGGACTTCGATGTGGAGAAGGATCTCACCTACTCGGTCGTCTACGACGTCTTCCCGGAGATCGAGCTGGGCGAGTACAAGGGCATCCAGGTCCACGTCCCGCAGGTGTCCGTGACCAAGGAAGACGAGGAGCGCGAGCTCAAGGCGCTCCAGGAACAGAACGCGATCGTCATGGACAAGGAGGAGGGCGCGGTCGAGGCCGGCAACATCGTGACGGTCGACTACTGCGAGATCGACTCGGACGGGAACGAGATTGAGGACACGAGGCGCGAGGATTTCGTTTTCACGCAGGGGTCGGGATACAACGTCTACAAGATCGACGACGATGTCCTGGGCATGACCCCGGGCGAAGAGAAGGTCGTGGACAAGAAGTACCCGGAGGACTTCGAGGACTCCGATCTCGCCGGTCAGGAGAAGAAGCTCAAGATCACGCTGAAAGCGATCAAGGAGCGACAGCTTCCGGAGATCGACGATGATCTCGCACAGGACATCAGCGAGAAGTACGAGACGATCGACGACCTCAAGAAGGATATCCGCGACCGTCTCGACCGGACCGTAGAGTCGCGGCTTCGGCAGTACAAGACGGATGCGATCGTGGAGCAGGTCGTTGCAAACTCAACGATCGCGGTTCCCGAGTCAATGATCGGGCTCGAGCTCGAGAACGCATGGCGCAACTTCGTCCAGCAGTTCAGGGCGACCGAGGAGCAGGTTCTCGGGCTCCTGCGGGCGCAGGGCAAGACGAAGGAGGGTCTGCTCGCGGAATGGCGCGACGGTGCGACGAAGCGGATCAAGGGTCAGCTCGTTGTGCAGAAGATGCTCGAGAACGAAGAGATCGAGGTATCTGACGATGAGGTGGAGGCCGAGCTCGACCGCCAGGCCGAGAGCGGCCGTGCGACGAAGGACCAGCTCAGACAGTATTACGAACAGCAGAATATGATGGACTACGTCAGACGCGAGGTCCGCGAACGGAAGCTCTTCGACAAGATCCTGGAAGAGACCAAGGTGAAGAAGGGCGAGAAAACGAGCTTCCTGGACTTGGTCGGACGCAATGAATAACTTGTCCGCGAGGATCAAATCATGAACGAATACTCCGACCGTATCGCACGCCACTACGGACAGCTCCAAGGCCGGATTCCGGAGAAGTCGGTCTTCGTGCCCACGATTCAGGAGCAGAGCGGCTTTGGGCTCGAGCGATGGGACGTCTTCTCTCGTCTCCTCAAGGACCGTATCGTCTTCCTGGACGGCCCGATCGACGATCTCTCGGCAGACACCGTCATCGCACAGCTGCTCTACGTAGAGAGTCAGGACCCGGAGAAGGACGTCAATCTCTACATCAACTCGCCGGGTGGCTCGGTCACGGCCGGCCTCGCGATCTACGACGCGATGCAGTACATCAAACCGGACGTGGTCACGATCTGCATCGGCCAGGCGGCGAGCATGGGCGCGATTCTGCTCGCCTCCGGGGCGACCGGAAAGCGCTACGCGCTGCCCTCCTCGCGCGTCCTCATCCACCAGCCGTGGGGCGGCGTTCAGGGTCAGGCGACGGACATCGGGATTCAGGCCCGCGAGATCGTGCGGCTCAAGAAGCTCCTGACCTCGTATTTCGCGAAGCACACCGGCAAGAGTGAGGACGAAGTTGAGCGCGACATGGAGCGCGACCGTTTCATGTCCGCCGAAGAGGCTGTAGAATACGGCGTGGTCGACAAGGTGTTCGTCAGGGAACAAGAATGAGCAAGGCTCGAAACGACAGCGCGAAGATCTGCTCGTTCTGCGGCAAGAGCGCAGATTTCGCCCGGCGGCTCATTGCGGGACCGGGGGTCTACATCTGCGACGAGTGCGTGAACGTCTGCAAGAAGATCCTGGACGAGGAAGACGACGTCATGACCTCCGAGTTCATGGACGACGTCCCGAGCCCGCACGAGATCAAGGGCTACCTCGATCAGTACGTGATCGGCCAGGAACAGGCGAAGAAGTACCTCTCCGTCGCCGTCTACAACCACTACAAGCGAATCACGCAGAAGAGCCGGTTGGATGACGACGTGGAGCTCGAGAAGTCGAACGTCCTTCTCATCGGTCCCACGGGAACCGGCAAGACGCTGCTCGCGCGGACGCTCGCGAACAAACTCAAGGTGCCGTTTGCGATCGCGGACGCCACAACGCTCACGGAGGCCGGTTACGTGGGTGAGGACGTTGAGAACATCCTGCTCAAGCTCTACCAGGCGAGCGGGAACAGCATCAGCGCCGCGGAACGAGGCATCATCTACATCGACGAGATCGACAAGATCTCGCGCAAGGGCGAAAACGTCTCGATCACGCGCGACGTATCGGGCGAAGGCGTCCAGCAAGCGCTCCTCAAGATCATCGAGGGTACGGTGGCATCGGTACCGCCGCAGGGTGGCCGGAAGCATCCGAGCCAGGAGATGATCAAGATCGATACGAGCAACATCCTCTTCATCTGCGGCGGCGCCTTCGTGGGCCTGGACAAGATCATCGACTCGAGAATCTCGGAGCATCCACTGGGCTTCGGAGCGAAAGTCCGTGCCAAGAGCCGGACGGACGTGGAGGAGCTCTTCCGCCACCTCCACCCGGACGACCTGATCAAGTTCGGCTTGATTCCCGAGTTCGTGGGGCGGCTTCCGATCCACGTCATGCTCCACAACCTCACCGCCGAGGACCTCGTGCGGATCATCCGAGAGCCCAAGAACAGCGTACTCAAGCAGTACCAGAGCGCGCTCAAGCTGGACAACGTGGAGCTCGTCTTCGAAGATGCCGCGGTGGACGCGATCGCCGATCTCGCGATCGCGCGGAAAACCGGTGCCCGGGGCCTGCGCGCGATCGTGGAGAACCTGATGATCGACCTGATGTTCGAGATCCCGTCGATCGAAGGCCGGAAGCGCGTAACGATCACCCGCGAAGTCGTCATGAACGAACAGAAACCCGAGATCCAGCTGGTCAAGAAATCCGCCTGATCCGGGCTCGCGCACGCGCGCGGACGCACGTGCACGTGCGTCCGGCACTTCCCTTGCCCCCGATCCTCCGGTAGAATCGGGGCCCATGTCACAGCTCACAGGTCGTTCACTGCTCTCCCTTTGGGACTATTCCCGCGAGGAGATCGAGTATCTCGTTGATCTCGCGATTCGCCTGAAGGTCGAACGGGCGCGCGGCGAGCGGCGCCGCAGGCTCGAGGGCTATACGCTCGCGATGATCTTCGAGAAAAGGTCCACGCGTACTCGGGCGTCGTTCGAGACGGCGTTCGGCGAGGAGGGCGGCTACCCGACCTTCCTCTCCAGAGACGATATCCACCTCGGCGTGAAGGAAGACCTTTCCGACACCGCGCGCGTGCTCGGCCGCATGTTCGACTGCATCGAGTTCCGAGGGTTCCTCCAGGAGACCGTGGACGCGCTCGCAAAATACTCCGGCGTACCCGTCTACAACGGCCTCACCGATACGTACCATCCCACGCAGGTGCTCGCGGACCTCATGACCGTCAAAGAGACGTTCGGAACGCTCGCCGGCACGAAACTGGCGTACGTGGGCGACGGCCGAAACAACGTCGCGCGCTCGCTCATGATCGGGTGCGCGAAGACCGGCGTGTCGTTCTCCGTCGGTGCTCCGGCGGAGCTCGCTCCGGAGCCGGCGCTCGTGGAGCGGTGCTCGAAGCCGGCCGCCGAGACCGGAGCGCGGCTCACGGTGACCGCGGACGCGGTAGAGGCTGTTCGCGCGGCGGACGCGGTCTACACGGACGTGTGGGCGTCCATGGGCGAAGAGGCACAGGCGGTGCAGCGCGAGTCGCTGCTGAAGCCGTATCAGGTGAACGACGGCCTCATGGAGCAGACCGGGAGTCCATCGTCGATATTCCTCCACTGTCTCCCGGCCGTGAAGGGCAAGGAGGTCACCGAGGCGGTCTTCGAAGGCGAGACCAGCCGCGTATTCCAGCAGGCGGAGAACCGGAAACACACGATCAAGGCGGTGATCCTCGCGACGTTGGGCAGGGACGCGGAGTAAGAATCGCTTGAAGCCGGCCGGGGGTGCCACTATACTCTCCTTGTACATAGAGGAGGACACGGTGAAAAAGGTAGCACTCGTCCTGTTGCTCGCATTTGCCGCATCCATGGTCGGCGTTGCGCAGGAGACGGCGGATGAGCCCGATCTCTACGTGACGACGCTCTACATCGAGAAGGTGTACGCGACCACACTCGGCTACCGGATCGACTACCGGCGGCAGAGCTCGCTCATGCTCGCCACATCGTACCTCCCGCTCGAATGGTTCGGCGGCCCCGGTTCGCCGGCTCGCATCGTCTACGCGGACCGGGACGGAGCGGTGCCCTTCATCAGTATCTTCTGGGAGAACAGCGAGATCTCACACGTCGTCCTGTACGTTCCGCGTGAGGCAAGCGACCTCGCCTGGGGCTCCCTCACGATGACGGATGCGCTCAGGGAACGCTTCAACGTAGACTCTCCGCAGTTCACGTTCTGAGACAATCGACGTGTCCGACTCACCTCTCGCATCTCCCGGCGTGCCCGCCGAGGTGCTCGCGTTTCTTCGCGAGTACGACACCTACTACATCGTAGGCCACGTTGAGCCGGACGGCGACTGCCTCGCCTCGTCGCTCGCACTCGGATCGTACCTCGAGCGCCACCTGAACAAACGCACTCGGCTCTACAACGCCGGACCGTTCGAGCGCCGCGAGATCGTCTCCCTGGAGAACCGCTTCCAGCCGCGCCTCGATGCCGACGACCGTGCCGGCGACTCGAGACCGGCCGTGATCATCCTCGACTGCAGCGGACCGAGCCGCGTGGGCTCGCTCGAGAGTGACATCGAAGGGCTGCCGGTCGCCGTCATCGATCACCACGCCACGAATACCGCGTACGGCGACGCCCGCTTCGTGGTCCCTACGGCTCCGGCGACGTGCTACCTCGTTCAGCTCGTCATGGAGGCACTCGGAGGCGGCATCACGACCGAGGAGGCGGAGCTCCTGCTCTTCGGCATCGCAACGGACACCGGATACTTCCGACACGCAGAAGCGGACGCCGCGGACCTTTTCGCGGGAGTGTCGCGCCTCATGGCCGCCGGCGCCTCCCCGAAGCGGACGCACGGGCGGATGTTCGGGGGTCACACGCTTGCTTCGCGGCAGTTGCTCGCCACGCTGCTCGCCCGTGCCGAACCGATCGCCGGCGGCGCGGGCGTGATCACGTACGAGACGCTCGAAGACACCGAACGGTTCGGCCGCACGAGCCGCGACTCGGACACGCTCTACCAGCTCCTCTTCGGCATCGACGGGTTGCGTACCGCCGCGCTGCTGCGCGAGGAGCGCGATGTCACCGTCTCGGGCAGTCTGCGGTCGATCGACGCGATCGATGTGAGCGCTATCGCGCAGCGCTTCGGTGGAGGCGGCCACAAGCGCGCGGCCGGCTTCACCGCGCCGCTCGCGCTCGACGACGCACTCCAGCGCGTACGGTCGGAGCTCGAACGAGCGCTCCGTTCCGACGAAACGTAACGCTTTGTAACACGTTGCCTCCGGAAATCGTTATCGCGTCCGCATCGCCGCCGGCGCCGCTTGGCACATCGGTTGCTATTCCCCGGCGGGGGTGCACATGGCAACGATCACGAACCAGGTGCTGGACTACCAGCGCGCGGGGGCCGGGCTCGATGCGGTCGTACAGTCGGTCGCCGAAATGGTCTACCGGTACCCGGTGGGACGCGGCGGGTTCACGGAGGAGGATAGCGCGGAGTTTCTGCTGCGCTTCTATCCTCGGATCAAGCGGCTTGTGTCGCGCTATCGTCCGAGCGGCAGCTGCTTCGAAAACTACCTTCACTCATCGCTGCGGTGGCAGCTTCGTTCGTTCGCGTCGTCGCGCGCGGGCGACCGTATCCGACTGGCGGTGGCGAGCGATCCGATCACCTCAGAGGAGATCGTCGGTCGACCGGCCTTCGAGCCCGCTCCGAGCAACCGCGCCGCCGGGCCGCGACGGCCGGCGGCGGGCGCCGGGCCCGGAACCAAGCAACCCGCGCATCGGCCGAGCGCGCTCCGGTTGCGCCCGCAGGGCCCACGCGAGCTGCGCCTCTCACCTGGGCAGGCGCAGCGCCTGCTCTGTCTCTCGCTGAAGGCGCTCGACCGGCTGGACGGATCGCTCCGCGACAAGCTCGCGAAGATCGTGGGATGCGGCAGAGAGTGGCTCGAGAACGCCTACGCCGAGTTGCGCGAGCGAACCGAAGAGGTCCGTGCGCGACAGTCCCGCTTTCGCGTCAATCGCGACCGGGCGTGGTTTCGGGTCCGTTGTCTGGAGGCGAGGCTGGCGGAAGCGTTGCCGCGCGAGCGCAGTGCGCTTCAGACCGAGCGGAGTCGCTGGCACGAGCGTTTCAAGCGCGCAAAAACCAGCCTCGAGAAGTCGATGCACGGTCCCACGCACCTCGAGATCGCGGAGGTGCTCGGCATCGCAAAGGGTACCGTGGACTCGGGCATCTTCAAGGCGCGCGCGGAGCTTCGCGATCCCGACTATCGCCGCAGGCTTGCAATGCTCTTCGAAGGCACGTAGGCTCCGAGCATGCGCTTGCTGATCGCAACGAACAACGCGCACAAGAAGCGCGAGCTCGCAGGTATCTTCTCCGGCCACGACGTTGTGACCCCGTCCGATCTCGGGCTGGAGTTCAACGTGGACGAAACGGGAGAGAGCTTCCTTGAGAACGCGCTTCTGAAGGCGCGTGCGCTGAAGTCGCTTGTGGAGCCGGGAGGTGAGGCCGACGCGTACTCGAGCGGTCACGATGACCGGCAGACCATCATCGTCGCGGACGACTCGGGCCTCTGCGTGGACGCGCTCGGGGGAGGACCGGGCGTCTACTCGGCACGGTTCGGCAGCCCGGACGGCGGAATCACCGAGCTCGACGCCCCCTCGCGAAACTCACTCCTCCTGCAATCGATCGCGGGAGCGCAGACGCGCGCCGCGCACTTCGTCTGCTGTATGGTCGCGCTCGTGCCCGGCGACAGGATCGTCGTCGCTCAGGAGAGCTGGCACGGTCTGATCGCCGAGGAGCCGAGCGGCGCGGCCGGCTTCGGCTACGATCCGGTCTTCTACGTTCCGGAGCTCGCGGTGACCGCCGCCGAGCTACCTGACGAGCGCAAGAACCAACTGAGTCATCGCGGACGAGCGTCGCGGGTGCTCTTAGTCGCGCTGCGGGAGGCGCTCGCACTCGAGGAGGACGGCGGCCGCGCGTGATCGCAGCACTCCTGCTCCGGCGCCCGGAGAGAACCCTCGGTTCGCCCGGCGACTCGCCGTCACGGACAGCCGTTGTTCCGCTTCGGGAACACCTCGTCGTAGCGGCGCATGCTCGAGGCGATGATCTCGAGCGCCTTCTCGCGTTCCACGATCATCTTGACGGACGTCTCGGAGTGCTCGAGCGCCTTGTAGACCTCGAAGAAATGCGAAATCTCCGTGAGAATGTGCTGGGGCAACGTTGAGACGTCACGATAGCCGGAGTAGACCGGATCCCGGAACGGGATCGCGACGATCTTCTCGTCGACCTCCTGATTGTCGACCATCTTCACGACACCGATCGGGTAGCATTCGACGATCGTGAG
>JBKHII010000034.1:0-30822 GCA_046538735.1 Spirochaetales bacterium
TTCTTTTTGGTCTGCGGCGGGCACGGCCGCGACGGGCAACGGCGCCGCAGACTAGCTCGTGACGGCACCGTGACTCGCGGAGGAGACGAGCTTGGCGAATTTGGCGAGCGCGCCCCGCAGGTAGCGCGGTTCGGGGGCGACCCAGGCGTCCCGACGCGCCTTGAGCTCGGCATCCGAGAGCTCCACCTCGATCGACTTCCGGTTGCTGTTGATGCTCACGATGTCGCCCTCCTGAAGCAGCGCGATCACGCCACCGACCTGAGCCTCCGGCGACACGTGCCCCACGACCATACCGTGGCTGCCTCCCGAGAAGCGACCGTCGGTGATGAGCGCTACGTCGCTCAGGAGCCCTGCACCGGCGATCGCGGATGTTGGGCCGAGCATCTCGCGCATACCCGGGCCTCCCTTGGGGCCCTCGTAGCGGATCACGACAACGTCGCCCGCGGTCACGACGCCGTTCAGGATCGCCGCCATCGCCTCCTCTTCTGCGTCGAAGACTCTCGCGGGTCCGCGGTGCACCACTTCCTGGAGTCCGCACGTCTTGAGGACCGCGCCTTCTTCGGCGAGGTTGCCCTTCAGGATCACGATCGGGCCGGTCGCCTTCTCGGGATCGCTCAACGGCTTCACCACGTCCTGTCCTTCGAGCGAGACGTCCACGTCCTGCAGGTTCTCCGCAATCGTCTTCCCGGTCACCGTCAGACAATCTCCGTGCAGCATTCCGGCGTCAAGGAGCATCTTCATCACGAGCGGAACGCCACCCACGGCGTGCAGGTGTTCCATGACGTACCGGCCGGCGGGCTTCATGTCGCAGAGGATCGGCGTGGTGTCGCTGAAGGTGTTGAAGTCGTCTATGGATAGATCGACGTCCACCTCGCGGGCAAGCGCCAACAGGTGCAGCACGGCGTTCGTGGAGCCGCCGAGCGCCATCACCACGCGGATCGCGTTCTCGAACGCTTCCCGGGTCATGATCTGCCTCGGCGTGACGTTGCGTCCGACCATCTCCATGAGCGCCTCCGAGCTGCGTCTCATGACGTCCGCGCGCTCGTCCGAGACCGCCGGGACGGATGCCGAACCGGTGATGCTCATGCCGATCGCCTCCATCGCGCTCGCCATGGTGTTCGCGGTGTACATGCCGCCGCACGCGCCCGGACCCGGACAGGCGGCGCATTCGATCTCGTGCCGTTCCGCTTCCGTGATCCGTCCCGCGCTGTAGGCACCGACCGCCTCAAACGCGCTCACGATGTCCACGGGGCGCCCTCGGTGCACGCCCGCGCGGATAGTGCCGCCGTAGACGAATACGCTCGGCACGTCCATGCGGGCCATGCCCATGACGGTACCCGGGATCGTCTTGTCGCAGCCGCCGAGCCCGAGGAGCGCATCCATCGCGTGTCCTCGCGCGTCCAGCTCGATGACGTCTGCGATCGTGTCGCGGCTGACGAGGGAGGCCTTCATACCCTCGTGTCCCATCGCTTCGCCGTCCGTGACGACGAACGTATGGAACGTCATGGGCATCGCGCCGAGCTTGCGGAGATGGCCCGAAGCCTGCTCCGCGAGCGATCCGATGTGGATATTGCACGGACTGACGTCGCTATCGGCGCTTGCGATGCCGATGATCGGCTTCGTGAAGTCGGAGTCCGTGAATCCGACCGCACGGAGTAACGCCCGATTCGCGGTTCTCGCGAGACCCTCGGTCATCGCTCGGCTGCGCCTGTTCAGTTGTTCGGCCATGGTTCACCTCACGAGACGAACTCGTTGAGGTAGGGCAGACGCGCGACCGTCGCGTCGATCTCCTCCCGATTTGCCAGAAGAAGCGCGGTCGAGTCCCAGCGTCCGCTTACGAGCGACTGACGATAGGTCTCCACGAACTCGACGGGATACGTCCGGTCGCCGCAGCGGACCTCCTTCGCATCGAGGTCGACCTCGATGCGGGCGAGCGGATCGGACTCCACTTGCGTCATGAGCGCGCCGATGGCCTCTTCGCTCACGCTGACGGCGGGGATGCCGAGCGCGTTGCAGTTACCGGCGAAGATCTCCGCGAAGCTCTCGCCCACAACGGCCTTGATCCCCCAGCGCATCAGCGCTTGCGGCGCGTGCTCCCGACTGCTTCCGCACCCGAAGTTCTTGTTCACGAGCAGGACCTCGGCGTTTCGATAGTCGGGGTTGTTGAACGGGTGATCGGTCTCGTGTCCCTCGTCATCGTAGCGGACGTCGCGGAACGCGAATTCGCCGAGTCCGTCGAAGCTCACCACCTTCATGTAGCGGGCAGGGATGATCCGATCGGTGTCGATGTCGTTTCCACGAACGGCGATGCCGGTCCCTGAAACGGTTCGTATTGTCTCGCCTTGACGTGCCATTCTGTCCTCCTCTACGCGACGGGCGCTGCCGCGACCTCGCGAACGTCCACCACTTCGCCGGCGAGCGCGGCGGCCGCGACCATCGCCGGGCTCATCAGAAGCGTTCTTCCGGTCGTGGAGCCCTGTCGGCCGATAAAATTCCTGTTGGAGCTGCTGGCGCAGATCTCTCTGCCTTCGAGTTTGTCCGGGTTCATCGCGAGGCACATGGAACAGCCCGCGCCTCGCCACTCGAACCCGGCGTCCTGGAAGATCTCGTGGAGTCCCTCGGCTTCGGCCTGTTTCGCGACCTGCATGCTGCCGGGAACGACGAACGCGCGAATGCCGGGAGAGACGTGGTTCCCGCGGACGATGCGTGCGGCCTCGCGGAGGTCGGAGATTCGGGCGTTCGTGCACGAGCCGAGGAAGGCGACGTTGATCTTCGTGCCCTTGATCGGGCTTCCCTCCTCGAAGTCCATGTGCCGGTACGCGGCCTCGGCCGTCTCGCGCTGTGCCTCGGGCAGGTCGGCCACCTTCGGCATGTCGGTTGTCACGCCGATCGCCTGGCCGGGATTGATACCCCACGTTACCATCGGCTCGAGCGTGGACGCATCGAGCTCGTAGACGTCGTCGTAGTCGGCATCGGGGCCGCTCGCGATGCTCTTCCACCACGCAACGGCGCGGTCGAATGCCTCTCCCTTGGGAGCGTACCGTCGACCCCGAACGTACTCGAACGTCTTCTCGTCCGGGTTCACGTAGCCCACGCGCGCGCCGCCTTCGATGCTCATGTTGCAGATCGTCATGCGGCCCTCCATCGAGAGTTCCTCGATCGCGGGGCCGCCGTACTCGTAGGCGTAGCCGATGCCGCCCTTGACGCCGAGGTCGGCGATGATTCTGAGGATGATGTCCTTCGCGTAGACGCCCGGTTTCAGGCTTCCGTTCACCTGGATCCGTCGGACCTTCGGCCGCGCCATGGCGAGGCACTGCGTCGCGAGGACGTCCCGGATCTGGCTCGTTCCGATCCCGAAGCCGATCGCGCCGAACGCGCCGTGCGTGGAGGTATGCGAATCACCGCACGCGATCGTCATTCCCGGCTGCGTGGCGCCGAGCTCCGGCCCCACGATGTGTACGATCCCCTGGTGCTCGGTCGTCAGATCGAAGAACTCGATGCCGTGCTTGGCGGTGTTCTCCTCGAGCGCGCGCATCATCTCTTCGGCGAGCGGATCGTCGAAGGGACGCTTCTGATCGGCGGTCGGGACGATGTGGTCGACCGTCGCGATCGTGCGCTCGGGATGGAGCACGCTCATGCCGCGCTCCTCGAGCATCTGGAACGCCTGTGGAGACGTTACTTCGTGAATCATGTGCAGCCCAACGAAGAGCTGATCCTGCCCCGTGGGCAGCGTGGTGACCTTGTGCAGCTCCCAGACCTTATTGAGAAGATTCCGTGACATGTAGACTCCTACGAGGTGATCGTTTCGCCGCGCGCGATGAGAACCTTGCCGGTTCGTATGAGCTCGAGCACGCCGTAGCGCTCGAAGACGCGAGAGACCGAGTCGAGCTTGTCGCTCTTGCCGGTCGCCTCGATCGTAACGCTCCGTTCACCCAGGTCGACCGTATCACAATCGAGCGCCTTGGCCAACTGAAGTACCTCGCCGCGCATGTCCGGCTCGCAGTGAACCTTGATGAGGGCGAGCTCGCGATGGATCACGTCGTCGTTCGTCCGATCGGTCGCGTGGACCACGTCCACCAGCTTGTTGAGCTGCTTGAGGATCTGGTCGAGCGTCTTCCGGTCGCCGGACGCGACGATGTTCATCGTGGAGAATTCGGGATCCGGTGCGGCGGAGACAACCAGGCTGTCGATATTGTACCCGCGGCGCGCGAAGACGAGCGCGATCCGGATGAGCACACCCGGCTTGTTTGCGACGTAGAGGCTGATCGTATGCTTCTCGTCCCGATTTAGCGAATCCTCGGCGGCACGGCCGCGTGTTTCGATTGCAGTGGACATCACGTACTCCCTTCCGGCTTGGCCAGCTTGGTCTTGGGTGGCTCGAGTATCATCTCGGAGAGGCTCGCTCCCGCGGGGATCATCGGGAAGACGTTGTCTTCCTTCTCCACCTCCACGTCAATGATGCACGGACCGTCGTTGTACTCGAGCGCGCCTGCAATGATGCGCCGAACGTCCGCGCTCCTTCGAATTCGGAAGCCCTTCACCCCGTAGCTCTGAGCAAGCTTCACGAAGTCGGGATTCCCCTCCATATCAACGCCGCTGAGCCGGTTATCGTAGAACATGCTCTGCCATTGACGCACCATTCCCAGGTAACGGTTGTTGATGATCATGATCTTGATCGGCAGCTTGTGAATAGCAGCCGTCGCGAGCTCGCTCAGCGTCATCTGGAATCCGCCGTCCCCCACGATCGCCACGACGGTGTGGTTCGGTTGCGCGAACTGGGCGCCGATCGCGGCCGGGAATCCGAATCCCATCGTGCCCGCGCCGCCCGAGCTGAGCCACTGGAACCTGCGGTCCACCCGATAGTACTGCGCGGCCCACATCTGGTGCTGACCAACGTCCGTCGCGACAATCGCCTCCCCGTTGGTCTGCCGGAATATCTCGTCGATCGCGTGCTCTGCGCGGAGCTTACCGGACTTCTTGAACTTGAGCGGGAAGTCGCGCTTCCAGCGCTGCACCTGCCGGAGCCACTCCTCGGTATCGCCGGGCTCCACGACGCTCGTGAGCGTCTCCATAACGAGCCGGGCGTCCCCGTGGATCAGGCAGTCCATCGCCAGCGTTTTCTCGAACTCAGCTTCGTCAATGTCTATGTGGATCTTGACCGCGTCCTTGCAGAAGGTCGAGTACTTTCCGACGATGCGATCGTCCCAGCGGCTTCCGATGGACATCACGAGATCGCACTCGACCATCGCCTTGTTCGCGTAGGCGGTCCCGTGCATCCCGAGCATGCCCAGGCTGAGCTCGTGCGTTTCAGGGAAACACCCCTTACCGAGCAGCGTGTTCACCACGGGAATCCGCATCTTCTCGGCAAGCTCGGTAACGGCTCGCTCCGCCCCGGCAATCACGGCTCCATGGCCTACGAGCAACACCGGCCGGCGAGCACGACGCAGCAGGCGGGCGGCGTCCTCGATCGCCTCGATCGGACCTTCGCCGGGAACGGTGTACCCGGGAAGATGGAACTCCTCGCTGTAGTCGGGCTCAACGAGCGCGCTCGAAACGTCCTTGGGAACGTCCACGAGAACCGGTCCCGGCCGGCCGGTCCTGCTCAGGTAGAACGCTTCGCGCACGATGCGCGGCACGTCGCGCGCGTCCTTCACGAGGTAGCTATGCTTCACGACCGGGTAGGAGATACCGGATACGTCCGCTTCCTGGAACGTGTCCAGCCCGAGGTTCGGCGTTGTCTGCTGTCCGCAGATGATGACCATTGGTATCGAGTCCATGTGCGCCGTGAGGATCCCCGTGATCGTGTTGGTCGCTCCCGGACCGGAGGTGACGAGCACGACGGCAGGCTTCCCGGTCGCTCGAGCGTATCCGTCTGCCATGTGCGTCGCACCCTGCTCGTGCCGAGCGAGTACGAGCTTGACCGACGAGTCTACGAGCGCGTCGAATATCGGAATCGCCGCGCCTCCGGGCAGACCGAAGATATACTCGACTCCTTCGCGCTCGATCACGTCCACAATCACCTGCGCAGCCGTCTTCTTCGTAGCAGTCATCATACCTCCGATTCTTTGTGCGGTTTCGAGGTGATCTCCCGAAGAACGCGCCAAAGTAGCTGCAAGTTAGGGCAGATCCACGAGTCTGTCAACAAAGAAGCGGCAATTGGGACCGAAATGCGTACAATACGAACGCTATTTTACAATTGTATGCCCAACTTGGCCTTCTGTAGCGAGAGTTGGACCGTTGTGAGGCCGGAGCTTCCTGCTTGCCCGTCTCGCGTCGCGCGCACTATTCTTCGGACAGAGGAAGCCGCATGCGATCGACCGAGCTGCACCGCGACGTGTTCAAGTCCGGGAGCAAGACCTACTTCAACAGCAGTCTCTTCTTCCCACCGGACGTTCGAGACGATGTCTTCATCCTGTACGGATTCGTCCGCGTTGCCGACAACTTCGTGGACGCAGTCCCGCAGCAGCCGGACGAGTTCCGGCGGTTCGTCGGCCGGTACCGGAGTGCTCTGGCCGGAACACCCGCGGACGACGTGATCATCGACTCATTCGTGGATCTGTCCGAGCGACGCGGCTTTCGTGCCGAGTGGACGGACGGGTTCCTCCGGGCGATGGAGCTCGATCTGGAGAAGCGAGTGCACGCGACGCTGGACGAGACGCTCGAGTACGTCTACGGATCGGCCGAGGTGATCGGACTCTACATGGCTCGAATCATGCGGCTCGATCCGGTGGCGGACGACGCGGCGCGCATGCTCGGGCGGTCGATGCAGTTCATCAATTTCATCCGCGACATCGCCGAGGACAACGAGCTCGGCCGAACCTATCTGCCGATATCCGAGAGCTCGCTTCCCGATCTGAACGAGCGAACGACGAGGGAGCAACCCGATGAGTTCCGACGGTTTCTCGGGGTGCAACTCGACCGCTACCGCGAATGGCAGGCTGCAGCCGAGGCCGGGTACCGGTTTCTGCCGCGACGCTACCTCGTTCCGATCAAGACGGCGGCCGAGATGTACAACTGGACCGCGTCCGTGATCGAGGCCGACCCCTTCGTCGTGTACCGCAGGAAGGTCAAGCCGGGCCGTGGGCGAATCCTTGGACGAGTCCTCGGCAACTTCGTCCGGCCCGGACCGAACGCGGGGGCGGTTCCACGGTGATCGCAACGCTCGGTAGCCATCGGGAGGGAATCATCGCCGCGCTCCGCGGGATCGACGCGAACGAGGGGCCCGGACTTGACGAGGTCAACTCGTGGGGGGAGGACCTGCGAGGGCGCCTGGTGGAGTTCACGTCGCGCGGCAAGCTGATCCGCGGTTCGCTCGTGGCGGCTGCCGCGGAGGCGCTCGGGCGGGCACCCGATCACGCGGTCTACACCGCCGCCGCCGCCGTGGAGCTGGTGCAGTCATTCCTGCTGATCCACGACGACATCATGGACGAGGATCCAATCAGACGCGGGGTTCCCGCCGTCTACGAGCAGTACCGCCGCCACGCGTGCGATCGCGGTTTCCGGAACCCCGCACGATTCGGGGAGAGCATGGGGATCTGCGGCGGCGACGTCGCGGTCTTGCTCGCGGTCTCGGCGATCGGCGGATGCGAGCTCTACGGAGAGACTCGTATACGGCTGATCACCTTGCTCTCGAGAGAGATCGCCAAGGTAGGCGTCGCGCAGATGGCGGACGTTGCGAACGGGCACTCACCGAAAGCTGCGAGCGAGGAAGAGATCCTCGCGGTCTACCGGTACAAGACCGGGCGCTACACGTTCTCGCTCCCGCTCATGATGGGAGGGATCATTGCCGGCGCGGACGGGGATGTGATCCAGGCGTTGAGCACGTGGGGCGAGCTCGAAGGTATGATCTTCCAGATCCGCGACGACCACCTGGGGATCATGGGAGACACCGACGAGATTGGGAAACCGACCGGATCGGACATCTCGTCCAACAAGCAGACGCTGCACCGGCTTCACCTGCTCGCGCGGCTGCCCGAATCGAAGTGGGCGGACGTGGCGGCGTACTTCGGACACGATCAGCTGAGCGAGGGGCAGGTGAAGCGGGTGCGCGAGGCGCTGGTGGGAACGGGTACCGTGGCGCTTCTGGAGTCGCGCGTAGCCGCGCTCCGGGAGGAGGCGGCGGCCGCTCTGGACAGGCTCGCGCTTCCGCCCGAACGACGCGCAGTCTTCGACGAGATCGACGCGTACAACGCCGCGCGCGACGTGTAGGTCGCCGAGCTACGGCGATACGACCTGCTCGATGAAGTAGCGGTGGATCCGGTCGTCCGAAGTGAGCTCCGGGTGGAAGGTCGCCGCGAGGAGCGATCCCTGGCGCACGAGGACGGGGCGCTCCTCGTACGCGAGAATGGTCGTCACGTCGGGGCCGGTCGAGACGATCCACGGCGCGCGAATGAACACGCCGTGGAACGCGCCGCCGTTCCAGCCTTCGGTCGGGCCCGCGAGTACCACGTCGGCCTCAAAACTCTCTATCTGGCGGCCGTAGGCGTTTCGCCGCACGACGGCGTTGAGCGCGCCGATTCTCGGCTGGTCGCTGCCTTCGATCTCTCGGGCGAGGAGGATGGCGCCGGCGCACGTGCCGAAGACGGGGAAGCCGTCGGCGATCCGCGAGCGCACGGCGTCCAGCAGTCCGAATCGCCCCATCAGCATGCCGATCGTCGTGCTCTCGCCTCCCGGGATGACGAGCGCGTCCACTCCCGCGAGCGACTCGAGGTTGCGGACCGCCGTCACGGCGGCACCGATCGACGAGAGGCGCTCGAGATGCTTTTGGAAGCCTCCCTGGTACGAGAGAACACCGACTGTGGGCACCGTCTACCAGCCTCGGGTCGCGATCCGCTCTCCCGGCTCCATGGTGGTCACGCTGAGTCCGGACATCGGCATGCCGAGCCCGCGCGAGATCTCGGCGAGCTTGTCGGGGTTGTCGTAGTTGGCGACCGCGTCAACAATCGCTCGCGCCCGGCGAACCGGGTCGGCCGACTTGAAGACGCCCGACCCCACGAAGACGGCCTCCGCGCCGAGCTGCATCATGAGCGCGGCGTCCGCGGGGGTGGCCACGCCGCCGGCCGAGAAATTGGGAACGGGCAGCTTTCCGGTACGCGCGACCTCGAGGACGAGATCGTACGGGGCGCCGAGCTCCTTGGCCGCGGTCATGAGCTCCTCTTCGCGAAGGCCCTGAAGACGGCGGATCTCGTCCGTAACCGTGCGGAGGTGCCGGACGGCCTCGACGATGTCTCCGGTGCCGGCCTCGCCCTTCGTACGGATCATGGCCGCGCCCTCGCCGATCCGGCGCAGCGCTTCTCCGAGGTCGCGGCAGCCGCAGACGAAGGGCGCCTTGAACTCGTGCTTGTTCACGTGGAAGCGCTCGTCCGCGGGCGTGAGCACTTCGCTCTCGTCCACGAAATCGACTCCGAGCGCCTCGAGTATCTGGGCCTCAACGAAGTGACCGATGCGGCACTTCGCCATCACGGGTATCGTCACGGCTTCCTGGATGCCCGTGATCATTTCCGGGTCGGACATGCGCGCCACGCCGCCCTGCGCCCGGATATCTGCCGGGACTCGCTCGAGCGCCATGACCGCCTGCGCGCCGGCTTCGGCGGCGATCTTCGCTTGCTCGGGTGTGGTGACGTCCATGATGACGCCGCCCTTCAGCATCTCTGCGAGTCCAACTTTCGTGCGCCACGTCGACTTCTGACGCTCGCTCCACAATCTGTCACTCATTTTGACCTCTCGACACCGTGAAGGTAGTCCGGGCGTGGAAGCAGAGTCAACAGAGCGGCGGGTCCACCGGCTGCATCGGCCGATGTTTGAACCGGGTGGGAGCTTCTGGTACACTCGACGAATGGTCGCAGAGCGCCTCCAGAACGTGCGCGAGCGCATCGCCCGCGCGGCCGAGCTGTCGGGTCGGTCCGCAGACGAGGTTCGGTTGCTCGCCGTCACGAAGACGCATCCCCGCGAGCTCGTGGACGAGGCGATCGCGGCCGGTCACTCGCTCTTCGGAGAGAACCGGGTACAGGAGGCGGGGCGGAAGTACGCGGGACTCGAGTCCGACGTGGAGCTTCATCTGATCGGTCATCTCCAGAGCAACAAGGCGAGGCACGTGCCGGGGCTCTTCTCGTGGGTCGAAAGCATCGACTCGCTCGCGATCGCGCAGGCGGTGTCTCGCAGGTGCGCCTCCGCCGACCGGATCTGCAACGTGCTCCTGCAGTACAACAGCTCCGGCGAGGGCACGAAGTCGGGGTACGAGGACGGCGAACGGCTGCTCGCAGAGGCGGCCGAGATCGCCGGGCTTCCCGGGCTGCGGCTGCGGGGTGTCATGACGATCGGCCCCTTCGTGGACGACGAGCCGCGCATCGCGCGCGCGTTCTCGGAGACGCGAACGCTGTTCGAACGGCTGCGGAGCTCGCTGCCGGAAGACGAGATAGACACGCTCTCGATGGGAATGACCGGAGACTTCGAGATTGCCGTCGCGGAGGGCAGCACGGAGGTGCGAGTGGGAAGCGCGATCTTCGGGAGTCGATCATGAGGGGGCTCGCGC
This sequence comes from Spirochaetales bacterium, assembly GCA_046538735.1. Lineage (GTDB taxonomy): Bacteria > Spirochaetota > Spirochaetia > DSM-27196 > SLST01 > SLST01. Next base: position 10,532 of record JBKHII010000034.1, read on the forward strand.
GCGTGTTCGCCGCGGTGCTGCTCGTCGCTGCGGTGGGGACGCCCGGGGCGTACGCCGAGGAGGGGGGCGGGAGCACGGTGATCGAAGACGCCGAGCCGTACGAACCGGGCGAGTTTCCTGAATGGGCGACCGCGGCTCGGCGGGCGGAGATCGTCGCGCTCGGCAGCTTTCCGATCACGCTCTTCGTCAGCCGCTCGCTCTACACGCTCGGCAGGTTTGCCGTGGCGAGCATCAACCGGGGCGAGCTCGCGCCCGACTACCTTCCTCCCGCCTTCGCTCCCCCTGGTGCGCAGCCTCTGACCGAAGAGGACGAAGTCTGGATGCTCGTTGGGGCGGTGTCGCTCTCGGCGGTCGTCGCGCTCATCGACTACGTGCTGGGTCTGGAAGAGCCGCCGAATGGGTGAGCGGACGGATACGCCGGAGTCTCGCGCCCGAACGAAGCTTCGGGTGATCGTCCCGGAGGAGGCGGCGGGCATGCGTCTCGATCGCTATCTCGCCGAAGAACTGTCGCTCTTTCCCCGCAGCCAGATCGCTCATCGTGCGGTAACGGTGAAGACCGCGGCGAACGAGCAGAAGCTTTCGCGACGGATTCGGGCGGGGGAGGAACTCGAGATCGAGTACGCCGAGCCGGAGGCCGCCGCGATTCTGCCCGAGAACGTTCCGCTGAACGTCATGTTCGAGAACGACGATGTCGTGGTAGTCAACAAGCCGGCGGGAATGGTCGTCCACCCCGCGGCCGGGAACTGGAGCGGCACGCTCGTCCAGGGGCTGATGTACCACGTTCAGTCGCTCACCGAACGGTTCGGCGATCGTGCCCGACCGGGTATCGTGCATCGGCTCGACAAGGACACGTCCGGCGTGATCGTGGCGGCCAAGCACCCCGAGGCGCTCGCCGCGCTCGCGGTGCAGTTCAAGAAGCACACCACCGAGAAGCACTACCTCGCCGTGGTCAAAGGCCGGCTTCCGCGGAGCACCGGGACGATCAGCACGCGCATCGCCCGCGATCCGCGAAACCGCAAGCGGTTCGCCGTCTCGGAGACCGGAGGGAAGGAGGCGGTGACGCACTACCGCGTGCTGAAGCACTACGACGAGTACAGCTTCGTGTCGCTGCGCCCGAAGACCGGCCGGACGCACCAATTGCGCGTTCACATGGCGTACGTGGGTTGTCCGATTCTCGGAGATTCTGTCTACGCGAGGGGCGACCGCCGCTTCCCGGGTGCGTCGCTCATGCTCCACGCCTACCAGTTGACGATTCGCCTGCCGCACGAACGCGAGCCGCGGACCTTCACGGCGCGCCTGCCGGAACGCTTCAGGGAAGTCCTGCGATCGGTGGCGGAGGTTCGCTAGAGAAGGTGCGCTTCTCCACCGCGACGGTCGAGGGCGGCCCTACGAAGGGCAGTATCACGGTTTCGCTCGGGAGCGTGCAGATGCGGTCGCGTATGTTCTTGAGGAGTAGCTCCTTTGCGTACGGGCTCGGGACCGGTCCGTGCTCGCCGGCGCTCATCGCGGCTCCGGTGAAGACGAACCCGTCCACGTAGTAGGCGATGCTGTCGCTTCCATGACCCGGCATCGCGATCGCGCGGACCGGTTCGTTGCAGATCTCGAGCACGTCGCCGTCCGCGACGTTGACCGCCGGCGAGCCCAGGACGTCTGCATGAGAGCCGTAGACCGTGCAGTCGTAGATCCGTCGCAGCGTGCGCAGACCGCTTGGGTGCGACTCGTCAATGTGCGTGAGAACGACGCTGCGCACGTAGTAGCCCTGCGCCTCGATGAGATCGAGGAGGGGAACGTCAAAGCTGGAAGGATCGAACAGGACCGCGTCGCCGCCTTCGTCCGGACCGATCAGATAGGTATTCGAGAGCGTCTCGAAAGAGAAGCGCGTGTAGAGGCGCATCACCAGTTCTCCTCTTCAACGAACACCGCGTCTTCCTGGTTGGCGTATCGGAATGAGACCTCGTGGATGTCCGACCGCAGGAACCGGGTCTCCTTCAGGTTGCAGTTCTCGAAGTGAACCAATTGGAGCTGCGCGTTGTCGAACCGCGTGTGGAGCAGGTCGCAGTCGTCAAAGACGAGCATTCGGGCACGTACGCCGTTGAAGTTGCACTGAACAACGTTCGACCCGCGGAACGTGGTTTCCGATATCCGTGACCCGCCGAACACGCAGTTGCTCATCTTCACGTCCGTGAACGTGACGTTCGCGAGCGTGGAGAATTGGAAGAAGCAGAGCTCGAACGTGCACCGCTCAACAACGCCGCCCTCGAGGCGGGTCTCTGCGAAGTTACACCCGTAGAAGGCGTTCCCGGAGACGGTGAGGTCCTCCGCGTGGAGGCCGGGCATGTTCAGGTCCATGATGACGCGATACCGGTCGAGGAGGCTCCGGAGCTGGTCGGCGGTGGCGGGTCTGCTTGGCGCTGTGCCCGGTTTGAACATCTCCTGCGAGCTTACCGAGCTTGCGTCGATCGCTCAAGCGCCCGCAGCCGGCGATTGATGGGCGTCCGCATCGCGGGTATCATTGCGCCATGGCAACGTGTTTCGTCTGCGGCGCCGGGTTGCCGGAGAGGATCTATCGCACCACTCGATGCGAATCGTGCGGCGCGGACGCAAAGGTATGTCTGAATTGCGACTTCTTCGACGAGTCCGCGCACTGGCAGTGCCGGGAGACGATTCCCGAACCGGTTCGCGAGAAGGATCGTGCGAACTTCTGCGACTTCTTCCGGCCGGCAGCGAAGAGCAGGCAGTCGGGCGGAAAGGACGACTCGGCGGAGAAGGCTCGCGACGCGTTCTCCAATCTGTTCGGCGATGAGTAGCGCACGACAATGAGCCTGCGAACGATCGCCTTTCTCGACTCCGGGGTGGGGGGAGTACCCTATCTCGTGAGCACCCGTACGGCGCTTCCGAACGCTGCGTACGCGTACTACGCGGACAACCTCCATTTCCCGTACGGTGAGCGATCGGTCGAGGGCCTGCGCGAGATCGTGATTCGCGCGGCGGCTCGCCTGATCGAGCTGGTCGATCCCGTGGTCATCGTCGTGGCGTGCAACACCGCGAGCGTCGTGGCGCTCGCCGAGCTCAGGCGGCGGTTCGCGATTCCGTTCGTGGGCGTGGTACCCGCGATCAAGCCGGCAGCGACGCTCGCGACCGCCGGGAGGATCGGCGTGCTGGCCACGAGTCGCACCGTGGAAGACCCGTACCTTTCCGATCTGATCTCACGGTTCGCCCCCGGTACCGAGGTCGTCCTGGAGGCGGCCGGGGGCCTCGTCCGGCTCGTGGAGGAACGGTTCGGCGAGTTTTCGGAGGACGAGCCGACGGACGCGCTCGAGCTGCCGCTTCGTCGGCTGCGGGAGGCGGAGGTCGAGGCGGTCGTGCTCGGCTGCACGCACTTCATTCACGTTCGCGACGTGATCGAGCGGATGCTCGGATCCTCGATCCGGGTCGTAGACTCGGTGGACGGAGTCGTGCGACAGACCGTGCGAGTCGCGACCGAGCGGATGAACGGCGCCCTCGGTCCGGCGTCGGCCCCGCCCCCTCCGCGGGTCTTCGTCTCGAGCCACGACCGGATGGGAGCGAGCTACGCTCACCTCGCGCGCGCACACGGCCTCAGGATCTGCGATGAACAAGACGGCAACCGTCCTCACCGGCCGCAATAACATTTTCACCGTTGAGATGGACGGGCGGCGCTACCTCTGTCGCATCAAGGGCAAGTCGCTTGCGCTCGAGGAGCGGAGCCACAATCCGCTCGCCCCGGGCGATCTCGTAACGGTGGCGGAGATCGACGAGACGCACGCGACCGGAGTCATCGTGGAACGTTCGCCTCGCCGAAATGCGTTCCAGCGGTACAATCGAAAACGAGCGGCGCTTCAGACGCTCGCCGCGAACGTAGACCTTGTGGTCGTGGTGATGAGCGCGGACCACCCGGCGTTTCGCAACCGCTTCGTGGATCGTGTGCTCGTCCTCGCCGAGCACCACGAGATCGCGGCGCTCGTCGCCGTGACGAAGGCGGATCTGGACGGCGAGCGGGCGATCGCGGAGACGGATCGGTACCGCGGGCTGGGATACGAGGCGATCGCGCTGCGGCGCGACGTTCCCGAGACGCTCGAGACGCTGCGCGCGGCGCTCGAGGACAAGCGTTCGGTCTTCGTGGGGCAGTCGGGAGTAGGCAAGTCGACGATTCTCAACCGGCTCGTGGGCAGCGAGCTGCAGGAGACCGGCGAGGTCAGCTCGCGCTATCTGCGCGGGCGTCACACCACGAACGCCGCCGTGCTCGTGAGCCACGATCGAATCCAGATTGTGGACACACCGGGCGTTCGGGAGCTCGATTGCCGGCACGTCCCGCCGGAGGAGCTCGATCACGCGTTCCGCGACTTTCGGCCGTTCCTCGGTCGCTGCGCGCACAACGACTGCAGCCACACGGAGGACTCGGGCTGCGCCGTGCTTCGCGCGGTCGCGGACGGCGCCCTTGATGCGACGCGGCACGAGAGCTACGTTCGACTCTTCGCTGAGATCGAGAGCGCGCAAGAGGAGTATCCGTGAATCGCCATACGCTCCGCGTTTTGGAGTTCGAGAAGATACGTCGGCAAGTACGCGACCGGTGCCTGACCGCCGAGGCCGCGCGGGCGCTGACGCGGGAGCGGGTTGCGACGTCCGCGTCCGAGATCGCGGAGCTTCTGGACCGGGTAGGGGTGGTGAAGCGCTGTCTCGGCACCACGACCGAGTTCCCGTCTCTCGGCTTCCCGCCGGTTTCGCACACGCTCGAGCGTCTCTCCAAGGAGGGCATCGTACTCGATCCGCTCGAGATTGCCGAGATCGCGCTGTTCGCGAGAAGCCTTGCCGGGCTCTGCGGCTTCCTCACCAAGAGCGCCGCCGAGGCCGGCGTGGCGTCCGAGATGGAGCGGCTGCTCGGCGAGATGCCGGACGTGGAGCCGATCTACGCGCATCTCTTCCGCTATGTGGATCCGGACGGCACGATCCGCGAGCGGGAGATTCCCGAGCTGCGCGCGATTCGCAGCGAGATCGTCCGCGCGCAGCAGGATCTGCAGCGGGGAGCCGCGGCGCTCGCGAACCGCGACGACTACCGCAGGTACCTGAGCGCGACCGTGCCGACCCAGCGCGACGGCCGCACCGTGCTGGCGCTGAAGTCGGATCACCGTGGGAAGCTCCAGGGGATCGTGCACGAGGTCTCCGCCTCCGGGGCGACCGTCTTCATCGAGCCGGAAGAGCTCGTCGCGCGCAACAACGCGGTGGTGGAGGCGGAGAACCGATATCGGAACGAGCTCCTGAAGATCCTCCGCGAGCTCACGAGCTTCTGCGCGCGCCACCGCGCGACGCTTCTGGCGGCGCTGGATCTCGGTGTGCGGATTGACCGCGTCTATTGCCGCGCACGATACGCGTACGACTTCGCGTGCGAGCGCGCCGGCGTGGCGAGCGACTCGCTCATGCTGCGCGACGCGCGCCATCCGCTGCTCGGCGAGCACGCCGTCCCGATCAACGTGGAGGTGCCCGCGGGTAAGCGCGTCCTCATCGTGACCGGGCCGAACACCGGGGGCAAGACCGTCAGCCTGAAGACGGTGGGGCTGGTCTCGCTCATGAACCAGTTCGGACTCGAGATTCCGGCCGGACCCGGCAGCGAGCTTCCGATCTTCAGCGGGGTCTACGCGGACATCGGCGACGAGCAGAGCATCGAGCAGAACCTCTCTACCTTCTCGGGCCACATGCGGAACATCGCCCGGATCCTGAATCATGCCGACGACTCCTCGCTCGTGCTCCTGGACGAGCTCGGCTCCGGCACCGATCCGGAAGAGGGCGGGGCGCTCGCGATGTCCATCCTGGACGAGCTCCTCGCGCGCCGTCCGTTCACGGTGGTGACGACACACCACGGGCGTCTGAAGCACTACGGCTTCACGCACGAGCAGGCGACGAACGCCTCGGTGGAGTTCGACCCGAAGAGCCTGCGCCCCACGTACCACATCATCCCGGGTGTCCCCGGCTCGAGCCACGCCGTGGAGATCGCCGCGCAGATGGGACTCCTGCGCGCGGTCACCGCGCGGGCGCGCGACTATCTGGCCGGCGAGGAGTACGACACCGGCCGCATCATCCGCCGCCTGACCGATCGCGAGCAGGAGCTCCACCAGGAGACGCAGGCGCTCGTCGCGCGGGAGCGGGATCTCGACCGCGAGCGCGAACGACAGACGGATCGTGCGGCAATGCTCGATAGGCGAGAGGCGGAGGTGAGGAGCGGCACGTTGCGCGAGCTCGAACGGTGGGCTGCGGAGACGAGGAGCCGCCTGGAGAACCTCGTTCGCGAGATCCGCGAGGGAGAGCTCACGCGCGAGAAGACGCAGGCGGTGAAGGGCTTCATCGCCGAGATCGACGATGCGCTCGCCGCCGAGCGAGAGAAGGCCGCCGCGGCGCCGGCGGAGCGCGGGGAGGAGAGGAACGAGCTCGCCGAGGGCGCGCCGGTACGCATCGTGAGTTCCGGCAAGGAAGGCACGATTCGCAGGAAGGGGAAGGGATCGAGCTGGGTCGTGCAGGTCGGCCCGGTCGGGCTGCCGGTGGACGAGTCGGACCTGGAACCGATCCGACCGAAACGCGAACGCACGTCGGTATCCTACTCCGGCTCTTCCGGGCGCGCCGAGCTCGAGCTGGACGTGCGCGGCTACCGCCTGGACGAGGCGCGCGACGCGGTCGAGCACCAGATCGACCAGGCGCTCCTCTCCGGGATGCGCGACTTCGGGATCATCCACGGGATGGGCGAGGGCGTCCTCCAGAAGGCGATACGCGACCTCCTTCAGGGGCACCCGTCGGTCGCGAGCTTCGAGTACGCGCGCCCCGAAGAGGGCGGATTCGGCAAGACGAACGTCCACCTGCGGTAGGCCCAAACTTGAGCACGGGTCGCGATTGTACTACTATCGCTTCATGACACGCCGCTCGCTGCCACGCTTCCTGGCCGTCGCACTGCTCATCGGTGCGCTCTCCTCCTGCCTCAGCACGGATACGACCGTCGCGCTCCGTTCGGACGGATCGGGAACGCTGTCGCTGACGTATCGCATCGATCGAGCCGCGTGGGAGACCGGCGTCTTCGACGACAGCGACGTCGCCCGCCCGATCCCCGTGACGCGCAGCGAGTTCGAGGACGCGGAGCTCGCCATCGAGGGGCTGCGTCTGCACTCGCACTCGATCGTGAAGAGCGAGTCCGAGGTGACCGTGATCGCTCGCGTGGGCTTCGGTTCGATCGATGCGCTGCGGCGCTTCCTCGGCCGCGACTCGCTCGAAGTGAAGCTCGCGGCGAGCGGCGGCTCGTGGCGGCAGACGATCGCGCCCGGAGACGGTTCGAGCGGAGAAGGAGCTCGTGCGTTGGCCGCCGATCTCGAGGGCTACGCCTTGACGTTCGAGGTCGACCCGCCGGCGCAGGTCGCGCGGACGAACGGCGAGATCGTGGACGGCGGTGAGGCCGCGGCGTTCACCGTGACGCTGTCCGAGATCGTGACCGCGACGAGCCCGATCGTCTGGGAGGTCGGCTGGTGAGGCATCCTCGGCTCATCGAGTTCGAGAAACGCCTGAAGCGGCTCTTCGACGCCGTGGACGATCACCTGGAAGAGAAGTATGGAGATCGCTACCAGCTACACCCGGCGCGCCCGGTGCGTGGGAAGACGGCGAACAAGGCGCAGGACGGCCTGTTCAACGTGGGCGCGACCTTCACGCCCGGTTTCGGCTCGGAGTTCGGCCGCGGATACGTGGTCCAGGTCGAGATGATCACGCTGGACACCGTCCCGGCGGACGTACGCGAGTCGATCGAGGCCGAAACGGCGGATCTGGTCGCGCGAAAGCTGCCGTACTACTTCCCGCACCGGCGACTCAGCGTGGACCGCGACCGGAACGTCTTCAAGATTCACGGCGACCTGCGACTCGGGGAGATCTAGTAATCGCGTGAGAGCGAACAGAATCTCCATTTCTCCCTTGAAGCAGACCGTCGGTTTTCAGTAGTATGAACAGGTTGCCGACGCGACAAGGCATCGGCGTCCCATATACGTATTCACGAGGTCAGTATGGATACTCAGCTGAAAGAGCTCATCGAGACGATTAAAGCGGAAGGCGTACAGAACGCGGAGAAGCAGGCCGAGCAGATCGTCGCCGCCGCCGAAGAGAAGGCGCAGGAGATCACGGCGAACGCGCGCCGCCAGGCAGCGGGAATCGTGGAAGAGGCGAAGCTGGATCGCACGCGCCAGGAGGCCGCCGGCAAAGAGGCGGTGAAGCAGGCCGCCCGCGATCTCGTTCTGACGGTCCAGGCGCAGCTGACCTCCGTGTTTCGAGAGGTCGTGGAGAAGGCAACCTCGGATACGATGACCGACGCCGTTCTCGAAGGCGCGATCACGACGGTCGTGAGCGCGTGGGCGCAGGGCAAGGACGAGCAGATCGACGTCTTGCTCGCCGAGTCCGACCTCAAGAAGCTCGAGTCCTCGCTTCGCGCGAAGCTGGCCGAACGACTCGCCGCCGGGACCGAAATCAAGGCGAGCCCTTCGGTGAAGGGCGGCTTCCGGATCGCCTCGCGCGACGGCGGTGTCTACTACGACTTCACGACGGACGCGATCGCCGAGGCGCTCTCCTCGTACGTCACGCCGCGGCTCGCGGAAACGATCCGTGAGGCGACCCGGGAGTAGTTCGTGAGCCAGCACTACTTCCTGGTCGCGAGCCTGCCGCTCCTCACCTACGAGGAGCGCGAAGCGACCGATCCCGCGGATTTCCTCGAAGCCCTGCACGATCACCTCTCCGACCACGATCTTGAAGTGGTGAAGTCGGCGGGAATCGACGCGCCGCTCGATCCGGATGCTCCCGGCAACGAGACGCTTGCGCGGTGGGTTTCCTTCGAGCGAGGCCTCCGCAACGCGCTCGTGCGCATGCGCGCGCCGGCGAAGGGCGCGGACCCCGGCGAGCAGGTGCGTCTGGACGAGGCCGGGCACGACGACAGCGATCCGGTCGAGATCGGCGAGGCGGCGCGGGAGGCGTTCTCTCACGATTCGCCGCTCTCGGGCGAAGACGCGCTCGATCGGGCGCGGTGGCGCTTCCTGGACGACTTGGAGGCGGGTCACTACTTCGATCTCGATCGCGTGGTCATCTACTTCTTGAAGCTACAGTTGCTGGCGCGACGCCGGCTCTTCACGCGCACGCGCGGCGAAGAACGGTATGCGGGCATCACCGAGCGAATCATGAACGACTACTATCAGGAGCACAACGAATGAGCCAGTCACGAGGAACAGTCATCGGCGTGAACGGCAATATGGTCTCGGTTCAAGTCGAGGGCGAGGTTGCCCTCAACGAGGTCGGCTACATCTCGGTTGAGACCGACGGCGAGACGAAGCGCCTCAAGAGCGAGGTCATCCGCGTGCGCGGCTCGCGCGCGGAGGTTCAGGTCTTCGAGATGACCACGGGAATCGGCGTGGGCGACGAGGTCGAGTTCACCGGAGAGCTTCTCGCCGTCGAGCTCGGTCCGGGCCTGCTCGCGAAGGTCTACGACGGTCTGCAGAATCCGTTGCCGGAGCTCGCCGAGCAGTGCGGCTTCTTTCTCGATCGCGGCGTCTACGTCAACGCGCTCGACCGGAAGACGAAGTGGCGGTTCACGCCGAAGGCGAAGGTGGGAGACAAGGTGGAGCGTGCGGATACGCTCGGTACCGTTCCGGAAGGGTTGTTCGAACACCGAATCATGGTCCCGTTCAACCGCTACGGCACCCACACCGTGAAGAGCATCGCGCCCGAGGGCGAGTATGTGGTCACCGATCAGATCGCCGTGCTCGAGGACGCGAACGGGAACGAGGTTCCCGTGACGATGCTCTTCGAGTGGCCCGTCAAGCGCGCGATCGACTGCTACGCCGAGCGACTGAAACCGGCAGACCCCATGGTGACGAAGGTCCGTATCATCGACACCTTCTTCCCCGTCGCACTTGGCGGCACGTACTGTATCCCGGGTCCCTTCGGCGCGGGGAAGACGGTGCTCCAGCAGATCACGAGCCGCAACGCGGACGTTGACATCGTTATCGTCGCGGCGTGCGGAGAGCGAGCCGGTGAAGTCGTGGAGACGCTGCGGGAGTTCCCCGAGCTCATCGACCCGCGTACGGGGCGCACACTGATGGAGCGCACCGTCATCATCTGTAATACGAGCTCGATGCCGGTCGCGGCACGCGAGGCATCCGTCTACACCGCGGTCACGATTGCCGAGTACTACCGGCAGATGGGGCTCAACGTCCTCCTGCTCGCGGACTCCACGAGCCGCTGGGCGCAGGCGATGCGCGAGATGTCCGGACGACTCGAGGAGATCCCGGGCGAAGAGGCGTTCCCCGCGTACCTGGAGTCGGTCATCGCCGCCTTCTACGAGCGAGCCGGGCTCGTGACGCTACGCGACGGCGGGCGCGGATCGGTTACGATCGGAGGAACCGTCAGCCCCGCCGGCGGGAACTTCGAAGAGCCGGTCACGCAGGCGACGCTCAAGGTCGTGGGCGCCTTCCACGGGCTGTCGCGTGAGCGCTCGGATGCGCGTCGGTATCCTTCCATCCATCCGCTCGACTCGTGGAGCAAGTATCGCGGGCCGATCGATCCCGGTATGGTCGAGTACGCGCGCGACGTGCTGCACCATGGCGACGAGGTAGGACAGATGATGAAGGTCGTGGGCGAGGAAGGAACGAGCCTTGACGACTACGTCTGGTACCTCAAGGGCGAGTTCACCGACTCGGTCTACCTCCAGCAGAACGCGTTCGATGCCGTGGACGCCGCGGTCAGCGTGGACCGCCAGAAGTACACGTTCCAGATCCTCTTCGATCTGCTCACGAGCAAGCTCAACTTCGGCGAGAAGGAGGAGGCGAGAAGTTGGTTCGCGCAACTGCGGCAGCGCTTCCTCGACCTCAACGGCGCAGAAACGCAGAGCGACTCCTTCAAGGAGCTTGAGGCGGAAATCAAGAAGACGATCAACGACCGCCGGGCCGGCGTGGAAGAGAACGCCGCCTCGCTCGTCGGCGAGATACGATAGGAGTTCCTCCATGCGAAAGGTCTACAGCAAGATTGAGTCGATCGCGGGTAACGTCATCACGGTCACCGCGGAAGACGTCCGATACGGTCACCTCGCCACGGTCACCTCGGCGCACGGCACGAGCCTCGCCGAGGTCATTCGCCTGGACGGCTCGAAGGTGTCGCTCCAGGTCTTCGCCGGTGCGCGAGGCGTCTCGACCGGTGACGAGGTCGTGTTCCTGGGGCGCGCAATGGAAGTCTCGTTCAGCGATAATCTTCTCGGCCGCATTTTCGACGGAAGCGGCAACCCGCGCGACAACGGCCCCGATCTCTCGGAGAACCTCGTTGAGATCCGCGGACCGTCGGTCAATCCCGCCATGCGCATCATCCCGCGGAACATGATCCGGACCGGCATCCCCATGATCGACGTCTTCAACACGCTCGTGGAGAGCCAGAAGCTGCCGATCTTCAGCGTCAGCGGCGAGCCGTACAACGAGCTCCTCGCGCGCGTGGCGATGCAGGCCGAGGTGGATATGATCATCCTTGGCGGTATGGGCTTGAAGTACGACGACTATCTCTACTTCCGCGAGGTCCTGGAAGAGGGCGGTGCGATGAGCCGCACGATCTTCTTCGTGCACACCGCGAGCGACCCCGTCGTTGAGTGTCTGCTCGTTCCGGACGTCGCGCTCGCGGTCGCGGAGAAATTCGCGCTCGCCGGCAAGAAGGTGCTCGTGCTCCTCACCGACATGACCAACTTCTCCGACAGCCTGAAGGAGATCGCGATCACGCAGGAGCAGGTTCCGAGCAACCGGGGTTACCCCGGCGACCTCTACAGCCAGCTCGCCTCGCGCTACGAGAAGGCGGTCGACTTCGAAGGTGCCGGTTCGATCACGATCCTCGGCGTCACCTCGATGCCCGGAGACGACGTCACGCATCCCGTCCCGGACAACACCGGCTACATCACCGAGGGGCAGTACTACCTGCGGAACGGCCGCATCGAGCCGTTCGGCTCGCTTTCGCGACTGAAGCAGCTCGTGAACAAGGACACGCGCGAAGACCACCGCGCGATCATGGACGGCATGATCACGCTCTACGCGAGCTACAAGGAGTCGCTCGAGAAGAAGTCGATGGGCTTCCGAATGTCCGACTGGGACCAGAAGCTCCTCAAGTACGGAGACCTCTTCGAGAGCGAGATGATGGACCTCTCGGTAAACATCCCGCTCGAGCAAGCGCTCGACCGCGGGTGGAACATCCTCGCGCAGTGCTTCGAGCCGGCGGAGACGGGTCTACGAACCGACCTCATCAACAAGTTCTGGCCGAAGACCCGCGCCACCGTCGCGGAGGAGAGCGCGTAAGCAATGGCACAGGTGAAGCTCACGAAGAACGAGCTCAAGCGCCAGAAGGACTCTCTCAAGCGGTTCCAGCGCTACCTGCCCACGCTGCAGCTCAAGAAGCAGCAGCTGCAGATGGTTATCCGGCAGGTAGAGGCGGAGATGCGCGCGAAAGACGGCGAGCGAGAACGCCTGCACCGCGAGCTCATGAGCTGGGTCGAAGTCTTCGGAGAGGACGTGGGACTCGAAAACCACCTCAAGATCCGCTCGCTCATCACGAGCAGCGGGAACATCGCGGGGATCGACATCCCGGTCTTCGAGGAGATCACCTTTGACGAGCCGCCGTACGATCTCTACCTGATGCCGCTCTGGGTCGACCGTGGAATCGGCGCGCTCAAGCGGCTGCTCGCGCTGGACGCCGAGGTTCGGATTCTGAAGCGCCAGCACGAGCTGCTGAGCGAGGAGCTGCGCATCACCACGCAGCGCGTCAACCTCTTTGAGAAGGTCAAGATTCCCGAGACCAAGGAGAACATCCGCATGATCCGCATCTACCTGGGCGATCAGCAGACCGCTGCCGTCGTCCGCGGAAAGATGGCGAAGGCAGCGATCGACACGAAGGCGGAGCTGGAGACGAGGGGCCTATGATCGCACCAATGAAGAAGGCAACGATCCTCGTCCTGGACAGCCGGCGACGTGAGGAGCTCGCGAACCTCAAGCGGCTCGGTCTCCTCCATCCGGAGATCGAGCGCCGCAGCGACGAGAAGACCGAGAAGCTCTCGGCCGAACGCGAGCTTGTTGAACGAGCGCTCGCCGAGCTTCCGAGCGAAGACGAAGCCGAAGCCGCCGGAGTGCCCGCGGCACGTCCCGCAACGGAGATGGACGCGAGCGTGGCGGACGTGGACGGCTTCGCGCCGGGCGAGACGCTCGAAGATGCGCTGGAGAGCGCGCGCTCCATCCACAACGCCGCCGAGCATCGGCGCGGAAGACGCGAGGTCCTGGACAAGATCGACGCCGAGCTCGAGCGCGTACGCCCGTGGGGCGAGTTCGATCCGGATGACGTCCGCGAGCTCGCCGAGCGGGAGATCAACGTTCACCTCTTCTCGATGTCGCAGAAGGACTTTCGCAAGAACGCCCCGGAGGGCGCGCTCGTGCTCGAGTCCGGCCCGCGTGCCGTTCGGTTCGCGCTCGTGTGGTATCGCGGCTCGCATCCGTCCGGGAACACGCCCGAAGAGATCGCCGCAACGCCCGGCGTCACCGAGTTCCGGCTCCCGGAGATCTCTCCGGAAGAGCTTCGAAAGCGCCGCGAGGAGGAGATCGCCGAGATCTCCGCGGTCGAGCAGGAGCTCATGACGCTCGCGCCCCGGAGGCGCTCGCTCGAGGCCGCGCTCGCCGAGCTCGAACGCCGGCTTCGCGACGAGCACGTCCGGCTCGGCATGGACACCGCCGAGCGGGTCGCGTACATCACCGGCTACATCCCCGCGGACTCGGTCGATTCGCTCAAGCAGGCGGCGAGCAACAACGGATGGGGGACGCTCATCCGCGACCCGGGGCCGGAGGATCAGGTTCCCACGAAGATCAGGAACCGTGGCCCGATTCGCCTGATTCGACCAGTCTTCGATTTTCTGGGAGTCGTGCCGGGCTATCACGAGCGGGATATCAGCTTCTTCTTCCTGCTGTTCTTCATCGTTTTTGTCGGCATGATCATAGGCGACGCCGGCTACGGAAGCTTGCTCCTCATCGCATCCGTCATGATGATCGCGCGGTCGCGGGGGGAGGCTTCCGAAAGGCGCTTGTTTCCGGCTCTGCTCACAGTACTCAGCGTGAGTACGATCGCGTGGGGAGCCGCCACGGGCAACTGGTTCGGGTACGAGCCGATAGGCGAGGCGTTCCCGTTCTCTCTGGTCGCTGTTCCCGAGTTGGACGCCTTCGATGCCGGTAGCAATGAAACGGTCCAGCGAGTCGGTTTCATGCTCGCGGTCGTGCACCTTTCGATTGCTCATCTCTGGAACTTCGTGCGAGAAGTTCGGCAGAGACCGGCAATGAAGGCGGTTGCGCAGGTGGGCTGGCTTTCCATGGTCATCGGTCTCTATTTGCTGGTCGTGAGCTTGTTCCTGGGGACTCCGTTTCCGTCATACGGCCTGTACATGATCGGCGGCGGACTTCTCGCAGTGATTGTCTTTGGAAGCCAGTCGGCGGAGTCGGGTTTCCTTGGCGGCATTGGAAAGGGCTTCGCCAATCTGTTCATCACGTTCATCGATACTATCGGTGGTTTCAGCGACGTGGTCTCGTACATCAGACTATTCGCGGTCGGGCTGGCAACGGTGCAAATCGCGCAGGCGTTTAACGCAATGGCTCAGGGCGTAGCCGGTGGTCTCATAGGAACCATTGGTGCTACCGTCATCCTCCTCTTCGGGCACACGCTGAACGTCGTGATGGCCGGGCTTGCGGTTATCGTGCATGGCGTCAGACTCAACTTGCTGGAGTTTTCCGGACACCTGGGAATGGAGTGGAGCGGTGTGGAATACAAACCCTACACATAGGCAGAACATCACACAAGGAGATAGACAATGGATTGGGGATTGATAGGTGTTGGCGCGGCTCTCGCGCTTGCAGCGGTTGGCTCTGCGCTCGGAACCGGTACCGCGGGAATGGCCGCAGTGGGCGCGTGGAAGAAGTGCTTCGTTCAGAACAGACCCGCACCGTTCATTCTGGTTGCGTTCGTGGGATTCCCGTTGAGCCAGACCATCTACGGCTTCCTGCTCATGCAGCGCCTGGCGCAGAGTGCCGCGCTGGGAGATCAAGGCGCAGACCCGGGATACATCCTTGGTGCCGGCATACTCGGTGGCCTCGCTATCGGGATGTCCGCGTGGTTCCAGGGACGTGCCGCTGCCGCAGCGTCCGACTCCATGGGTGAAACCGGGAAGGGCACCAGCAACTACATCTCTGTGCTCGGCATCATCGAGACGGTAGCGATTTTCGTGCTGGTCTTCCTCTTGATTATCACGGGGAACTTCGAAGGCTAGTACAGCGCCCCCCGTTCGGCGCCGATAAGGGAAGCAGGATGGTACGTGTCGTTCGCGGTCTCGTCATCGTGCTTCTCGCCCTTGGCCCGAACGGGCTCGCGCACGCGCAGGCCGAAGAACCGGCCTGGCTCGTAATCGAGCGCGCCGAGCGTCTCCTGGACGAAGCCGAGTTTGGACTTGCGATCCGGGCGTACCGGCGCGCGCTCGACCTCGCTCCCGGTACGCCGGAGGCGCTCCTCGGCCTCGGCCGGACGTACAAGGCAATCGCAGACTACGAGGTTGCCGAGGACTACTTCCGCCGGGCGCTCGAACAACGTGGCGCGTTCGAGGTCCCGGACCTCGCCTTCGTCGTCCGCTACGAGCGGGCGGATATCTACCGAACACGCAGAGACTTCGCCCGGTACGAGCAAGAGCTCTCTCAGATCGTTGCCGAGGATCCGCCTCCGGAGGAGTCGCTCATCCCGGACGGGGTGCACCTCATCCTCGCGGAGCAGGACCTCGAGCGCTTCCTCGTGCTGTACCGTCTTCCCGAGTCCGCCTCCACGCGCGCGCGCGGGATGCTCGCGGAGCTCCTCGTGGGCCTCGGACGCTACAACGCCGCGGCGGAGCAGGCCGCTCTCGCCGTGCTCCAGTCCTTTACGACCCTGATCGACGCCGCAATCGAACGCGATCCGACCTACGAGTTCACCACCGTCGGCGGTCTCCTCGAGCGCGCCCGCGCGGACGAGGTCATGGAAGCGTACCTGAGCGAGAGCGCGCTCTTTCACGATCTCTACTACGCCGCCGCGGCATTCTGGGGCGAGCGCAATGACGCCGCCTTCGATCTGTGGACGACGCTCTCGCGAGTCGACCCGAACGGGACGTGGGGCGCCCGCGCCGCGCGCCGACTCGCGGATCCGCAGACCGAGCCGCTGCTGATTCCGGGGCGGTAACGACCGGCATCGCCCGTTGCGTCTAGGCGCATCCGCGCAGCGTTGTTCCACGGCTGCGATCAGGCGTGCCGTCTACTTGGTCGCTGCCTCGGCCGATCGTCCCCGCGTGGTGACACAAAACTAGTCCACGGCATAGAATCGTGACAGTTGACCGACCGCCGGCAGAAGCACGGCGACCGACGCAGGGATCTTTGGCAATCGAGAGAAGGGAAACGACCCTTGTAGACCAAAAATCCGTGCTCTTCCGGCCGCAATGCATACTACGCGGACGCACCTCACGCGGTGACGCGAACGACGAGGAGTGTGCGACTGTGACGCTGATTCAGGCAGCGTCGCGATAGAACTCGCGGTACAGGCCGAAGAGAACCGGCCGCGAGCGTATCTCCCCTCTCGTGTGTGGTGGAGCACGATCAGGAGTCTGGTTCCCAATTCCTTGATGGGGCCGCAGAGCGTTGTACCACCTGACGTACTCGCCGACGACTCTTCGAAACCGGCGCTCGGTGAAGATCAGCATGCGATCAAGGATGTCACGGCGGATCGATCCGACGAACCGTTCGGCGAACGCGTTCATGTTCGGAGCTCCGGGCAAGATCCCAACAACGCTGACACCGAACACCTCGTAGTCCACCCAATACAGCTCACCGGAGTTGTCGTGAATCAAGACTGGATGCTCGTCCTCGCGCCGCGATCAGAAGTAGCGAAGCTCAGCCTGCACCATCTGCACCGTAGGCGAGGTAGTGACCGCGGTCTGAACGATCCTTCGTGAGAAGAGCTCGATGATGAAGAAGACGTAGAAGCGCTTGAAGGACAGCGTGTCCACAGTGAAGAAGTCGCAGGCAAACAGGGAGTTCCAGTGCAGCCGGAGAAATCTGCTCCACGATCCGTTGGGCGCAAGGTCGCCGTCACGGAACGCTCGGTGAAGGACTCTTCGGACCGTCTCGGCGGAGAGCGAGATCCCAATCCTCGCAAGCTCGCCAACGATACGGCGAACGCCGTAGGAAGGGTTCTCGCGCTTGATGCGACAGATGAGCGTTCGAGTCTTCGCTCAGACCGGAGGACGACCAGGATGTCTGGGCCTCTTGTGAGGGTAGGTCCAGAATCGCCTCAGACGAAGACGCCAACAGCGAAGCACGGTCTGCGGCGATGCGGCTACCAGATACCGCTTGAGCGAGGGACCGAGTGAGAGCAACCGCACCCAGAGACCACGCTGGAACCAGGTGAAACGAACACGCTTGCCCTCGAGATCGAGACGCCGCTTGAGGACGCGGTTCTCGGCAACGACCAGGAAGGAGAGCAGCGTCGCGTCGCGCGGAGGGAAGCAGACGAACGGTGACGTACTGGAGGACCGCCGAGACGAGGAAGCTCACCATGGATGAGAAGGGTAGACGGTATGGAGACGAAGCGATAGGCCATCCGCGCCCCCGAACAGCCGCCGGCCACGAACGAAGTGCGCGAGGGGGCGTAGCGGAAATCCCGCAGGCATGACGAGGGCGCGAGGCGGAGGTGACGGAGCCTCAAGCGCCCGAGCTCGCCTGCCCGAAGGGCAGGTCATGCCGAGGAATTGGAGCGGAGCACCCGGTCCACGCCGCTACGAACCTATCCAGCAAGACCGCGCACGGAGCTCGCCGACAGCGATCAGGCACCCGCCGATCAGCCGGTGAGCGCGCCCGCCCGACGGCCACGACCCCGAGTCGGTGGGCGGGCTACAGGTACACAACGCGGTGAATCAGCCAGACCAGCCCGCCCATCCGCTTCGAGGGGTCGGGGACGATCGGGCGAGGCAGCGACGCCCTTGGAACCCGTCGCCTGATCGCTGTCGTGGAGCCACCGTGCGTGGACGCGCCAAGAGCAGTACACCTACGACGCGAAGGGAAACCGGGAGACGCACACCGTTGATACCGATATCACGAGTGAGTCGCTTCTCTACACGTACTACGAGAACAGCGATCGGTTGAAGACCGACGACCGATACGCCTACCGCTACGACGCGAACGGCAACCTCGTGGAGAAGGGGAGCGAGTACACGGTGGACGGGGATGAGGTGGAGATCTCCGCGAACGGAGAGGAGTACTGGCGGTACGACTACGACCTGTTCAATCGGCTTGTCTCCGTCGGCACCGCTTCCGAAGGTGGGGCGGAGAGGACCGTGGCGACGTACGCATACGACCACCAGGGGCGGCGCGTGTACCGCATTGGCGACGCGACCGAGGAGGCTGACGCCGAGACGACTATCACGCGGTACAGCTTCGATGTCTCGGGACGGATCGTGGAGGAGACCACTTCCGGCGAGACGACCGTGTACGTGTTCGGATTCGGCAAGCACCTGGCGAAGGTGGAAGGATACGGGACTGGCGCAGAGGCGACCTTCTTCTACCTGACCGATCACCTGGGAACCACAACCGGGCTCACCGACGAGACGGGGCTGTTGATCTGGCGGGATGACGCCTCGCCGTTTGCGGACGCGACCGGGGCGTCGATTTCGCGAGGAGGTCTGCACTACTCCAACGCTCGGTGGTATGACGCGCGGACCGGGAGGTTCACGACTGAGGACCCGATTCGGGATGGGTGGAACTGGTATCAGTATGCCAGCGCAAACCCGTTGCTCTATGTAGATCCGGACGGCGTCGAAGATGCACCGTTCAGTCGGAGCCAAGGCGAGTACGATCTTCTGCCGACGATTCCGCGCGTTGAAACTGGCGACCGTTGATACAACAGAGTTATCGATAGCATAGGTGCAGGGGCTGCTGGTGTGTGGAACCTTGCGGCCTCGACGGTGAATGCGGCCTTCAACTTGGTTGGCGCCGGATACAGTGCTGTTGAGTACGGATACAACGAGTCGGCGCAGGCCCTGATTGGCCAAGAAGGTTGGCTGACGGGCGAGGGGCTGGAAACGGATCTCATGCTCTTGGGCCTCTACGGCGTGATGAACCCGAATGACATCGCTATGGCGGCGCAGTCGATTCGGAATCTTCCTGTTGGTTTGCTTCATCTGGAGACGACGTTGCCGGTCTGGCTCGAGCGACGCGGGGGACCGCGAGGTATCCTGGAGTGGATGAGTGGGCAAACGTCGGAGTTGGCGAGGGTACTATTGTGTACGGTGGCGCGCCGGGGCAAAGCGCGTTCTACACAACCGCACAGGCCGTCGACGAATACGGCGCGACGACGGATCTGTATCGCGCTCTTCAGGTTGCGCCGCATGAGGTTGCTGGATACCGACCAGGAATCACCGCGTATCGAATCACGCGGGACATCGATGCGGCTGCATCGACTGCGCTTGCGAATCCGCAATGGGGTGCCGGTGGTGCTGAGCAGCTGTTCATATCGAACTTCGACGATGTGCTAGAGCCAATCTTTAGTATTCCGGTGAGGTAGGAAAGGTGAAGCGGAGAATCGACGGTTCCCAGTATGCGGATGACGCAAGGGACCGGACTTGCAGTCATCTGATGCCGATTGCACAGTGGCTTGAGGAGCAGGGTCACACGGGGATAGTCAACTCGAGACCGCGAATGAGAGACAAAGGCGACACAGCGAACATCTTCACCAAGAGTTCATTGCAGTTTGACGCGATAGAGTCGGAATTCGAGATTCCCGATTTCCTCATCGTCAGCAGAGAGCATCAACAGATCGTATGTCGACGATGCTGGACTGCGATCGTATCCACCGCGCCCCAAGCGGATTGAGTCGGAACGTCTGTCGCGCTGCGCAGGCCCACTACGCGCCATCGTGGCGCTACGTTACACAGAATATCCCCTATGAGCAGCCGGCCTCCAGGCCGGCTGTTCGTTTCTCCGGCCCCTGGCGGAGCCTACGAAACCTCCTAACAGAGATTCTGTGCACGTGCCCTGCTCCGGCACCATCGCCAGGACCCGGGCTACATCCAGCGGGGACTGAAGCACCGGATTCCAATCGAGCGCGATTGTCCCAGGGACGAAAAGCTGCGAAACACACCCGCGCCGTGGGCAGTCCACACGAAGCGAAGGAGGAGCTATACTGATGATGATGGGCAAGACGAAAGA